>DASWWX010000024.1:0-1644 GCA_036405815.1 Solimonas sp. | reverse complement strand
ACGAGTACCGCGGCCGGCACCGCCAGCGCGATCAGCAGCCACAGCGTCAGGAAACGTCCGGTGCCGAAGGCCCGCAGCAGCATCGCGATCACGCCGACGGCGACGAGTCCTGGGCCATAGAGTGCGCGCGGCAGGCCGGCCTGTTCCGGCGGCAGTTGCCAGTACGGAAAGCCGACGCCGACGAGGGCGAT
The DNA here is from genome assembly GCA_036405815.1 of Solimonas sp. Lineage (GTDB taxonomy): Bacteria > Pseudomonadota > Gammaproteobacteria > Nevskiales > Nevskiaceae > Solimonas. Next base: position 1,453 of record DASWWX010000024.1, on the reverse strand, counting down.
CAGGAAGCCGATCCACCGCCAAGCCTTGCTGTCGCGCGTCATGCCCAGATCCACCGGAGTGCGATGCCGCGCAGCGTAGCGCAACCGCCGCCGTCGTGGGTCAGTCGAACATCGCCTGGATCGCCGCCAGGCCGGCGCTGGCGCGCTCCTTCTTGCGTTCCGCATCGGCGACCGGATCGGCGCCGTCGCGTTGCAGTTCATCCGCCGGCAGCTCGTCGATGAAGCGGCTCGGCTGCAGGCGCATGCGCTCGCCGAAGCGGCGCGTCTCGCGGTTGTGGCTGAGCCACAGCTGCTCCTTCGCACGGGTGATGCCCACGTACATCAGGCGTCGCTCTTCCTGCAGGTTGCCTTCCTCGACGCTGGTCTCGTGCGGCAGCGTGCCGTCCTCGCAGCCGACGATGAAGACGTAGCGGAATTCCAGTCCCTTGGCGGCGTGCAGGCTCATCAGGCGCACCTGGTTGCCGCCGTCGTCCTTGTCGTTGCGCGACAGCAGCGCGAGCTGCGCGGCGAGATCGCCGGCCGAGCTGCCGCGCGGCCCGCCCTCGAACCAGTCGGCCAGCTCGTCGAGGTTGGCGCGACGGCGCTGGAACGAGGCCTCGTCCTTGCACTGCGAACGCAGGTCCGCCAGCAGGCCGGAGCGTTCGCTGAGGCGGCGGACCAGGTCGGCCGGCGGCAGCTCCTCCGCATGCCGGCGCAGGTCGCGCACGATGTCGACGAAGGCGCTGAGACCATTGGCCGCGCGCGGCGGCAGCGCCTTCAGCGCGCCCATCGATTCGGCCGCACGCGACAGCGGCAGGTGCGCGTGCTGGGCCATCTCGGCGAGCTTCGCCAGCGAGGTCGCGCCGACTTCGCGTTTCGGCGACTGCACCGCGCGCAGGAAGGCCGCATCGTCGTCCGGGTTCACCAGCAGGCGCAGCCACGACATCGCGTCCTTCACTTCCTGGCGCTCCAGGAAGGCGGTGCCGCCCGTCAGGTGGTAGGGGATGCGCAGCAGCTGCAGCGCCTTCTCCAGCGCTCGTGACTGGTGGTTGCCGCGGAACAGGATGCAGAAGTCGCTCCATGCCGCACTCTTGGATACCTGCACGAACGCGATCTCGGCGGCGACCTTCTCCGCCTCGTGCTCGTTGTCGCGGCACTCCCACACGCGAATGCGTTCGCCGTCGGCCTGGTCGCTCCACAGCGCCTTCGGATGCTCGTGCGGGTTGTTGGCGATCAGGGCATTGGCGGCGCGCAGCACGCGGTTGCTGCAGCGGTAGTTCTGTTCCAGCTTGATGATCTGCAGGGCCGGATAATCCTTCGCCATCTGCAGCAGGTTGTCGGGATTCGCGCCGCGCCAGGCGTAGATGCTCTGGTCGTCGTCGCCCACGCAGGTGAAGTCGCCGCGCTCGCCGGCGATCGCCTTCAGCAGGCGGTACTGCGCATCGTTGGTGTCCTGGCATTCGTCCACCAGCAG
>DASWWX010000023.1:0-1590 GCA_036405815.1 Solimonas sp. | reverse complement strand
CAGCTCGGGCAAGCGCCCGTCGAGCACGCGTTGACAGTAACTGTCGTCCAGAGGATCGCACGCCCCGACCTCGAGCTGCAGGGGTACGAAATTGCCGTCCAGGTAGCGAAAAATCCGGCTGCCGCCGCGAAACTCGCTGATGAACGCGACATCCATCCCCAGATGCGTGCGCACGGCATGCAGGGTTTCGACGAGCATCTCGCTCAATGAAAGGTTGGCGCTCTCCAGGCGACGCAGAATGGAGAGCGGATCATCGGCCATCCCGAGTTGATCGACCTGATCCTGCTGTATGTCATCAGACATGGAGTCCCTCCCCGTTTGCTGGCTGCCATTGCTGCCGTATGAATACCGTCGACAGCGAGCCGCTGAAGCCCGCGATGTCGTTTGCCGATTGCCCGGATACTAGTCGCGACCGTCGATCTGCCGATGTCTCAGCGACGATTGGCACAAGGCCTTGTAGAACCGGCCGCGTCGCACGTTGCCGCATCGTTCGAACCCCGCCTCGCACCGCCTGCCTCTAGCTGCTCGCCCCGGTCTTGCCACGCTTGCTCGACTTCGCCGGCTCGGCCGCCGCGCCCGCGTCACCTTTCAGGGTTATCCAGGTAGGCGCATGGTCACTGGCATGTTGCTGGTCGCGGACCCAGCGATCGACGCCGGCATCCTGCAGCCGCGGCGCAAGGTCCGGGCTAAGCAGCAGATGGTCGATGCGCAGCCCGGAGTTCTTCTGCCAGTGCTGTCGAAAGTAGTCCCAGAAGGTGTAGATGCGCTCGTCCGGGTACCTGGCGCGCAACGCGTCGGTCCAGCCCTGCGCTAGCAGGCGCTCGAAACATTCGCGGCTTTCCGGCTGCAGCAGCGCGTCCTTCTTCCAGGAGCGCGAGTTGTAGATATCTTCGTCGGTGGGCACCACGTTGTAGTCGCCGGCCAGCACTACCGGGTGGCCGCTGGCGAGCAGGCCGGCGGCATGCTCGATGAAGCGCTCGAACCAAGCCAGCTTGTAATCGAATTTCGGCCCCGGCTGCGGGTTGCCATTGGGCAGGTAGAGGCAGGCAACGATCACACCCTGCACGGCCGCTTCCAGATAGCGGCTGTGGCTGTCATCCGGATCGCCCGGCAGCGCGCGGCGGATCTCCAGCGGCTCGCAATCGCGGGCCAGAATCGCCACCCCGTTCCAGGACTTCTGCCCGTGCCAGATGGCGCCATAACCGGCCGCGCGGATGTCGTCGATGGGGAAATCGGCATCCTGCGCCTTGAGTTCCTGCAGGCAGACCACATCGGGCTGCTCGCGCGTAAGCCATTCGAGCAGATTGGCCCGACGTGCACGGATGCCATTGATGTTGTAGGTAGCGATTTTCAGACTATCCACAAGCGCGTCTCTCACAGGCGGTTATATCCACCTTAGCTGTGACAGCGCGGTGCGGCTTCCCGATCCGGTGCCAACGATCGGAATCAGGCCGGCGTTTCGGCGAAACGCAGGGTGAATTCGGTCACCCCGGCGTCGCTGCGAACACTCACCTCGCCGCCATGCAGCTGCATGATCGAGCGCACGATGGCCAACCCCAGGCCGCCGGTATCGCCCGGCTCGGCGCGCGA
>DASWWX010000022.1:0-46492 GCA_036405815.1 Solimonas sp. | reverse complement strand
TGTTTGGCACCTCGATGTCGGCTCATCTCATCCTGGGGCTGTAGTCGGTCCCAAGGGTCCGGCTGTTCGCCGGTTAAAGAGGTACGCGAGCTGGGTTCAGAACGTCGTGAGACAGTTCGGTCCCTATCTGCCGTGGGCGTTCGAGATTTGAAGGGAGTTCACCTTAGTACGAGAGGACCGGGTGGAACGTACCTCTGGTGTTCCAGTTGTCACGCCAGTGGCATCGCTGGGTAGCTATGTACGGACGGGATAACCGCTGAAAGCATCTAAGCGGGAAGCCCACCTTAAGATGAGATCTCGCGAGACTTAAGTCTCCTGAAGAGCCCTTGTAGACTACGAGGTTGATAGGCGCGATGTGGAAGTGCAGTAATGCATGTAGCTAACGCGTACTAATTGCTCGTGTGGCTTGACCATATAACGCTCAAGCATTTTTAGTCGTTAAGTACTCAGGCATTGAGTGCTACAGTGTTCACTACAAACCAAATTCGATGAGACGTTCTAGGACGGCTCATCAGCCAGTTTCCCTGGCGGCCATAGCGAGTTGGAACCACCCGTTCCCATCCCGAACACGGAAGTGAAACGACTCAGCGCCGATGGTAGTGTGGTTTCGGCCATGCGAGAGTAGGACACTGCCAGGGTCTTAAATGTGGGAAACCCCGAAGCTTAGGCCTCGGGGTTTTTCTTTGCCCGCAGTTCAATCAATCGCCAGTCTAAGTTTGTTCGAGGCTTGCAGCGATGGCGCGAGGCTTCGTGCCTTGACGCACCGGCAGCAGACCGCTTTAATACGCGGCCGCGACGATGGCCAGGTAGCTCAGTCGGTAGAGCAGGGGATTGAAAATCCCCGTGTCGGCGGTTCGATTCCGTCCCTGGCCACCATTTATTCATGAAAGCCCCGCGATGCGGGGCTTTTCTTTTTCGCGCGCGATGCCGCAGGCGCTACTTTGCACTAGGAGCCACTGTTGCTCGGCGGGACGTAATGAGTCGCTGTGAGCTCGCCACCAAAGAAATAGCGCTGTAACTCTTCGCCAAGAAATTTGCGCGCGCTGGCATCCGACAGGACGAGGCGATACTCGTTGATCAGGCGCGTCTGGTGCTGGATCCATTGCTGCCAGGCTTCTCGCGAGACTTGCTCATACAAGCGTTGCCCCAGTGCGCCCGGCATGGGTGGGCGATCCAGACCTTCGGCTTCGTGTCCGAGCTTGATGCAATGAACGGTGCGGCTCATGGAGGTGATAGGCGGTCGAGCAGTTTTCGGATCGGGGCCGGCAGGCCCAACAGGCGGGATTCGGGAATGGTAACCCAGCGCCAGTGGCCTTCTTCACGCAGCATGCCGGTTTCGCGGACCCGCCACTGCAGCGGTTGCAGCGTGAGGTCGAAATGCGTGAATCCATGGGCGACCGCCGGCAGTACGTCGGCATTGTCCGTGAGCGGTTTCAGGCCCTGGCGTTCGCACCATTGATGTTCGTCGCCGGCGTCGGCATCGAGCACCGGGGGACTCCACAAACTGCCCCAGATGCCGGTGGGCGGGCGCCGTTCGAGCAGCAATGCGTCGGCTTCGTTGCGCAGCAGCAGCAGCCGGGCCTCTCGCGAAGGGCGCGCCTTCTTTGGCTTGGCGCCGGGGTAGCGCGCGACCGTGCCGCTGATGCGGGCCGCGCAGTCTCCTGAAACGGGACACAACATGCATTTCGGTGCGCGTGCGCTGCACAGCGTGGCGCCGAGGTCCATGATCGCCTGCGTATAGTCAGCGAGGCGTTCGTGCGGCAACAGGCGCTCCGACAGTGTCCACAGGCGCTGCTGCACCTTGGGCTGGCCCGGCCAGCCGTCGACCGCGGCATGCCGTGCGAGCACGCGACGGACATTGCCGTCGAGAATCGGTTGGCGCTCGCCGTAGGCCTGCGCCAGGATTGCGCCGGCGGTGGAGCGGCCGATGCCGGGCAGCGCCATTATTGCTTCCAGTTCGCGCGGAAACACCCCGCCGTATTCGGCCATGAGTTGCTGGGCACAGCGGTGCAGATTGCGCGCCCGAGCGTAATAGCCGAGACCCGCCCACAGCGCGAGGACTTCATCGGTGGACGCGTCCGCCAGTGCCTGTACGGTGGGGAAGCGTTGCAGGAAGCGTTGAAAGTACGGGATGACCGTCGTCACTTGCGTCTGCTGCAGCATGATCTCCGACAGCCAGACCCGGTACGCGTCGCGCGGATGCTGCCACGGCAGATCGTGCCGGCCGTGAACGTCGAACCAAGCGAGCAGCCGATCCGCGAAAGGCGCGGACATGACGTGATTTCGCGCGCCGCTCAATTGCCGGGCGCCGGGTTCTCAGGCTGTTTGGGCGCTTCGGACCCCGGCGTGGCTGCGGGCTGCTGTTGCTGCTGCCTGCGCTGCTTGCCGAACAGCAGATCGCCGATCTTGTCGTTGACCTTTTGTTTCAGCTCGTCTTCCTTACCCTTGAGTTCCTCCCGGATCTTTTCCGTCGCCTTCTGCTTCAGCGCTTCCTGGACATCGAGCCTGTACTTCGGTGCATACAGGCTGCCGGTGAGCTGAATGGGAATCGTCAGTCCTTTGAGGCTATCGAGGCCTTTGCCGCCTTGGCCGCGGCTGCTTTCGACGACCGTGGGCTTGGCGAGGTAGTTGATGGTTTCGTTGACCAGATCGATCTCGCCGCTGCCGCCGACGCGGAACGCCGGGCTGGCGGCGTTGAGATCGTCGGTCTTCAAGATGCCATTGACGATACGCGCGCTCACGCTAATGGCAGCGAAGTCGGTTTCCTGGGCGTCCGTTTCCCGGTAGTTGAGATTGCCGGCGACCAGCGCTTCGCCTTTTCGGAGAATCTCGCCGAGATTGAAGCCTTTGACCGCGCCATTCTCGATGCGCAGCGCCATGTCGCCATTGAGTGCCTTGCGGACCTCACCCACGGTCTTGCCGCGGCTGGTGAGGTCCAGTGTCAAGTTTCCCAGGCCACTCACCATGTCCTTATCCAGGAAATCCTTGAGAAAGGGCGCGAACTGCAATGCGGTCAGCTGCGTCTTCAGCGCGTAGGCGGGTGCATTGCCCCCCGGTACCACACGATTGGTCAAGCTGACCTTGCCGCCGTAGAGCTGGGCGCTCAGATCCTGCTGCTTCGGTGCGGTTTTGCCGGTGCCGGAGAGCTTGAGGCGGACATCGCTGAGCTTCAGGCCGTTGATCTTCAGGCTGCCGATATCGAGTGTGCCGTCGGCATTGAGCTTCTCGAGGGCTTCGGTCGGCAGTTCGATGCTATTGACGCTGCTGTCCTTTTGCGTCTTCGGGGTCTCGGCGGGCTTGTCGGACTTGGGCGGCAGATAGCGGTCGGCGTCGATCGCATCGACCTTGAGCGCGAACGCCAGCGCCTGTGTCGAGAGGTCGCGGACATGGACATGCCCGCTGGCCGTGGTCTGATCGAGCTTGAGTGTGAGTTTGTCGAAGTTGGCGCTTTTGAATGTGCCGGCGTATTGGGCGTTCAGGCTGGCCTGGCTGAGGGCATTGGCATCCGCCGTTTCGACCTTGATTCCGAGCTGCGCCAGTAGATCGCGTGGCTTGAAGGGGGCAACGTTGATGGGCCCGGACAGCTTGGGCGTCTCGGTGTTCAGGCCTTCGCCAGCAATCGTCGTCTGCACCGTCAGGCCTGCGGCCTTGAGCTCGGCGCCGTCGAGTTTCATGGTGCCGTTGGCGCCGTCATAGGCGAGCGCGCCCGTGAGCTGCAGCTTCTGCTTTCCTCCCGGCAATGCCTTGCCGGTGGCATCGACCTCCAGATTCATCCCGGCGAGCGTATAGAGCTGTTTGGCGAGGTCGGCGACGACGCCGGCCTTGAGCGTGCCGTCGACGTCCATGTCGAAACCCTTGCCCTTGAGGCCGAGCTTGAGGTTGTCGATGCTGATCTGTTCATCGCCGGGCTTGGATGCGACCGTGCCGCTCAGCGTCAGTTCGCCGTTCGCGGCGGGCGCGGACGATTGCGCCTTCAGACTGGCCTCAAGATCGAACGGTTTGCCCGGGCGCAAGGCGCCGGTCTCCAGTTTCAGATCCTCGACCATGTAGCTGACCTTCTGCTGTGCGTCGGCATAGCGCAGCGCGCCGTCGCGGACCTTAATGCCGCTGATATCGATGCTGTCGAGATCGAAGCGGGCCTCGGCCTCGTCTTTCGGGGTTTCTTCGTCCTTGGCCTTGGCGGCACGCACGTCGAGGATGTCCTGCCAGTTGCTGCGCCCCTGCGCATCCTTGGCGAGATTCAAGTGCAGGCCGTCGACCGTGAGCGTGCTGACTTCAATCTTCTTGTCGAGCAGCAACGGCAGCAGTTTTACGCCGACCGACAATTCCTTGAACTGGGCAAAGGGTGTTTCACCGAAGCCCTCGGCGTTGCTGAGCTCGGTATCGAGGAGAGCGACCCGTAGCCACGGGAAAATCTTCAGCTCGATGTTGCCGAGCCGCAGGTCGCGCCCGGTTTCCTCTTTCACAACCGCCGCGATCTGGTCGCGGTAGTCGTTCGGATCGAACAGCAGAACGGCTGCGACCAGGGCGGCGACGATCAGCGTAATGAGGCCGCCAACGCAGAACAGCAGGATTTTGAAGGGCTTGGCCATGACGATGGACCGGAGGAAAAGGCGAAAGGGGCAGTGTACGGCGGGCAGCCGATTCGTGGATGAATGCCGGCTTAGCCGCCGCCAATGGCCTGAACGACGATCAGCACGTCCTTGTCTTGCAATGCGGTCTCGTCGTAACGCGAGCGCGGCACGATCTCTCCGTTGCGTTCGACCGCGATGCGTCGGTCGCCGAGATCCAGGTGATCGAGCAAGCTGGCGACGGTCGAGGCGTCGGGGAGTTCGTGAGGGTCGTTGTTGACGGTGACGTGCAGGCTCATGGTTCGGGGCTTAATCATCGGGGCGGGCTGCACTACAATGCGGCGACGCCGGGCGGGTGTAGTTCAATGGTAGAACTGCAGCTTCCCAAGCTGCTAGCGTGGGTTCGATTCCCATCACCCGCTCCATCTTTTCTTTCCGGCAACCGGCGGCCGGTCCCGAGAGTTCCCCGTCCATGGCTGCCGAAGACCTCCTGCATATCGCCGGCCACGCTTACCGCTCGCGCCTGCTGGTCGGTACCGGCAAGTACAAGGACCACGACGAGACGCGCCGAGCGATCGACGCCAGCGGCGCCGAGATCGTCACCGTTGCGATCCGCCGGACGAATATCGGGCAGAACCAGAACGAGCCGAACCTGCTCGACGTGCTGCCGCCTTCGCAGTACACGATCCTGCCGAACACCGCGGGTTGCTACACCGCCGAGGACGCGGTGCGGACCTGCCGGCTCGCCCGCGAATTGCTGGACGATCACCGGCTGGTGAAGCTGGAAGTGCTTGGCGATCCGAAGACGTTGTACCCGGACGTGCCGGCGACGCTGGACGCGGCACGCACGCTGGTCAAGGAAGGCTTCGAGGTGATGGTCTACACCAGCGACGATCCGATCATCTGCAAGCGGCTGGAAGAGATCGGTTGCGTCGCGGTGATGCCGCTGGCGGCACCGATCGGCTCGGGCCTGGGGATCCAGAACAAGTACAACATCCTGACCATCGTCGAGAACGCCAAGGTGCCGATCCTGGTCGATGCCGGCGTCGGTACCGCGTCCGACGCGGCGATCGCGATGGAGCTGGGCTGCGACGGTGTGTTGATGAACACGGCGATCGCCGAGGCACGGGACCCGGTGCTGATGGCCAGTGCGATGAAAAAGGCGATCGAGGCGGGCCGCGAGGCGTTCCGCGCCGGCCGTATGCCGCGCCGGCGCTACGCCAGCGCGTCGTCGCCGACCGCTGGCCTGCCGTACTGACCGCTCTCCGCGCATGGCGCTGTACACGCCGCGAGCGTTCGCGGGCACCAGCCGCGCCGAGGCGTTGGCGCTGATCGACGCGCATCCGTTTGCAACCCTGATCACGAGCATCGATGGCGACGAGCCGGCGGTGACGCATCTGCCGCTGCTGCGCGAGAACGACGAGGCGTTGATCGGGCACATGGCGCGCGCCAATCCGCACTGGCAGCGCTTCTCGCAGGGCCGCACGCTGGCGGTTTTCCATGGGCCGCATGCCTATGTCTCGCCGCGCTGGTACGAGGCGCCGTCGTCGACCGTGCCGACCTGGAACTATGCGACCGTGCACGTGGGCGGCCTGCCGGAGCTGCTCGACGAGGCGGCCGCCGCGGCGGCGGTCCGGGTGCTGACGCAGCGCTTCGATCCGCAGTTCGTGCCGGCGGCGACTGTGGTCGAAACCCTGCTGCGGGGCATCGTCGCCTTCCGCCTGCCGGTCGCGCGCCTGGACGCAAAGTTCAAAATGAACCAGAACAAGACCGCAGCCCACCGTGCCGGCGTCGTCGCCGGCCTGCGGGCGACGGGTGCCGGCGAGGATGCGGCGGTGGCCGATTGGATGCAGACGCATGAATGAGCCCGAACCGACAACGCCCTATCTGCGCCAGGTGCGCTCGTTCGTGCGCCGCGAAGGCCGCATGACCGATGGTCAGCAGCGCGCGATGGCGGCGCTGTGGCCGCGCTACGGGGTGGAGGCGCCGACCGCCCCGCTGGATCTCGCGCAGCTGTTCGGGCGTGCTGCCCCGGTTACGTTCGAGATCGGTTTCGGCATGGGCGATTACCTGCATGCGCGGGTCATTGCCGAATCGCAGCGCGACTTTTTCGGCGTCGAGGTCCACCGGCCGGGCGTTGGCCGGCTGATGAATCGCGTACACGCCGCCGGCGCCGACAATCTGCGGGTGGCGAGCCACGACGCTGTCGAGGTGCTGCGCGATTGGCTGCCCGAGGCGAGCCTCGACGAGATCGTCGTCCAGTTTCCCGACCCCTGGCACAAGAAGCGTCATCACAAGCGACGCCTGATTCAGCCGGCGTTCGCGCGTCTGGCCGTGTCGCGTCTCAAGCCGGGTGGCGAGCTGTGGCTGGCCACGGACTGGGCGCCCTATGCCGAGCACATGCGGGATGTGCTGAACGCGGAAGGCGGCCTGCAGAACCTGTCGCCGGACGGCGGCTATGTGCCGCGACCGCCGACGCGCATCCGCACCAAGTTCGAACAGCGCGGCGAACGCCTGGGGCATGCCGTGTTCGATCTGGCCTATCGGCGACCACCGGCGGGTTGAAGCCTGACGGCGCGATCAGCGCTGCGCGCCGACATTTGCGCGCAACCCGGACTCCGGTACTCTCGATTCCCCATGTCGCTCTCCCATCCGATCATCGGCATCACCGGCTCCAGCGGCGCTGGCACCAGCACCGCGGTGAAGGCGTTTGCGCGCGTGTTCGATGGGTTGCGCCTGCGGCCGGCGATGGTGGAAGGCGATGCGTTTCACGCCTACGACCGCTCACAGCTACGCAAAACTTTAGAGCGTGCGCGCATCCGCAGTGAGAACTTCTCGCTGTTCGGCCCCTCCGGCAACCATCTGGAGCGCCTCGAAGGGTTGCTGCGCCAGTACGGCGACACCGGCACGGGCATGACCCGCCACTACCTGCATACGGACGTCGAGGCAGCGGAGAACGGTCAGGCGCCGGGCACGTTCACGCCCTGGGAACCGCTGCCGACGGAAACCGACCTGTTGTTCTACGAAGGCCTGCACGGCGGCTATGTCGGTGAGGACGCCAACATCGCGCAGCATATGGATTTGCTGGTGGGTGTGGTGCCGGTCATCAATCTGGAGTGGATCCAGAAGCTGCGGCGCGATACCGAAGAGCGTGGCTATGAGCCCGAGCAGGTGGCGCAGACGATCCTGCGCCGCATGCCTGATTACGTGAACTACATCGTGCCGCAGTTCTCGCGCACGGACGTCAACTTCCAGCGCGTGCCGCTGGTCGATACCAGCAACCCGTTCACGGCGCGTGAGATTCCCACCGCCGAAGAAAGCCTAGTAGTCATCCACTTCAACGACAACTCGCGCGTTGCCGCGGACTTCGGCCTGCTGCAGCGCGAACTGAAGGGCGCATTCCAGTCGCATGCGCAGACCCTGGTGGTACCGGGGCCGCTGCTCGGCAACGCGATCGAGTTGATCTTTCGGCCGGCGGTCAAGCGGTTGATGGATGCGCGCGACGCGGCGGGAGACTAGGCCATGGACTACTGCCGGTTGGGGCGCACGGACCTCAAGGTCAGCCGCATCGGCCTGGGCACGATGACCTGGGGCGAGCAGAACAGCGAAGCCGACGCACACGCGCAGATGGATCTGGCGGTCGCCGAGGGCGTCAATTTCTTCGACACCGCAGAGATGTATCCGGTGGCGCCGCGTGCAGAGACGCAGGGGCGTACCGAGGCCTACATCGGCACCTGGCTGCGCAAGACCGGCCGGCGGCAGGACATCGTGCTGGCGACCAAGGTGATCGGTCCCGGGATGTTTCCCTACCTTCGCGGCGGTCCGTGCCTGGATCGTGCGCAGGTGCTGGCGGCCTGCGATTCGAGCCTGCAGCGCTTGCAGACGGATGTGATCGATCTGTACCAGGTGCATTGGCCGCAGCGGCCGACGAACTATTTCGGCAAGCTCGGCTACGAGCATCGCGAGATCGAAGGGCCGCCCATCGATGAGACGCTGGCGGCGCTCGACGAACTGGTCGTCCAGGGCAAGGTCCGCCATATCGGTATTTCCAACGAAACGCCTTGGGGCCTGTCCGAGTATCTGCGGCTGCACCGCGAGCGCGGCTGGCCACGCGTGGCGTCGATCCAGAATCCGTACAACCTGCTGAATCGCAGCTTTGAAGTGGGCTTGGCGGAATTCGCGCATCGGGAGCAGGTTGGCCTGCTGGCCTATTCGCCGCTGGCAATGGGCACGCTATCCGGCAAGTATCTCGATGGTGCGCGGCCGCCCGAGGCGCGGCTGGTGCGTTTCACCCGTTTCACCCGTTACAGCGGACCGGAAGCCGAGGCGGCGATCCGCGCCTATGTGACGCTCGCGCGCGAGCAGGGCCTCGATCCGGCACAGATGGCGCTGGCCTACGTGAACAGCCGGACCTTCCTGACTTCGAATCTGATCGGCGCCACCACGCTCGAACAGCTGCGCAGCAATCTCGACAGCGCGCGGCTGACGCTCGCGCCCGACGTGCTGGCGGCGATTGAAACGCTGCATCGCCGCCACACCATCCCCAGCCCCTGATTTGGCTGCCATTCAGCGGCTTGCGCGCTTTGCCTCGCGCGAGCGGTTGAAGCCTGCGCGCAGGGGGCGTAGAACAGTCTTCGGGGTTCGGGGGCATCGACCAGGAGGTGCGTGATGGCGGAATGGTTGCAGGATCTCTCCGTCGGCCAGTGGTATCGGACCGATGGCGAGCCCTTCGAAATCGTCGGCATCGATGCCAAGGCCGAGATCGTGCTGGTGCAGCACTACGACGGCACGCTTGAGGAATTGGACTTCGACGCGTGGCTGGACAGCGCCGCGCGTCCGTGCGCGGCGCCGGAGGATTACTCGGGCGCACTCGATATCGAGCGCGACGACTACGGCCTGGATCGCGACGAGGCGCCGGGCGGTGGGCGCTGGGACAATCCGCTGGATCTGCTCGATCTGCAGGATCGCTGAGGGCATCGACGATGATGTTCCATAGCCTTCGCACGCCGCACCCGCCGCCGACCTTCCGCTACGTGCTCGACGACAGTCTGCCGATCATGGTGCGACCCTTGCGACCCGACGACGCCTCGCGCTTGCGTGAGGGGTATCGCCGCTTGTCGCTGCTCGCGCGACGCCGCCGTTTCGGCGGTGACGACCTGACCGATCTGGACGATGAACAGCTGCGCAGCCTGGTCAACATCGATCAGCGGCAGCACGTCGCCTGGGGTGCGGCGAATCTCGAGCGGCCCGAAGAACCAGGCATCGGTGTGGCCCGTTACATCGTGCTCAACGGTGAGCCGGATGCCGCCGACGTGGCAATCACGATCGCAGACGCCTATCAGGGCCGGGGAGCCGGCTTCGTGTTACAGGCCTGCCTGCATCTGAACGCGCATCGGCACGGCCTGCGGCGCTTCTACTACGACGTGGCCAGCGACAATGACCGCATCATCAAGCATCTGAAGCTGATGGGCGCGACGCATGCCGGCCGCGCCGACAACGTCGATCGCCTGTGCCTGCCGGTCTATCACCGGGCCTGGGACGTGCCGGACGGCAATCCGATCGGGCGTCGTTTCGGCGCGGTGTTCAAGCGCCTGCATGCGGTGGAGGCGGTTGCCGGCTGAGCCGCCGCACCAGCAGCACCAGGATGATCAGTGACGGCAGACCCAGCGCCGAGGTGTAGAGGAAGAACCAGGGGTAGCCGGCGCTGTCGACGACGAAGCCGGAGGCGCCCATCAGCAGCTTGCCGGGCAGCGAGAACAGCGACGAGAACAGTGCGTACTGCGTCGCCGTGTACGCTGTGTTGGTCAGGCCCGACAGGTAGGCGATGAAGGCGGTGCCCGCGAAGTTGTAGGCGAAGTTGTCGGCACTGACCACCAGGCCCAGCCCGAGCAGCCCCGGTTCCTGCTGGAACGCGAGCGTCGCGAACGCGAGGTTCGACAGGATCACCAGCACACCACCGACGATCAACGCGCGGACGACGCCCAGGCGCGCAACGCCGATACCGCCGACGATCACGCCGACGATCGACGCAATCACGCCATAGCCCTTGGCGACGACGGCGATCTGCTGCAGCGTGTAGCCGACGTCCAGATAGAACGGGTTGGCCATCACCCCCATCGTGTAGTCGGTGAGGCGGAAGGTGCCGATGAACGCGAGAATCAGCGCGCCGGTGGCCATGCCGTTGCGCGAGAAGAAGTCGGTGAGCGGACAGACGACACCGCCGACGAACCAGCCACCGGCGCGGCGTAGACCTTCCGGCCAGTGCGCCTTGCGCTCCAGGAACGCGAGCACGCGCTGCTCCTGCTCGACGGTCGCCGCACTGGGCTTCACCACCGGTTCGGCGATCACCAGCGTGGTCAGGAAGCCCAGGCCGATCAGACCCGCCATCGCCAGGTACGCGGTGCGCCAGTCGTATTCGCCGGCCAGCCACAGCGCACCGGCGGTCGCCATCAGCAGGCCCACGCGGTAGCCGAGCTGGTAGGCCGCGGCCATCGTGCCCTGCATGTCGACCGGCGCTGACTCGATGCGCCAGGCGTCGATCGCGATGTCCTGCGTTGCGCTGGCGAAGGCCACGCAGACCGCGAGCGCAGCGAGGCCGAACAGATTCTGCGTGGGATCGCCGTGCGCCATCGCCACCAGGCCGACGATCAGCGCCGTCTGCGCCAGCAGCATCCAGCTGCGGCGGCGGCCGAGCCTGGCCGTCAGCCACGGCAGCGACAGACGGTCGACCAGCGGTGCCCAGATCAGCTTGAACGAATATGCGAGACCCACCCAGGAGAGCAGGCCGATCGTTGTACGATCGATGCCGGCTTCACGCAGCCACGCCGACAGCGTGCTGAACACCAGCAGGAACGGCAGGCCGGCGGAGAAGCCGAGAAACAGCATCGCCAGCGGCCGCGGCTGCGCGTACAGGCGCAGCGTGTCCCACCACGACCGCGTCGCGACGGCGTCAGAGGTCATAGTCGAGAATCAGCGGCGCGTGGTCGGAGAACTTGGTGCCCTTGTAGACCGACGCGCTGCGGATGCGCTCGCGCAAGCCGGGGGTCACGATCTGGTAGTCGATGCGCCACCCGACGTTGTTGGCGTAGGCGTTGCCGCGATTGCTCCACCAGGTGTAGGCCTCGCCTTCGAGTTCCGGATGCCGCGCGCGGAAGCCGTCGACCCAGCCGTGGTCGGTGAACAGCGTGTCGAGCCAGGCGCGCTCGTGCGGCAGGAAGCCGGAGTTCTTCTGGTTGGAGCGCCAGTTCTTCAGGTCGATGTTGCGATGCGCGATATTCCAGTCGCCACAGATGATGTACTCACGCCCGGCGGCGATCCATTCCTTCAGCAGCGGCTGGAAGAACTCCAGGAAGCGATCCTTGCTGGCCTGGCGCTCGGGGCCTGAGGAGCCGGACGGCAGGTACAGCGAGATGACGGACAGCTTGCCGTAGCGCGCCTCCAGGTAGCGGCCCTCGACGTGGAATTCCGGATGGCTCAGTTCGTTCAGCACCACGTCCGGCTTTTTGCGCGAGTAGATCGCCACGCCGGCGTAGCCCTTCTTTTCGGCGCTGTTGAAGTACGCGTGCCAGCCTTCGGGGAAGAAGGTTTCGTCGCCTTCGAGGTCGCCCGGCTGGGCCTTGGTTTCCTGGATGCAGACCACGTCGGCGTCCTGGGTCGCGAGCCAGTCGAAGAACCCCTTGCGGGCGGCGGAGCGGATGCCGTTGGTGTTGATGCTGATGACCCGCATGCGGTGCGACCGATGGGTTGAGGGATAATGCGCATGGTACCGGCGAGCGCCGATGCTGCGTAAGCTCGCCCCTCTTCGAACCGGCCTGACCATGCACGACTACCAGCGCGCCTTCCTGCGGCTTGCCCTCGAACACGAGGTGCTCAAGTTCGGCTCTTTCACGCTCAAGTCCGGCCGCGTCTCGCCGTACTTCTTCAACCTCGGCCGCATCTCCAGCGGGGCTGCGATGCGCACGCTCAGCGGGGCCTATGCCGAGGCGCTGCGCGCGTCCGGCATCGAGTACGACATGCTGTTCGGGCCGGCCTACAAGGGCATCCCGCTGGTGACGGCGGTGGCCTGCGCGCTCGCCGACGCGGGGCGCGACGTGCCCTACGCCTACAACCGCAAGGAAGCCAAGGACCACGGCGAGGGCGGCACGCTGGTCGGCGCCGCGCCCAAGGGCCGCGTCGTGATCGTCGACGACGTGCTCACCGCCGGCACCGCGCTGCGCGAGGCGGTGGCGATGCTGCGCGCCGCGGGCGCTGAGCCGGTCGCGGCGGTCATCGCGCTGGATCGCCAGGAACGCGGCGGCGGATCGAAGTCGGCGGTGCAGGAGATGGAGCTGGAGAGCGGCATCCGCGTGGTGCCGCTGGTGACGGTGCAGACCCTGCTGGAATACCTCAGCAGCGGCGTGGCGACCAACGAGACAGTCGCGGCGATCCGCCGCTATCAGGCGCAATACGGCGTTTCGGCATAATGGTTCAGCGGTTCGGGTTCGGAGGGGTTTCGGTATGCGCGTAGGAGCAGTGCTGGTCGCAGTCGCGATGTTGGGTGTAACGGCCGGCGTCGCGGCTCAGTCCGCGGGCAAGAAATTTCAGTGCTGGACGGACGAGAAAGGGCAACGTGCCTGCGGCGACCGCGTGCCACCGCAGTATGCTCAGAAGGAGCGGCAGGTTTTCGATGGCGAAGGACGCGTCGTCGAGATCAAGCAGCGCCCGAAAACAGCGGAGGAACTGGCCGAGATCAAGCGCCAGAAAAAGGAAGAGGCCGACCGGCAGCGCGCCGAGCAGGAGCGTGTGGAGTACGACCGCTTCCTGATGTCGACCTTCAACAGCACCCGTGATCTCGAACGGATGCGCGATCAGCGTATCGCCACGATCGACGGTCGCCTGGGTTTGATCGAAAAGTCGTTGACCGACAACGAGAAGGCGCTTCAGCAACTGCGCGATCAGGCCGCCAACGCCGAAAAGCATGAGAAGAAGGTGCCCGAGCGCGTGACGCGTCAGATCAAGGAGTTCGAGGGCTCGCTCGCGGGCAATCGCAAGGCGGCTGCGCAGTTGCGCAGTGAGCGCGCCGCCATCGAAACCAAATTCTCCGCCGATATCGAGCGCTTCAAAGTGCTGCGTGCAACCACCGGATTGCCGCCGTCCTGAGCCTTCCTGTCGGCAGCGTCCTGCCCGCGTGGGCGCGCCCTGCGGCCTCAGCCGTGGATCAGCGTGCCGATGCCCTGGTCCGTGAACAACTCCAGCAGCACCGAATGCTGCATGCGTCCATCGATAATGTGTGCGGTGCGTACGCCGCTGTTCACCGCGTCCAGCGCGTAGCGCACCTTCGGCACCATGCCGCCGGAGATCGTGCCGTCAGCGATCAGGCCTTCCACCTGGGGCACCGTCAGGCCGGTCAGCACCGCGCCTTGTTTGTCGAGCACGCCCGCTGCATTGGTCAGGAAGATCACTTTCTCTGCTTGCAGCACCGAGGCCAGCTTGCCGGCGGCGACGTCGGCATTGATGTTGTAGGCCTCGCCATGCTCGCCGACGCCGACCGGGGCGACCACCGGAATGAAGCCGCCGGCTTCCAGGTGATTGACGACGCGCGGATCGATCTTCTCGATCTCACCGACCTGGCCTAGGTCCTGGCCGCTGCCAAGGACCATCTTGCGGGCGCGAATCAGTCCGCCGTCCTTGCCGGTCAGTCCGACGGCGCGGCCGCCCTGCTGGTTCAGGGCGGCGACGACCGCCTTGTTGACCAGGCCGCCGAGCATCATCTCGACGACGTCCATCGTCTCCTCGTCGGTGACGCGCATCCCCTCGATAAATTCACTTTTCTTGCCAAGCCGCTCCAGATGCGAGCCGATCTGCGGCCCGCCGCCGTGCACGACGACCGGGTTCATGCCGACCAGCTTCATCAGCACGATGTCGCGTGCGAACGACGCGATCATCGTGTCGTCCTTCATCGCGTTGCCGCCGTACTTCACGACGATCGTCTTGCCGGCGAAGCGGCGGATGTAGGGCAGCGCCTCGGTGAGAACGCGGGCAATGTTTTGCGCGTTGGACAGGTCGATGGGCATGGAAGTAGAAGCCTCGATCAGTGCTTGCCGGTGCTGCCGAAGCCGCCTTCGCCGCGCTGGCTCGCCGCGAAATCGGTGACGACGTCGAACGCCGCCTGCACGACCGGCACGAACACCAGCTGGGCGATGCGCTCGCCAGGGTTGATCACGAACTCGGCCTGGCCGCGGTTCCAGCACGACACCATCAGCTCGCCCTGGTAGTCGGAGTCGATCAGGCCGACCAGGTTGCCGAGCACGACGCCGTGCTTATGGCCGAGGCCCGAGCGCGGCAGGATCACCGCGGCCAGGCTCGGGTCTTCGATGTAGATCGCGAGGCCGGTCTTGATCAGCGTGGTATCGCCGGGCTTGAGCGTCAGCGGCGCGTCGAGAATCGCGCGCAGGTCGAGGCCGGCGGCGCCGTCGGTGGCGTAGGCGGGTAGCGGAAATTCGCTCCCCACACGCGGATTCAGAATCTTGAGCTGGATGTTCTTCTTCATGGGTTCGGTGTCCGGCGCGCCGAGGCGTCGGCGGGAAAATCAGGTGCGTGCAGCGCGATAACGCTCGGCGATGATGCGCGCGAGGTCGCGCGCGAGGTCGGTCTTGTCGGCCTGCGGCAGTTCCTGCTCGCCGCCGTCCCAGAACAAATGCAGCGCGTTGTCGTCGCGCTCGAAGGCGCGGCCGTTGCCGACCCAGTTGGCGGCGATCAGATCGAGCTTCTTGCGCGCGAGCTTGTCGCGTGCGTGTTCGGCCAGCTTCTCGGTCTCCGCCGCAAAGCCGACCATGAACAGATCCGGGTGGGCGCTGCGGACGCTGGTCAGGATGTCGGCATTGCGCGTCAGCGACAGCTGCAGGTGTTCGCCGGACTTCTTGATCTTTTCCTCGGCTACCGTTTCGACGCGATAGTCCGCGACGGCCGCTGTGCCGATGAAGATAGGGGCTTCTGCGACGGCCGCCATCGAGGCTTCGAGCATCTGCTGCGCGGTCTCAACATCAACGCGACGCACGCCGGCCGGCGTCGGCAGGTGGGTCGGGCCGCTGATCAGCGTGACCGAGGCGCCGAGCTGGGCCAGCGCCGCGGCCAGCGCATAGCCCATCTTTCCGGACGAGCGGTTGGTGATGAAGCGCACCGGGTCGACCGGCTCGCGCGTCGGGCCGGCGGTCAGGGCGACGCCAACACCGGCGAGCGGTCCGTTCGACAGCAGGGCGATCACCGCATCGCGGATTTGCACCGGCTCCCACATGCGACCGTCGCCGGTTTCGCCGCAGGCCTGGCTGCCGGCCCCGGGGCCGAGCAGTTGCGTGCCACGCGCCCGCAGGGTGGCGAGATTGGCCTGCGTGGCCGCGTGGCTCCACATCAGCCGATTCATCGCCGGCGCCACCGCCAGTGGCCGGTCGCTGGCCAGGCAAAGGGTGGTCAGCAGGTCGTCGGATGCCCCCTGCGCCAGCCTGGCCAGCGTGTTGGCGCTGGCCGGTGCGATCAGGATCAGGTCGGCCCAGCGCGCCAGTTCGATATGGCCCATCGCGGCTTCCGCGGCGGCGTCGAACAGCGAGGTGCGGACCTCGCGACCGGACAGCGCCTGAAAGGTCAGCGGCGTTACGAATTCCCGCGCGGCGTCGGTCATCACGACCTGCACTTCTGCGCCCGCTTCCTTGAGTCGACGCACGAGATCGGCCGCCTTGTAGGCGGCGATCCCGCCCGTCACGCCGAGCAGAATGCGGCGGCCGGCCAGGCGAGTCGCGAGGGAGGCGCTGGAGTCGTTCATCCGCGCATTGTAGCGACGGCGGCTGGTGCGGGCGGGCTCAGGATTTGAGCCTGGCGGGCGGCAGCATCCATCTATGGAACGCGAAATGCCGCTGATCGATCTGCAGGGTTCTGCCCCCGTTGCCGAGTCCGCCAGTACCGTGCCCTCGACGATTCGCCACTGGCCCGAGGCCGAGCGCCCACGGGAGAAGTTGCTGCAGCGTGGGGCGGCGGGGCTGTCCGATGCCGAGCTGCTGGCCATCTTCTTGCGCACCGGCGTGCGCGGGCGCAGCGCGGTGGACCTCGCGCGCGATCTGATTGCCCATTTCGGTGGGATTCGCGCACTGATGCGCGCATCCGAGGCCGAGTTCTGCGAGCGGCATGGTATGGGGCGGGCCAAGTACGCCCAATTGCAGGCGGTGCTGGAATTGGCGCGCCGTCACTGCGGTGAGGCCGTTCGTCGTGGCCAGGCACTCAGCGATCCGCGCACTGCGGCGGAGTACCTGCGTCTGCAATTGCAGCATCTCGACCACGAGGTTTTCGCAGCCCTGTTCCTGGATACCCAGCATCGCGTGCTGGCCTACGAGGAACTGGCGCGCGGTACGTTGGACGGCGCCGCCGTCTATCCCCGCGAGGTGGTGCGGCGTGCGCTGCGCCACAATGCCGCGGCGCTGATTTTCGCGCACAACCATCCGAGCGGTGCGCCGGAGCCCAGTGCGGCGGATCGCCGCCTGACCGAGCGCTTGAGTCAGGCACTGGGTCTGCTCGATATCCGTGTGCTCGACCACCTGGTGATCGGCGATGGCGAGCCGGTCAGCTTTGCCGCGCGGGGCTGGCTGTGAGGCGGCTGCTGGGCCGACAGCTGGTCGATGACCGGGAACGGCTCAGGTCCTGGGGCCGCCGCGCTCCAGAAAGTCCCACAGTGCTTCGCGCACCGAGGTCACGACTTGGCCGGCGCGATGCTCGACGACCGACGCCTCATTGATCATGGCCAGGTAAAGGCGGCCCGCGGCTTGCGGGTGCGGCCAGCCTTTTGTGGCCAGCTCCGAGCCGACGATCAACCAGTAGACCTGGTTCTGCTTGCGCAGGCCAGCAGCGACCAGCGGTTGCGCACGTGCTTCGATCAGCCAGCTGCGCAGCGCGCGCTGTTCGAGGCATCCGCTCAGATAAGCCTCCGAGGCAAGCTTGACGCGCAGAAGACCGGGCGGGGCATCAAGCGTCAACTTGAAGATTCGGTCGCGCAGCCCGTCCATGAAGCGCTGCTGCAGGCCGTTGATGTAATCCAGCACGCTATCGAATGTTTCCGTAAACGCGCGCTCGTCGAGGCCGGCGCCTTCGCCGATGCGGGCGGGACTGAGTTCGGCCAAGGTGTAACGCGTTGTCAGTTGCGGGCCGGCCGCCAGCAGGGTGTCGCGGATCGAACTCATGCGCGGCCGTTGTCGAAGTAGCGAAACACGCAGTCGCGCAACGCGGGCACCTTGGCGCCCGCCTCATGTTCGGCATAGGCGGTTTCCAGCACGGCGGCGGTAAACAGGCGCGCTGTGGCGGCTGGATGCGGCCACTGCATGGCCTGCAGCTCCATCTCCATCATCAACGTGAAGCCGGCGACGCGACTGCGCAGCGTTGCGGCGCCGTCGGCATCGGCCTGTAGCTTGAGGGCGAGGGCCCGCACGGCGGGGCGCGCGCGATTGGCGTCCAGATAGGCTTCGACCGCGAGTTTCAGTCGCGCCAGCCCCGGGGCCATGCCCAACGTGGTCTTGGCCACCGAATCGCGCACTTCGTCGAGCAGGCTGACCAGCAACTGACGCTCGAAGGCCAGCGCCTCGGGCCAGTTTGTGGCGAACGCAGCCTCGCTGACCCCCGCTTCCTGGCACAGGCGGGTTGGCGTCAGCGGCTCGGCCGGTTTTTGACGGACCAGACGCGAGGCGGCGGCCAGCAGGGCCCGGCGCTGCGACTCGGGGTCTGCTGGGGCTGAGGCAGTGGATGGCGACGGCATCCGTCAAAAATACTGGATCGCCCGACGCTCCCGCTACAGGGGAGCGGCTGGGCGCATGTCACGGTTGTCGACGGCCCTTGCTCTGATCGGGACACGCTGGCACAATTGCGCCCCTTTCGCCCGGCCCCAGGCCGAGCGCTGTCGTCTTTTTCCGGGGTTTTGTGTCATGTCGAAAGTCTGTCAGGTCACCGGTAAGCGGCCGATCGTCGGCAACACGGTGTCGCACGCCAACAATCGTCGCCGTCGCCGTTTCGAGCCGAATCTGCACACGCACCGTTTCTGGGTCGAGACCGAGAAGCGCTTCGTGAGCCTGCGAGTGTCCGCGCACGGCATGCGCATCATCGACAAGAAGGGCGTCGAAGCGGTTCTGTCCGAAATCCGCGCACGCGGCGAGAAGGTGTAAGCCATGGCCAAGAAGAAAGACGTCGAAAAAGTGAAGCTCGTGTCCACGGCCAACACCGGCTACTACTACACGACCACCAAGAACCGTAAGAACACGCCGGACAAGTTCACGTTCAACAAGTACGACCCGGTCGTGCGCAAGCACGTCGAGTTCAAGGAAGCCAAGATCAAGTAACTGGCTGTTGCCGGTGCCCTCGGTTGAGGGCCGCTTCCGACAAGGCCCGCTCCGAGCGGGCCTTGTGCATTCTGGCGGCACGTACCGCGATGCGCTTGAGCGTGGACGGTGCTGCCGATCTGAGCTTATGCGTTGAGCCTGCCCTCGGCATGGCCTAAAGTCGCAGCCCCATGAGCGCCCCGTCCATCCCCGCTGCTGCCACTGCCCTGATCGCCGCTGGACAGTTGTTCCATGCGCGTGGCTGGGTGCCGGCCACGGGTGGCAACTTCTCGGCGCGTCTTGATCCCGATCGCATGCTGATCACGGCTTCGGGATGTCATAAGGGCGAGCTGGACGAGGCGGATTTTCTGATTGCCGATTTCGATGGTCGGCCGATCGACAGTTCGCGCAAGGCGTCGTACGAGACCCTGCTGCACTGCCAGTTGTATCGCCATGACCCGGCGATCGGTGCGGTGCTGCACACGCACTCGGTCGCCAATACCGTGCTGTCGCGGCGCCTGACGAGTATCCGGCTGGCGGGCTACGAGTTGCTGAAGCTGCTGCCCGGCATCTCGACCCACGATGCGACGGTCGACGTGCCGGTTTTCGCCAACGACCAGGACATCCCGCGCCTTGCGGCGACGGTCGATGCCCATATGAAGCGTCATCCCCAGGTGCCCGCCTACGTCATCGCCGGGCACGGCCTGTACGCCTGGGGCGCCGATGTGGCGCAGGCGCGCTGGCGCGTCGAGGCCCTGGAATTCATGTTCGAGTGCGAACTGCGCTCGGCTGCACCGTAGGAGTCATCAGACATGACCACACTCACCGTCTTCGCCGACAACGAACCGGGCCGCGTGCTGGCGCGCCATACCGAGTTTGCCGACATCCGCGATCAGCTTGCAGCGATCGGCGTCGAATTCGAGCGTTGGGATGCGTCCAAGCCGCTGAAGCCGGACGACGGCCAGGAGGAAGTCATCGCTGCCTACCAGGACGCGATCGACAAGCTCAATCGCAAGTACGGCTTCGTCAGCATTGACGTCGTTGCGATGCACCCCGAGCACCCGCAGGCGGAAGCGGCGCGCGGCAAGTTCCTCGCCGAACACACGCACGCCGATTTCGAGACGCGTTTCTTCGTCGACGGTTCCGGCATGTTCTACATCCGTGCCAGCGGCAAGGTGTACATGACCGAATGCACGCGCGGCGATCTGATCAACCTGCCGGCCAACACCACGCATTGGTTCGACATGGGGCCCAAGCCGTTCTTCAAGGCGATCCGTTTCTTCCGTATTCCGGAAGGCTGGGTCGGCAATTTCACGGGCGACACGATCGCCGATCGGTTCCCGCGGTACGAGACGGCGGCGTGATCAAGGCCATCGTCACCGACATCGAAGGAACCACCTCCTCGATCGACTTCGTCCACCAGACGCTGTTTCCCTACGCCAAGGCGCACCTGCGCGCGTTTTTGAAGGCGCAGGGTGGCAACGATGCCGTGCAGACGGCGCTGGACGAGGTCGAACAGATCGTCGGCCGCGACCTGTCGATCGACGAAGCCGCGGACGTGCTGGAGCAATGGATTGCCGAGGACCGCAAGCTCACGCCGCTGAAGACGCTGCAGGGCCTGGTCTGGAAAACCGGCTACGAGGCCGGTGAACTGAAGGGGCACGTCTACACCGACACGCCGGAACGTCTGCGCCGCTGGCATGCGGCTGGAAAACGGCTGTATGTGTACTCGTCGGGCTCGGTGGCGGCGCAGCAGCTGATCTTCGGCCACACCGACTTTGGCGATCTGACGCCCTTGTTCTCCGGCTATTTCGACACGCGCATCGGTGGCAAGCGTGACGCGGCCTCGTATCACGCGATCCTGGCTGAGATCGGATTGCCTGGTGACGCGGTGCTGTTCTTGTCCGATATCGGAGAGGAACTGGATGCGGCGCGCGCGGCCGGCATGCAGACCTGCCAGTTGTTGCGCGACGCCAAGGCGGTGGCAGCGCCGGCGCATCCGCAGGCGCGCGATTTCACCGAGGTGACGGTCTAGCGTTTGGCGCGTGCGGCGCGCCGCACGCCGCGGCGTCGCTACCCGTGGCTAGCGGCGCAGGCCCAGCTTGTCCGGCCAGGCGTAGGCCGGGTCGCCGATGACGAGGAACGTCGGGTTGAGCAGCGATTCCTTTTCGTTGTAGCGCAGGGGCGTCAGCTCCGGCGTACGCAGCACCTGACCGCCTGCCTGCTCGACCACGGCTTGCCCTGCGGCCGTATCCCACTCCGAGGTCGGACCGGTGCGCGGGTACAGGTCGGCGTCGCCGGCCGCGACCTGGCAGAACTTCAGCGAGGAGCCGCGGCTGACGGCATCGTGTTCGGGCGCCTTGGCCAGGAACGCCTCCAGCGCCGCGTCCTTGTGGGACTTGCTGACAACGAAGGCCGGCCTGGCCGGCGGCGGTGTGCGCGTGCGGATCGCGCTGCGCACGCCGTCGCGGATCTGGAAGGCGCCGAGGCCGCGCGCGCCGAGCCAGGACTGGTTCAGCGCCGGCGCATGGACGACGCCCAGCACGGGTTCGCCGGCGTCGATCAACGCGATGTTGACGGTGAACTCGTCGTTGCGCTTGATGAACTCTTTGGTGCCATCGAGCGGGTCCACCAGCCAGTAGCGCGTCCAGGTCCGACGCGTGGCATAGGGGATGTCCGCAGCCTCTTCGGACAGCACCGGAATCTCCGGCGTGAGCTTCTGCAGCTCTTCGACGATATGGCGATGCGCGGCCAGGTCGGCCTGCGTCAGAGGCGAGTCATCGTCCTTGCGGCTGACGTCGAAATCCGGCGAGCGGTAAATCACGAGGATGCGGTCGCCGGCATCGACGGCGATGCGCAGCACGGCATCAAGCAGTTCGGGAGTGGTTTTCATGGCGGCCGGTATCATACCGGCACCATGACCAGCGCCGTGAACATCGAAGTGGATTGGGATGCCGTCGAGTGGGTCATCCTCGACATGGACGGCACGCTGCTCGATCTCGCCTACGACAATTACTTCTGGCGCGATCTGCTGCCGCAACGCTATGCGGAGAAGCACGGGCTGACGTTGGCGCGGGCGCGCGAGGCGCTGGCCCCGAAGTTCATCGCGGTGGAGCACACGCTACCGTGGTATTGCACCGATTACTGGAGCGAGATCACCGGCCTGGGCATCGCGCAGCTCAAGCGCGAGATTCGGGATCGCATCCGGGTGCTGCCGGGCGCCGAGGATTTTCTGCAGGCGGTGCGAGCGTCGGGGCGCCCGCTATGGCTCGCGACCAACGCACATCGCGATAGCTGGCAGCTGAAGATCGAACACACAGGCCTTGGGCACTACTTCGACCGCATCGTCAGCTCGCATGACTTCGGCCACCCCAAGGAAGCGCAGGCGTTCTGGCACGCGCTGCGCGATGGCCGGCCCTTCGATCCGCAGCGCGCGCTGTTCGTCGACGACAGTGCGCTGGTGCTGGCCGCAGCGCGTACGTTCGGTATCGGGCAGGTCGTGGGGTTGCGGCAGCCCGACAGCGGCGCTGCGGAACGCGATCTGCCGGGATTCGTGACTGCGCGGACGATCGGTGAGTTGTCGCGCCCTGCTGCGCGCCTTGCATCGGCGTCGACCGCGGACTGAACGTCCGCGCGTCTTCGGGCGCTGATTCTCAGGAGTGCGACAGCGTGTCGCCGGCCTGACGGCGTTGATCGACCTTGATCGCACGCGCCTCATCGCCCTGCAGCCAGGCGCGCACGCGGCTGGCATCGCCGTAGCGTGTCATCGTGCCGGTGGAGTCGAGGAAGATCATCGCCAGCGGGCGCTGCTGCACCATGGCCTGCATCACCAGACAACGGCCTGCCTCGTTGGTAAAGCCGGTTTTCTGCAAGCCGATGATCCAGTCGTTGACGCCGCGCACCAGGCGGTTGCTGGAGACGTAGTTCAGCGGCTGGCGCGCTGGACGCACATGATGACTCTCGCGCGTCGAGTAGGCGCGGATCAGGGGCTCCTGATAGACCGCGGCTGTCAGCTTCAGCAGGTCGCGCGCCGTGGAGGTATTGCCGCTCGACAGGCCCGTGGCATCGACGAAACGCGTCTTGGTCATGCCAAGCGTCCGGGCGCGATGGTTCATCGCCACGACGAATGCGGGGGTGCCGCCGGGATAGTTGCGGCCGAGCGCGGCGGCCGCACGATTTTCGGAGGACATCAGCGCGAGCAGCAGCAGATCATCGCGGCTGAGCCTGCCACCGACCGCCAGTCGCGAATGCGTGCCCTTGTAGGTGTCGACGTCCGCCTGCGAAATCGTCAGCACGTCGTCCAGCGGTTGCGCGGCTTCGATGACGACCAGCGCCGTCATCAGCTTGGTCAGCGACGCGATCGGCAACACCGCGTCGATGTTCTTGGAAACCAGGATGTCGCCGGTCTGCTGATCGGCGACCAGTGCAACGCTGGATCCCAGCGCCAACGCATCCGGCGTCTTGCGCAGGCCTAGCTTCTGGCCGAAGGACATCGGTGCCGGCGCAGCGGCAGTGGCGGCCTTCTTTTTCTTCTTGGTGCTGGTCTTCCTCTTCGGCGCCGGCTTTTGCTGGGAGGGCGCGTTGGCGCTCTTGGAGGACCCGGCGGCCGGTGCAGCGACGGCGGCGGGGGCGCTGGCGCCGATCAGGCCCGCAAGCGCGAGGGCCATGCCGAGGTGTCGCCAAGCGCGACTGCCTGCGCCTTGTTTCACGTTCGATCCCATGCCGCCCTCACCGGTCCGCCCCGCAAGATTTGCGAAATATGCAATGGACAAGGGGCGTTACGCAAGCTTTTTCAAGTGAATCAGCGACGCCGGTTGGGCGGGCGTCCACCACCGCTACGCCCGCTGCCACCACGCCCCCGGCCGCCTCCGCCGAAGTGGCGGCGGGGCGGGGCGGGCGGGCGAGCGAAGTCGGTAGCGATGAGATCGTGGCCGCCCTCCAGCGGCGGGATACGGCCGCCGATGTACTTCTCGATTTCCGGCAGCGAATAGACCCAGGTCTCGCAGCACAGCGAAATCGCGTCGCCGGAGGCGCCGGCGCGTGCGGTGCGGCCGATGCGGTGCACGTAGTCTTCCGGGTCCTGCGGCAGGTCGTAATTGATGACCAGATCCACGCCCGGGATGTGGAGGCCGCGCGCGGCGACATCGGTAGCCACCAGCACCGGCAGCTTGCCGTCCTTGAACTCTTCCAGCAGCCGCAGGCGCGTGCCCTGGGAGACGTCACCGGACAGCACGCGGGCGTTGAAGCCGTTGAGCTGCAGACCCTTCTCGAGCTGCTCGGCCTCACGCTTGGTGTTGATGAACACCAGCGTGCGCACGGCCTGCTTGTGGCGCAGCAGGCCGAGCAGCATCGGCAGCTTCTCGTCGTTGGCGACGTGGATCATCGCCTGGCGCACGCGTTCGGCGGTGACCTGCTCCGGTTCGATCTCGATTTTCTGCGGGCTGTTCATGTGCTCGTAGGCGAGTTCGAGCACGCGATGCGACAACGTCGCCGAGAACAGGTAGTTCTTGCGCTGCGCTGCCTGCGGCATCTTGCGGATCAGGTAGCGGATGTCGTCGATGAAGCCGAGGTCGAACATGCGGTCGGCCTCGTCCAGCACCAGCACTTCGATGTTCTTGAGGTGATAGGTGCCTTGCTTGAAGTAGTCGATCAGGCGGCCCGGCGTGCCGATCAGGATGTCGACGCCGGCCTCGATGCTGGCGCGCTGCAGTTCGTAGCCCGCGCCGCCGTAGCACACGGTCATGCGCAGGCCGGTCTCCGCGCCGAGCGCCAGCGCATCCTTGTGGATCTGCACGGCCAGTTCACGCGTCGGCGCGAGCATGAACGCGCGCGGCTGGCGGCCGTCGTCGTCGGCTTTGCGCGGATGCGTCAGCAGGTGATTCATCGCCGCCAGCAGGAACGCTGCCGACTTGCCGGTGCCGGTCTGCGCCTGGCCGGCGAGATCCTCGCCGCGCAGTGCCTTGGGCAGCGCGGCGGCCTGGATCGGCGTGCAGTGCGTATAGCCGAGTTTGTCGAGGCCAGCGTGCAGGCTGGAATGCAGGGGCAGGTCCGCGAAGCGGACGTCTGAAAGATGATCGGGTCGCATGATTCGGATCGCAGGGTCGACCGGGGCGCTTGCAAGCGGCGGGCGATTCGGCTGAAATACAGCCATCAAAGGTTGAAACGGCGATTGAGAGCAGTACGCCGCATTCTTCAGCCGCGCGATTTTCCCCGTCGTTCCAATTCATTCTAACGATCTGCGCTTTCGTTTGCGCGCCTTGTGCGCCACGAACGGCCCCCCAAGTTGATCGAGGTCTGCGGGCCTATTCCCCAGCTTCCTTTCACGTCGAGGTTTTTACAGCCATGAGCGAACATATTTCCGCGGTCACCGACGCCAGCTTCGAGCAGGACGTCAAGCAGGCCAGCAACCAGGTGCCGGTGCTGGTGGATTTCTGGGCGGAGTGGTGCGGCCCCTGCCGCATGATCGCGCCGATCCTCGATCAGGTCGCGGCCGAGAACGTCGGTAAGCTCAAGATCGTCAAGCTGAACGTCGACGAGAACCCGCAGACGCCGGCGGCGTTCAACATCCGCGGCATCCCGACCATGATCCTGTTCAAGAACGGCCAGCCGACCGCGACGCAAGTCGGCGCCGTGCACAAGGCGCAGCTGACCGCCTTCGTGACCCCCCATCTCACCGTCGCCTAAAACGTCTGCCTTTATGAACAATCGTCGCCGCTTCCACCGTGGCAAGAACCAGAACCGTCAAGGAGGCCAGGGCGGCAACCGCGGCAACCAGGGTGGCAACAACGGCAACCACTTCCCCGGCGGCAACGGATTCCCCGAGGATATCCAGCCGTATGACGTGGAAGGCGGCGACGAGGGTGCGGACTACGCGCTGAGCGCCGAGGCGCACTCGGAGCGCATGCCGGCCCCGCAGATGAGCGAGGACGGCAGCGAGGACGAGAACGGCGCGCCGCGCGATCCGGCCGTGCCGCCGGAGCCGCCCAAGGTCGTGCGCGTGCCGGACCTCAAGCGCATGACCGCGGCCGAGTTGCTGGAGCTGGCCGAATCCCAGGGCCTCGAAAACGTTGCCCGTATCAAGAAGCAGGATCTGATCTTCCAGATCCTGCGCGCCGGCGCACGGCGCGGCGAGCACATCTACACCGAGGGCGTGCTGGAGATCATGCAGGACGGCTACGGCTTCCTGCGCGGCCCGGACAGCTCCTACCTCGCCGGTCCGGACGACGTCTACATCTCGCCGTCGCAGATTCGCCGCTTCGCGCTGCGCACCGGCGATACGATCGCCGGACGCGTGCGCTCGCCGAAGGACAACGAGCGCTACTTCGCGCTGCTCAAGGTCGATACGATCAACTACGAGCCGCCCGAGGTCAGCAAGAAGAAGGTCAACTTCGAGAACCTGACGCCGCTGTTCGCCGACGAGCAGTACAAGATGGAGCGCGGCAACGGCACGACCGAAGACATCACCGCGCGCGTCATCGACCTGGTCGCGCCGTTCGGCAAGGGCCAGCGTGGCCTGATCGTCTCGCCGCCGAAGGCCGGCAAGACCATCCTGATGCAGAACGTCGCGCAGTCGCTGGCGGCGAACTACCCGGACGTTTATCTGATCGTGCTGCTGATCGACGAGCGCCCGGAAGAAGTCACCGACATGCAGCGCACCGTGCGCGGCGAGGTCGTGGCCTCGACCTTCGACGAACCGGCCTCGCGTCATGTGCAGGTCGCGGAAATGGTGATCGAGAAGGCCAAACGCCTGGTCGAGCACAAGCGCGACGTCGTCGTGCTGCTGGATTCGATCACGCGTCTGGCACGCGCCTACAACACCGTGGCGCCGTCATCAGGCAAGGTGCTGACCGGCGGTGTCGACGCCAATGCGCTGCAGAAGCCGAAGCGCTTCTTCGGTGCAGCACGCAACATCGAGGAAGGCGGCTCGCTGACGATCATCGCCACCGCGCTGGTCGAGACCGGCTCGAAGATGGACGAGGTCATCTACGAAGAGTTCAAGGGCACCGGCAACATGGAACTGCACCTTGAGCGTCGCATCGCCGAGAAGCGCGTGTTCCCGGCCATCAACATCAACCGTTCCGGCACCCGCAAGGAAGAGTTGATGATGGATCCGGGCGATCTGCAGAAAGTCTGGATCCTGCGCAAGGCGCTGCACGACATGGACGAAATCGCGGCGATGGAGCTGCTGTTTGACCGCATGAAGCAGACCAAGACCAATGCGGCGTTCTTCGATTCGATGAAGCGGAATTGATCGACGCCAGAAAACAAGAAAGCGCCGAAAGGCGCTTTTTTGTTGTCCGCGATTTGCGCTGTGCTATTCGCGCGCGATCGCGCGATAGCCGATGTCGGTTCGATACTGCACGCCGTTCCATTTGATCTTCTCGACCGCCGCATAGGCGGTCTTCTGCGCGGCGCGCACGGTCTCGCCCTTGGCGACGACGCACAGCACACGCCCGCCGCTGGTGACGACGGTGCCGTCCTTCAGCGCGGTGCCAGCATGGAAAACCTTGGCGGCGCCAAGATCGGCATCAAGGCCGGAAATGGCATCGCCCTTCTGCGGCGTGCCCGGGTAGCCGCCCGCGGCCATCACCACGCCCAGGGTCGGCTGCGGATTCCATTGCGGCTGCACGCTGGCGAGCGCGCCGTCGACGGCGGCTTCGAGCAGGTCGAGCAGGTCGGAGTCGAGGCGGAACAGGATCGGCTGCGTTTCCGGGTCACCCATGCGCACGTTGAACTCCAGCGTGCGCGGCGCGCCGTCGCGGTTGATCATCAGGCCGGCGTAGAGGAAGCCGGTGAACGGTGCGCCTTCGTCGGCCATGCCACGCAGGGTCGGCTCGATGATCTCGCGACAGGCACGCGCGTGCACCTCCGGCGTCACCACCGGTGCCGGCGAGTAGGCGCCCATGCCGCCAGTGTTCGGGCCGGTGTCGCCGTCGCCGATGCGCTTGTGATCCTGCGAGGTCGCCATCACCACGTACTGCTGGCCGCTGGCGACGACGATGAAGCTGGCCTCTTCGCCATCAAGGAAATCCTCGACGACCACGCGCGCGCCGGCCTGGCCGAGCATCGCGCCGCCGAGCATGTCGCGCGCTGCGGCCTGGGCCTCGGCCACGGTCTGTGCAACGACGACGCCCTTGCCGGCGGCCAGACCGTCGGCCTTGACCACGATCGGCGCGCCGCGCTGCGCGATGTAGGTGCAGGCCGCTTCGGCTTCGGTGAAGACCTGGTACTGCGCGGTCGGGATGCGGTGACGCGCGAGGAAGTCCTTGGTGAAGGCCTTCGAGGCTTCGAGCTGGGCGGCGTTGCGGCGCGGGCCGAACACACGCAGGCCGGCGGCCTGGAAGGCATCGACCAGGCCCAGCGACAGCGGTGCTTCGGGGCCGACCACGGTGAAATCGATGTGCTCGTCCTGCGCCAGCTTCAGCAGACCGGCGATGTCCTCGGCGCCCACCGCGACGTTGCGGCACTTGGTCTCGTGCGCGGTGCCGGCATTGCCCGGCGCCACCAGCACTTCGGCAACGCGCGGTGACTGCGCCAGCTTCCAGGCCAGGGCGTGTTCGCGGCCGCCGCTGCCGACGACGAGAAGCTTGAGGGACGAGGACATGGCGCGATCCGGGTGCGGGGCCCCGAGGGGCCGAGGGGTTTTGCGGAAGGGCGCGTAGGGTACCCAAGCATCGCCCAAACAAAAACCCCGCGCCGAAGCGCGGGGTTCGAGTGACGCGGGAACAGGCGTTAGCGCGGCATGATGTTGTTGCCGTCGACGCGGACCGCCGAGCCGACCGCGAGCGGGCCGACATCGACCACGTTGATCACGCGGGAGCCACCGCTTTCCATGTTGATCGTGACGTCGTAAGTCGTGGTGGCGCGGGCGCGCTTTTCGACCTCGTGGCCGGCCATCGCGCCGGCGATGGCGCCGATCGCCGTGGCCACGTCCTTGCCGCGACCGCCGCCGACCTGATGGCCGGCCACGCCACCGGCGACGGCACCGATCGCAGCGCCAGCGCCTGAGCCTTCGCCCTTCTGCTTTACCGGCGTGATGGCCACCACGGTGCCGCATTCGGTGCAGATCACCGGCTGCGGGGCCGGCTTGGGTTTCGGCGCCGCGGCGCGCGTGGCGGGCGGCGGCGG
Source organism: Solimonas sp. (assembly GCA_036405815.1). Lineage (GTDB taxonomy): Bacteria > Pseudomonadota > Gammaproteobacteria > Nevskiales > Nevskiaceae > Solimonas. The sequence continues at coordinate 17,469 of DASWWX010000022.1, read as the reverse complement.
GGTTGGCGTGATCGCCGACGGGCTGGGCTCGGCCGGCGGCGGAGCCGGTTCGATCACGGGCGCCGGTTGTTCGGGATTTGCCGGTGTCTGTGCGACGTCGTCGGGGTTGTCCGGCGCGCACGCCGACAGCGTCAGCGCCATGCCGAGACCGAGCAGCAAGCCAGACCAGGAGCGGGATGTCATCGCGAAACCTCCTATGAGTTATGGCCGCAGTCTAGGTGCGCCGCCTGAGCCGATACTGAATAACGGGGCGTGAGCCTCGAGCCGCCCTTCAGATCAGCCGATCAGCAGCAGCGAGATCAGCAGCGCGCCGGTATAGAACACGGACACCGATACGGCGCCGATCACGCGGACCGGTAGCGCCGCGCCGCGCAAGCTGCGGTAGGCGGCCAGCGCTGCCAGGCACAGCAGCATCTCCGGGATGAGCGTGTAGACCGCGACGCCGTCGAACAGCTTGGCGTTCTGGCCGAACCAGAGCTGCAGGGGCCGTGCGGTCCATTCGAGCACCGCAAAGGCCGGCAGCGAGATCACGGCGGCGACCAGATAGGGATGGCGTGTGCTCTGTGCGACCAGCAGGATCGGGAACAGCGCCATGACCCAGAGGCCGACGAAGACCACCGGCACGGCGCCGCCGATGCGCGGCAGGCCGTGATCGGGGAACACCAGCGTGCGGGTGACGTCGACCAGCACCCAGTCCGGCACCACCTGCGCTACCGACAGCGGCAGCAGGAACAGCCACAGCCACAGCCACTCGGTATGGCCGCGCATCAGTGCCCAGGCAGGCAGGGCCAGGTGGTAGCCGGCGGTCAGCCAGAGCTGTGCGCGCCCGTAGGCGGCGCCGTCGGTGAGAAAAACCACCGTCGCGGCGATCGCGAAGAAAAGTCCATGAAACAGCAGGGCTTCGCGCACGCCGGTCTGCATGATCGCCTGACTCCCGTCCCGTTCCCGCCGCGTGGTGACGGCGGAAATAATCTATTGAATATTCAGGACTATACGAAGCGCCGGCGGCGCTGTGCAAGGCGCGGCGGCGCGCTCAGCGCAGGGCCGAGAGCTTGGCGCTGGTGACCGACAGGCGATAGATCAGGGTTTCGGTGAATACCTTGTAGAAGCGCAGCTGGCAGTCGGTCGAGACCTGGTTCATCAGCGTGGCATTGACCTTCAGCGCCATCACCGGATGGAGCGCGGTGACGGTGGCGGTGCGCTTGGCGGCGGTCAGAAAGCCGATCTCGCCGAAGCAGTCGCCTTTCTCCAGCTGATGCAGGGCCTTGCCGCCCTTGCGCACCTCGGCACTGCCCTTGGCGATGATGAAGAACGCGTTATCGATGCCGCCTTCCTCGATGATCGTCTGGCCCGGTGTGAAGGTGGCGATGGTGCTGGCGTTGAGGATTTCGTCGATGTCCTGATCGCTGAAGCCATTGAAGAAGTGCAGGCGACGCAGCGAGTCGCGCGATTCGCGGCGACTGATCTGCTCGCCGGACAGGCGCAGCTGATCGAACAGGCGCGTCAGCGCCACCGCCAGTTCCTGCCCGGACTGATAGCGCTGCGTGGGGTCCTTGCGCAGCAGGCGCTCGACGATGTCGGAGACGCCGTCCGGCAGTTCGGGCCGCAGTTCCTTGATGCGCGGTGCGGGCTGCAGGCGGATCGCCTTGAACAGTTCCGGCATCTCGGCGTTGGAGAACGGCGGGGTGCCGGTCAGCAACTGGAACATGACCGCGCCGAGGGCGTATAGGTCGCTGGCCGGCGTCAGCGGTTCGCGCTTGATCTGCTCCGGCGACATGTACAGCGGCGAACCCACCACGGCCTTGTGCTGGTCGAATACGCCGCCCGACAGCACTTCGGCAATGGAGAAGTCCATGACCTTCGGCACGCCGTCGCGCGTCAGCATGATGTTGCTGGGCTTGATGTCCCGGTGCAGCACGCCCTTGGCGTGAGCGTAGTCCAGGCCCTTGGCGCACTTGAAGGCGATATCCAGCACCTGCTCCAGCGGCGCGCGCGGGCCCTTGGGCCGGCACAGCGGCTGCAGCGTCTCGCCGTCGACGTACTCCATGACGATGTAGCTGAGATCGTCTTCGACGCCGGCGTCGTACAGCGAGACGATGTGCGGATGCTGCAGCATGCCGGCGGCGCGGGCCTCCGCGAAGAAGGCACGCTCGCTGCCGTCCTTGTCGCGGAAGCTATCGTCCTGCAGTGCAACCTTCAGCGCGACTTCGCGTTGCACGAATGGATCGAAGCCCTTGTAGACGACGCCACAGGCGCCGCGGCCGATCTCGCCGCGCACCTCGTACTTGCCGATCTGTTCGGGTGCGCGATCGGGAAACCGGCCCGCGCCCTGATCCTCGGTGACCAGCGTGTCCGTTGCCATCGCCGTACCTGCGTTGTTCTGCGAGCCGCGAGAATAGCGATGGGCCTGCGGACGTGCCAGCGAAGTGGCGTCGCGCCGTGACGCGCGTCTCAGCGCTCGTCGAGTTCGTCGTGAAATTCGAAGAAAGCACGCAGCGTGCGGTCCGGCGCCTCGAGCTGCGGGTAGTGCCCAATGCCGTCCAGCGACACCACGTCCGGGTTGGGTACCAGTTCGCGATAGCGCGCCACCATGTGCGCGCCCGACACCGGATCGACCGGGCCGTTGATCAGCCGTATCGGCACCGACGTGGCGGTCAGCGCACCGACCCAGCGTTCGCGATGGCGGCGGCGCTCGTCGATGTAGCGGATCAGCCGCCGCAGCGCGCGCGCGCCGCCGTCGCCGGAAACCAGCGTCCAGAAGTCGTGCAGTTCGATCGTGCTCGGTCGCGTCTGCGGCGCAAAGACTTCGCAGAATGCGCGCTCGAAGCGGCGCTGGTTCATCAGCCGTGCCATCAAGCCGCCGAGCGGGCTGCGCAGCAGGCGCTGGCTGACCGTGGCGCGATGCGTTTCAGGGAACAGCCCGCCGTTGAGCAGCGTCACCGACAGCAGCCTGGGTCCGCGGCCCTCGGCGCTGCGCGCCAGCAGTTCCTGCGCGACGCTGACGCCATAGTCGTGCGCCAGCACGTGCACCTTGCGCACGCCAAGGTGATCGAGCAGGGCTTCCTGCAGATCGGCCTGCTCCATCAGCGAGTAGGCGTGGCGCGGCGGCTTGTCGGAAAAGCCGAAGCCGAGCATGTCGGCAGCGATCAGCCGACCGAAGCGCGCCTGCAGCGGCGCCCACAGGCCCGACCAATCCCAAGAGGACGTCGGATAACCGTGAATCAGCAGCAGGGCCGGACGCTCACCGGTGTCGGCCGCCGCCCCGGATACCGGCCCGGCGGCTTGCCCGGGAGCCGGCCCCGAATGCTGCTGGTAGAAGATCGAATGGCCCTTGAATTCGAAGCGCAGGCCGGTGTCGCGCCAGCGCGTCAGGTTCATGGGCGCGGGCGGTCGAGAAAGGCGGCGGCGTCGAGCAGCGCTCGGGCGGCTTCCGGCATCTTGCCGGCGAAGATCTGCCAGACGTGGAACAGGCCGGGCCAGACTTCCAGCTTCAGTTCGCCGCCCACCTCACGCACGCGCTCGGCGAGGCGGCGCGAATCGTCGAGCAGGATCTCGCGATCGCCGACCTGCACCAGCATCGGCGGCAGGCCGCGCAGGTCCGCGAACAGCGGCGAGGCCAGCGGCAGTTTCGGATCCTGATCGCCGATGTAGTCGCGACCGGCATCCAGCAGCGCCGGCACACTGAGCATGGCGTCGTCGTCGCCGATCTGCCGCGCCGAGTCGCTATCTACGGTGAGATCGAGCCAGGGCGAGAACAGCACCAGCGCTGCCGGGGCCGGCAGGCCCTGCTCGCGAATGTTGAGCGCGGTGGCCAGCGTCAGGCCGCCGCCGGCCGAATCGCCGGCGATGACGATGCGCTCGGGGGCGATGCCCTGTTCGAGCAGGCTGCGGTAGGCGTTCAGGCAGTCGTCGGTCGCCGCCGGAAAGCGGTGCTCCGGCGCGAGGCGGTAATCGACGACCGCGACGCGCGCCTTCCAGTGCTGCGCGATGCGGCTGCTGAGATCGCGGTACATGCGCGGCGAGCCCACCAGGTAACCGCCGCCGTGGAAGTACAGCACGGTGCGCTGCGCGTCGACGCAGTGATTCGACACCCATTCCGCCGCCACACCGCGCAGCGTGGTCGGCTCGATGCGGGTGCCCAGCGGCAGCGCCAGACTCGACAGCCGGCCGATCGTCTCCAGGCGCTGACGGCGCCAGGCGGCCGGTCGCCGCGCGGTTAGCACGTTGCGGATCATGCGGGCGGCGGTGACGCGCATCAGTTGCGCGCGCCAGGAGAGTTTTGCGGCGGTCATGCGCGCAAGCATAACGGAGCCCGCTTTCGGCGGCCGAAGGCGCAAGGGTGGCCGCGGCGCGGGCAGGCGCCTGGGCTAGACTGCGGCGCATGCGGCGTCTCCTGCTCATCTCGCTGTCCATGGCACTTGCCGCCTGCGGCAGTTCCTCGCCCGGTGCCCTGGTGCCGGGCCCTGCGCCGGTCGATCCGGACCTGCCGCGTTGCGCCCCGGGCGCGTCGCCGCTGGCGTTCACCGGCAGTGTCGGCGTCGGCGATGCGAAGACTTATCGCCTGCAGCCATTCGCGGTGGAGCCCGGCACGGGGCGCGTGGAGCTGCGTTACGGCTGGACCGACAAGCCTGGCCTGCCGTCCACGCCGCTGACGGCGACGACGCTGGACCTGGGCCTGTGGGATGCCGACGGCTACCGCGTGCCGGCCGGGTTTCGCGGCTGGTCGGGTTCACGCCAGGGCCGCATCGACCGCGATCAGGCGCCGGTGTTCGTCGAGGCGGGCAGTGCTGAGCGCAGCTACGTGCCGGGCGTGATCGAGCCGGGCGTCTGGCACGCCGAACTCGGTATCGCCGCGGTGGCGCCGCAGGGCGCGGACTGGGTGCTGCAGATCGAGTGCAAGATTGGTGGCAGCGGCGTCGCCATCGACGATCCGGTGGACGCGCGTCACGTCGCGCGCGTGGTGCCGGGCTGGTATCACGGCGATTTCCACATGCACGGCTTCCATTCGCAGCCGAACGGTCCGGAAGCCGAGGACTTCGTGGCGCAGTCGCGCGCCGCGCAGCTCGATTTCCTGATGGTCACCGATTACGTAACCGGCCGGCACTGGCGCGAGCTGGGCGCGATGCAGCGCGCGCATCCGGACCTGCTGATCTGGCCGGGGCGCGAGATCATCACCTACTTCGGGCACGCCAACACGCACGGCGAGACGCCGTCGGTGATCGACTACCGCCACGGCTTCGAGGACGTGAATCTCGCCGAGATCCAGCGGCTGGCGAAGCAGGACGACGCGCTGTTCCAGGTCAATCACCCGACGCTGTTCCCGCCGCCGCTGTTCTCCAACTTCTGCCGCGGCTGCTACTTCGAGCTGGGCGACGAGATCGACTGGAGCCAGGTCGACACGATCGAGATCCTGACCGGCCCGGTGCTGGCCACGGCCGACGACCTCGGGCTGGGCCTGCCGTTGCCGGCGGCGATCGAGCAGCCGTTCATGACCACCGCGATCCTGCTGTGGGAAGACCTGCTGCGGCGCGGCCACAAGATCACCGCCGTCAGCGGTTCGGACTCCAAGGGCGTCGAGGGCAGTGACGCCGACCGCGAGCGCAAGGGCTACGGTTCCTCGGCGACGGCTGTGTACGCGAGCGAGCTGTCGCGGCCGGCGCTGAAGGCGGCGATTCGCGCCGGGCATGCCTACGTGCGCACGCGCGGCGTGGCCCGCAGCCCGGCGCTGGCATTCACGGCGACTGCGGCCGACGGCCAGAGCGGCATCTTCGGCGATACGCTGCAGGTCGATGGCCTTTCGCCGGTGACGCTGCGCACGACCGTGACCGGCGGCGGCGGCCAGCTCCTGAGCTACCTCCGCAACGGTCTCACGGTGCTGGCGGTGCCGGTCGTGGGCGACGACTTTACGCACGAATTCGCCTTGGCCACGCGCGAGCCGCTGACGGAAGGGCCGCTCGGCACGTTCTGGCGCGTGGAAGTGCGCGACCTGCAGACGCGCACGGCCATCGGCAATCCGATCTTCCTGCAGCCCCGTTGAGCAGGGCGGGCCGCGCCAGCGAAGCCCGGCATAATAGGCGCAGGTTTTCGACGCCACCCCCATGACCGTCCTGTACCGCGTCGCGCCCGCCAACCCGCGCGAGCATCTGTTCCGCATCGTCTGCGAGCTGGCCGACCCCGATCCGGCTGGCCAGGTGTTCCGCCTGCCGTCGTGGATCCGCGGCAGCTACCTGGTGCGCGACTTCGCCAAGCATGTCACCTGGCTGTGCGCCTTCGACGGCGATGCGCCGCTGGCGGTCGAGCGGCTCGACAAGCGTTCGTTCCGGGTCGCGCCCTGCGCCGGGCCGCTGCGCCTGGTCTACGAGGTCTACGCCTACGACGAATCGGTGCGCAAGGCCTGGCTCGATCTGCGGCGCGGCTTCTTCAACGGCAGCTCGTTGTTCTATTGCCCGGACGGACGTGCGCAAGGACCTTTCGAGGTCGAGCTGTCGCCGCCGACCGATCCCGAGTGCGGCGCCTGGCGCGTGGCAACGACGCTGTCGACCGTGCGCGTCGATGCCGCCGGCTTCGGCCGTTATCGCGCCGCCGACTACGAGGAGCTGATCGACCATCCGGTGGAGCTTGGCCTGTTCGAGCGCCTGGATTTCGACGCCGGCGGCGTGCCGCATGCGCTGGTGCTGTCGGGCCGCGTCGAGCTGGACCGCGCGCGCATCGTCAGCGATCTGTCGAAGATCTGTCGTGTCGAGCGCGCGATGTTCGGCGACGAGCCGGCGATGGAGCAGTACCTGTTCCTGACGCGCGTGGTCGGCAACGGCTACGGCGGGCTCGAACACCGCAACTCGACCGCGCTGATCTGCGCGCGCGGCGATTTCCCGCGCGAAGGCGATGCGCGGCTGACGCGCGATTACCGCGCGTTCCTGGGCCTGTGCAGCCACGAGTATTTCCACCTGTGGAACGTCAAGCGCATCAACGCGCAGCGGTTCCTGAAGTCGGATCTCGGGACCGAGGCCTACACGCGCGATCTGTGGCACTACGAGGGCGTGACCTCGTACTACGACGACCTGTTCCTGCGCCGCGCCGGCGTGCTCGATGCCGAAAGCTATCTCGATCTCGTCGCCGAGAACGCCACGCGCCTGGAACGCACGCCGGGCCGCAAGCTGCAGACGCTGGCCGATGCCAGCTTCGAGGCCTGGACTAAGTACTACCAGCCGGACGAGAACACGCCCAACCAGGCGGTCAGCTACTACGTGAAGGGCGCGCTGGTGGCGCTGTGCCTGGACCTGTTGCTGCGCCTGCGTTCGAAGATCACGCTCGATGACGTGATGCGTGCGCTGTGGCGCGACTACGGTGCGCGCCATCGCGGCGTGCCGGAAGGTGGGCTGGAAAAGGTGGCGCAGCAATTGTCGAAGCTGGATCTCAAGCCGTTCTTCGATGCGGCGTTGCGCTCCACCGCGGAACTGCCGCTGACGGAGCTGCTCGCCGAGTTCGGCGTGCGCGCGGTGCGCCGCGCCGCGCAGTCGGATAACGATCCCGGCGGTCGCGCTACCGGCAGCGCACTGGCGGCCGTCTGCGGCTTCAAGCTCAAGGCCGATCTGCGCGTGGCGCAGGTGTTCAGCGGCGGCGCGGCGGCGCGTGCGGGCCTGGCGGTCAACGATCAGCTGATCGCGCTGGACGGACTACGCCTGACCAACGCCGCGCGCCTGCAGACGCTGACGCCGGGCCAGCGCTACAGCCTCAGTGTGTTTCGCGACGACGAACTGCAGACGCTGACGCTCATGCCGGAAGCACCGCCGCTCGATACCTGGACGCTGACGCTGGACGAAGCGGCGTCCGACGCCGCGCGCACGCGGCGCGCCGCCTGGCTGGCGACGACGCTGGCCACGACCCTGGCGACGACATGATCGCGCTCGGCCCCGACCTGCTGCTGAAGGCGCTGATCGCCTATGCGCTCGGCACGATCATGGGCGGTCAGCTGATCGGCCTGCTGCGCGGTGGCATCGACCTGCGGCGCCTGGGCAGCGGCAATGTGGGCGCCACCAATGCCCTGCGCACGCAGGGCAAGGCCTTCGCGCTCGGCGTGCTGACGATCGATGTGTTCAAGGGCGTGCTGGCGGTGCTGGCGGTGCCCCTGCTGGTCGTGCCGGGTCTGGCACCGGCGCCGGCGGAACTTTCGGTCTACGTCTGCGGTGTCGCCGTCGTGCTCGGCCACTGCTATCCGGTCACCTACGGGTTCAAGGGCGGCAAGGGCGTGGCGACGCTGGCGGGCGTCTACGGCGCGGTGCTGACCGTGGCGCTGCCCTGGCTGCTGGGCGCCTTCGTGCTGACGATCCTGCTGACCGGTTATGCCAGCCTCGCCACGCTGATCGCGGCGTTGGTGGCGGTGCTGTACGTGACCTGCTTCAGCGCCGCCGGTCTGTTTTCCCTGCTCGGCGGGTTCACGTTGGCGATGTCGGCGCTGGTCGCGTTCAAGCATCGCGACAACATCCGTCGTCTGCTGCGCGGCGAGGAGCATCGTTTCGAGAAGGCCCGGGTGCTGGGACGATGGCTCAGCCGCTGAGCGAAGCCGAGCAGCTCGCGCTGCTGGACCGGCTCGCCGATGGCGGCTGGCATTCCGGCGAGACCTTGGCCGCCGCGTTTGGTATCAGCCGCGCCGCATTGGCCAAGCGCATCGATCGTCTGGCCGACTGGCAGCTGGTGGTCGAGTCGCGACAGGGCCTGGGCTATCGCCTGTCGGCGCCGCTGGAGCGGCTCGATGTCGAAACCCTGCGCGCGGCGGTGAAAGGCCTGCGCGTGAACGTGGTGGCGGTCACCGATTCCACCAACACGCGCCTGCTCGACGCCGCCGCGGACCATGATCCGCAGGCGCTGCTCGCCGAGTTCCAGCGCGCCGGTCGCGGCCGCCGCGGCCGGCAGTGGGTCTCGCCGTTCGGCGCCAACCTGTATCTCTCCGTGGCCTGGTCGTTCGCGGCCTGGCCGCCGCAGCTGACCGCGTTGCCGCTGGCGGTGGGCGTGGCCTGCGCGCGCGCGCTACGCAGCCTGGGTCTCGAACGCCTGCGGCTGAAATGGCCGAACGATCTGATCGTGGACGGACGCAAGCTCGGCGGCATCCTGCTGGAGCACCGCGGCGAGGGTGGCGGCGGCTGCCGCATCGTCGCCGGCGTCGGACTCAACGTGCGCATGGACGGCGCACAGGCGGCGGCGGTGGATCAGGCCTGGATCAATCTCGATGAAGCGCTGGGCACGCCGGTGTCGCGCAACGCACTTGCCGGCGCCCTGCTGCGGGAGCTGGAAGCGGTGCTGCGCGCCTATGCGCTGCAGGGTTTCGTGCCGCTGGCCGACGACTGGCGCGCGCTGGACCTGGTGCACGAGCGCCCGGTGCGCGTGCTGATGGGCGAGCGCGTGCTCGAAGGCATCGCGCGCGGCGTCGATGCGCAGGGCGCGCTGATCGTCGACGCGGCCGGCGAGCGGCACCATCTCAGTGGCGGCGAGGTGTCGTTGCGCGTCGCATGAAGCTGCTGATCGACATCGGCAACACGCGGTTGAAGTGGGCGCTGTCGCGCGACGGCCAGCTTGGCGAGGTCGGTGCCGTGGCGCACGACGGCGAGCCGGCACGCGTGCTGATCGAACTGCCGGCGGCGGCCGTGGCGGCGGTCTGGATCGCCCAGGTCACTGGCGAGTCGCAGGCCGCGGCGCTGGATGTGGCCACGCAGAGCCGCTTTGGCCTGCGGCCGCAGTACGCGCGCAGTACCGCGCAATGGCGTGACTTGCGCAACGCCTATGCCGAGCCCGCGCGTCTGGGTGTGGATCGCTGGCTGACGCTGATTGCGGCCTGGTCGGAATCACGCGGCGCCTGCGCGATCGTCAATGCCGGCACCGCGCTCACCGGCGATGGCATCGACGGCGAAGGTCGTCATCTCGGCGGTTTCATCGCCGCCGGTCTGGATGCGCATCAGCGTGCCGTGCTGGGCGCCACGCGCTTCGAGACGCGTGCGCAGGCGCCGGCCTATGACGCCGGCTTCGGCCGCGATACCGAACGCTGCGTGCAGCAGGGCGCGATGCTCGCCTGTCTCGGCGCCGCGGACCGCGCCGCGCGCTTGGCCGGCGCCGGCGCGCGCCGTCTGCTGGCTGGCGGTGATGCCGGGCTGCTGCTGCCGCATCTCGACGGCGCCTGGACCTTGCGTCCGCATCTGGTCCTGGAAGGTCTCCAGGTCCTGGCCGACGACCGTTCGTCGCCCGCTGCCGACCGCTGATTCCGGCTCGTCGGTCGCCGACGCCCGTTGAGCGGGCGGGGACTTTCCCGTTTCCTTGGCCGATCCATGCTCCGTCGCGAGGCCAGCGTGCTGGCTTCGCGCGCCGCCCGGCTCCGCCGGACGCGCGCCAGGACGACCGGGGCGGGCGATGAACGCAAGGACAGCAGGCAGCAGACGCGGTACGCGACAGGGCGGTGCCACCGCCGTCGAGTTCGCGCTCGTGCTGCCGGTGTTCTTCCTGCTGTTCTACGGGATGCTGACCTACGGGTTCATCTTCCTGATGCGGCTCGGTTTGCAGCATGCCGCCGAGGACGGTGCACGCGCAGCGCTGCGCTACCCGGCGATCTGCTCGGCGGCCGCGCCCTGCGATCCGGCCGAGCGCCAGCAGCGCCAGTTCAACGAGCGGCTCACCGCCGCCTACACCACCGCCATTCAGCAGGCCGGCTGGATGGATTTCCGCAGCGATCGTCAGCCGCTGAGCGTGTCCTCTCGCATTTGCAGCGTCGGCCAGGGCTGCGGCGCCGGCGATGCCGGTGTGCTGGTCTGCGACCGCGCGGATTGCGCGACCGGCGCGCCGCCGGTCTGCGACAGCGGGCTGGGCGTCGGCTGCCAGGTGGTCGTCACGATCACCTACGACTACGCCAGCGCGCCGTTCCTGCCGCGTATCACCGGCTTCGGCCTGGTGACGCCATCGTCGCTGTCGGGGCAGGCGCGCATCCTGCTCGACGGCCGGGCGCTGGCGTCATGAACCTGCCGCGCGTGTCATCGCATCGGCAACACCAGGGCGGCGCTGCCGCCGTGGAGTTCGCGATCGTGCTGCCGGTGATGATCCTGATCCTCTGGGGCCTGACCACGATGGGCAGCGTGTTGTACGCGCAGATGAGCCTGTCCCGCGCTGCCGCCGACGGCGTGCGCGCGCTGGGCACGATCAATGGCATCAGCAGCTACCAGTCCGTGCCCGAGGACGTGAAGGCCTCGGTACGTCTGGAAGTGATCCACTCGTTGGCGTTGTCGCTGCTGGCGCCGACGGGTCTGGGCGACTACGACGCCCGCGTCGGTTGGATGCAGGAAAACATCCTGCCCAACGTCTCGGTCGACAATCAGTCCTGCGGCGGCGGCAATGCCGGCGCCGACGTGCTGCGCGTGCGCGTGTCTTATCCCTACAGCAGCATCCGCATTCTGCCGCCGATCAGTCTGCCGATGGTCGGCAGCATGGACGGCTGGATGCCGCAGACCCTCACCGGCTGCGCGACGGCGCGCTTGTGAGCCCATCGATGCGCTCGCCCGCGTCAGCGTTTTCGAATCGCAGGCTCTCGGCCCGCATCGGTGTCCGGCGCCAGCGCGGCAGCATCATCGTGTTCGCGTCGCTGGCGATCAGCCTGGTCGTCATCATGCTGTCGGTGGCCGATATCGGCTTCCTGTACTACTACAAGCGCGAATACCAGAAGGCGGCAGACCTGGCGGCCATGGCGGGTGCGCGCCGGCTGGTGTCGCGCGACACCGGACTGCGGTCCTGTGTCGGCAACGCGGTTCCGGCGGCGCAGCAGAATGCGGCGCAGAATCTCGGCGCGCGGGTCTACGGCATCACCGTGGACTGCGGCCAGTGGCGACCGTCGGCCAACGATGCGGCCAGCCGATTCGATACCGGTGCGGCCAGTGGACAGATCAACGCCGTGCGCGTGCAGATTTCCGGCTCGCCGCCGCGCTTCCTGCCGTTCATCTCGCCGGTCACGCTGACGGCGCAAGCCACCGCGCTGGCTGACCAGCCGTTGGCGCAGCTGACGATCCGCAACGGGGTCGCCAGCCTCAATACCGCCAACAGCCAGCTGCTCGACGGCGTGGTCGGCGGCTTGCTCGGTGGCAGCGTCAACCTCACGTCGGTCGGCGGCTGGAACGGCCTGCTCAGCACCGACATCAACCTGCTGCGCTATCTCGATGCGATGGCGGTGGATCTCGGCCTCGACGTCGGTGACTACGATGCGGTACTCGGTACGCAAATCACGCTGCGGCGCATGCTCGACGTGGGCGCGGACGTGCTGTCGCGCGGCGGCGGCACCGGCAGCGTCAACGTGGCGCTGCAGGGTCTCAACAACTTGCGTGCGGTGAACTTGCCGGGCATGTCGCAGGCCCTGACGCTGGGCCAGCTGCTCAACGTGCAGACCGGCGCGCCGGCTTCGGCGCTGGACCTTGGACTGAACCTGCTCGATGTGGTGCAGGGCGGCGTGCAACTCGCCAGCGGCGGCCGCGTGGCCACGATCAACCTGCCGGTGACGATCCCGGGCGTTGCCAGCATCGCCGCCGATGTTCAGGTCATCGAGCCGCCGCGCTTGTCGGCGATCGGCAATCCAGCGCTGGCCGCGCTCGATCCCTACGGTCCGGACCGCATCTTCGTGCGCACTGCGCAGGTGCGTGCGCTGGTGTCGGTCAATGTGAGCGGCGTCTCCAACCTGCTGACCCAGCTCACCAATGCGGTATCGCCGCTGCTCAGCCCGATCATCAACTTTCTCAACACGGCCGGCTTCGGTGGCCTGAATCTGCTCAATGCGGTCGGCAATCTATTGAAGGACGTATTCGAGTTGTTGCTGACGGTCTGCAATAACAACTGCTCTTCTCGAAACGCGATCTACGTCGAGGCGCTGGCGCAGCCGTTGCAGCTCAGTCTCGATGCTGCCGGCGCCGACGCGCGTGTCACCGACTATGACTGCGCGAACGGCAAGGCCCTGACCGCCAGCGGTCAGACCTCGGTGGCGCACCTGCGTGTCGGTACGATCAATCGCGAGGCAGCCTTCTCGTCCAGCGCCCTGCCCGCGGTGTCGCCGGTGTCGTTGATCGAGATCGGCTATCGCCGCGTGCGCCCGCAGCGGTGCTTTCTGCTGCTGGGTATCGGCACCTGCGAGAATGAGCAGTGGGAGCAAAGCGGTGGCGCCTGGCTGACCAATGGCAAGGCGACGGCGCGCAAGTACGTGATCTCGGGTCTGGGGCTTCGCGCCAACAGTTCGGTCGGGCAGAGCAACTACCCAGCCCTGCAGTACGCCAGCCCGACCTTGCCTGAACTGGGTGACCCTCCGGCGTACCAGATGATGTCGTCGAGCAGCGTCGTCAGCAGCTTGTCTAACACGCTGGCCAACATTGCCATCGAGCCCTATCAAAGCAACGCCAACGGCGCGCTGGGTAACCTGTTGAACGGCACCTACTCGCTACTGAATGATGTGGTCGCGGCGCTGCGCGCAGTGGTGCAGAACGTGCTCGCGGGCCTGCTCGATCCGGTGGTCAACAGCCTGATGCCATTACTGGGCGTCAATCTGGCGACCGCGGAAGTCGGCGCGAATCTGAGCTGCGACGGCGGCGGCGCCACGCTGATCGATTGAAGGCGCTGCACCCCACATGAGCCGGCGGCGTTCAGCCGTTCGACGCTTTCCCGGGGTTCTGCATCGCGCTTTCGGCCAGCGCCAGAACGTCGATCCGCGCCAGCTCGTCCAGTTCCGGCTTGCGCAGCTGGGCGTTGACCTCGCGCACGATGCTCTCGCGCACCGCCAGCACCAGCGGGTTGATGCGATCCAGCAGATGCGTGGGCAACGCGCGCAGCTCCTTGGGCATCTGTAGCTGCACGCGAATGTTGCGGCTGCTCACGGGTAGCGGCTGCAGCTGGATCGTCAGCGGGTAGCGCGTTAGCACGTCGATATCGACACGGATCTCGACCGCCATCGGCGCGCGCACCGGCACACCGACCAGGCGCAGCGTCAGATCGAGACGGCCGCTCAGTTCCAGCGTGAAGCCGACTTCGCCGTTGTCGAGCTCGCGGTGGCCGATGTTCAGATCGGCGGGCTGGAACTGATAGTCGGCGACCAACAGATCCTTGGGCAGCGCCGCGGTCGAGCCTTCGACGGTCTGTCGCAACGCATCTTCGATCTCGCCGCGCAGGCGCGGCACCGTGACCAGGTAGCGGATGAAGTTCTCGCCGAAACGCTGGTAGCTGATGCGATCGCCCGGCGCGGGTGCCGTGGTGGTTTCGTCGCTCATGACCCGATGATGGGCGCCCCGTGCCGCGTGTTCAACCCCGCCGTCGGTGCGCGCATCTCCTACACTGCGCCGGTTTTCACGCCCGCTCATGACACGCGAACTACCTGCACTGCCGGTCCTTGATGCGCTGCCGCCGCTGCGCGCGGCGCTGGCGCGCGGCTGTGCCGTGCTGGCGGCGCCGCCGGGGTCCGGAAAGACCACCGTGGTGCCGCTGGCACTGCTCGATGCGCCGTGGCTCAAGGGGCAGCGCATCCTGATGCTGGAACCGCGCCGCGTCGCCGCGCGGGCTGCAGCGGCCCGCATGGCGCATCTGCTCGGCGAGCCGGTTGGCGAAACCGTGGGCTATCAGATCCGCTTCGAGCGCAAGGTGTCGGCGCGTACGCGTATCGAGGTCGTGACCGAGGGCCTGCTGGCACGACGCATCCAGGCCGATCCCGATCTGCCGGGCGTGGGCTTGGTGATCTTCGACGAGTTCCACGAGCGCGCGTTGTCGGCGGATCTGGCGCTGGCGCTGACGCTGGATGCACGTACCACGCTCAATTCGGAACTGCGCGTGCTGGTGATGTCGGCCACGCTCGATACCGCGCGCGTCTCCCAGCTGTTGGACGGCGCGCCGATCGTCGAAAGCGGCGGCCGTCTGTTCGACGTGCAGGTGCAGTACGCGCCGCCGCGCGCCGGACTTGAACACGGCGAGGCGGTGGCGCAGGGCGTGCTGCAGGCGCTGCGCGAGACCGAGGGCGACGTGCTGGCCTTTCTGCCGGGCGCGCGCGAGATCCGGCGCGCGCAGTCGGTGCTGCAGGCGCGGCTGGGCGAGACGGTGGCGTCGTATCCGCTGTACGGCGAGCTGACCTCGGCCGAGCAGGATGCGGCGCTGCGCCCCGACCCGCAGCGGCGTCGCAAGGTGATTCTGGCGACCAACATCGCGCAGACCAGCCTCACGGTGGAGGGCGTGACCACGGTGGTGGATGGCGGTCTGGTGCGGGTGGCGCGCTTCGATCTGGGCGCGGGTGCGGACCGGCTCGACACCGAGCGCGTCTCGCGCGCCTCGGCCGAGCAACGCGCCGGCCGTGCGGGACGCCTCGGTCCCGGCACGTGTTACCGGCTGTGGAATCGCGACCAGCACGCCGCGCTGGCGGCGCACGACACGCCGGAAATCCTCGCGGTCGATCTGACGCGCTTCGCGCTGGAGCTGGCGGCCTGGGGGGCTGGCGACCCGTCGGCGCTGGCCCTGCTCGATGCGCCGCCGGCCACGTCCTGGGGCTATGCCGACGAGCGCCTGCGAGAGATCGGTGCGGTCGACGCCGCAGGACGTATCACCGCGCATGGTCGCGAGCTCGCGCGGTTGCCGCTGCCGCCGCGGCGCGGCCACATGCTGCTGCGCGGCCAGCGCGCCGGGCTCGGCGCGCTGGCGGCGTGGACCGCAGCAGTGCTCGACGAGCGCCTGCGCGGCGACGGCGACCTGTCGCAGCAGGTGCGGCAGTTCGTGCAGGGGCGTGCCGAGCCCGCGGCGCAGCGCCGGGTGCGCGACACCGTGCGCCAGCTCGCGCGGCTGGTCGACGCCGGCGACGGCGACGTTGCCGGTTTCGAGGACGAGGCACTGGCGCGCGTGGTCGCCTGGGCTTATCCCGAGCGCATCGCCCAGCGCCGCGCCGGTGCACGCGGCGTGCGCGAAGTGGCGTACCGCTGTGCCGATGGCGGCGAGGCGCGCATCGTCGAGACCGCGGCGCTGGCGCAGTCGCCATGGCTCGCGATCGCGCACTGGACGCCGGGCACGCCGCGCCAGATCGGTCAGGCGGTGCCGCTGGACGAGGCGGACCTGCGCCGCGATCACGCCGAGCGCATCGTTTCGGTCGATGCCGTGCAGTGGGACGACGCCAGCGAGGTCGTGGTCGCCGAGCGCCAGCTTCGCTTTGGCGCACTGGTGCTGGAGCGCAAGCCCTGGCGCGGCGACGCTGCGGCGATGGCGCGGGCGATGCTGGAGGGGGTGCGCCGGCTCGGTCTGCAAGCACTGCCGTGGAGCGAGGCGGCACGTCAGTGGCAGGCCCGCGCCGAGTCGCTGCGCGCCTGGCGGCCGGAAGAGACTTGGCCGGACGTCAGCGACGAGGGCCTGCAGGCGCGGCTCGAGGACTGGCTGTTGCCGCAGCTCGAGGGCTGCACGCGGCGCGATCACCTGGCGCGGCTGGATCTGGCATCGATCCTGCCGCAGCAGCTCGACTATGCGCAGCAGCAGCGCCTGAACCGCCTGGCGCCGACGCATATCGAGGTGCCGACCGGTTCGCGCGTGCGCCTCGATTACCAGCCGCCGCAGGCGCCCGTGCTGGCGGTCAAGCTGCAGGAACTGTTCGGTTGTGCGGCCACGCCGACGGTCAACGAGGGGCGCACGCCGGTGGTGCTGCACCTGCTATCGCCGGCGCAGCGCCCGCTGGCGGTGACCCAGGACCTCGCCGGCTTCTGGCAGCGCGGCTATGCCGATGTGAAGAAGGACGGCAAAGGGCGTTATCCGCGCCATCCCTGGCCTGACGACCCGCTGGCCGCGGCGCCGAGTCGTCGCGCCAAGCCGCGCGGTACCTGAAAAGCCGCGGTTGCGGCGCGCATTCGGCTTGACGGGACCGCATCGGGCGAAGAGAATGCGCGGCTCCGTTTGGCCCGGCCGGGTCTCGGATTTTGTCGGAGGGATACTCAAGCGGCCAACGAGGGCAGACTGTAAATCTGCTGGCTTACGCCTACGGTGGTTCGAATCCACCTCCCTCCACCACAAAGAATTTCAAGCTGAAGCGCGGTGCGAGGCGGGTGTAGCTCAATGGTAGAGCAGAAGCCTTCCAAGCTTCCTATGAGGGTTCGATTCCCTTCACCCGCTCCAGTTTCGGCAGCATTTTTAGTAGAGAAGTCGCCCACGTAGCTCAGTCGGTAGAGCACACCCTTGGTAAGGGTGAGGTCGAAGGTTCGATTCCTTTCGTGGGCACCAGTTTCAAGCGTGTGGCCGGTACGGTTCCGGTCTCGCGGTGGGTTCGGCGCCCCGATCGGCGCCCTGGTTCGACGTGATTGAGGAAAGACGGAGACTGCGATGGCAAAGGAAAAGTTTGAACGCAAGAAGCCGCACGTGAACGTGGGCACGATTGGTCACGTTGACCACGGCAAGACGACGACGACGGCGGCGCTGACGAAGGTTTCGTCGGACAAGTTCGGCGGCACGTATGTGCCT
>DASWWX010000021.1:0-3291 GCA_036405815.1 Solimonas sp. | reverse complement strand
TGCGGCAAAAGGGTTGTGCGCAGTGCGGAACTGAACCCGCAACGGTGTGCCCTGAAGCTTGAAGGTTTCGAGGAAACTGCGTTCGAGGAAACGCCGGTAGCTGTCGGCAATGTGTTCGAGCGCACTGCCGTGAATCACGATGACCGGCGGATTCATGCCGCCCTGGTGCGCGTAACGCATTTTCGGGCGGAAAAGGCCGTGCTTGGGCGGCGCCTGTTTTTCGACCGCGGCCTGCAGCGCCCGCGTCAGGCGCGGCGTAGGCAGCTTGATCATCGCCGCGGCGTAAGCGGCGTCCACTGCGCCGAAAATACCGCTGACGCCCTGCCCCTCCAGCGCCGAAATGTAGAGCTGGCGCGCGAAGCCGAGGAAACCCAGCTTGCGCGCGATCTCCCGCTTGAAGATTTCGCGGCGGTAGCTGTCCACCGCATCCCACTTGTTAACCACCAGCACCAGCGCACGGCCGCTCTCGACGATGAAACCGCCGATATGGGCATCCTGATCAGACACTTCCTGGGTCGCGTCGAGCACTAGCACGCAGACGTTTGACTGCTCGATCGCCTGCACTGTCTTGATCACCGAGAACTTCTCGATCGACTCGAACACGCGGCCCTTGCGCCGCAGGCCCGCCGTGTCGATCAGCGTGTACTCCTTGCCACCACGCTGGAACGGAATGCTGATCGCGTCGCGCGTCGTGCCGGCCTGATCGAAGGCGATCACGCGTTCCTCGCCGAGCAGCGCATTGATCAGCGTCGACTTGCCCACGTTCGGACGGCCGGCCACGGCAATCTTCGGGCCGCGAACATCGTCTTCGTCCTGCGGATCCTGCGGGAAAGGTTCGAGGCAATGATCGACCAGATTGCGCACGCCCTCGCCATGAGCCGACGAAATGACGTGAATGTCGCCCAGACCCAGTTCGTGGAACTCGGCCGCGACGATCTCGCGTCGCATGCCCTCGGCCTTGTTCACGGCCAGCACCAGCGGTTTGCCGACCCGGCGCAGCCGGGCCGCGATCTCACGGTCGTGCGCGGTCAGCCCGGCACGGCCATCGACGATGAACACCAGCACGTCGGCTTCGGCGATCGCCTGCTCGGCCTGCTGCGCCATCTCGACCATAATGCCGTCGCGCGCGGTCGGCTCGAAGCCGCCGGTGTCGACCACCAGAAAGGGGCGGTCGCCCATGCGGCCGTTGCCATAGTGGCGATCGCGGGTCAGCCCGGGAAAATCGGCGACCAGCGCATCACGCGTCTTGGTGAGGCGGTTGAACAGTGTCGACTTGCCCACATTGGGGCGGCCGACCAGTACCAGTACGGGTTTCAAATCAATTCCTCAGCGTGCCGACAGCGCGCGCACGCTGCCGGCGCGGCTCTGGGCGATGAATGCGCGTCCGTAAGGCTGCATCGCCGCGTTGATGGCACTGCCGTCACCGTTCAGGCGGGCAGCAAAGGCACCGTTCTCGCGCTGCAGCAGGTGCACGATACCTTCGACATCGCTGACCGCAACAAATCCCTCCAGAGCAAGCGGCTTGCCCGGGAAGCGGCCGGCCAGCTTGTCCTGCTTCCACAGGCTGGCGCCGGTGGCGCGATCGAGCGCATGCACCGCACCCTTGTCGTCGCTGATGTAGAGATTCTGCGTATCGATGTCGATGCCGGCGCTGCTCGAAATGTCGCGCGTCCACACAGTGTTGCCGCTGTTCAGTTCGAAGCAGGCGACGCGCCCCTGGAAGGCGGCAGCACAGACCTCGCGACCGGCGATCACCGGCGGGCTCGTCACGTCAGCGATTCGCTCCAGCTCGGTCGAGCCCTTGGGCAGCGCAACGTTGGATTCCCACACCGCGGAACCGTTGGTGCGATTGATCGCCACCAGCTTGCCGCCGGGGAATCCGGCCAGCACCAGCGACGGCGTCGTGATCAGCCCGGCGTGGGTGCGCAATGTCAGGGCCGGGTTGGCGCGCTGGTAGTTCCACTTGCGGGCACCGTCGGCGGCGGCAAAAGCCTGGATGCGGCTGTCGGCGCTGCGCACGAACACCATGTCGTCCGACACTTCAGGCGCGCTGAGCACTTCCGACGTGACGCTGCCTTGCCACATCGGCTTGCCGTCGGCGGAAAACGCGAGCACTTCGCCCTTTTCCGTACCGACCACCAGCATGCGCTCATTGGCGCCGACACCACCCGACAGCTTCTTTCCGGCGTCGATCTTCCAGATCTGGCGTCCGTCGTCGATGCGTGCGACCGAACCTTCACGCGAGGCGACATAGACGGTACCGCCGATCACCGCCGGTTCGAATACGAAATTGTCCGACTTGCCGGCGCCGAAACGCCACACCTCGGCCAGCTGCGCCGTCGGCTGGATCACGCCCAGCGGCGGGACCTTGGGTTTGGACGGGCCGCTGAACGGATTCAGGCTGTCCAGCGACAGCGACGAACACCCGGTCAGCGCCGCGACGAGCAGCAGGGCCGAAGCACGTTTCACTGCTTGCCTCCCACGGCGTCCAGCTTGATTTCGATCACGTTGCGATAGCCCTGCTGGGCGAGCGACGCCGCCTCACCTTCAGCCTTGATCATGTCGTCCAGCTTGGTCAGCGCCGACTGATAGGCGGCACGCGCCTCGTCACGCTGGTCGCGCATCAGGTGCAGATCGCCACGCGCTTCGAGGAAGCGGGCCTCCAGTGAGGCCTCGGCCTTGCCGTCAAGCAGCTTCGCGGCGTCGTCGAACGCCTGCTCCTCGATCATGACGTAGGCCAGACGCAGGCGGGCCAGGTCGCGCAGAACGTCCTCCGGTGCCTTGTCCTTCACCCATTCGAGCTGCGCGCGGGCCGTCTTGGTGTCGCTGTTCTCGACATGCACCTTGGCCGACAGCAGTGCGCCCAGCGCCGCATACGGGCTGCTGGCGTAGTGTTCGGTCAATTCTCCCGCCGCCTCGCGGGTCTTCTTCAGGTCACCGGCCAGGGCCGCTTCCTGCAGCGTGTCGAACACGGCGCTCGCCTTGACCGACTGGTCGCGGTTGTACCAGCCCCACGCCTGCTGGCCGATGATGGCGGCCGAAATGGCGATCACCACCCAGGTGATCGCGTTGCCCCACTGGTTCCACCACGCCTTGATGGCGGAGAGCTGTTCCTGTTCTTCCAGATCGAGTGCTGCCATGGTGTCGGCTCCTGCCCGGTAATCCGGTTATTGAAAGTTCGTTATTGGAAAATGTCGTCGCGGTCGCTGACGAAGTCGTCCAGCAGCATGGCGGCCAGATGCTCGCCAACGTCGTCCAGACTGACGCGCATCTGCTCGCCACCGCGCAGCG
>DASWWX010000020.1:0-19109 GCA_036405815.1 Solimonas sp. | reverse complement strand
AGGCGACGTAGTTGCCGGTGCCGTTCTCGCCTAGGCCGATCACCAGCGGGCTGGCGATGCGCGCGACGACGATGCGATCCGGCTGCTGCGCGTCGAACACGACGATGGCGTAGGCGCCGGTCAGGCGGCGCACCGCGCGCTGTACCGCAGCGGTCAGATCCAGGCCCTCGCGGACCAGATCGTGGATCAGGTGCGCGATGACTTCCGTGTCGGTCTCGGAGGCGAAGGTATAGCCCTTGCCCCGCAGCGCTTCGCGCAGCTCCGCGAAGTTTTCGATGATGCCGTTGTGGATCAGCGCGATGCGCTCACCGGAGACGTGCGGATGCGCGTTAGCCTCGGTGACACCGCCATGCGTGGCCCAGCGCGAATGGGCGATGCCGATGCGGCCGCCGCAGGGGTCGGCCTCCAGCTTCTGCACCAGGCGCGCCACCTTGCCGACCGCACGGCGCAGGCACAGGCCGCCGCGATCCGGACCGACCGCGACGCCGGTGGAATCGTACCCGCGGTATTCGAGACGACGCAGGCCCTCGATCAGCACCGGCGTCACATCCTGTTGCGCGAGCGCGCCGACGATTCCGCACATGGGTTCTGTCCTTCCTATCGAGTCTTTTTTTCCGGCCGCTTCCAGCCGGCAATGGTCTGCTGCCGCGCGCGCGAAACGGTCAGTTCGCCCGCGGGCGCATCCTTGGTGAGTACCGTCACGGCGCCGAGCGTCGCGCGCTTGCCGACGGTCACCGGCGCCACGAGCACGCTGTTGGAGCCGACGCGCACCTCGTCACCGATCACGGTCCTGAATTTCTCGACGCCGTTGTAGTTGGCCGTGATGGTGCCAGCGCCGATGTTGACGCCGGTGCCCATGTCGGTGTCGCCGATGTAGGAGAGGTGATTGACCTTGCTGCCCTGACCGATCTTCGCCTGCTTGGTTTCGACGAAGTTGCCGATGCGCGCGCCATCCGCCAGCTCGGTGCCCGGGCGCAGTCGCGCAAAGGGGCCGACATGCACCTCGGCGCCGGTCGCGACGCCTTCGAGCACGCTATGCGCCTCGACGACGCTGCCTGCACCGAGCTTCACGTTCTTGAGCACGCAGTAAGGGCCAATCTGTACGCCGTCGCCCAGCGTCACCTCGCCTTCGAGTACGCAGCCGAGGTCGATGCGCACGTCGCGACCGTGGCGCAGCACACCGCGCAGATCGAAACGCGCCGGATCGGCCAGCGACAATCCGGCCTGCAGCAGCGATTCGGCCTGACGGCGCTGCAGCGCGCGCTCCATGCGCGCCAGCTGCAAGCGATCGTTGACGCCTTCGACCTCGTCGGCGCTGGCGGCAGCGACCGTCGCCACCTTGAGACGATCCTTCACGGCCATCGCGACGATGTCGGTGAGGTAGTACTCGCCCTTGGCGTTGCTGTTGCCGACCCGATCCAGCCAGCCGCGCAGGCGTTTGGCCGGCGCTGACAGGATGCCGGTGTTGATCTCGCGAATGCGCTTCTGTGCCGCCGTCGCGTCGTTCTCTTCGACGATGCCGGTGACCGCACCGGCGCGACGCAGGATGCGGCCGTAACCGCGCGGTTGTTCGAGTTCAACGGTGACCAACGCCAGCGTCGCGCGCGCGGCATCGACGACAGCGCGCAGCGTCTCGACCGAGGTCGACGGCACGTCGCCATAGAGGACCAACACCTGCGCGTCGTCCGGCACCTGCGGCATCGCCTGGCGGACCGCGTGCGCGGTGCCCAGCTGCTGCGCCTGCTGCGCCCAGCGCACGCGGCGCTCACCGGGATGGGCGTGTGCGAACCAGGCCTGCACCTGATCGCCGCCGTGGCCGTAAACCACATGCACGCCAGCAGCGCCGAGCGCGAAGGCCGCATCGAGCACATGGCCGAGCATGGGCTTGCCGGCCAGCGGGTGCAGGACCTTGGGCAGAGCCGACTTCATGCGCGTGCCCTGGCCGGCGGCCAGTACGACGACGTGCAGCGGCGCAAGCCGTGATGCCGGCACGGCGCGCAAACGCGAACGCCCGGCGCCGGAAGCCCGGGCCGGGCGCGAAGGGGAACGCGTGGATTTCTTCTGGTTTGCCAACGACCGATCCTATGGCGAGGAAAGCGTCGTGAAGCATACCGCGTCCACCGCCGCGTCCAGCGGCGGCGGGCGGATCAGCGCGATGCTTTCTTGATCTTCTGCACGAACTCGAGACGGGCAGCCGCCTCGACGAGCTCGGCCTGCGCCTTCTTGACGTCCATTTCCGAGGCCGCACCCGCGAGCTTGGCTTCGGCATCCGCCTTGGCCTGGGCCGCAGCAGCCTCGTCAGCCTGTTCACCGCGCAGCGCGGTGTCGGCCAGGATGCTGACCAGGTGCGGCTGCACTTCGAGAATGCCGCCACCGACGAAGAACGACAGCTCCTCGCCGCCGGCCTGCTGCACACGCACCGTGCCCGGCTTGAGCGTGGTCAGCAGCGGCGCGTGACGCGGGGCGATACCGACCTCACCCATTGCGGCGGGCGCGAAGACCATGCTCGCCTCGCCGGAGTGGATCTGGCCTTCGGCGGCGACGATGTTGACCTGGAGTTGTGCCATGTCGTTCTCTGTCGGAACCGGCGCTTAGAGCTTCTTGGCCTTCTCGACGGCTTCGTCGATCGTGCCGACCATGTAGAACGCCTGCTCCGGCAGGTGATCGAACTGGCCGTCGACGATGCCGCGGAAGCCGCGGATCGTTTCCTTCAGCGGCACGTACTTGCCCGGCGAGCCGGTGAAGATTTCGGCAACGTGGAACGGCTGCGACAGGAAGCGCTGAATCTTGCGCGCGCGCGAGACGACCTGCTTGTCGCCCTCGCTCAGTTCGTCCATGCCGAGGATCGCGATGATGTCCTTCAGTTCCTTGTAGCGCTGCAGCACGCCCTGCACGTCGCGGGCCGTGTTGTAGTGCTCGGCGCCGACGACGTTCGGATCGAGCTGGCGGCTGGTCGAGTCCAGCGGGTCCACGGCCGGGTAGATGCCGAGCGAGGCGATGTCACGCGACAGCACGACGGTGGAGTCGAGATGCGCGAAGGTCGTGGCCGGCGACGGGTCGGTCAAGTCGTCCGCGGGCACGTAGACGGCCTGGATCGAGGTGATCGAACCCTTCTTGGTCGAGGTGATGCGCTCCTGCAGCACGCCCATTTCCTCGGCCAGCGTCGGCTGGTAACCCACCGCCGACGGCATACGGCCGAGCAGCGCGGACACTTCGGTGCCGGCCAGCGTGTAGCGGTAGATGTTGTCGACGAAGAACAGGATGTCGCGGCCTTCATCGCGGAAGTATTCGGCCATCGTCAGGCCGGTCAGCGCCACGCGCAGACGGTTGCCCGGCGGCTCGTTCATCTGGCCGTACACCATCGCGACCTTCGACTCGCCGAGGTTCTTCTCGTTGACGACGCCCGACTCCATCATCTCGTGATAGAAGTCGTTGCCTTCACGCGTACGCTCACCGACGCCGGCGAACACGGACAGACCCGAGTGCGCCTTGGCGATGTTGTTGATGAGTTCCATCATGTTGACGGTCTTGCCGACGCCGGCGCCGCCGAACAGGCCGACCTTGCCGCCCTTGGCGAACGGGCACAGCAAGTCGATGACCTTGATGCCGGTTTCCAGCAGTTCCGTCGAACCGGCCTGATCTTCATAGGTCGGCGCGGCGCGGTGGATCGCCCAGTGCTCCTTGGCGTCGACCGGACCGACTTCGTCGATCGGCTCGCCGAGCACGTTCATGATGCGGCCGAGCGTGGCCGGACCGACCGGCACCGAGATCGGCTTGCCGGTGTTGGTGCAGACCAGGTTGCGCTTCAGGCCTTCCGACGAGCCGAGCGCGATCGCGCGCACGGTGCCGTCGCCGAGCTGCTGCTGGACTTCCAGCGTCAGATCGGAACCTTCGATCTTGAGCGCGTCGTACACCTTGGGAATCGCATCGCGCGGAAACTCGACGTCGACGACGGCGCCGATGATCTGAACAATTTTGCCCGTGCTCATTGCTTCGTTCCTCTAAGAATTCTTTCGCTTAAACCGCTGCGGCGCCGCCGACGATCTCGGACAGTTCCTTGGTGATGTTGGCCTGGCGCGCCTTGTTGTAGGACAGCTGCAGCTGGCTGATGATCTTGCCGGCGTTATCGGAGGCAGACTTCATCGCCACCATGCGCGCCGACTGCTCGCAGGCCGCGTTTTCGATGACCGCCTGGTAGACCTGCGACTCGATGTACCGCTGCAGCACCGTGTCGACCAGTTCCTTGGGTTCCGGCTCGTAGATGTAATCCCAGTGCGTCAGCAGCTGGTCATCCTTGATCGGCTCCACCGGCAGCAGCTGCTGCACGGTCGGACGCTGCGTCATCGTGTTCACGAACACGTTGGAGACCAGGTACACGCGATCGACACCGCCGTCGCGATAGGCATCGCACAGCACCTTGATCGTGCCGAGCAGCTGATCGACCTTCGGCTGGTCGCCGAGCTGCGTGGTCGTGGCCAGCACCTTGCCGCCGATGCGCTTGAAGAACGACACGGCCTTGTTGCCGACCAGCGCCATGTCGACCTGCACGCCCTTGTCCTGCCACTCGCGCACCGCGCGCACCGTGGCGCGGAACACGTTCATGTTCAGGCCGCCGGCCAGGCCGCGATCGCTGGAGACGACCAGGAACGCGACGCGCTTGACCTGCTCACGCGGCTGCGTGAACGGGTGGCGGTATTCGAGGTTGGCCTGGACCAGATGACCCAGCACGGCACGGATCTGCTCGGCGTAGGGACGCGCGCGCGCCATGCGATCCTGCGCCTTGCGCATCTTCGACATCGCGACCTTTTCCATCGCGCGCGTGATCTTCTGCGTATTTTTTACGCTCTTGATCTTGGTGCGGATTTCTTTTGCGCCCGGCACGGGATTGTCCTGTCGTGGGGATTAGATCGCCGACTGCTTGGCGTAGGTTTCCATCGCCGCCTTCAGCTCGCCTTCCAGCGCGTCGTTCCAGTCGCCGGTGTTGAGCTTGTCCAGCGTCGCCTTGGCGCTGCTGGACAGGAACTGGTGCAGACCGGCTTCCCAGTCCAGCACCTTGGCAACGTCGACCTTGTCGATGAAGCCCTTCTCCACCGCGTACAGCGAGGCGGCCATCAGGCCGACCGACAGCGGCTGGTACTGCTTCTGCTTCATCAGCTCGGTGACGCGCTGACCGCGCTCGAGCTGCTTGCGGGTGGCCTCGTCGAGGTCCGAGGCAAACTGCGCGAAGGCCGCGAGTTCGCGGTACTGCGCCAGGTTGGTACGGATACCACCCGACAGCTTCTTGATGACCTTGGTCTGGGCCG
Source organism: Solimonas sp. (assembly GCA_036405815.1). Classification (GTDB taxonomy): domain Bacteria; phylum Pseudomonadota; class Gammaproteobacteria; order Nevskiales; family Nevskiaceae; genus Solimonas. The sequence continues at coordinate 13,806 of DASWWX010000020.1, read as the reverse complement.
CACCACCGACGCGCGACACCGAGATGCCGGCGTTCATGGCGGGACGGATACCGGCATTGAACATGTCGGTTTCGAGGAAGATCTGGCCGTCGGTGATCGAAATCACGTTGGTCGGCACGAACGCGGACACGTCACCGGCCTGCGTCTCGATGATCGGCAGCGCCGTCAGCGAGCCGGTCTTACCCTTGACCTTGCCGTTGGTGATCTTCTCGACGTAGTCGGCGTTGACGCGCGCGGCGCGCTCCAGCAGACGCGAGTGCAGATAGAACACGTCGCCCGGATAGGCTTCGCGGCCCGGCGGGCGCTTCAGCAGCAGCGACACCTGGCGGTAAGCAACGGCCTGCTTGGAGAGGTCGTCGTAGATGATCAGCGCGTCTTCACCGTTGTCGCGGAAGTACTCGCCCATCGAGCAGCCGGAGTACGGCGCGATGAACTGCAGCGCGGCGGATTCGGAAGCGGACGCGGCGACGACGATGGTGTTGGCCATCGCGCCATGCTCTTCGAGCTTGCGCACGACGTTGGCGATCGAGCTGGCCTTCTGGCCGATCGCGACGTAGACGCACTTAATGCCCGAGTCCTTCTGATTGATGATCGTGTCGATCGCCATCGCGGTCTTGCCGGTCTGGCGGTCGCCGATGATCAGCTCACGCTGACCACGGCCGATCGGCACCATCGCGTCGACCGACTTGTAACCGGTCTGCACCGGCTGGCTCACCGACTGGCGCGCAATGACGCCCGGCGCCACCTTCTCGATCGGGCTGTGGCCCGCAGCGTCCACCGGACCCTTGCCGTCGATCGGACGACCCAGCGCGTCAACGACGCGGCCGAGCAGGCCGGGGCCGACCGGCACTTCGAGGATGCGGCCGGTGGTCTTGACCGTCTGGCCTTCGGCGAGATGCTTGTAGTCGCCGAGGATGACCGCGCCGACCGAGTCGCGCTCGAGGTTCAGCGCGAGGCCGAAGGTGTTGCCCGGAAACTCGAGCATTTCACCCTGCAGCGCGTCGGACAGACCGTGGATGCGGACGATACCGTCCTGCAGCGACACGATGGTGCCGGTGTTGCGCGCCTCCGTGGCCGACTCGAAGTTCTTGATGCGCGCCTTGATCAGGTCGCTGATTTCGGAAGGATTCAGTTGCATGGGCTGTTGTCCCAAAGATGTCTCGGATTACCGCGCCAGCGCGGTATGAAGTTTTTCCAGCTCGCCACGGACCGAACCGTCGATGACCAGGTCGCCGGCCCGGATCAGGGCACCGGCGATCAGGTTCTCGTCCGTCTTCCAGCCGACGACGACGTCGCGACCGAGGCGCTTGCGGATCGCGGCCGCCAGCGCTTCCTGCTGCGGCTTTTCGACCGCCGCGGCCGAGGTGATTTCCACGTCCACCCTCGACTCGGCTTCGGCGCGCAGCGCCTCGTATTGCGACAACATCGACGGCACCGCGCTCAGGCGACCGTTCTCGACCAGCAGCTTCAGCAGCGAGCGCCCTTCGGCACCGACGCTGCCACCCACCGCCTTGTCCAGCACCGCGACCAGGTCGGCACGGGTCAGTGCCGGGTGGCTCAGCAACCCCGATACCTCGGGATTGGAAACCACGGTCGCGAGCGCGCGCAGCGTGTCGTTCCACTCGCCGAGCTTGTTCTCGCTGCGAGCCAGTTCGAATACCGCCTTGGCGTAAGGGCGGGCGATGATGCTGATGTCGGCCATAGTCAGTCCGTCGCGACGGGCGCCTTAAACGCGCGCCGCCAGGTCCTTGAGCACGTCGGCATGCGCCTTCGTGTCGATCTCGCGGCGCAGGATGCGTTCGGCACCGGCTACGGCCAGGTCTCCGACCTGCTTGCGCAGCGCTTCACGCGCCGAGGCCACTTCGCGCGAGACTTCGTCGCGCGCTGCGGCCACGATGCGGTCGGCTTCGGCCTTGGCCGTACCCTTGGCCTGGTCGATCGTCAGCGACGCCTGCTTGTTGGCGCTGGCGAGAATCTCCTGCGCCTGGGTGCGCGCGGCCTTCAGCGCTTCTTCGCTCTTGGCGGAAGCGTCCTGCAGCGAGCGAGCGCCCTTCTCGGCGGCGGCGAGGCCGTCGGCAATGGTCTTCTGGCGGCTCTCGATCGCACGCATCAGCGGCGGCCACACGAAGCTGGCCGTGAACCAGATGAACAGCGCGAAGACCGCAGCCTGCGCGAACAGGGTGAAGTTGATATCCATGCCTCAAGCCTCCGGCGGGACGAGTGCGGCGGAAGGCCTCAGGACGGGAGCAGCGGGTTCGCGAACGCGAACATCATCGCGATACCGACGCCGATGATGAACGATGCGTCGATCAGACCCAGCAGCAGGAACACCTTGGCCTGCAGCATCGGGGCCAGTTCCGGCTGACGCGCGGCGCCTTCCAGGAACTTCGAGCTCATGATCGCCACGCCGATGCACGCGCCGAGCGCGCCCAGGCCGATGATCAGACCGATGCCAATGCCGGTGTAGGCTTGAATCATTGCGACGGAATCCATGACTAAATCCTCTTTACTTACGTGGAACGGTGGGTGGATCGATGAATCGGAATCAGTGGTGCTCGTGCGCCATCGAGATGTAGACGACGGTCAGCATCATGAAGATGAACGCCTGCAGCGTGATGATCAGGATGTGGAAGATGGCCCAGCCGAGGCCCAGCAGCGCTCCGAAGAACGTGCCGGCGACGCCCGTGGCGGCCCACATCCACAGCAGCAGGAAGATGATCTCGCCGGCGTACATGTTTCCGAACAGTCGCAGCGAGTGCGACAGCGGCTTGGACAGGTACTCGATGATGTTCATGCCGAGGTTGGCGACGACCAGCAGCGCGGCCCCGACCCAGGTCAGCGGGTTGAAGCTGAGCTTGACCATGCCGAACGGCGCGCACAGCAGTTCGTGCACGAAGCCGCCCACGCCCTTGACCTTGAAGGCAAAGAAGATCATCAGCACCCACACCGACAGCGCCAGCGCGAACGTCGTGTTGACGTCGGCGGTGGGCACCGGGCGGAACTCGGTCACGCCCACGGCCTTGAGGCCGGTGGCCAGCCAGTCGATCGGCAGGAAGTCCATCGCGTTCATGAACAGCACCCACATGAACACGGTCAGCGCCAGCGGCGCGACGAAGGCGAAATTCTTGTTGAAGATGCTCTTGACCTGATCGTTGACGAACTCGACGGCGAGTTCGACGAAGGCCTGGCGCTTGGTCGGCACGCCGGCGGTGGCGCCGCGCACGATCCACCACATGAAGCCGAACACGATCATGCCGAGCAGCGTCGAGGTCACCAGCGTATCGACGTGAAGCGTCCAGAACGGCGTATCGCCGACCGGCTTCTTCAGGAACGTCAGGTGGTGACCGATGTAATAGGCCGGGGTCAGCGCGTGTTCGGCGTGTTCTGCGTTGTCGGCAGCCATTGTTGCGTTCGATCCTTAACGTTTTACCGGCCGGTCAGCGCCGCATGATCAGCAGCGCCAGCCAATGCCCCTTCAAAGCGACGATCACGCCGATCAGCAGCGCGGGCCACGACAGTTGTTCCTGCGGCTGCCGCGCAACCGCGATCAGCAGCATCAACGTCAGACCCAGCTTGAGCATCTCACCCGCCATCACGGCCGGCGCGCTCGCCGCGCTGGCCACACGCATTCGCATGGCGAGCCAGGTTGCGAACAGGGCGTTGGGCAGCGCCACCGCCATGCCTCCCCACAACAGCGATTGCCCCGCCACCGCGCCGGCGATCAGCCAGGCGAGTCCCGCACACAGCAGCAAGAGCCCCCACTGCAGCCCGATGGCCTTGCGAATCATCACGCCCCACATCGCGGACTGAGACATCGGAGCGTTGCAGAGTCAGGTGGCCGGGCCGCACGGCTGCTTCACAGCGGGCGCGAAGTTTACTGACGCCCCCTGCGCCGGTCAACGATTGTTTGCTGCGGCGCACAAACCGGGTCGGACAACGCTGACACGGCCGGGCACCAACAGCAGGCGCGCGAGCCCAGGCGTTGCGCGGTGTGGCCAATCGCATAGACTCCGGCGCGCGAGTGTCGATGCCCGATCGACGTCCAGTTCCCGCAGCCGCCGGCCCCTTCGCCTCCTTATATGTCCTCCGCGAGCCCCGATTCGTCGCCACTGGTATCGGTGATCGTGCCCAGCTTCAACCAGGGCGCCTACATCCGTCAGACGCTGGATTCGATCCTGGCGCAGGACTACCGGCCGCTGGAGATCGTCGTCGCCGACGGCGGCTCCAGGGACGAAACCGTCGCGATCCTGCGCGAGTACGCCGCGCGTCATCCCGAGCTGCGCTGGATCTCGGAGCCCGACAACGGTCCAGCCGACGCCGTGAACAAGGGCCTGCGCATGGCGCAGGGCCGTTACGCGGCGATCCAGAGTTCCGACGATATCTACTACCCCGGCGCGCTGTCGGCAGCACTGCGTGTGCTGCGCGCGCATGCGGACTGCGAGCTGGTCTACGGCGACTGCGACTCGTTCGACAACGACGGCGCGCGCAGCGGCCCGACGCAGCTGCCCGAGTTCAGCTGGGAGGCGGCGTTCGGCCGCGCCTGGTGCTACCCGCAGGGGTCGATGGTGTTCGGCCTGGAGACTGCACGCGCGGTCGGCGGCTGGGACGCGCGCTACTACTCCTGCGACCTGGATTTCTGGATGCGCCTGGCGTTCCGCACGCAGCCACGCAAGGTCGACCACCTGATGTACGGCTGGCGGCGCTATCCCGAGCAACGCACGCGCAGCGACCGTCACCAGCGCATCATCGATGACTACCGCCGCATGATCGCCGAGTCGCCCGAGGTACGCGGTGCCCCGGCGCGCATCCGCCGGCTCGCGCGCGCCAGCGTGCAGGTGCTGACCGTGCGCTTCCACCCCACCGGCAACCTCTGGTCGCGACGCTGGCACCTGCTGCTGGCCACGCTGCTGCAGCCCTCGCACTGGCGCTATACGCCGGCGGAGAACACGCGCCAGCTCATCCCCGGCCACGCCTGGGCCAAGGCGCTCAAGCGCCGACTGCTCGGCGGGGCTGCAAACGCCTGAGCCGGGACCGCCGCCCCGACGGCGCAACGCCTGCAAGCCTGGTCAGGTCACGCAAGGCAGGCATGGGCGAAATGCCGACATGATTCGCCACGGGGCGATGGCATACACTCGAATCCGAACAGTTTCAGGCCGGCGCCCTATCACCGGCGCACGGGGGACCCCATTAGAGAGATCGTGATAGCAGCCAACCAGCGGCGCGCTGGGCTGCTCGGCTTGCGTGAAATCCTGCAGTACCGGGACTTGCTGTACGTGCTCGCACGGCGCGACATCGCCGTGCGTTATCGTCAGTCGGCACTCGGCGCGCTGTGGGCGGTGCTGCAGCCGCTGGGCACGATGGCGATCTGGAGCGTGATCTTCGGTCGCGTGATCCGCATTCCGTCGGAAGGGCTGCCCTATCCGCTGTTCGCGTTCGCCGGTCTGCTGCCGTGGCTGTTCTTCGCCAACACCGTCACCACCGCCAGCGCGTCGGTCATCAATACGCCGAGCCTGATCACCAAGGTCTACTTCCCGCGCATGGTGATTCCGCTGGCCGCGCTCGGCGCGCCGCTGCTCGACTTCCTGGTGTCGTCGATGCTGATGCTGGCGCTGTGCCTGTGGTACGGCTTCCTGCCCAGCCCTGCGCTGCTGGCGCTGCCCGGCCTGATGGCGATCGCCGCGATGGCGGCGATCGGCGTCGGCAGCTTCTTTGCGGCGATGGCGGTCAGCTATCGCGACTTCCGTCACGTGCTGCCGTTCACGGTCAGTTCCTGGCTGCTGCTGACGCCGGTGATCTACCCGGCGAGCTTCGTGCCCGAGGCCTGGCGGCCGCTGCTGTATCTGAACCCGATGGCCGGCGTCGTCGAAGGCATCCGCGCCGCCTGGTTCGGGCTGCCATTCAACGCCACGGGCCTGGCCGTCTCCACCTCCGTCGCCGCGCTGATGTTCGTCATCGGCGTCTGGCGCTTCCGCAGCATGGAGCGGCGCTTCGCCGATCTGGTCTGATGAGCATCGCGATCGAAGCGGTCGAGGTCTCCAAGCGCTACTCGCTGCAGGGCGTCTCGGCGAGCCAGGGCACGCTGTTCGACGCCGCCGCGCACTGGCTGTCGGCCCCGGCGCGCCTGCTGCGCCGGCGCGATGCGGCGATTGCGCCCTCGCGCGAGCCCGAGGAGTTCTGGGCGCTGCGCGACGTCTCGTTCAAGGTCGAGCACGGCGAGGCGATCGGCGTCATCGGCCGCAACGGCGCCGGCAAGAGCACGCTGCTGAAGATCTTCTCGCGCGTGACCGAACCGACGTCCGGCCACGTCAAGCTCAACGGCCGCGTCGCCAGCCTGCTGGAAGTCGGCACCGGCTTTCACGACGAGCTCTCGGGTCGCGAGAACATCTTCCTCAACGGCGCGATCCTCGGCATGCGGCGCCAGGAAATCGCGCGGCGCCTCGACCAGATCATCGACTACGCCGGCGTCGCCAAGTTCCTGGAGCTGCCGATCAAGCGCTACTCCAGCGGCATGAAGATGCGCCTGGCGTTCGCGGTCGGCGCGTTTCTCGAATCGGAAATCCTGATCGTCGACGAAGTGCTCGCGGTCGGCGACGCCGCGTTCCAGGACAAGTGCCTGGGCACGATGCGCGAGGCCGCGCGCGGCGGACGCACCGTGCTGTTCGTCAGCCACAACATGGCGGCGATCGCCAGCCTGACGCGTCGCTGCGTGCTGCTCGACGGCGGCCGCGTGGTCTACGACGGCAACACCGCCGACGCCGTGCAGCGCTATGGCGGCACGCGCGACGAACGCATGTGGCGCGGCCTCAGGGCGGTGGAAGACATCGAATGCAGCCGTCGCTGGCGCGGCGAGGTCGTCGCACGCATGCTCGCCGTGGGCCTGGCCGACGACCAGTCCGAGGACATCGAGATCGGCGCGCCGCTGCGCTTCCAGATCCGGCTCGATGCCGACGTACCGGTGCAGCGCATCCGCGTTGGCTACTCGATCAACACCAAGTCCGGCACCTGCGTGCTGTCCGGCCTGTCGCCGCTGGTGGACGTGCCCAAGGGCACGTCGATGCTGCAGCTGGCGACCGGTCCGCTGGCGCTGCAGCCCGGCGAGTACGACCTGTCGCTGTCGCTGGGCATCGGCGACTGGCAGGATCAGAAGTGGGAAATGGACTGCCTGATCGGGTTCGGCCATCTGCGCGTCGTCGAACGTTTCGCCGACGGCCGTCCGTTCGGCAGCTGGTATTCGGAGTGGGCGCGCGGCCTGAGTCTCGGCGGCAGCCTGCATGTGCATCCCTGTAGCGACACCTCGGCATCATGATCAACAAACTGCGGCGACACCTGAAACGCGGCACGCTCTTCGAAACGCTGCAGTACCGCATGGGCAAGCTGCCGCTGTCCGAGCGCACGCGCTGGTACGGCGCGAACAGCGTCGACGAGGCCGCCGAAGCGCTGGCGCGCCGCGCGCAGCGTCTGCTCCATGACGGCCCGACGCCGCGTTCGGCGCTGGTGGTCGGCGATGGCGGCGCGCTGCAGCAGGCGCTGGTATCGCGCCTGCAAAGCCGCAAGGTCGAGCATCAGGCGATCGGTATCGATGCGGTCGCCGCCTGGTCGGCGCCCACCGGCCGTGAACCGGGCATGGTGCTGTGCGCACTCACCGATGCGCGCCGCACCACCGAGGTGGGTCGCGCCACTGCGCGGCATGCACAGCTGGGCGAGGTGCCGTTCGAGTACGTCTCCGGTCTGGACCGCGAGGCCGGCGTGTTCGCCAAGCTCGATGAGTACGCAACCACCTTCTTCTCCTCCCCGCAGCTGCTGGAGCCGTTCTCGGTCTACGGCCTCTACGAGGAATCGCTGCAGCGCTTCGAGCAGAAGTGCGGCCTGCGCGACTACCTGGACTTCTCGCAGTGCATCCGCCATGTCGTCCAGGAAAACATTCCCGGCGACATCGCCGAGTTCGGCTCGTTCCGCGGCCATAGCGGCTGGCTGATGTCGGGCCTGCTCAAGGCGCTGGGCTCGGACAAGACGCTGCACATGTTCGACATGTTCGAGCACTTCCCGTCCGAGAACCTCGGCGTCGACTACTTCTGGAGCAAGACGCACGCGGTCAACTTCGACGAGGTGCGGTCCAAGTTCCATGACCGCCCGAACGTGAAGTTCGTCAAGGGCGACTTCACCAAGACGCTGGAGACCAGCGGCGTCGGTCAGCTGTCGATGGCCTACGTGGACTGCGACTCGCTGCGTGCGACGCGCTACCTCATCGACGCGATCCTCGATCGACATCTGGCGCCCGGCGGCCTGATCGTGGTCGAGGACTACGGCCATCCCGCGCTGCTCGGCAGCCGCATCGCCGTGCACGACGCGCTCGACCAGCGCCGCGACCTGTTCCGCTTCTACTCGCAGTTCAGCGGCCTCTACGTCGCGGCCAAGCTGCGCTGATCGAAAGGCCGCGTCGTTCCGCTCCGCCTGCAGGCATGTACATCCGCGCGCTCAACCTGCTGTTCGTGCATCTGCCGAAGACCGGCGGCGAGAGCATCGTCGAGGTGCTGGCGGCGCACGGCCTGCTCGGCCCCAAGCACGTGACCTGGCGCGAGTTCTCGCTGAGCCAGCCGGCGCTGGCGCGGCAACGCCCGCTCGTGGCCTGTTTCGTGCGCAACCCCTGGGATCAGGCGCTGTCGCTGTACAGCCACCTGCGCAAACCGAAGTACCTGACGCGCGAGGCGATCAGCCAGCACCCGGAGTACTTCACCGCGGGCGGCTACCTGCACCCGGAAGCGGTGTCGCGCAGCGCCTGCGAGGAAGCATTCCCGGCCTGGGTCGCGCGCTGGTACCGCCAGCGCCGCCGCCATCCGGTGCTGGCGAAGCTGGAGCGCTGGCCGTCGTTGCGCGCCGCGCTCAAGCGCGAAGCGCCGCGCGACGACGGCTGGTACCGCCATTACCGCGACGATGCCGACAAGTACCTGCTGCCGTATCTGGAATGGATCAGCGCACCGGGCGGCGACGTGCGCGCCGACTTCATCGGCCGCTTCGAATCGCTGCGCGAGGACTTCGCCGCGCTGATGACCCGGCTCGGCATCGGCGGCGAACTGCCGCACCTGAACCGCTCGCAGCGCGCGCACTATCACGACGCCTACGACAGCGCGTCGCGGCAATTGATCGCCGACTACTACGCCCCGGAAATCGCCCGCTTCGGGTATCGGTACTGATCGGGCACACTTTCTTTTCACGCTAACGGATGCCTCTCGTGGCCACCATCGACACCGCCATCGTCTGCACAACGATCTTCCAGCCGGCCTGGCTGCAAGGCTATCTCGACAACCTGCGCCGCTACGGCCGCGAACGCAGCACCGCGATGATCATCATCATCGACCGCAAGACGCCGGATACCGTGATCGCGGCCGCCGCCAAGGCACGCGCCGACGGCTTCGACGTGCGCTGCCCGACGCTGGACGAGCAGGAGGCCTATCTGCGCAAGCTCGGCGTGCCGGAAGACTGGGTGCCGTGGAATACCGACAACCGCCGCAACATCGGCTTCCTGATGGCGCTGGAATCCGGCGCCGCGCGCATGATCTCGATCGACGACGACAACTACTGCATCGCCGACGGCGAGGATTTCGTCGGCGCGCACGCCGTGGTCGGCCAGCCGGCAACGCACGCACCGGCACTGCTGGCCAGCGGCGCGCACTGGTACAACGTCTGCTCGATGATCGGCTTCGACTGCCCGGGCAACATTCACGCCCGCGGCTTTCCGGTCGCGCAGCGACGGGCGCCGCAAGCGCAGCTCGGTGCGCCCAGCGCCGAGGAAGCGGCGCGCCGCATCGCGATCAATGCCGGCCTGTGGCTGGCCGATCCTGACGTCGACGCTGCCACGCGCCTGACGCTGCGTCCGGACGGCGAGCGCATCACGCAGACCGCGGTGCAGCTCGGCCTCGAAACCTGGTCGCCGGTCAACACGCAGAACACCGGCCTGGTCCGCGACGCCGTGTTCGCCTACTACTACGTGCGCATGGGCTTCCCGCTGCAGGGCCTGCGCATCGACCGCTTCGGCGACATCCTGTCGGGCTACTTCGTGCAGAAGTGCGCCAAGCATCTGGGCGATACCGTGCGCTTCGGACCGCCGGTGGCGATCCACAAGCGCTCGCCGCACAACCTGTTCAAGGATCTGTACTTCGAGCTGGCCGGCATGGTCATCGTCGAGGAACTGCTGCCGTGGCTGATCGAACTCAAGCTCGACGGCAGCGACTATCGTCACAGCTACGCCGCGCTGGCCGACGCGATCGAATCGGCATCGCCGCAGTTCAAGGGCTTCATCTGGGACGAAGGCGGTCGCGAGTTCCTGGTCGATACCGCGCGCTGCATGCGTCACTGGCTGGCCGCCGTGCAGCGCTTCGCCTGAACCGCGCCGCCGCATGCCCCCCGCCTCGCCCGCCCTGCCGGACGCGGGCTCTCGCATCGAGGGCCTGGACGGGCTGCGCGGCGTGGCGGTGCTGCTGGTGATGCTGGTGCATATCGGCCTGGTCGGCAGCGGCTGGGTCGGCGTGCAGATCTTCTTCGTGCTGTCCGGCTTCCTGATCACGCGCATCCTGCTGCAGGCCAAGGAAGGCGCCGGCGCCAAGTCGTACTTCGGCACGTTCTACCTGCGGCGCAGCCTGCGCATCTTCCCGGCCTACTACGCCTATCTGCTGCTGATGTTCGCCGGCGCCTGGCTGCTGCAGCCGTCGTTGTGGGAAGGCCTCAAGCCGCTGGCGCCCTACCTGCTCAGCTACACCTACAACTACGGCATCCTGCTGGTCGATCAGCCGCCGGCCAGCCGCTGGCTGGTGCATCTGTGGAGCCTGCAGGTCGAGGAGCAGTTCTATCTGCTGTGGCCGCTGCTGATCTGGCTGCTGCCGCGGCGCTTCCTGCTGCCGGTGACGCTGGGCCTGGTGCTGGCCGGTCCGCTGCTGCGCGGCGCCGTCTACGCCTGGGCAACGCAGCTCGACGGCATGCCGATCTCGCCGGCCAACATCGTCTATCTGTTCACGCTGTCGCACATCGACGCCTTCGCGATCGGCGCCGCGATGGCCGTACCGTCGGTGCGCGAAGGGCTGGCGCGCCTGCCCAATCCGCTGTTCGCGCTGGCCACGCTCGCCGTGATCGCGCTCGGCGTCGGCTGGAACGGCGCCGCCGGCAATCCGCAGGGCACGCAGTACGCGCCGCTGATTCTCGGCTTCCCGGTGCTGCTGCCGGCCAAGGGCCAATGGCTGTGGGGCTACAGCGCGGTCAATCTGCTGGCGGCGATCCTGCTGGCCAAGGCGATGCTGCAGGGCTTCGGCCGCGGCCTGCTGTCGCACCCGGCGCTGGAGGCGCTGGGACGCGTGTCCTACGGCGCCTACCTGATCCACTTCGGCATCACGCTGCTGTTCTGGCCACTGAGCCTGCGCTGGGTCGAGGCCACCGGCTGGCCGGTGTGGTCCGGCACGCTGTTGTGGGCACCGCTGTACGTGCTGACCGTGTTCGCGCTGTCGTGGCTGTCGTTCCGCTACTTCGAGGCGCCGATCCTGCGCCTGAAGTCGCGCTTCCCGACCGCCGGCGCGCCCAATGAGGCACGATCGTCAGCCGGCACCGACGGACTCGGAGCGACGCGATGAATTCCGATCCCGCAATCACCGTGCGCGGTCGCGTCGTCGGCATCGACGGCGTGCGCGGCTACGCCACGCTGGCGGTCACCTTCGCGCACCTGGGCTTCCTGCACCAGATCGGCTGGGTCGGTCTGCAGGTGTTCTTCGTGATGTCCGGCTTCCTGATCACGCGCGTGCTGCTCGACCTGAAACAGCGCAGCAGCGCCGGGCGCTTCTTCGCAGCGTTCTACACCTTCCGCCTGCTGCGCATCGTGCCGGCGTACTACGCGTACCTGATCCTGCTGATCGTCGGCTCGCTGCTGTTCGCGCCGGCGTTCCTCAACGAGATCCGCGGCCAGCTCAAGTACCTGTTCCTGTTCGTCTACAACTACGCCTGGCTGTTCGAGCCGCCGCTGCGCACGCCGTGGCTCGGGCATCTGTGGAGCATGTCGGTCGAGGAGCAGTTCTACATCGTCTGGCCGCTGGTGATCTGGCTGACGCCGCTGCGGCGGCTGCCGTGGGTGGCGCTGGCGATCGTGCTCGCCGGCCCGGCGATCCGCCTGCTGATGGGCGCACTGCTGGAGCCGCATGCCGCACGCCTCGGCGCGCCGGCCGCCGCCGCCGTGTGGATCGTCACGCCGTCGCACATGGATGCGTTCGCGCTCGGGGCGCTGCTGTGCTTCGACCGCGTGCGTCAGGCCTTCGCCGCGATCCCGGTCTGGGCCTACCTGTGCGGTGTGCTGGTGGCGATCGCGTTCGGCCTGGCCTGGAACATCGCCGCGGTCGGCTTCAGCAAGCCGCTGCTGCTGTCGCTGGGTTATCCGGTAATGCTGCCCAACGGTGGGCAATGGGTCTGGGGGTATTCGATCGTGAACCTGGTCATGGCGATCCTGCTCGCCAAGGTCGCGGAAACCGAATTCATCGCCGACGCCGCACGCTGGCCGCTGATGGAACGCCTCGGCCACAGCTCCTACAGCTTCTACCTGGTGCACCACGGCATGATCGTGCTGTTCGCCATGGCGCTGACCCCGCCGATCATCGCGCTGACGGGCGCGCCGACGCTCGGTGCCACCCTGATCTGGACGCCGCTGTATCTGGTGGTGATGTACGCGATTGGCGTGGTCGCCTTCGATAAGCTGGAAACACCGTTCCTGCGCCTCAAGTCCCGCCTGTTCCCGTCGGAACGACATGCGCCGCCCGCGCGGCAGCCGGAGCCCTGAGGATGGCGATCTCGCCTGCAGCCCAAACCGACAACCGCATCGTCGGCCTCGACGGCATCCGCGGCCTGGCGACGCTGGTCGTGATCTATGCGCACCTCGGCCTGCTCGGCTTCGGCTGGGTAGCGATGGAAAGCTTCTTCGTGCTGTCCGGCTTCCTGATCACCCGCGTGCTGCTGCACGACCAGGCGGTGGCACCGAGCTTCGGTATCTATCTCAAGCGCTTCTACCTGCGCCGCGTGCTGCGCGTGTTCCCGGTCTACTACGGCTACCTGCTGGTGCTGACGCTGCTGCTGCCGGTGCTGCCCGCGGAGGACGAGATCGGCCGCCAGCTGCCGTACGCCTACAGCTACGTCTTCAACTTCTTCATCCTGTTCGACGCGCACCAAGGCACCAAGCTGCTCGATCACCTGTGGTCGATGTGCGTCGAGGAACAGTTCTATCTGATCTGGCCGCTGCTGATCGCGATGCTGCCCGGCCGCAAGGCGGTGTGGGCGCTGGTGGCACTGCTGATCCTCGCACCGGCGTCGCGCTACTGGGTGATGGTGCAGTGGCCGTCGGTACCGGGCGACGGGCTGATCGACAATCCGTACCTGGCGATCTACTTCCTGACCAGTTCGCATCTCGATGCCTTCGCGATCGGCGCACTGCTCAACTACTTCACGTTCCGCCCGCGCGTGTGGCACCTGATGGTCGTGCTTGCACTGACCGTCGCCGCCGGCGTCGCCGCTTCCGGCTGGGGCCTGCGGCCCTACGTGCCGGGCGGCGACGTGCTCAACTTCGGCTGGCCGATGAGCCTGCCGCGCGGCGGCCAGTCGGTGTGGGGCTACAGCCTGATCAATCTCAACTGCGCGCTGCTGATCGCGGCGTGCTGCCAGCCGGGCCCGCTGCAGCGCTTCTTCCAGTGGCGGCCGCTGGAATTCGTCGGCGAGCGCTCGTATCCGACCTACGTGTTCCACTACGCAATCCTGATGCTGTTCATGCCGGCGCGCCAATGGCTGACC
>DASWWX010000019.1:0-86684 GCA_036405815.1 Solimonas sp. | reverse complement strand
ACTGGCGGCGGCCGTCATGAACACGTAATTGGCATCGTCGTCGAGCAGCGCAAGGGTCTGGAAGCCACCGATGTCGCCCGTTTCTTCCACGGGCAGATCCACGATGATGTCGCCCGAGAAGTCGGTGCCGCCGTAGGCGAGCGTGACCGACGAGGCATTGAACGGCAGGCTGGCGGTCGTCGGCAGATGGATGTCTTCGGCGTCGTCGACTGGACGGAAGTTGTAGAACAGCGCGTTTTCGCCCGAACCGGCGACGACGCTGCCGAACTCGGCGCTGTCAGCGCGCACGAACAGGTAGCCATCGCCGGAGAATTCGAGGGTTCCCAGCGAAACATTCTGGCCGGCGGCAAACGCGGCATTGGGCCGCGGCGCCGGCGGCGCCAGCGGCGCGAGATCGGAGTCCGATTCGATGGCGTTTCCGATTTGCGTGACCAGGGCATCGTCCTGACCATTGACGGCGGTGCCGTCGCCCACGTTGATCGTGGCGTTCGCCAAATCGATCGCGCCGGTCAGCGCAACGACATCGATTGCGCCGGCATCGATCAGCACGCTGCCCTCGGCGACAACGTTGCCGTCCTGAGCGAACAGGAACACCTGTGCGGCGTCGAGATCGACATCCGAGAGACGCAACGTGCCCTCGCTCGCGGTCAGGGTCAGCGAACTCAGATCCTCGATACGCACCCCGCTGAGCGAGATGCTGGCGCCGCTCCAATCGATCGCGGTGCCGACCGGATCGAGCAGCGAGGGACCTTCGCCGTTGTGGCCGTCGATGGTCAGTGCGCCGGTCGCCGTCAGGTTGCTGATCTGGAGTGTCGACGCCGTCGTGAAGCGCAGCGTGACGTCGGCGCCTTCGATCTGCGTCGGAACCAGCACGATGGGGCCGATCTGACCGCCCGGGGGTACCAAGGCTTCTTGTACCGGAGGCTCGATGACGATCTCGTTGCCGGCGTCGTCGTTCCACAGGAAATCGAGCAGGGCGACTTGCGATGCGGGCATCGTGCCGTCGATGGCGCCGCCGTCACCGCCCAGTCCGGCCTCGACGTCGACGTTGCCGCTCGCGACGATCTGCACGCCCAGGTGCACGTGATCGTCTGCCTTGACCTGCAGGCTGCCGAGCTCTGCGGGATGGGAACTGCCCGCCTGGATCTGGACAACGGCGTCGCCGAACGACAAGGCGCCGACGTCGGTCAGAGCGGGGTCGTTGCTGTCGAAGGAGCCGCGTTCGGCGGTTACGGTGACCGCGCCAGCCGATACCGTGTCGAAGCTGCTGAGCGACGCCAGCACGATGCCGGTGCCCGAAACGGTGACGTCACCGAGCTGGATCGTATTGCCGGCTTCGATGTCGGCATAGGTAACGCCGCCCGTCAGTGCGCGGCCGATGGAGGTCTCGTTGGGGAAGAAGACCATCTCGACGAGCTGCGGCGCACCCTCGCCGGTGCCGCCCAGCACGGCTACGTTGCCGGCCTCGACGGTGCTGACTCCCGAGATATCGAGTGCGGCGATGGGGCCGCTGACCGTCAGCGAACCTGGCGTGGACGGCCCGCCGACGCGGACCTCGCCGAGAGCGTTGGAGACGAACTCGAAGGCTGCAGTGCCGTAGTTGGCGAGCCCGATGACCGCAGGGCCTTCGCCGTCGTTGTAGGTGCTGCCGATCAGGTGAACGTACTGGCTGTCGTTGGCGTACTCGGTCCATTGGCCGGACTGGCTGCCGGCGCTGGCCGAAACGTCGGCGCTGCTCACGGACAGATCGCCGCCGAAGATACGGCCGCTGGCTTCGCCGATGCCGGTGACATTGATCGCGCCGCCGATGTTCACGGCGCCGGCATACAGCGTCAGTCCATCGTAGTCCGGGTCGCCGATCTCCAGTCGCGCGCTGCCCCAGCTGCCGGAACCCTCGTCGAGCCACGGATCCGCTCCGTAGTACGGATCGAAATCGGACCCGAGATAGCGCCAGACGCCGTTGACCGTGTAGCCCGTACCTTCGACTGAAACGTTGCCGCCGATGGAGACATCCTGCGTGGTCCGCAGCGCAGCCAGGGCGCTGGGGCCCTTGACGGTGACGTCGCCGTCGACCGCGATCGCCGGGGCCGTCGATTCGCTCTGCGCTTCGATGACCAGTTCGGCGACGCCGTAGGTGGACTCGCTGTAAATGTTGCTGAAACTCTGGGATTCGCTGACCGCCTCCCGCCCATTCGCGGCAACAACCTGGATATCGCCGTTGACCTTGACGAAGCGGGTGGAGGGATCCACGTCGCCGGAATTCGCGAAGAGGTGGGCATAGACCTGACCGGTGCCCGCGACGTCCAGTCCGCCGAGTTCGATGCTGCTGCCGTAGACCGAGAGCTGCACGTTACCTGCTTCGACGGTCCGTTCAACTGGAATCTGATTGCCCTGCGCGTCGTAGACCGAATCGGGGAACGATGCAGCGGCGATGATGCCGCGTGCGTTGATGTTGCCGTCGATATTGACGGTGCCCGAGGAGCCGACGATCACGCAGGCAGCGCTGTCCTCCGCGCAGCCCAGAGAATCCGTGCTGAATCCATTCAAATTGCCGCCGCCGCCGTACAGCGGCTGTCCATAGCCCTCTGCTTCGACGGTGCCGCCGATATCGACGCCTTGTTCGCCATAAATATCGACGACGGCGCGCGAGAAATCGAACGATTCGGCATCGTGTCGCGCAGAGATATCGCCGGTGACTGAGACCGTGCCGCCGTAAGCCAGCATCTCCACCGACGCCCGCGGCAGGTAATAGTCGCCGTTACCGCCGACCGCCGCCACGGAACCATCAATCACGATGTTGCCGTTGCTGGCATACAGCGAGATGGTTCCGCCGGAGTTCAGATCGCGAGCTGCGATCTGGCTGCCCTGCAACGATAGCCCGCTGCCCGCGTTGAGCGCCTGAGCCTTGATGTCGATGGCCTGCATCGAGCCACCGTAGCCACCGGCGTAGAAGTCCAGTGCACCGGCGATATTGAAGATGTCGTCCTCACCTTCAACGTAAATGCCGCCCGGCTTGGCGCTGCAGGGGTTGCTGGCACAGCCTGAGGTGTAAACGTAGAGACTGCCGCCGTATCCCGACGTGCCGACGCCGTCGAGCAGGTTGTCGTCGATGTCGGTGAAGACGACCGAGTTCTGACCATACAGGGACGTGCCGCCGTTCTGCAGCAGGTACTCGAGATCGGTATACGTCATCTCGTCGGTGCCCGCAGAGCCCGATTCGCCATTGATCAGCGTGAGATCCAGCGGGTCGATCAGCAGGTGACCGCCGCCGTTGCGCACGATCTCGAAGCCGCGCAGGTTCAGATGCTGGCCAGACAGTTCGACGAAGCCGCCCGTTCCCCCATCGGCGGAGACGTCGATGCGCGCGGTCTCGGTATTGGTCAGCGTGCCGCCGGCGATTGCCAGCACTGTACCGCCGTTGTAGCCGGAGGCATCGAGTTCGCCGCTGTTGGTGACGTCCGCGTTCGCCGTGAGAAAGATTTCGCCGTTGCGTTCCTCGATGCCCTGTGCCGCGATGCGACCGCTGTTGTTGACGGCGCTGCGGGCCAGGTTCTGGGCCACCTGCGCGGTCATCAGCACCGATCCGCCCTGCGCGACGATCTCGCCCAGGTTGTCGACGCCCGCCGCACTGGAGGCCGAGGCGGCATCGACTTCGAAGCCGATCAGGCCGTTCTGTCCGAGTTCGACGGACACGCCGGCGCCGGAAGCCAGCACCACGCTGCCGAGCCGCGCCTGAATCAGGCCCGTGTTCTCGACGCGATCGCCCGTCAGCACGACGAAGCCGCCGTCGGCGGCGGATATGTGGCCGGCGTTGCTGACGCCAGCGCCGGAGCCGCCGGCGAAGACGTAGCGGCCAGCGATGAAGTCTTCATCCGCGATGTCGAGCGTGCTCGCGAACAGGCCGCCGACGTCGACGCGGCTGCCGGCGCCGAACATCACGCCCTGCGGATTGATCAGGAATACGCGGCCGTTGGCTGACAGGTCGCCGAGGATTTCCGAGGGCGCGCCGCCGATGACGCGATTGAGGATCGCCGCCGAGGCCGAAGGCTGCTGGAACTGCACGTACTCGTTGCCGCCGATCGAGAACTGCTGCCAGTTGACGATCGCGGCATTGGAGTTCTGCGTGATGACCGTGCCGCCCGGCGCCGGCGAGGTGATGCCGACCGAACCATGGATCACCTGTGCGCCGCTGGGATTGGCGAGCGCGGCAAAAGGCACGACCAGACCGCCCAGGGCGATGACCGGCGCGCTCGTGCGCAAAGCCTGAACGAGGGGATTCAGTTTGAGCATCTTCAGCTACCTCTTCAGAAACTGGCCGACAGCGCGCCGAACAGGCGGTGGTCGTCCTTGCCATCGCTGGCGATGTGACGGTCGGTGGGGAACGACCAGTCGAGTTTGATCCCCAGACGCTGGTACTGCAGATCGGTGCCGATGCCGACGCTGGTCAGGCTCTCGCGTTCGCTGACGCCGTTGGGCGCATCGACGACGAAGACGGTGCCCGAATCGGCGAACAGGCGTGGCGTGATACGCACGGCACCAAACGCCATCGGGCGTTGCAGGGTCAGCGAGCCGAAATAGCCACGATCGCCGCGGATTTCGGACGGCAGGAACCCGCGTACGCTCCCGGGGCCGCCCAGCGAGTATTGCTGGGTGTCCACCAGCGGGTCTGGCGAATAAACGCCGTTGAGGTGTCCGAGAATCTCGAAACCGGCGGCCAGAGGCATGAGCTGCTGCGCATCCAGTTCCAGCCGCAGGCGCTGGTCACCGTCCAGGCGTCGGCCCGCGAGCTGCGCGGTCGCGATTTCCTGACGCGTCAACTGCTGGAAGTTGGTGGCAATCTGAGTGGACACCTGGGTGATGCCGGTGCTCGGGCTGCTGTAACTGTAGCGAGCGCCCACTTCCAGAACTGTGACCAAGGTATCGTTCAGCAGCACGCCGCTGAAGTCGGAATTGGCATCGATCGTGGCCACGCCGATCGATGCAATCAGTTGCCGATCCTGCGTACTCAGTAGCGGATGTTCGAGCGTCAGCCGGCCCGTCAGGTTTTCGCCTTCGACCGGTGTGTCCCGGACCTCGAACTTGGCGTAGCCCAGCGCCGCCTGGAAGCGCGTGCCCTTGTTGTTGAGTGGCAGGCTGTAGCCGCCGTAACCGTAGGTCAGCAGACCGTCTTCCGAAGTCAGCGCCATCAGCTGCAGCTGATCGGCAAGACGCAGGGGATTGTTGATCTGGCCGTTGAGCGCATAACGGATCTCGCCAATGCTGTCGCGGCCGTAGTTGTCGACCGAGAAGCCGCCTTCGAAGCGCTTCTCAGTGGCGCGCAGCAGCAGGTCGCTGGTGCCGTACTCGGTGCCGGGACGCACGGTAGCGCGCACCTGCAAGCCCGGCGACGCATTGAGGGTGCGCAGATTGCGCTCCAAGTCCGTGCCGCGGTAAACCTCGCCGGGGCGCGCTGCGATCTGGCCCAGGATCTGCGCGTCGCTGTAGATGCGGTTGCCTTCGGTTTCGACACGGGCCAGGCGGCCCTCGCTGATCTGCAGCTGCACGCTGCCTTGCTCGATCTTCTGCGGCGGCACGTTGACCGAGGCCAGCGTGTAGCCGTTGCGCGCGTAGTGTTCCGCCACCAGATCGGCAGCGGCGTAGACATCCAGCAGCGTGATCGGCCGGCCGACAAAGCTGGCGACGACCGCCCCCAACTCCTCGGCCGAATAGCGCGTATTGCCTTCGAAAATGAAGCGCGACACCGTGATTCGCGTCGCCGATGCGGCGACCGGTGCTGCCGACGCTGCGGACTCGCGCTGAATGCTTGGCGTCGCCGGCGCCTGGGTGATCGGGGGCTTGGGCAGCGTATCGCCCACCGCGCCCGGGGTCAGGGTCTGCGCGCCGACCGTTCCGGCCACGCTCATCAGTGCGGCGGCGATCCAGCAGTGCGAGCGCGGAAAGCCCGCGTGATCCAGCCTGTCCATTATGTCCCTGACTCCCTGGCCGCTCGGCGCGGCGTTCCCAGCGTATGGATGAATAACCTCGCCAGACTATCCCCGGAGCGCCGGAGGCGTCCAGCCGTGAAAGCGGGGTGTTAATCCATATGGATCTCCCATCCGGCTTGCCCTGGCGGCGGTGGATATATATTGTCCAATCTGTGTCATCTTTGCGAGGTTGAATAAGGACTTGGCCGGCATGACCGGCGCGATGCGGTCGCAGTGAGGACTTCAGTGGTGATGGAGAGCATTCCTGCAATCTTGAAAGTGGATGCCGGCGGGTTGCCGGTGTCCTGGATTCATTGGCACGTGGCCGTCACGCTTTACGCCCGCGATCGTGTGCGCTGGGAGGCCGGGGCTGAGCGCTTTGTCGTTCGTGGCGGATTCAATGCCGCGAGCGGGCGGCAATCGTGCATTGAGATCGGCTCGATCATCGCAGTCGCCGATCGCTCGCGCCGGCTCGGGCGCGGTACGCCGCTGCTGACCAACCGCACACTGTTCCAGCGCGATCGCAATCTGTGCCTGTACTGTGGCGATCAATTTGCGCCGCATGTGCTGACCCGGGATCACGTGGTGCCGGCCTCGCGGGGTGGACGATCCGTCTGGGAGAACTGCGTGACCGCTTGCCGGCACTGCAACCAGCGCAAGGACGACCGCACGCCAGAAGAGTCGGGGATGCGGCTGTTGGCGGTGCCGTACACCCCGAATCTGGCGGAGTACCTGATTCTTTCCAACCGCCGTATTCTGGCGGATCAGATGGAGTTTTTGTTGAGCCACGCGGGTCGGAACCGGCGAGTTTCCTGAACGGACCGGGAATTAGGGGAATTCCTGACCGGCGGGGTCTTGTGCAAATTCTGACGCAGTGTTCATATAGGGTTAAGCTGCGGCGGGGGCGAGAGAGTCGACTGCAGCGCTCATTACGATCAGATGTGAAATATGACGGTTTCGACGACAGCGGCTCAGGTCACGCCTGAGCAGATGGCTCAAGGCGCGACGGCGCCAGAGAGCGCGGCTGCCCACGACAATCCGATCGTCTCCGCCCTGCACGGCATGGCGGTGTCGGTGCTCAGCGAACAGCTGCGCGAGATGTTCGAGAAGGCCGACGACATTCTGTTCGACTCAGCCGAGAAGGCGCGGGGCGGCGACGAGCAGCGCCTCTATCTGGACACGATGCGCATCGTGCGCGTGCAGCGCGCCAAGATCATCCAGGCTTTCCAGGATTCGCTACATACGGCGCTGTCCCAGCTGGAGCCCGAGCTTCAAGAAGCCAAGCTCTCGGGCGCCGACGACATCAACGCGTGGTCCTTGCAGGATGGCGACGTGCTCGAAGAGCGCATTGCCGTCAGCAATATGGAGACCAAGGCAACGTCGCTGCATGCGCACGAGCTGGTGGAGCTGCAGCGTCGTCTTGCGCGGTTGTCGGATATGGCGCCGGGGGATGTGACCCAGGATGCGATGTCGCCAGCGCGCATCATTCGCGCGTTCCAGAAATCGGTGCAGAACCTGCAGGTCGAGTTCCCGATCAAGCTGGTGATCTACAAGCTGTTCGACCGTGTCGTCGTCGGCCGCTTGTCCGAAGTGTTCGTCGGTGCCAATCAGTTGCTGGCGGTGCATGGTATCGAGCCGAAGGTCGATTCCTCGCAGTCCGAGCGTTTCCGCGGTGGTGGTGGTAGCGGCGGCGGCTTGCGCGGCGGTGGCAGCGCTGGCGGCAGCGCCGACCAAGGCCCGGCCTGGGCCTCGGGCATGGACGCTTCCACGCTCAACGGCTTCCTCGGCGTGCCGTCCGGCAATGCTGCGGGCGGCGGCATGATGGCCGGCGGATTCGGGGCGCAGCCTTATATGGGCGCCGGGTTCGCGGGGGCTCCTCCCATGCCAGGCAGCGCGCCGATGCCGCCCGGCGGATTCATGCCCCCTGGGTCGATGCCCGCCGCCAATAGCGCGCCGTGGCCGGCGCCGGTTTACACGCCGGGCGACCAATCCGATGTGCTGCTGTCGCAGGACATCTCGCAGATTCTGACGGCTTACTCGCAGGGTAAGCGCCCGCAGGCGCCGGCGTGGCTGCCGCCGCAGAACGTTGCGCTGGTGGCGCGGATGTTCGATGGCTACTACCGTGACCCGCGTCTGTCTGATCACCTTAAGCCCTGGCTGGCACGACTGCAGTTGCCGGTCATGAAGGCGGCGCTGGCCGATCCGCAGTTCTTCGCGGATCCCGCGCACCCGGCGCGTCGTACCGCCAACGATCTGTTCGAGATGTTGCTGCAGTTCGGCTCGGCCGATGCTGCGGCGCCGCCGCGCGTGCTCAACGAGTTGCAGGGCCTGATCGAGGCGATGGCGCAGGCATTCAGCCTCGACCCCGCCAAGCTCAAGGCCGCACAGACCGCGCCGGTTGATGAGCAGACCGCCGATACCTTCCTGCGCGAGCAGGACGAGCAGCTCCAGCAGCGCAATCGCGCCAAGCTGGAGCGCGTGCGCCGTGTCGTGGCGCACGAGCTGCGCCGTCAGATCGGCGAGCGTTCGATTCCCCAAGGCGTGATGCGCCTGATGCTGTCGGGCTTTGGCCCGCTGCTGTGCCTGGATTACATCCGCAGTGGCGTGCAGGGTGATTCCTGGAACCAGACGATGGATCTGGTCGAGCGCGTGCTGCACAGTCTCGAGCCGCGCACGGGCAGTGCCGAAGACAGTGCCGCCGATGAAGCGGAGATCGTGGCGGCGTTGTCGCGACGGCTCGCCAACATCGGCTTTTCCGAGAACAAGCTGGAAGAAGTGCTGGCGGGTCTGCTGCAGGCCTACCTGGAGCGTGGTGAGGCACCGGCGGCAGCGGTGGCCTCGCGTGCGGCCGCTGGGGGTGGGTCGGGTGTGGGGTCGATGTCGGCACCCTCACCGCAATCGCCAATGAACGGCACGGTGGTACACGAATCGGCGGCTGCGGCGCGGCCGTCGCTGTCGCCGGAAAAGGAACTGCAGGGCCTGCTGTCGATCATCCTGATTCCCGGTGGCTGGTTCACGGTTTGGGATCCGGGCGAGAAGACCAAGCACTGGATGCGCGTACGCAGCTATTACCCCGCGCAGAACGCCGTGCTTTTCGGGCATTACATGGAGGAACGCTATCTGCGCCTGTCGGCACATGCGTTCGCCAGCGATCTGGTCGAGGGCCGCACGGCCGCGATCGATCCGTCCCGGGAGTTGCAGAACGCCATCGATCGTCTCGCCGAGTTGCCGTTTCCGCGGCAGTCGGAATCGGTCGTCTGGGTCACCGCTGAAGGCAAGCCGCTGGCCGCAGCGGATTGAGGGCGCGGGCGGCCTGCGCGCCGCGGGGATTCACGAGGTCGCGCCTGACATAATTGGCGCATGACCATCCAGAAAGCCTATAAGAACGAAACGTTCCTGATGAGTCCGGAAGCCCGGACCGTCCGCATCCTGTGCGAGTACATGGAACCGGAACTGCGCTTCCGCACGCAGGACATCCACAACACCGTCATGTTTCTGGGTTCGGCGCGCTTGCGGCCGGGTCCGGATGCCAATGGTCGCGATTACTACGCGGAGGCTTCGGCGCTGGCCGAGCGGGTTGCGGCATGGACGCTGGCGACGCACGCGCCGGCCGAGCGTTACTACGTCTGCACAGGCGGCGGTCCCGGCATCATGCAGGCTGCGCATGAAGGCGGTGCGCGCGTGGCATCCGCGCTCAACATTGGCCTCAACATCTCGCTGCCGTTCGAGCAGCACATCAATCCCTACGTCGACGATGCGCGCGCGCTGGAGTTTCACTACTTCTTCATGCGCAAGTTCTGGTTCGTGAAGCTGGCGCGCGGCGCGGTGTTCTTCCCGGGCGGCTTCGGCACGCTCGATGAGCTGTTCGAACTCTTGACGCTGACGCAGACCGGTAAAGCGGGCCCGATGCCGATCCTGCTGTATGGGCGTGAATTCTGGGAGGGCCTGGTCGATTTCGAGGTGCTGGCTCAGCGTGGGCTGATCTCGCCGGAGGACCTGCAGCTGGCGCGCATCTGTGACGATCTGGATGAAGCGTTCGCGCACCTGCAGCGCGAACTGCAGCCGCATCCGCCGGAGGTGTGAGCGAAGCGGGTGTCAGCGGCCGCGGTTGGCGCGCGGGCTATCCAGGTCGAAGTCGAGATCGTCGCCGATCAGGCGGCGCAGCGCGCGTTCTTCCTTGAGCTTCTCCACATCGCGCCAGTCGCGCAGCTTGCCAGCCGCTACATTCGCGTCGCGCTCGGTGTCGCCGACGTCGTCGTCGCCGCCCTCGGCGTCATCGACGAACTCGTCGTAGCTCTTCGGAGCGTCGGTCTGCGCTGGCTGCTTCTTCGGCTTACGCGGCATTCAGGTTCTCGGGCGGCATTGCTGCGCGGCAGTGCCGCGGCGGCCTGCGCGGTCACGCCGCGATCAGGATCAGCGCGCGCTTTGTAGCAGGCTTTTTCGCGGTCGGGAAGGGGGCTTTGCCGGGGACGGCGCGCGGCCCGGCGCGGTTGTCGAAATGCGATCCGGGACGCGCACGCAATCTGCCGTAACGCAGGGGCCTCAGCGATCTCGGGTTACGTGTTCCGCATCCTTGGTTGTCCACGTCGCTTGCCTTGCAGAAGTTGCATTGCGCTCACCGCCAGCAGCAGTAGCAAGCCCTGAAGCGACAGTGCGCCGCCTCCGCTACGCCCGAACGCGCCATCGTCGCAGCGGCCGTTGCCATCGGTTTGTGGGGTCAGGCGATAGTCGGTATTCGCCTCCTGAGCGTAGTTCACCACGGTGACGTAGTAGGTCCCGGACGGCGGGCAATCGAAGGTCACGGTTTCATTGCCGCCCTCGTCGCCGCCAATGCGGTCGGCATCGGTTTCGAAAACCTGTTCGCCGTCCTCGTTCACTGCCAGGGTGATCAAGTACTGCGCGGGTCGGCCTCGGCGGATCAGCAGGTCGATGTCGTGCGCCGCGGTGGAGCGGAACACCAGCCGGTTGTGACCTGCCGGCAGCGTGGGCAGGTCGATGTGATAGGTGTGGAACTCGTCGTACAGCCCGGTCGACAGCCGCTGCGCCACTGTGACGCCGTTGCGCAGTACACCCAGTTCCTGCGTGAAACGGCGCTGTGTGCGATAGCCGTCGGCATCTTCCAGATCGAGCGTGAACCCCAGCTCCCGGTAGTCCGGTACGCTGGCGGCGACCGTGGCGGTGAAGCGGGCGGTGGCGCGGCCGTTTCGGGCGATCGTGCCCAGCGCCTGCTCGACGCCAGCGATGCTGACCAGGCCGCCGGGTACCGACAGCCGCGCCTGTACGTTGCGCGCGCCCTGCCACAGGTTTTCCACCTCAATCTCGATGGCCAGCGTTTCGCCCGGATCCAGTCGCTGGTTGCCGTTGTCCTGCAGCGTCACCGAGCGGATCACCAGCGACGGTTGCGGCAACAGCGTCAGGCTGTTGAAGGCATTGGCGCGGCCCGCCACGGTACGCAGCTGCGTGGCGCCCTCGGCACCGCTGGCTTCGGCCCCCTCGATCAGGCGTGCCTTGACCTCGCGAAAGTCCGCAGCCGGATATTCCATGCGGATCAGGGCTGCGATGCCGGCGACGTATGGCGACGAGAACGAGGTGCCGGAAATGCCGGAGGCGCTGCGGTCGCCGGCGTCGTAGGTATAGGTATTGCCCGGCGCAGTCGTGACGATCTGCAGGCCGGGGGCGGCGAGGTCGACGCTGAGCGCGCCGTACTGGCTGAAGCTGGCGATGTTGTCCTGACGATTGCTGGCCGCGACGCTGACGATGTTCGGCAGATCGTAGTTGGCGGGGTAGGCCATGACCGCGTAGTCGGTGTTCGAGTCCTCGTTGCCGGCGGCGGTGACGAAGAGAATGTCGGCAGCGGCCAGATCGGCGATGGCCTGGCGCTCCAGCTCGGAGTAGGCGGGGCCGCCGTAGCTTGCGTTGACGATCGAGGCGCCTTGCGCGCGTGCGTAGTCGTAGGCGGCCAGGATCGCGGCCGTGTCCAGCGTTTCGGTGTTGCCGCTGACGCGGCCGACCTTGATCGGCAGCATCTTCACGTTCCACGCCACGCCGGCGATGCCGATGCCATTGTCGCCGCGAGCCCCCAGCGCGCCGGCTACCCAGGTGCCGTGCGGTTGCAGCGCGACGGACTCGGGGCGCGGATCGTTGTCGTTGCGTGCAGTATCGCGGCCCGGCAGCAAGTTGCCGATCAGGTCCGGATGATCGATGTCGAAGGCGTCGTCGATCACGGCGACGATCACGCTGCCGTTGCCGACGCGGTCCGGAACGCCGTCGCCGTCGCGATCCCAGGCTCGCGGCAGGTCCATGTCGGCGCCGGGGATGCTGGCCAGCGCCGTATCGTCGCTGGCGAAATTGGTCTGGCCAGTGCTGCGCAGCCCCCATTGTTCGAAGAACAGCGGATCGTCCGGCACCGCTTCCAGCTTGCGGCGCAGCCAGTTCGGCTCCGCGATTTCGACGTCCGGATCGGCACGCAGCAGTTCCACCGCCGATTCGACCCTCGTGATCGAGGGCAGCCGCAGCAGCTGCGCGCGGCCATCGCGCAGTTCGCGCACGACGTCCATGCCGAGCTGAGCGCGCCGCTGCTTGGCCAGCGCCGCGCTGCCGGCGTCGCGATACTGCACCAGCACCTCGCCGCCGCGATAATCCGACCAGCGATTGGCATGCTGTGCGGCCTCGGCCAGAGGGGCAAGCAGGCCGGCCGAAAGCAGGGCCAGGGTCATTAGCAACGGCTGGGTAGTAGGACGCACGGGCGATCTCCGTGGAATCGTTCAGGCAACGGTACGGCCGAACTGGCGTTTTGGGCGCTGATCAGTAGAATACGCGTCCTCGTGTGGGGCGGTAGCTCAGCTGGGAGAGCGCTGCGTTCGCAATGCAGAGGTCGGGAGTTCGATCCTCCTCCGCTCCACCAAAGTTTCAGATGGACCTGTCACGACACAGGGCGGCCCATAGGCCGCCTTTTGTCGTTTCGGGTCCGCGATTGCAGCCTAAAGCTCCGAAACGACGGGGCCAACCGGGTGGGGGTTTCGGGAACCAGCGATGACTGAGCGCATCGGTTCCCCCATCCTGTAGTCTGAAACGAAGAGGTTCATGGATATGTCCGATCTCACCCGCGCCACCTTCGATGAAGTGATGGTCCCGAACTACCAGCCCGCCGCGCTGATTCCGGTGCGCGGTCAGGGTTCGCGTTTCTGGGATCAGCAGGGCACCGAGTACGTCGATCTGGCCGGCGGCATTGCCGTCAACGTGCTGGGCCACGCCCACCCGGCGATGCAGCGCGCACTGACCGAGCAAGCGGCCAAGCTCTGGCATCTGTCCAACGTCATGACCAACGAGCCGGCGCTGAAGTTGGCGCGTCGCTTGACCGAATTGACCTTCGCCGAGCGCGTGTTCTTCTGCAATTCCGGCGCCGAAGCCAACGAGGCGGCGTTCAAGCTGGTGCGGCGCTGGGGTTCGACGAACTTCGGTGCACACAAGCACACGATCATTTCGTTCGTGAACGCGTTCCACGGCCGGACGTTGTTCACGGTCAGCGTCGGCGGGCAGGTCAAGTACACGCAGGGCTTCGAGCCGCTGCCCGGTGGCATTCGTCACCTGCCGTTCAATGACGTTGCCGCACTGGAAGCGGCGATGGACGACAGCGTCTGCGCGGTGGTCATGGAGCCGGTGCAGGGCGAGGGCGGCGTGACGGCGGCGACGCCCGAATTTGCGCAGGCGGCGCGTGCGCTGTGCGATCGCCATCAAGCGTTGCTGGTGTACGACGAGGTGCAGACCGGCAACGGTCGTAGCGGTGCGCTGTACGCCTATCAGCAGTTCGGGGTGACGCCGGACGTCCTGACCACCGCCAAGGGGCTGGGCGGTGGTTTCCCGATCGGTGCGATGCTGACGACGGCGAAGATCGCCGAGGCGCTGGCGTTCGGCACGCACGGTTCGACCTATGGCGGCAATCCATTGGCCTGCGCCGTGGCCGGTGCGGTGCTGGACGAAATCTCGCGCCCGGTCGTGCTCGAGAACGTTCGCGCCCGTGCCGAGCAACTGCGAAGCGGCCTGGCGGCACTGAGCGCGCGTTACGGACTATTCGGTCCGGCACGCGGTCTGGGGCTGCTGGTCGGTGCGCCCATGAGCGAGTCCTGGAACGGACGGGCCAAGGACGTGGTCAACGCCGCACTCAAGGAAGGCGTCTGGCTGCTGGTGGCCGGCCCGGACGTGCTGCGTTTCGCGCCAGCGCTGAACATCACCGAGGCCGAATTGCAGGAAGGCTTGGCGCGTCTGGAACGCGCTTGCGTGACGCTGACCGGCAGCGGCCCGGTTTGAGTCGCCGCGACTAACGGCCATTCGCAGACCCTACGGTCCCGCGATTCCGCTCCCGCGGGGTCGCGGGATTTTTCTTTCAGCGGGTCAGCGGCAGCAGCACGCGCTCGCCGGCGTGCTCGAAGACGACGCCGTCATCGCGGATCACGACGATGCGCGGCCCGGACGCCAGCGGTTCGCCCTCGCGGTAACGGCGACCGTCGACCATGATCCAGCGCCGCGACGGGTCGTTGTTATAGACGTGAACATCGAGTCGGACCGCCGGGAAGCGTGCACGGTAAGCGCTGGGCATGTCGCGCAGCGCCTGGGGTTCAGCGGCGCCGGCCCCTGACGACGACGCGGAGGTGCCGGGGCGGGGCGATGTGCTCGCGGCGGGCGGCGCTGCGCGGCGCTCTGGTTCCTGGGCGCGCGTCGGTGCCGGTGCATCCGCACCGGAATCATCGTATTCGACGTCGCCCATGTCGGCGGCACGATCGCTGCCGTTGAAGGGCGCGGCCAGATCATCGAGAGAGCCGAGATCGCTTTCGTCCTCGATAACGGACGCGGCCTCGCTCGCCTCGATGCTGGCTTGCAGCGGGCGGCCGTAGTGGATGGGCTTGGATTCGGTGGCGGTGGGAGCCGGCGCGGCCGGCGGTGCGGTCGTGGGCTCGGAGGCAGCGGGCGCGGCGGGCGGTGTCGATGCGACGACCGGCGCAGCCGACGGCTCAGATATGGCTGCGGTGGGTTCGGAATCCGCCGGGCCGCGCAACGCGAAGTAGGCGATTGCGACGATGAGCAGCAGTAAGGTCAGGCCCGCGAGCAGGCGCTGCAGCGAAGGTCGCGATGCGGATGTTTGCGGCGGGCGCGCTTGCGTCAGTGCTTCGACGGACGGCGTCTTGCCGAGCTGGCGCTCGCGTTCGGCGCGGCGCAGGGCTTCGAGGATGTAGCTCATGGCGAGCGGTTCGTGTCGCTGAGCGTCGGGGTGCCGGGCAGTTCGTCGCCCAGCGCGATCAACGTGCGGATGCCGGCAGTGCCGTCGACGATCAGGCCGCGTTCGGTCTGGAACGCCGACAGAGCCGCGCCCAGGCGCTCCTCATAGCGTGTCGGCACCGGGGACGGCAGCTCTGCGACGCCGAGTGTGGCCAGCCGCTGCCAGAGCCAGGGGATGGCCGGTCCGACGACGCCGGGGCCGACGTAGCTGGTGTTGATCTCACGGCGCCACAGCAACAGGAATTCACCGGTCCAGGCCGATTCGAGTTCGGCGATCGGCAGTCGCAGCGTGCCCAGGGCGGTATCCATCTGGGCGTGCGTGGTGCTGAGCGAGCGCAGCAGGAAGTGCTGAGGCCCCTCATCCGGCAGCGTCAGCGTCAGCACCGCCGGACGGTTCATGAGCCCCAGATCGGCCATGGTGCCGCGGCTGCGGTAGCACTCCAGCCCCTTGCCGCTCAGCGTTTCGCAGACGTTTTCGCCGCGCGCGACTTTCAGGCGCGTGTCCCACAGGCGGATCATGCGACCGACGACGACGTTCAAGGGCTGCGTGGTTGCGGCCAGCGCCGCAAGGCCGCCTTCGTCGCTGGCCTGCTTCGGAATCTGGACCTGGGGCGCAGGCGTCGCGGCCGGCGGCGGCGCGGCGATGGTTGCCGAAGGCGTGGCACGGGCGTCGGGCGCCTCCGCTGTTGTCGGCGCAGGCTCGGTCGCCGTGGCAGTGGTGTCGGGGCTCGCGGCCGGCACGCGGTCACGCATGAAGCTCCAGATCAGCAGGGACGAGCACAGCACCAGTGCGCCGATCCAGCCGTATTCGATCCAGCGCATGCGCTTCGGCTGTTTCGGGTCGAACTCGCCCGGCAGGTGACCGATCGCCTCCTGTGCGGCCTTGCGCACGATCTCGGGGGTGACGCGCCGGGTCTGCTGCGCGTAGGCGCCGAGCAGCGCGCGGTCGCAGATGATGTTGATCAGGCGCGGCACGCCGCGTGCGTACTGGAAAACGCGTTGCGCAGCGGCCGCTCCGAAGATCTCGGCGGTGGTGCCGGCGACGCGCAGGCGATGTTCGATGTACTCGCGCGTTTCTGCCGCCGACAGCGGCGTCAGGTGATAGCGCGCGGTGATACGGCTGGCGAGCTGGCGCAGGTCGGGGCGGGCCAGCAGCGCCGACAGCTCCGGCTGGCCGATCAGCATGATGCGCAGCAGTTTTTCCTTGCTGGTTTCCAGGTTGGTCAGGAGGCGTACCTGCTCGAGTACCGCCGGCTGCAGGTTCTGCGCCTCATCGATGATGACAACGGTGCGACGACCTTCGGCGTGGGCGCGCAGCAGATGCTCGTTGAGTGCGTCGACCAGGACCTTGAGCGTGAGCGATTCGCGCGGATAGACGATGCCCAGTTCGTCGCAGATCGACTGTACGAACTCCTGCTCGCTCTGGCGCGGGTTGTGGATCATCGCCACGTCGAGGTTGGCGAGCTTCTGCTCCAGCAGCGTACGGATGATCGTGGTCTTGCCGGTGCCGACCTCGCCGGTGAGCTGGACGAAGCCGCCGTACTGGCCCGTGCCGTACAGCAGGTGCCCGAGCGCTTCCTGATGGCGCGGCGACATGTACAGATAGGCCGGATCCGGGGTGATCGAGAACGGCATTTCCCGGAGTTGGAAGAACTCGGTGTACATGTGCGGAGAAGGTGGCCGCGGCGGCTGATCGGAACTGCGGGCGAGTATAGCGGCTCAGCCCGGCGCGTCCGCCGGGCGGCGCATGTCGACGTGCCAGATGCCATCCTCCAGGTAGGCCGGCGAAATGCCGACAAACCCGAGGGAGGCGTACAGCGGCTCCAGATGCTGCTGCGCCGACAGGTACACCGGCTGGCCGGCGTAATCGTGCGCGCAGCGACGCAGGCCTTCCTGCACCGCCGCGCGGGCCAGGCCGCGATTGCGGGCGGCGGCATCGACGACCAGCCGTCCCAATGCCGGGCCGTCGCTGGCGTTCGCGCGCGTGCCTTCGGTGATGTGCGCCGGGCGTTCGACGCCGGGCGGCACCAGGCGCAGATAGGCGAGCAGGCGGCCGTGGCTGTCGCGACCGCACAAGTGCGTGCAGCGTGCGTCGATGCCGTCCATGTCCGAGAACACACAGTTCTGCTCGACGACGAAGATGTCGCTGCGCAGCTTGAGGAAGGCGTACAGCGTGTCCGGGTCGAGCTGGGACCAGGCGTACCAGCGCCAGTGCGGGTTGTTCATGAGGCGAGTCGAGAGTGAAGCGCGTCAGATGCGCTGGAAATCGTACAGCGCGCCCAGCCCCAGCAGCCGGGTCAGTTCGTCGAGTGCGGTGCGCGATTCGTTCAGGAGCTGCGGGTCCGCCAGATCGGCGGCGGTTAGTCGGTCACGGTAGTGGCGCAGCGCCCAGGCGCGCAGTTCGGCGTAACGGATGTCGTCGAGCCAGGATCGGGGATTGACCGCGGCACGCTCCTGCGGCGTGAGGACGACGCGCAGGCGCAGGCAGGCGGGACCGCCGCCGTTACGCATGGATTGGCGCAGATCGAACACGTGTGCGGTGTTGACCGGCGTGGCGGGGTCGTCAATGAGTTCGCGGATCAGCGACCAGACCCGCGGCTGCTCCTCGCACTCGCGCGCCACGATCAGATGCATGCCGCCATCGGGCGGGCAGACCAGCTGCGAGTTGAACAGGTATGACGAGACCGCCTCGGTGACGCTCAGGCGCGCCGCGGCGACTTCGCGCAGCACGGGCTGGCGCGCGCCCTGCCAGCTCGTGGCGATCCAGTCGCGCAGTGCAGCGGGGTGAGTGTAGGCCTGCGCGTGATACAGCAGCAGCTCGCGGTTGCCGACGGCGATGACGTCGTTATGGAAAACGCCCTGGTCGATCACGTCGGGTTGTTGCTGGGCGTGGTACACGGCGTCCGGTGCCAGCTGATGCAGGCGCGCAATCGCCTCGCCGGCCAGGCGGGTCTGGCGCGCCGGATAGCGCTGCGGCTGCGGGTCAGCGGCATTTGCGCGACCGTGGACGAACAGATGCAGGCCTGCATCCCCATAGTCGCTGCACAGGCGCGTGTGGTTGGCTGCACCCTCGTCGCCGAGCGCCGGGGTCGCCGGCAAGGGCGCGTGATGCGCGAAGTGCCGTGGGTCGGCGAAGGTGGCGGCCAGAATGCGCGCGCTGGTCTCGGCTTCGATGGCGCGATGCAGATGGGCCACGAGATTGGCCGGTGTGAAGTGCACGCGACTGTCGGCGCAGTCGGCGCTGGGCGCGACGGTGGCGGCGTTGGCGGTCCACATCGCCGAAGCGGAGCTCGCGGCGCTGAGCAGATCCGGCGCGCGGCGCGCGGCCTGTTCCAGGATCTGCGCATCGCTGCCGGCGAAGCCGAGTCGCCGCAGCGTCGGCAGGTGCGGGCGTTCGTGTGGCGGCAGCAGTCCCTGCGCCAATCCCAGGTGCGACAGGGCGCGCATTTTCTCCAGGCCCTCGAGCACTGCGGCGCGCGGGTTCGAGACCTGCTCGGCATTGCGAGCCGAGGCGATATTCCCGAGCGCGAGGCCCGCGTAGTGGTGCGTGGGGCCGACCAGCCCGTCGAAGTTGGCTTCGACCGCAGCGTTCATGTGTGATTCAAAGTGTCAGGCCCGGCGCCAGTGCGGCGGGCACGGTCGGCGTGCTCGTCTCGGCGCTGGCGACCGGGTAGGCACAGTAGTCGGCGGCGTACCAGGCGCTGGGGCGGTGATTGCCACTGGCGCCGATGCCGCCGAAAGGCAGCGCGCCGGAGGCGCCGGTCGTCGGCCGGTTCCAGTTGACGATGCCGGCACGCGCGCGCTGCAGGAAGGTTTCGAATTCACTCGCATCGTCGCCGAGCAGGCCGGCAGACAGCCCGTAACGGGTCCGGTTGGCCAAAGCGATGGCCTCGTCGAAATGTGCGTAACGCTGGACCTGCAGCAGCGGGCCGAAGTGTTCCTCGTCCGGCAGGTCTGCCACGGCGGTAACGTCCAGCAGCCCGGGCGTCAGGAACGCCGCGCCCTGATCCAGACGGCGCATCGGCAGCAGGGCGCGGGCGCCGCGATCCAGCAGGCTCCGCTGAGCAGCCAGTAGCGACTCGGCGACGCGGCCGGATACCACCGGCCCCATGAACGGCTGCGG
Organism: Solimonas sp.; assembly: GCA_036405815.1. GTDB lineage: Bacteria > Pseudomonadota > Gammaproteobacteria > Nevskiales > Nevskiaceae > Solimonas. The sequence goes on along the minus strand of DASWWX010000019.1, from coordinate 67,325 downwards.
CTCCGCATTCCAGCGATCGATGCGTAGCTGCTGCGTGATCTGGATCAGGTCGTCGAGAAAGCGGTCGCCAAAGTCGCCCTGCGGTACCAGCAGGCGACGCGCGCAGGTACAGCGCTGTCCGGCCGTCAGGAACGCCGAGTGCACGGTGTCGTGCAAAGCGGCACGCCGATGCTTGAGGGGCCGCAGGATCAGCGGATTGTTGCCGCCCATCTCCAGCGCCAGCATCTTGCCGGGCTGTCCGCCGAACTGGCGATGCAGCAGTTCGCCGGTGCGCGAGCTGCCAGTGAAGAACAGGCCGTCCAGATCGGGGTGGCGCGCGATGGCCTCGCCGGTCGCGCGCTCGCCTTGCAGCAATTGCACCACGCCGCCCGGCAGACCGGCGGCTTGCCAGAGCTTCAGCGTCGCTTCGGCCGTGGCGGGGGTCAGTTCGCTGGGCTTGAACAGCACGCAATTGCCGGCCAGCAGTGCCGGCACGATATGGCCGTTCGGCAGATGACCCGGAAAGTTGTAGGGGCCGAAGACGGCGACCACGCCGTGCGGGCGATGACGCAGCACGTGACGTCCGCCATCGGCCGGCAGTTCACGCACGCCGGTGCGTTCTCGAAAGGCGCGGATCGACAGTTCGATCTTGCCGATCATCGTCGCGACTTCGGTGCGCGCCTCCCACAGCGGCTTGCCGACTTCCTCCGCAATCGTGCGCGCCAGTGCCTCCTTGCCGGATTCCAGTTGCTGGGCAAACGCGCGCAGCAGTGCTTCACGTTCGGCGGTGTCGAGCCGCGACCAGGTTTCGAACTGGCGGCGTGCGGCGACGAATGCGGCATCGATGTCGTCCGCGCTGGCGGCATGCCCTTGCCAGACGAGCTGGTCGTCTGCCGGCTCGCGCCGCTCGAAGTAAGCGCCGCTGCCGTTGCGCCAGGTCCCGTCGATGTACAGGGCGCCTTTCATGTCAGCCTCCTTCGACGGCGATGCACCGCACGATGTCGCCCTCACCGATTTCGAGCGCGGCGGCCGTCTCGCGATCGATGGCGATCGTCTGTCCATCGATGAACGCCGGCGCCAGCACGCAGCGGAAATCGTCAAGGCGCGTGTTGGAGATCAGATGCGGAACCCGGTCGTGAGCAGGTGCAACGATCGAAGCGGTCAGCGCTTGGGTATCGCGAATCGAGCGCACGTCGCTGGCCAGGGCTTCGACGGTCGGGCCGCCGTCGAAAATGTCGATGTAGCCCTGGTAGCGGAATCCTTCTTGCTGCAGCAGGTGCAGGGCCGGTGCCGTCTGCGGATGCACCTGGCCCAACACCGCCTGCGCCTCCTCGGGCAGCAGCACGGTGTAGATCGGATGCTTGGGCATCAGCTCGGCGATGCAGGCCTTGTTGCCCTGGCCGACCACCTGCTCGGCGGCGCCGTAGCCGATATGGAAGAAGTGGCGACCCAGGCCCTCCCAGACCGGCGAGCGGCCATCCTCGTCGGAGACGCCGCGCATCTCTGCAATCAACTTCTTCGAGAAACGTTGCGCGAAGCTGGCGACAAACAGGAAACGCGAGCGCGACAGGAGATGGCCGGCGCCGCCGGCCCGGAACTCCGGACGCAGGTACAGCGAGCAGAGCACGGAGGTGCCGGTCAGGTCGTTGGACAGGTATAGCGTCGGCACCTGCTTATAGACGTCCAGTTCGCGACTGGCATGCACCGTGAGGCCGACGCGGTAGTTGTAGAACGCTTCATCCAGACCGCAGGCCGCTTCGATGGCGCAGCAGCCACCGACCTCGCCACTACCTGCATCCTCCAGCACGAACAGATAGCGCTCGGGTCCCGGCGCTTTCACATCGGCGGCGAAGGACTGCAGGGACCGCTCGATCTTGTCGGCGAGAAAGCCGCGATCGGCCGGCAGCGACGTGAAGCCCGCGCCCGCAGTCTGCGCCATGTGCAGCAGCGCATCGAGGTCGTCTCGGCGAATGGGGCGGATACGTTTCACGACGAAGATCTTTGCGTCGTTCAGGGCTCGATGAGCCGGCGTGCGGGGCTGGCAGCCGTCATCAGATCTTCGACGGCGCCCCACGGCAGCAGCAGAGTGGGTTCGCCCAGAGAAGAGGGGCCGATCTCACGGCTTTGCCACGCAAAGCGCAGTCCCTGGGATTCGATCAGCACGTCGCCCGGCGCGGACACCTCGGTCCGGAAAAAGCCGGCATCGGCCAGGCTCTGATTCGGTTGCAGACCATGCTGCTTGCGCAGGCCGGAGCTGAGTCGCTCGTCCAGTTCCGGCACGCGATTGATGAGATCGCCGATTTGAAGCGTCTGCCGGTTCTCGACGTCATAGTTGAAGTAACGAAGCTCCGACTGACTCGCAGCAACGCTGGAATGCCGGCTGGCGACGTAAGCAAGGCTGAGCAGCCCGCGTTCGTTGAGGATTACATCAACCTTGACGCCGAACGTGCATCGGAATGGTTCGCTTTCCGCTGCGCTGGTCGCTGCCATCAGACAGTCGTCGAGCACTTGATTCATGCAGCCTTCCGGGGTGGCGGTGCTGATGGAGTCTCGATCAGCCGGACAGCGGCTGGCGATCCAGTTCTCGATCTGGCCATCCAATGCCACGTCACCGAACTCGGGGTAGCTCAGGCTCGCGCCGATATCTTCGCCGGCGATACCGCGTTGCGAGCTGCGAACGCCTGACAATTGTCTGACGCGATAGTCGAGCGGTACGGCGCTGCGATCGGGTTCGGAAGCGGCCACACGACCGGCTTCGGGCGCTGTACTTATTCCAGTGTCGGGTTTGTTGCAGGCGACAAGGGCCAGCATCGCGATAACGGCTGCCGGCCAGATGAATCTTTTCAGAACATGACGCTTCATCGTCATACCCATTGCAGTTGTCTCGAGGCCATCTTCATTAGTAGGAGTGCAGAAACTTGGGCGCGCTCGGCGAGGCTGGAGTAGCGCATCGTCTCCTGATCGGAGTGGATGTCACGACCGACCACGCCAAGGTTATCGAGGTTTGCCAGGCCATAGGCAGCGAGATTGTTGCCGTCGCAGCAGCCGCCCGTTGCTTGATAGCGGATGTCAGTGCCTAGCTCCCGGCCGCAGTCGCTGATCCAATCCATCAAACGCTGCATCGGCGGGCTGATGGGCTTGGGCGGGCGTGAGAACCCACCGCGCAGTTCGTAGCGAAAGCCGTCCTGGGGGGCTGATTGTCGGATCTGTTCCAGGCGGTCGAGCAGCCAAGCTTCATCGTCGGCCTGTGTGGTGCGCACATTGAATTTGAAGATGCAGCGGTCCGGGACCACGTTGAGCGGGCCGCCACCGCGGACGTAACCCGGATTGATCGTCAGCCCCGGCCGTCGGCCATTGAGCGCCTGTACCGCCTCGATGAGGGTGGCGGTAGCGACGATGGCATTGCGGCCCTGTTCGGGATTGCGCCCCGCATGCGCAGCACGTCCATGCACGATCAGTTCGAAGTTGCCGCTGCCCTTGCGAGCCGAGGCGAGGCTGCCGTCCGGGAGGGCCGGTTCGTAGATCAGGCCCAGGTGATTGCGCTGCGCGGCCTCGCGCAGCAGTGGCGCCGAGCCGGCGCTGCCGATCTCCTCGTCTGGATTCAGCAACACTTCCCAGCCGATACGCCCGCGCCAGGGGCTGCGTTCCAGTGCCATCAACGCCAGCCACATCACCAGCAGGCCGCCCTTCAAATCGGCGACGCCGGGACCGGCCAGCGTATCGGCATCCAGTTCCCTGGCGTTCTGAAAGGGATGCTCGATGCCGAACACCGTATCCAGGTGTCCGCCGACAAAGACCTGCAGCGGCGCATCGGCGTGCATGCGCAGGCGCAGCGCCGGTCCCAGCGGACGCTCGCGCCGGCTGCCGTCATCGGCGCTGGCACGGTATGGCGCGACCGTCAGCCACTCGATCTGCGGCGACAGGGGCTCGTACAGCGCGGCCACGTGCTCCGCCACCGTGCGCACACCGCCGACGTTGAAGCTGCCGGAATTGATGTTGCTCAGGCGCAGCAACGTCGGTCGCAGGTGTTCGGCCTGCGTCGCGATCCAGTCCAGGTGAGGTTGAAACGCCTCTCGCATCGGCTCGCCGGAATCTGTTGTAATGAATTCATTCTAGTCCCGGATCGGTTCTGCGCATGAGGAGAATCCTGGGCGCGCTCTGCGCGCTGCTGCTGTGCCTGCCGGCCGCGGCGCAAACCTCCACGCTCGACCAGATCATCAAGCGTGGCGAGTTGCGCGTGGGTCTGGAGGCGGGCTACATGCCCTTCGAGATGCTCGACAAGAAGGGCAATATCATCGGCTTCGACGTTGACCTGGCGCGGCTGATGGCGCGCTACATGGGCGTGAAGCTGACATTGGTCAACACGCAATGGGACGGCATCATCCCCGCCTTGCTGACCGGCAAGTTCGATCTGCTGATGGGCGGCATGACGATCACGCCCGAGCGCAATCTCAAGGTCAACTTCTGCGATCCCTACGTGATGATCGGGCAGACCGTTCTGATGCAGCCCAAGCACGCCACGACCGTGCAGCGCTACGATCAGCTCAACGATCCGCGGTATCTGATCGTTGCCAAGTTGGGGACGACCGGTGACATCGCTGCGCGAAAGTTCTTCCCCAATGCGCGGCTCAAGCAGTTCGAGTCGGAAGCCGATGCGGCGATGGAAGTGCGCAATGGGCGCGCCGATGCTTTTGTTTACGATCTGCCGTTCAACGCGGTTTACGCCGCGCAGCATGCCGATCGCATCGTGCACCTGAAGGAGCCCTTCACGCAGGAGGCGCTGGCGTGGGCGGTGCGCAAGGGCGATCCGGACATGCTCAACTGGATGAACAACTTCCTGGCACAGATCAAGCGCGACGGCATTTATGACGCGCTGTATCGCAAGTGGTTCGAAGGCAGCGCCTGGCTGCAGAACGTGCAGTGATCCTCGTCCGATCGACAGGAATGGCCGAGTGAGCACCGGCGCCCGAAACGGGCTGTGGTACGGCGTCTATGGGCTGGTGCTGGCGATGTTCGCGGGCGCGGTCTATTTCGCCGCCAAGCGCATCGACTACAACTGGCACTGGGAGCGCATCCCCCAGTATCTCGTCAGTAACGAAGGCGACGAGATCCTGGCGCCGTTCGACGGCTTCGTTGCGTTGACCCGCGACGGTGCGACGTTGACGCTCAGCGAACTTAACGGTGGCCGGCAGCAGACCTATCGCGACTATGCGCAGGCCTTGGCCGGTGACGGCGACCTCGTATTCCAGAACGACATTCTGGCGCGCACGCCGGGGTGGAAGCTGGGCCCGTTGATCCTGGGGCTTTGGCTGACGCTGAAGATTTCGGCAGCGTCCCTGGTCTTCGCCCTCGTTTTCGGCGTGGTCGCCGGGCTGGGCCGTGTTGCGCACAACCCCGCGGCCCGCGCGCTGGCGGCGACCTATGTCGAGATCGTGCGCGGTACGCCGCTGCTGGTGCAGATCTTCATCTTCTACTTCTTCGTTGGCACGGTGCTGAATCTCTCCGCCTTTGCCGCGGGCGTGGCGGCGCTGTCGGTGTTCACGGGGGCCTACGTCGCCGAAATCGTGCGCGCCGGCATCGAGGCGGTGCCGCGCGGGCAGATGGAGGCGGCCCGCAGCCTTGGCATGTCGTATGTCCAGGCGATGCGCGAAGTCATTCTGCCGCAGGCGTTCAAGAAGGCGCTGCCGCCGCTGGCCGGACAGTTCATCAATCTGATCAAGGACTCCTCGCTGGTTTCGATCATGGCGCTGACCGATCTGACCAAGGCGGGCCGCGAGGTGGTGAGTTCCACGTTCAGCCCCTTCGAGGTCTGGTTCACCGTCGCGGCGATGTATCTGCTGCTGACCGGCGCCTTGTCGCTGTGGGTGCGGCGCCTGGAGAAGAGGTTGGCGCATGACTGAGACGACGCTCGATGCCGATGGCGACGTGCTGATCGACGCCCGAGGTGTCTGCAAGCGTTACGCCAACGGTGTCGAGGCGCTGCGTGGTGTTTCGCTGCAGGTGCGACGAGGCGAGGTGGTCTGCATCGTCGGCCCCAGCGGTTCCGGCAAATCCACGCTGCTGCGGACGCTGAACGCGCTGGAGACGATCAGCGATGGCGGGGTGCGCGTGCTCGGGCACGCCGTGCACGATCCAGGCGCGAACCTCAACCGCCTGCGCGCGCGTGTCGGCATGGTGTTCCAGGCCTTCAATCTGTTTCCGCATCGCACCGTGCTGGAGAACCTGACGCTCGCGCCCCGCAAGGTCGCGGGTGTCGCCGAAGCCGACGCGAGTGCGCGCGCCGAGCGACTGCTGGCCAAGGTGGGCCTGAGCGACAAGGCGGCGTCTTATCCGGCCCAGCTGTCCGGCGGTCAGCAGCAGCGCGTTGCCATCGCACGTGCATTGGCGATGCAACCCGAGGTCATGCTGTTCGACGAGCCCACCAGCGCACTCGATCCTGAAAAGGTCAACGAAGTGCTCGACGTCATGAAGGCGCTCGCCGCCGAGGGGATGACCATGTGCGTGGTCACGCATGAGATGGGCTTCGCGCGCGCGGTGGCCGACCGCGTGCTGTTCATGGAGTCCGGCGAACTGGCCTATGCCGCGGAACCGCAACGGTTTTTCGGCAATCCTGACAACGAGCGCCTGCGGGCGTTCCTGGGGCAGGTGCTGAAATAGACGGGCGTCGCCCGTATCATCCGCGGCCCGCGCACGCCCTTGTAGCTCAGTGGATAGAGCGACCGCCTCCTAAGCGGTAGGTCGCAGGTTCGATTCCTGCCAAGGGCACCAGCAAAGGACCGTGGCGGCAGGCCGGGCCCTGATCTTCGAATAAGCATTGACTTATCGTTCGATTTTCTTGTTTTTGCTGGATTTCCGGGATAGCATCCAGAGCACTGTCTATGGCTGCAGGTCGCTGCGGCGGGGGATGCGATTCATGCGTACGTTCAAGTCTGTGCTATCGCTGGCGGCTGCGCTCGTTCTGTCGGCCTGCGGTGGCGGCGCCACGCTGGGTGATGGTGGTGGCGGCGGACTTGGCGGTGGAGGCGGGGGCACGACGGGGCCCTCCTCGACGCCGGCCTCCGTGGTGTTGCTGAGCAATCGCCAGCAACTGTCGGCGGACGCGGATACTGCGACCGAAGGCGCGACGCTGACGGCCATTGTGACCGATCGCAACGGGATTGCGGTGTCCAATGCGCCGGTGACGTTCTCGGTGGTATCCGGCGCTGGGGCGCTGATCATCAGCTCCGGAACGACAGGGGCCGATGGCACCGCGACGGCCATCCTGACCACCGGTGGCAACGCAAGCTTTCCGCGCTCTATCGAGGTGCGCGCAAGGGCGGGCTCCGCGCAGAGTGAATTGCGCAGCATCGCTGTGGTGGATCCGAATTCCGTGAGCGCCGTACCCAACGTTTCCTTGGCCGCCAGCTCCAATCGACTGGATCCCAACGCCGATTCCACAGCGGCTGGTGTGACTCTGACAGCCACGGTGCGTAATCCGGATGGCACTCCGGCGTCGAACGTCCGCGTCAACTTCAATCAGGCTTCCACCAGCGGTGGTCTAATCAGTCCGAGTGAAGGGCGTACGAACGGTGCTGGACAGATTCAGGCCGTGCTCACCACTGGAGGCGACCCCTCGCCACGCTCGATTGTCATCACCGCGCAGGTGACGAACCTGACGGATGGGTCGGGCGGCGCCGAAAGCGTTCCCGTCACGATCCAGGTCCGTTCCACACAGACGGCCACCAGCGTCGGCCTGTCGGCGAACCGGAACGTCCTGTCGCCCACGGCGAATAGCCCGGATCAGGGCATTACTGTTACCGCTACCGTGGCGGGACCCAACGGGCAGGCGCTCGTCGGCGTGCCGGTGACCTTTTCGGCCTCCGGTGTCGTCCTGCAGGTGACGCAAGCCGTGACCGATGGGTCCGGGCGCGCCACCGCGATTGCCACGGCCGGCGGCAACGCCACGCCCCGAACGGCCACCGTCACCGCCAGTGCCGATGGCGTGAATTCGTCGCCGCTGGCGATCCAGGTCCGCAGTGCCGCTAGCCTGACTCTGACCTCTACGAGCGATCAGCTGTCGCCGCGGGCGGAGACGCCCGCGCAGGGTATCGTTTTCACAGCGACGCTAAGAGATGCCAGCGGTACGCCACTGCCGAACGTGCAGGTGCAGTTCATCGCTGAAGGCGGACAGATTCAAGTGACCCGCGGTGTCACCGATGCAGCGGGTACCGCCACAGCCGTCTTGACCACCGGCGGCGATCCCTCGCCCAGAACCATTCTCGTGACGGCGGGGGCCACCGATGGCGGGCAGATTCTGGAGGCGACGCGCTCCATCAGCGTGGTGGAACAGGCGGCCGGCGTGGTCGTGCTCGCGGCAAGCCCCGATCTGCAGTCCAATGTGAGCGTGCCGGCAAACGGTGTGCGCATTACCGCCGTGGTTCGCGACAGCAACAATACGCTGGTCCAGAACGCGGCCGTGCAGTTCTCGACGGTCAGCGGTGGCGGCGCATTGCAGGTTACGCGCGGCATTACGGATGTCACCGGTACGGCCGAGGCCCTGCTGTCGACCGGCGGCGATCCCACGGTGCGGCCGATTACGGTACGTGCCCAGTCCGGCGCGTCCTCGGGGACCGTGTCGGTTCAGGTGGTCGGTAGCCAGGTCACGATCAACGCCCCGCAGGCCGCTAGCGTCGGCGTCGCTGAAACCATTGTCGTTTCGGTGCGCGATTCCGGGAACGCAGTGGTTGCCAATCGACCCGTCACCTTGTCGTCGACGGCGTTGCTGGGGACGATCAACGGCAGCAGCGGATCGGCCACGGTCAACTCCAATGCTCAAGGCGTCGCCACCTTCACGTATCTGCCGACCGCCAATGGCGATGAGCGCCTGACGGCGACCGCCATTGGTGTGAGTGCCCAGACCCCCACGATTCGTATCGGTGGCGTCACGCTGACGCTTGCCTTCAACCCGGGGACCCCTACGGAGTTCAACTTCGGTACGGTGGCGAACGTGGTGGCAACGCTGCGCGAGAACGGCGTGGCCGTGAGTGGCGAGACGCTGCAGCTCAGCACAACACGCGGCATGTTGTCGGCCGCCAGCGGCGTGACCGCCCCCCCCCGGACCTACGGCAGGGCAGTTGCCCTTCACTATTCAGTCCAATGGGGCCGATGGGGCCGGTGAGTTCCTGATCACCGCGGTGGCACCCGGCAAAGGCGGAGTCTCCGCGACCTTGCGCGGTGAGTTTGTTGCGATCAACCCGGCCAGCGTGAACGTGCAGGCGGAACCCGCCAAGATCGGACTGAACAGTTCGAGCACTATCCGCGCGGTTGTGCGTGATGCGCAGAACAATCTGGTCAAGAATGCCCGGGTGGATTTCACGCTCTCGGACCCGACGGGCGGTTCGCTGTCGGCGGCTACCGGCCTCACCAACTCGCAGGGTGCGGTCAGCGTGACTTACCGCTCTTCGTCGACGTCCAGCGCCACCAATGGCGTCCGCATCACGGCGAGGGTCGCGGGGGTGCCGAACAGCACGACCTCGCTGACGGTGGGTGGCACGGCGCTGCGCATCACCCTGGGCACCGGTAACGAGATCTTCGAGAACAGCACGACCACCTACCGACTGCCCTATACGGCGATCATCACCGATGCGGCGGGCAATCCGGCGCCGCCCTCCACGGTCTTCCGGTTGAAGATACGGCCGCTTGAATACCAGAAGGGCTTCTACGCCGAGGATCCAATTACGGGTGAACTCGGTATTGTCTATCGAGTCCCGCGGCCGCCTGCAGTTCCCGATCCGCTGCTGGGCGCACGTGAGTTCGGCTGCCGCAGCGAGGACGCGAACAGTAATGGGATCCTTGATCCGGGCGAGGACGATAACCTCAACTTCATACTCGATCCGGGCAACATTGCGACGGTTCCGGAAACGGTGCCGCTGGACGCAAACGGCATCGCGGAGTTCGGCATCGTCTATCCGCAGGATCGAGGTAATTGGGTTCTGGTAGAGCTTTCGGCGACTGCCTCCGTCGACGGTTCGGAGAGTCTGGAGGTCCGTAATTTTGTGCTGCCGATCTCTGCGGAGGATTTCGAGGAGGGCAATCCGCCGGGAGATCCCAGTCCTTACGGCACGTCGACTTCCTGCGCTAACGCCAATTAGGGTGTAGTAACATGGCTTCATTGGGGGCGATCTTTGATCGCCCCTTTTTTGTTTCGGTGCTATCGGTTTCTTGCCATCACGCGTTGCGACAGTAGCTGCCCTAACCCCACCACGAGCGCGATCAGACCGATCGCAAAACGGCTCTGGATCGTTTCTCGCTCGCGGTTGATCTCGCCTTCGACTTCGGCGCGAACCTGGGTGCGGAGCTGTTCGAGCTTGTCGGCATCGGGTTGCAGGTGCGGGCCGCGACGCTGCAAATCCATTCGCAGGTTGAGTTCGGTCGAGGCCTCGATATCGGCCTCGCTGTAGTCCTGCAGCTCATACCAGGCTTGCCCGTAGTACGCGGTGAGGCCGACCCCGATGGCCAGGGCGAGATAGGTCAGCGTGGCGAACATCGGGCGAGGTGGCATGCCGGCTCCGCGGATAGGGTCAGGGGAGCGCCGATTGTAGAGGTCGATGTCGTCGGCTGGGGGAATTCCACGAGGCGAGGCGCAGAATCGGCGCGGATAATCCGAGTCAGTCTCTGCCGGAGCCTTCGATGCGCATCGGAACCCCCAAGGAAATCAAGAATCATGAATATCGCGTCGGCCTGACGCCGGCCGGCGTGCGGGAGCTGGTGACGCACGGGCACGAAGTGCTGATCGAGACGCGCGCCGGCGCGGGCATTGGCTTGAGTGACGATCAGTACGTTGCAGCCGGCGCACGCATTCTGCCGACGGCGGCGGATGTATTCGCGCGCGCGGACCTGATCGTCAAGGTCAAGGAGCCGCAGGCTGGCGAATGCCGGATGTTGCGCGAGGATCAGGTGTTGTTCACCTACCTGCATTTGGCGCCGGACCCTGCGCAGACCCAGGGATTGCTGGCATCCGGTTGCACGGCGATTGCCTATGAGACGGTGACGGATGCGCGCGGCGGTTTGCCGCTGCTGGCGCCGATGAGTGAGGTCGCAGGCCGCATGTCGATCCAGGCCGGCGCGCATGCCATGGAAAAGGCGGCCGGCGGCAATGGCGTGCTGCTCGGTGGCGTGCCGGGCGTGCCGGCGGCCGAGGTGGTGATCATCGGCGGCGGCGTGGTGGGTTACAACGCCGCGCGCATTGCGATCGGTATGGGCGCGCGCGTGACGATCATCGACCGTTCGCTGGCGCGCCTGAATTGGTTGGACAGCGTGTTCGAGAATCGCGCGACCACGCTGTATTCGACGCGCGATGCGGTCGAGACTTGCGTGATGCGGGCAGACCTGGTGATCGGCGCCGTGCTGGTGCCGGGTGCGGCCGCACCGAAGCTGGTGACGCGTGACATGCTGAAGTCCATTCCAAACGGCTCGGTCATGGTGGATGTCGCCATCGACCAGGGCGGCTGCTTCGAGACCTCGCACCCCACCACGCACCAGGAGCCGACCTACGTCATCGACGGCGTGGTGCATTACTGCGTCGCCAACATGCCCGGCGGCGTGGCAAGAACCTCGACCTTCGCACTGACCAACGCGACGCTGCCGTTCGTGCTGGCGCTGGCGGATAAAGGCTACCGCCAGGCGTTGCGCGACGATCCAAATCTGCGCGACGGTCTCAACATTCATCGCGGCCGCGTGACTTATCGCGCCGTGGCCGAGGCGCTGGGCCATGCGCATCAGCCGGTGGAGCAGGCGCTGGCTGCCTGATCTCCGATTCGATGCGGCAGCCGCTCAATCGGTGAGCGGCGGGGTTGCGTCCGGTGTCTTGTGCCGATACTCGCAGAGATCGTGAATCGTGCAGCGTGGGCACTCGGGCTTGCGTGCCTTGCACACGTAGCGGCCGTGCAGGATCAGCCAGTGGTGCGCATCGCGCGCGAACTCGGCGGGCGTGAACTTTACCAGCCTGTCCTCGACCGCGCGCACCGTTTTCCCCGGTGCCAGCCCTGTGCGGTTGGCGACGCGGAAGATGTGGGTATCGACCGCGATCGTGGGCTCGCCAAAGGCGGTATTGAGCACGACGTTGGCGGTCTTGCGGCCAACGCCAGGCAGCGCTTCCAGGGCTTCCCGCGAGCGTGGCACCTCACCGCCATGCAGCTCGATCAACTGCTGGCACAGGCCGATCACGTTCTTGGCCTTGGTCTGATAAAGACCGATGGTCTTGATGTAATCGCGCACGCGCTCCTCGCCCAGCTGGAGAATCGCCTTGGGGGTATTGGCGACCGGAAACAACCGCGCCGTCGCCTTGTTGACGCCGACGTCGGTGGCCTGTGCCGATAGCACGACGGCGACCAGCAGTTCGAACGGCGTGGCGTAGTGCAGTTCGGTGGTGGGCGCGGGGTTGGCGTCGCGCAGGCGCCTATAGATCTGCTGGCGTTTGCTGGCGTTCATCGGGAATCGTGCGGTGCATCCGGGCCGGGCAGCATGCGCGGCGCAAGGGTTGCTAGCGTAGCGAGCAGGGCCAGCCCCAGCGCGGCGCCTGCGGCGGCTTCCATCGGCGGCAGCTGCGGCCGCAAGCTGCCGGCGAGTATCAGGATCAGCGCGGGCACACCGAACAACGCGAGCGGTGCCCTGGCGACGTGAGGCGAAGCCAGAGGTGCGATCAGTGCCAGCAGAACCGATGTGGGTCCGGACGGGATGGGTGGCGAATCAGTAAGGATCGGCTGAAGCAGCAGCCCTGCGGCGACGAGGGTGAGGCTGACGATGGCGCCGGCCATCGACGACGCCGGCTCGGTCGCGCCCAGACGTCGGCTGGTGCGACCGGCAAGGGCTGAGATGAGCAGCAGCGCACACCAGAGCGCGGCCATCGCGAGACCGAGTATGGGCGTCGACGCCGCCGGCGCGCCTGCGAGCGCCGCCAATGCAATCACCACATGAGCCGGCACCGCATGATTCATGGCTTCTTCTCTGCAGCGAGGCTCGCTGCCGCGCGCGCTTGTGCCAGCGCGTCGGCGATGGCGGCCTGGATCGCACGGGCTGACACCGTTGCGCCACTGAGTTGATCCGTGGCGACCGCACGGTTCATGGCCGATGCGGGTACTGCCTGCCAGCGCGCCCGCAGATCGCCGGTATACGCCGGGGTTTCGTGATGCGTGTCGAGCCGCGCCCGCAGCACTTGGCCGTCCGGCGCGCTGACCACCTGCATCGCGAGCTCGCCGCCGTAACCCATGGCGGTGCCGCGGGTCAGGAAAGCGACAACGCCGCCATCGCTGCCGCGCGCCAGAACCCACGGCGCGCGAACGCCGTGAGCCGGTGCTGCAGGGCGGCGTTCCAGCCGCACCTGCGACGTGCGTAGCTCCGCCGGCAGCATCGCGTACACCGCCTGCAGTGCCACGCTCTCCGCTGCGGCGCGGCGCTGTTCAAGCGTGGCGGCGTCCAGGCGGTCGAGCGCCAGCGCTGCGCCGATTGTCAGCGCGGACAGCCCCAGCAGTGCGCGTATTGCGTTCATCGAGCCAGCGGCTCAGCAGCGTGATTGGAAGTCAGCCGATCCAGCAGCGGCACCAGGAAGTTCATCAGCAGGACGGCGAAGGCGATGCCATCCGGGTAGTCGCCCCAGCCGCGGATGGCGTAGAGCAGGGCGCCGATGCCGACGCCATACAGCAGGCGTGCGCGTGCCTGGCGCGGCGATGAGCGTGGCTCGGTGGCGACGAAGAATGCGGCGAACAACACAGCGCCGCTGAACAGGTGTACGAACGGCGACGCATACCGATCACCGTCCAGCATCCAGGGCATCAGCGCGCAGATCGTCAGGCCCAGCGTCGTGCCCAGCGGAATCTGCCAGGGAATCAGCCGGCGGCGGATCAGCCAGATGCCGCCGGCCATCCACGCCATGCCGACGGTGAGCGACGCAAAACCCACTCCGGAATCCTCGAATAGCTCGCCCAGGGTTTGCTGTTGGCGTAGCGCATCCGTCATCCGGGTCAGCAACGTGGCGCCGCTGGCGGCATCGACCGGTGCGTACAGCAGCGCCGGTGCGAATATCGCGACGACGACATAAGCCACCATCGCCGGATTGAAGGGGACGAGACCGGCGTCGCGTGCGGCAAGCATGCCAGCCGCCGCCGCGATGCCGCTGGCGATGGCCACGGCCGCCAACGGCAGCGTAGGTGGCAGCGCGAGCGCCAGCACGGCGGCGGTGATCAGCCAGCCCAGCTCCAGCGCGCGGCTTGAGCGTCGGGCCGATAGTGCGGCCATTCCGCCGGCAACGCTCGCGGCGACCAGCAGACGCACCAGCACGCCGGGATCGATGAGCAGCGCATGCGCGATCAGGCCTGGCAGCAGCGCGACGAGCACGCGCGCCATCTGCGGGGCCTGGGCACCGAGGGCCGACAGTGAAATGCGTCTCATGAGGCGGTGCCGCTGCCGGTACTGCGTCTTGCCTTGGCGGCGGCGAGCGCGCGGGCAATCGGATCGTCGCTCGTCGGTGTCGGGCCCGCGCCGCTCACATCGGGCAGCTGCAGGGAGGCCTTGCGTTGCGCGCGCGCGGCCTGCAGCTCGCGTTCGACTTTTTCGAGGCGCTCGTTGCGGGCGTGATAGCGCCGGTAGGCACGCGGTCGCTGCGCCTCGACATGCCGGCGATAGTCGGCCGCTGCCGCATCAGCGCTGAGCGACTGCGCCGGCACGATGGCGATGCAGTCCACAGGACAGGGCGGAATGCACAGTTCGCAGCCCGTGCACTCGCTGGCGATCACGGTGTGCATCAGCTGATTGGCGCCGGCGATCGCATCCACCGGGCAGGCCTGGATGCATTTCGTACAGCCGATGCAGACGGCCTCGTCGATGACGACACGCGTGGCGGCGCGCTTCGGCATGCCGTAACGCGGATCGACCGGACGATAGGGACGTTGCAGCGCTGCTGCCAGCTGTTTCGCGCCCTCGTCGCCACCGGGCGGGCAGCGATCGGTCGCGGCCGTCCCCGCCGCCAGCGCCACGGCGTAGGGTCGGCAGCCGTCGAACTCGCACTGTCGGCATTGCGTCTGCGGCAGGATCGATTCGAGCAGGGCGACGGTATCGATGCTCATGCGGTCAGGCCAGCGTGATCAGCGCCGATAGCGCCAGCAGCACGATGCCGAGGCTCCATAGCAGCGCCGGGAAGTCGCGTGCTGGCACCGCGCTGGCACGTTCAAGGCTGCGATCACGCGCGACGCTGCCGGCCCAGGCCAGCAGACCGCAGGCGAGGGCGGTCCCGAGACTTCGTTGTAGCACCGTGACGATGTCCGGGCTGGACGTCAGCAGCATCCAGCACGCACCCGCTGCCAGCAGATGGACGGCCGGCGCCCAGCGCCCGAGCCGTGCGTGTGTCTGAGCGGACCTGCGTAACACAGGCGTGCCCAGCATCCAGACCACGGCGCCGCCCATGGCGCCTGCAAGCAGCGGACGAAACAGCGTGGTGCGGTCGGTGACGAAGAACTGTTCCAGCAGGGCGCCGAGTAGGGCCGTGAGCAGCACGCTGCCGGCGATCCACAAGGCGAGCTGCCTGGCGTTGTGCGATGCGCCTGCGTCTGTATCTGACTCCGAACCCGAACCTGTCGCGGTGGCGCCGATCAGCGCGGCAGCGACAGCCAGAATCGCAAGCCAATCCAGCATCGGCGGCGCGCGGTGCGTGCGCTACTTGATGCGCATGCCCGGCTGCGCGCCGTCGTCCGGCGACAGCAGGAACGGGCCGCCGCGCTCGTCGCTGGCCGCGAGCACCATGCCTTCGGACATGCCGAACTTCATCTTGCGCGGTGCCAGATTGGCGACGCAGACGGTGAGCCGGTTCACCAGTGTCTCCGGCGCGTACGCGGCCTTGATGCCGGCGAAGACCTGGCGCATGCCCAGCGGGCCGAGGTCAAGGCTCAGGCGCAACAGCTTGTCCGCGCCTTCGACGTGTTCGGCGGAGGCAATGCGCGCGATGCGCAGGTCGACCTTGCCGAAGTCCTCGATGCCGATCGTGCCGCCAGCCTCGGCTGTGGCCGGCGCAGCCGCAGTCGGCTTGGCCGCCGGCGTGGCAGTGGCCAGCGCCGGTGCCGCGGGCGTGTTCTGCTTTTCTTCTTCGATCATGGCGGCGATGGCCTGGTTGTCGATGCGGGTGATCAGCGCAGCGTAGGCGTTGATGCGGTGGCTGAGCAGCGGCGCAAGCGCATCGCGCCACTGCAGCGACGATACGTTCAGGAACTTCTCGACCTGTGTCGCCAGCGCCGGCAGCACCGGCTTCAGGTAGACGCTGAGCTGGCGGAACAGGTTGAGGAACGTGGTGCAGACACGATGCAGCTTTTCTCTCTGATCGTCCTGCTTGGCCAGCGTCCACGGCGCGAGCTTCTGGATCTCGGCGTTGGCCTCGTCGGCCAGGCGCATCACTTCACGCAGCGCACCGGAGAAGTCGCCGGCCTCGTAGAGCGCGCGCAGCGCGTCGGCCTGCGCGGCCGTCGCGTCGAACAGCACGCGATCGTGCATCGCGTCGGCGAGTTGGCCGTCGAACAGTTTCTCGATGAAGCCTGCGCACCGGCTGGCGATATTCACGTACTTGCCGACCAGGTCGCTGTTGACGCGGTTGGCGAAGTCTTCGAGGTTGAGGTCGAGGTCGTCCACGCCGCTGCCGATCTTGGCGGCGAAGTAGTAGCGCAGGTATTCCGGATTCAGGTGGTTGAGGTAGGTGCGCGCCTGGATGAAGGTGCCGCGCGACTTGCTCATCTTCGCGCCGTTGACGGTGAGATACCCGTTGACGTGCAGCTTGGTCGGCGTGCGGTGGCCGGAGCCCTGCAGCATCGCCGGCCAGAACAGGCCGTGGAAGTTGACGATGTCCTTGCCGATGAAGTGGTGCAGCTCGGCGCCGGAGTCCGCGGCCCAGAATGCGTCGAAGTTGAGATTCTGTTTCGCGCACAGCGCGCGGAAGCTCGCCATGTAGCCGATCGGCGCATCGAGCCAGACGTAGAAGTATTTGCCCGGCGCGTCCGGAATCGGGAAGCCGAAGTAGGGCGCGTCGCGCGAGATGTCCCAGTCCTTCAGGCCGGCGGCGAACCATTCCTTGAGCTTGGCTTTCACGGAAGGGTGCGCGACGTCGCCATCGAGCCATTGCTGCAGGAAGGCCTGGAACTTGCCGAGCGTGAAGAAGTAGTGCTCCGACTCCTTCATCACCGGTGTCGCGCCGGAGACGACCGAGCGCGGGTTCTTCAGGTCGGTCGGCGAATAGGCGGCGCCGCAATGCTCGCAGTTGTCGCCGTACTGGTCGGCGGTGCCGCACTTCGGGCATTCGCCCTTGATGTAGCGGTCCGGCAGGAACATGTCCTTGACCGGGTCGTAGAGCTGTTCGATCGAGCGCCGCGCGATCGCCTTGTGCTCGCCATCGCGCAGCCGCGTGTAGATCAGCTCGGCGAGCTCGCGGTTCTCGTCCGAATGCGTCGAGTGGTAGTGGTCGAAGGCGACGTGGAAGTCGGCGAAGTCGCGCATGTGCGCCTGGCGGATGCCCTCGATGAAGGCTTCCGGCGCGACGCCGGCCTTCTCGGCGGCCAGCATGATCGGCGTGCCGTGGGCGTCGTCGGCGCACACGTAGTGCACTGTGTGGCCCTGCATCCGCTGGAACCGTACCCAGATGTCGGCCTGCACGTAACCCACCAGGTGTCCGAGGTGGATGGGACCGTTGGCGTAGGGCAGGGCGTTGGTGACCAGCAGGCGGCGGGACGACATGTTGAGCGGCTGAGCGGCTGAGCGGAAGCGGTGCGGGAAGGCCGGAGGATTATCGCACGCGAGTTCAGTCCCGATTCATGGCCCGACTCTAGGCTTGCCAGATTCAAGCAGGAGGTTGCCATGCGCGCTTTTCTCCGTTCCGCGCCGCTACTCGTGATGGCGGCGGTTTTTGCTCATCAGGCTGCGTTTGCCGCCCCGCCCCCCTGGGCGCCCGCGCATGGCTACCGTGCGCAGGCCGCTCATCGCTACGTGTATTACCCGAACCACCAGATCTATTACGCGCCCGACCGCCAACTCTGGTTCTGGATCGATGGCGGTGACTGGCGCGTAGGCTCGCGACTCCCCTCGGCCTATCAGTCGTTCGCCGTCGGTGGCGTCAGCATCGAACTCGACGCGGCGAAGCCCTACGAACGCCATGGCTACGTGGTGGAGCATTACGGCAAGCCCGGCAAGGGCAAGCCGCGCAAGGTCGACCACCACAAGCATCGTTGAAATGCCCGACGTGTTCTGAGCGAGGCCTATAACCTCCCGTTGCCCGGCCCCCGAGCCGGGCTTTTTTGATCTGCATATTTCAGCTCGTTTTTCGCTCACCGCCATCGGCGTTAGAGTGCGCGTATGGACAAGAATCCTGCTCTCAAATCCCGCTTCGATCTGGCCGTGCCCGGCGCGGCCGCCACCGGCCGCTATCACACCGTGCACGCGCCTTTCGATCGGCAGCCGATCGGCGAGGTCGAGCGCGCGGATGCCGCGACTGTGGAGCAGGCGCTGAAGACGGCACACGCGCTATATCGAGACCGCAAGGCCTGGCTGCCGCAGCCGAAGCGCATCGAGATGCTCGAACGCGCCCGACAGTTGCTGCTGGAGCGCGCCGAGGATTACGCGCGCGAGGCGGCGCGCGAGGGTGGCAAGCCGCTGCCGGATTCGCGCGTGGAAATCGCGCGCGCTGCCGACAGTCTGCGCGCCTGCGTCGACGCCCTGCGCACGCAGGCCGGCGACGTGGTGCCGATGAACCTCGGCGCCTCGTCGACGCAGCGGCTCGCGTTCACGCTGGCCGAACCGATCGGGGTGGTCGTCGCCATCAGCGCCTTCAACCACCCGATGAACCTGATCGCGCACCAGGTCGGCCCGGCGATTGCCGCGGGCTGTCCGGTCATCGTCAAGCCGGCGGGCACTACGCCGCTGTCGTGCTTCCGCTTCGTCGAGCTGCTGCGTGAGGCCGGTCTGCCGGAGGCTTGGTGTCAGCCGCTGCTGCCGGAATCCTCGGCGCTATCCACCACGCTTGCGACCGACGCGCGTGTGGCGTTTCTGAGCTTTATCGGCAGCGCGCGCGTGGGCTGGTCGCTGCGTTCACAGCTGGCGCCGGGCGCGCGTTGTGCGCTGGAACATGGTGGAGTGGCGCCGGTCGTGGTCGCCGCCGACGCCGACCTCGACGTGGCGGTGCCGCTGATCGCCAAGGGCGGCTTCTATCACGCCGGGCAGGTTTGCGTGTCGGTGCAACGAGTGTTCGTGGCGCGGTCGCTGGTGGAGACGTTCTGCGAGCGGCTGGTCGCAGCGGCCCGCAAGATGAAGGTCGGGGACCCGACGCAGGACGACACCGAGATTGGCCCGCTGATCGTGCCGGAGGAGACCGAGCGCGTGCACGGCTGGGTCAAGGAGGCGCTGGCCGACGGAGCGCAGCTGTTGTGCGGCGGCCATGTGCTGTCGCCCACCTGCTACTCGCCGACCGTGTTGTTGCAGCCGACGCAGTCGGCCAAGGTGTCGACGCAGGAGGTCTTCGGGCCCGTGATCTGCGTCTACGCCTGGGATGAACTCGACGACGCGCTGCAGCAGGCCAATGCGCTGCCGTTCGCGTTCCAGGCGGCGGTGTTCACGCGCGATCTCGATACGGCGATGCGTTGCTATCGCGGCCTGGATGCCTCGGCGGTCATGGTCAATGACCACACCGCCTTCCGTGTCGACTGGATGCCGTTCGCCGGGCTCAAGCAGTCGGGCCTGGGCGTAGGCGGCATCCGTTACTCCCTGCATGACATGCAGGTTCAGAAAATGATGGTCATCAAGTCATCTGCACTGTAAGCCTGCGTCGGAAATGGCTTACAGTCTGAAGGGAAATTACGGGTTGTTCTGTCAGCCGTCAGACAGGTACGGTCCAGGGACCTGATGCTGCCGCCGGACGGGGAGAACCGACGGTCGTGCAGCTCCGGCGAGCTGCCACGGCCTGATGTCGCGGCATTCCAACTCCAAGAATGAGGATTCCCCCCGATGACTCGATTCAACTCGCTACTGCGCGCCGCGGTCGCTGCCGCCGCGCTGGCCGTCGCCTTCGCGCTGCCGGCCCAGGCGCAACCGATTCCCAACCAGTACATCGTCGTGCTCGACAGTCCGGCGCTCGGCAGTCCGCAGGCACGCCTCGGCCTGATCGACCGCGTGCAGGGTCTGCTGGTGCAGGTCGGTGGCGGCCAGGTGCTGGGCCATTACACGCAGGCGCTGCTGGGCTTCGTGGCCCGCATGACGCCGGTGCAGGCCGAGGCGCTGGCGCGTCTGCCGGGCGTGAAGCTGGTCGAGCAGGACCAGATCGTGCGCGTCAGCGCCACGCAGGCCAATGCGACCTGGGGTCTGGATCGTATCGATCAGCGCGACCTGCCGCTGAACGCGACCTACAGCTATCCCGATCAGGCCGGCGCCGGGGTGCACGTCTATGTGATCGACACGGGCCTCAATGCCGCGCATACCGATTTCTCGGGCCGCGTCGGCAACGGTCGCAACTTCGCGTCCAACGGCGGCGGCAGCCTGCTGTGCCAGCTGCTCGGCATCGGTTGCCCGGCGCCGGATCCGGTCAACACGACGGACTGCAACGGCCACGGCACGCACGTCGCCGGCACCGCGGCCGGTACGGTCTACGGTGTCGCCAAGCGCGCGACGGTACACGCGGTGCGCGTGCTTGATTGCGGCGGCAGCGGTGCCAACTCCGGCGTCATCGCCGGCGTCGACTGGGTCGCTGCCAATCGCGTGCTGCCGGCGGTCGCCAACATGTCGCTGGGCGGCGGTAACTCCGATGCGCTCGATGCCGCGGTCAATAACGCCATCGCGCAGGGCGTGACCTTCGTCGTCGCCGCGGGCAACGACAACGCCAACGCCTGCACCGGTTCGCCGAACCGCGTGCCGGCCGCGATCACGGTGGGTTCCACGACCAACACCGACGCGCGCTCGTCGTTCTCCAACTTCGGTACCTGCCTCGACCTCTTCGCGCCGGGTTCCAACATCACCTCGGCCTGGCACACGGGCAACACCGCCACCAGCACCATCAGCGGCACCTCGATGGCCAGCCCGCACGTGGCCGGCGCGGCTGCGCTGGTGCTGGGCGCCAACCCGGGTCTGACGCCGGCGCAGGTGACCGACGCCGTGGTCGGCAATGCCACGCTGGGCAAGGTTACGAGTCCGGGCAATGGTTCGCCGAACGCGCTGCTCTACGTCGGCAACTGATCACCGATCCAGCGGTATCGGAGGGGCGGGCCAGGTGCCCGCCCCTTTTTGTTGCGCGCTAGACTGCGCGCCCGTTTTTTCATCCACCTGCCGCCATGACCCGCGACCGCCTGCTGGCCCTGCTCGACGCCGATGTGCATCCTTTGCTCGGGCGCAGCTGGTCCGCTGCCGGTGCGGTGCGCGCGGCGGCGCTGGACGGCGCGCGCGCGCGCGTCGAACTCGAACTGGGCTTTCCGGCCGCCGGTCTGCGCGACGCGCTGGCGTCGGCGCTGGGCGAGCGCATCCGCGGTGAACTGGGCGTCGCGGCCGAAGTGCAGGTGCGCTGGCGCATCGACAGCCAGGCGGTGCAGAAGAACCTGAAGCCGCTGCCGGGCATCCGCAACATCATCGCGGTGGCCAGCGGCAAGGGCGGCGTTGGCAAGTCGACGGTGGCGGTGAATCTGGCGCTGGCGCTGCAGGCTGAGGGCGCGCGCGTCGGTCTGCTCGATGCCGACATCTACGGTCCCAGCCAGCCGACGATGCTGGGGATCGCGCAGGCGCGGCCGACCTCGCCAGACGGCAAGCGCATGCACCCCTTGCAGGCGCACGGCCTGCAGGCGATGAGCATCGGCTTCCTCGTTGACGAAGATCAGCCGATGATCTGGCGCGGGCCGATGGTGACGCAGGCGCTGGCGCAGCTGCTGAACGAAACCGCGTGGGAAGACCTCGATTATCTGATCGTCGATCTGCCGCCGGGCACCGGCGACATTCAGCTCTCTTTGGCGCAGCGCATTCCGGTCAGTGGTGCCGTTGTGGTGACGACGCCGCAGGACATCGCGCTGCTCGATGCGCGCAAGGGACTGCAGATGTTCCGCAAGGTCGGCGTTCCGGTGCTCGGCATCGTCGAGAACATGGCCTGGCACGTCTGCACGAACTGCGGGCATCGCGAGGCGATCTTCGGCGAGGCTGGCGGTGCACGCATGGCGGCGCAGTACGGCTCGGAACTGCTGGGGCAGCTACCGCTGGACATTCGCATCCGTCAGCAGGCCGACGGTGGCCTGCCCACGGTTGCGGCCGAGCCGGACGGCGATCTGGCCCAGCGCTACCGCGACATCGCGCGCCTTGCCGCGGCCCGGTTGGCCTATGGCGCCAGCGGCGAGGCGTTTCCCGAGATTTCGGTGACGGACGACTGAGTCATGTCGCGCGGCTGGCTGCTGTTGCTGGCGATCGCCATTGCCTTCGGCGCGCAGCGCAGTTGCCAGTCGCGCGAGATCGTGCGGTTACCCGGCGTGTTGGCGTCGGAGATGCCGCAGCAGACCGAATTGCGTCGAGCCGAGCGAGAGCCGTTTGAGCACCGTGGCTATCTGCTGGAACCGCAGGCGCGGTACGAGCTGACAGCCCGCCTGCTGAGCCGCCTGGAGTACCGCCTCGGTCGCGAGGCACAGCTCTCGCCCGTGGATTTCGCGCTGGGCTGGGGTCCCATGTCCGACTCATCGGTGCTGGCGCAACTGGAGATTTCGCAGTCCGGGCGCTTCTTCTGGGTCCGCTGGCAGGAGGCGCCGCCGGTATCGCAGCGCGTGCTGTTCGAGCATGCCGCCAATACCCACCTGATTCCGGCGGACGACACGGTGCGGCGCGCGCTGGATAGAATGCGCGCCGGGCACGTCGTCCACCTCGAGGGGTTGCTGGTCAACGTCCGCGCTGCCGATGGTTGGCGCTGGAAGACCTCGCTGGTGCGCGACGACATGGGCGCGGGTGCCTGCGAGCTGTTTTGGGTCACCCAGGCCTGGATCGAACAAGAAGCCGAGACATGAGCATCAAATCCGACAAGTGGATCCGCCGCATGGCGGCGCAGGGCATGATCGAACCGTTCGAGGCAGGCCAGGTGCGCCACGTCAACGGCCAGAAGATCGTGTCCTATGGCACGTCCAGCTACGGCTACGACGTGCGCTGTGCCAACGAATTCAAGATCTTCACCAATATCAACTCGACGATCGTCGATCCGAAGAATTTCGACGAGAAGTCCTTCGTCGACGTGAAGTCGGACGTCTGCATCATCCCGCCGAACTCCTTCGCGCTGGCGCGCACGGTCGAGTACTTCCGCATTCCGCGCTCGACGCTGGTTGTCTGCCTCGGCAAGAGCACGTACGCGCGCTGCGGCATCATCGTCAACGTGACGCCGCTGGAGCCGGAGTGGGAAGGACACGTGACGCTGGAGTTCTCCAACACCACGCCGCTACCGGCGAAGATCTACGCCAACGAGGGCGTGGCGCAGATGCTGTTCTACGAATCCGACGAAGTCTGCGAGACCTCGTATCGGGACCGCGGCGGCAAGTATCAGGGTCAGACTGGCGTTACGCTGCCCAGGACCTGATGCAGCTGCATCGGATGCGGTCCCCAGCATCCGCTCGCCTTGCCGTCGATCCCGCGCCATGCGCGGGGCCCTCGCCGGGTGGCTCGCGGTGCTACCGCGGCAGCAGGTAGCAGGGCCAGGCTGGCGTCACGCTGCACAAGACCTGATGCGGCTGCATGGCATGCGGGTGCCCGCACCCACACGCTTCCACAGGCCACAAACAAAAACGGCCGCCTTCTAGGCGGCCGTTTTGCTGGGCGTTGCGTTCAGCGACCGCGGCGCTGGATCACCGTTTCCCACTGGTTGGAGTCCTTCGACCGCAGGACTTCCTTGTGGTTGGCGACCAGGTAGGTGCCGCTCCAGTAGCCGAACTTGGCGGCATTGCTGTTCGGCGGTTCCGGCGCGTCGTCGAGGCGCTGCGCGCATTCCTGGATCGTCAGCTCCGGCAGCTTCTGCCACTGGCCATTGATCTTCAGCGAGCAGGTGCGGCGCTCGCCGGATTCCCACACCGGTGCCGACGGACCGGCCGGCCGGGCGGAGATCACCACCGGTTCGGCAGCGACCGGCGCGGGGGCCGCGGCCATGGGGGCCGGCTGCGCGGTCTGCTCGACCGCCGAAAGCACGGCGGAGGTGGTCGGGGCCGGCTGCATCAGCTGGCCGCCCGCTGCGGCGACTTCGCTCTTGAGGCCGGCCGGTGTCCAGTTGGCGCCCTGGTCGTCCGATTGATAGAAGTAGAACTCGTCGGCCGACAGTAGTGCGCCGCCCCACAGGCCGAACTTGAAGCCCTGGGCGTTGTAGGCGGTGACGCGGGCGTCGATGGCATTGAGGCAGGCGGTGTAGGTGCCGTCGCCGAGGCTCACCCAACGTTGGCCATCGTGGGCCTGACAGTTAAGGACCGGGCCCTGCGCCGGCGCGGCGAAGCTGGCGCCCAGGCACAGCGCCGATCCGATCAGCGAAATCCAGCGTAGACGAGCAGCGCGCATCGGTTTTCCCCGTTTCTATAAACGTTTGTGTTCAGGGGGCGATGATAACGAACCCCGCCGGGTCGCGGCAGCCCGGTGGTGGTCCTGTCAGCTGCGTCAGAAAGGGTGCTTCGATGGCCCGGCTTCATCTGCGCAGCCGCACAGTCGCGACAGGATGCCCAGTACGCGGCCGGCCATGCCGGCTTGGACCGGCGAGGACGCAGCAGCGGCTCGACGTTCAGGCTCAGGGAGGCGATGCCGGGTGGTGCAGGTGTCGGTAAGCGATGGTGCTGTAAGGAGACGATTTCGGTTCAGCTACGAAAAGCGTTTTGGCGGTAGTCTGGGCCAGGCGCAATCCAGCCCCACTGAAGCGGCGGCGCCAAACGCTTCCAGCTGTGTTCGCAGGCCAACTTGTGTGGAGCTGCCACCATGAAGACCATCGTTGCCGTGCTTCTGATGCTCGTCAGCCTGAGCGTAGCGGCCCAGGGCGATGCGCAGAAGGCCTATCCCTGTCGGAACGAGCAGGAAGGCAAGGGCGTCCTGACGCCGGGCCTGGAGCAGAAGATCGAAGCCTTGCGTATGGAGTCGGACCTCCATGCTCGCGAGCAATCGCTGAGCCAACTGATCGAACGTGCGGCTTCGCCCTACGAGAAGGGACTGCTGCATATCGAGTGGGGTTACCTGAGGGCCGTGCAGGGTCGCGACGACGAGGCAACGGCGGCGCTGCGCCCGTCGTTGTCCAATCCTTTCATGCCGCGCCTCACGCTGGATCAGGTGCGCGAGGTATTGGCCCGGCTCGCGCTTCGTCGCAAGGATCCGGCGGATGCAGTCGCGATGCTGGAACCCGTTTTTCTGGCGAACTGCGCGCGTATGCCGGAGTCGGCCTATTTCGCGCTGGCAGACGCTTACCTTCAACGATCCCGACCTGCCGACGCGTTGGCGGTGCTGCAGAAGGCCAGCATCAAGAAGTCGGAAGATCCGGATTGGTGGATGGCGGTTCGGGCGGAACTGCTCTGCAAACTTCAAGGTCCCCGGGACTGTGTCGGGCACATCGCCAGCTTGAACCTCGAGGGCGGGCTCAGCCCGGCCTTTCGCGACGTGGCCGACCAGCTGCTGGCGAAAGCCGTCGAAGCGCCCGAGGCCGCCGATATGGTTGCGGCGGCGCGAGGCCAGGACCTGATTGATGCGCAGGGGCGGCTCGTTGACCGACCCGCGTTGCGTGATTTGCAGGAAGGCGGCGTGCTCAAGGCGGTTCAGCCGCATTTTCCGAGAGAGGCTGCCCTGCAGGGGCTTTTCGGCTTTGTGCAGCTGTTGATCCATATCGACGCCGAGGGCAAGGCGACCGATGTGACGGTTCTGCAGTCCAGCCCCAAGGGTGTGTTCGACGCCGCAGCCAAGCGCGCCGCCTGGAAGACGCTCTATCGTCCACAGATGGAGAACGGGGTGGCGGTGCCGTCGCGTGGCTCGATGATGTTTCACTTCCGCCTGGCTGCGCGCTGAGCGGCCAGCGCGCGGCAGACTCTAGTTCGTCGTGATCGGCCGGATCGCCCAGCAGCGATGCGCCGGCGGCGGCCGCTTGAAGTCCTCGTCCAGTGTTTGCGTGGTGATGTCGTCGATGCGGGCATCGGCGGCCAGTGCTTCGTCGAGCTTGAAGCCGCGGCGGTTGGTCGAGAAGTACAGCGTGCCGCCCGGGGCCAGCAGCTTGAGTGCGGCGCGGATCAGTTCGGCGTGGTCGCGCTGGATGTCCAGCGTGTCTTCCATCTTCTTGGAGTTGGAGAAGGTCGGAGGATCGAAGAAGATCAGATCGAACTGTGACGGCCGGTCCAGCGCGGCCTGCTCGCGCAGCCACAGCAGGCAGTCGGCGCGCACCAGGGCGTGCGGCGACAGGGATTCGCCGGCTGCCGGCATGCGTTCGTAATCCCAGCCGCGCACGCCGTTGAGCGAGAGGTTGCGCTTGGCCCAGTCCAGATAGGTGTTGGACAGGTCCAGCGACAGCGTGCGGCGCGCGCCACCGACCACGGCGTGCACGGTCGCCGCGCCGGTGTAGCAGAACAGGTTGAGGAAGCGCTTGCCGCGCGCTTCCTGCTGGATGCGCTGGCGGATCGGTCGATGGTCGAGGAACAGGCCGGTGTCGAGGTAATCGTCGAAATTCACCTGCAGCCGGGCGCCGTGCTCTTCGATCGCGTAGAAGCGCTCGGTCTGATTCTGGCGCTGGTACTGCGCCGTACCTTTCTGCGACTGGCGCAGCTTGTAGTGCAGGTGCGTGTGCGGCAGTTCAAGCACGGCCTGGGTCTGTCCGAGCGCTTCGCGCAGGCGCTTCTCGGCGTGCGCCGGATCGACGGTTTTCGGCGCCGCGTACTCCTGCACGTGCGCGTGCAGACCATCGTCGGTGCGGTAGAGATCGACGGCGACCGCGTACTCCGGCAGGTCGGCGTCGTAGACGCGGTAGTGCGCGATGTCCTTGCGCTTGGCCCACTTGCCGAGATGGCGCAGGTTCTTGCGCAACCGGTTGCCGAAGGCTTCGCCACCGATGGCGGGTGCGGGTGCGGGCTTCGGCGTCGCGACGGGCGCCGCGGCTGCCGCGGTGCCGGCGCGTTCGTCTGCGGCTGTCGTTTCGGCAGCGGGATCGGCGATCTCGCGCGCCGGGCCGCCCCCGATCTCGAAGCGCAGCAGCTTGCACAGCAGCGCGCCGTTGTAGAGCGTGTTGATCTTCTCGGCGCGCAGGCCCAGGCGCTGGGCAATGTCGTCGCGCGCCGTGAAGAAGCCGAAGCGCCAGCCGGCGAAGTGCTGTTTCAGCGTGTTGCCGAGCAGCGAGTACAGCTTCACCAGTTCGGCGTCGGTGCCGATGCGCTCGCCATAGGGCGGATTGGTGACGACCAGGCCCGGCTGCGGTGCCGGCGGGCGGGCGTCGAGCGTATCGCCGGGCACCCAGCGGATGCGGTCGGCGAAGCCGGCGCGTTCGGCATTGCTGCGTGCGGCCATCAGCGCGCGCTGGTCCAGGTCGCTGCCGACCAGGATGGGCAGCGGTCGCGCCAGGCCGGCGCTGCGGCGCTCCTCGGCTTCCAGCTTGATGCGCTTCCACACGGCCGGCCGGTGATCCAGCCAGGCTTCGAAACCCCAACGCTTGCGTCGCAGGCCGGGCGCGATGTCGGCCGCCATCAGCGCGGCTTCGATGACCAGCGTGCCGGAACCGCACATCGGGTCGAGCAGCGGCGCGCCTTGCGCGGCGAGGTCGGGCCAGCCGCAGCGCACAAGGATCGCGCAGGCGAGGTTTTCCTTGAGCGGGGCTTCGACGCCGCGCAGGCGATAGCCGCGCCGGTGCAGGCTGTCGCCGGCCAGATCCAGGCTCAGCGTCGCGTGCTCGCGGTCCAGGTGCAGGTGGATGCGGATGTCCGGACTTTCGGTATTGACGTTGGGGCGTTCCAGGCCCTGCGCGCGGAAGCCATCGACGATCGCGTCCTTGACCTTGAGGCCGGCGTACTGGGTGTGGGTCAGGTTCGGCGAGCGGCCGGCGACTTCGATGGCAAAGGTGCTGCCGCTGTCGAACAGATCGTGCCAGGCGATGCCGAGCGCGGCCTGGTACAGCGCGTCGGCGTCCGGGGCCGGGAAGCGTTGCAGCGGCATCAGCACGCGGCTGGCCAGGCGCGACCAGAGGCAGGCGCGATAGGCCGCTTCCAGCGGCGCGGTGACGGCGACGCCGCCGGTGCGCTCGCGCGCATGGGCGGCGCCGAAGCCGGCGAGTTCGGCGACCAGCAGCGGTTCGACGCCGCGCGCGCAGGTCACGAACAGCGGCAGGTCGGTAGACGCGGATTCAGCGGGAGATTCGGGCCAGACGCTCATGCCGCATTATCGCAAGGCCGCCCGGTCTTGCGTCGTGCCCGATCCGCGGGTGCGGAATCCGGGTGCGAAGTTCAGGCGAGGGCAGGTCGGCGGCGGATGGCGTGGCGTTCCAGGCGCAACAGCGCCGCGATCAGGCGTTCTTCCTCGTCGCGGCGCAGCCGCGTGAAGCGCAGACCCAGGCGCTGCCAGGCGCCGCGCACGCTGCGCGAGCGCACCTCGGCGTCGATGCGCAGGGCGGTGGGCGTTTCGAAGCGGCAGCGCAGTGTGCTGCCGACCGGTGTCGTCGCGTCGATCGGCGCCAGCGCGCCGGCGCCCTGCGCGGACAGATCGAGCAGATGCGCGGCGCTGTGGCCGCCAGCGTGTTCCAGGTCCAGCGTCGGGCCCTGCGGTGCGGCGTGCAGGGTCAGCCGTCGTAGCGCGCGCTGTTCCAGCAGTTCGATCCGTTCCGGCAGCGCGGCGCGCAACACCGGCCCGTGGTCATCGATGGCCAGGCCGGTGAAGCGGCATTCGAAGCGCAGCAAGCCGCCGTCGAGCCGGCCGCGCAGGTGCAGCGCGTGGCCGGCCTGGAGCTCGGGTGCGGGCTCGGGGTGCAGGGCGTCGAGATGCAGCGCGGCGGCCTCGGCGTCCACGGCCAGCAGGCGCGTGCAGTAGCTGCGACTGGCATGCGGGTCCGGCTGCGCGGTCAAGGCGATGCGGCGCAGGCGCAGCCGGTGCAGCAGCGCCAGCAGGCGCGCGCGGTCGCGGGAATCGCGCTCGCCGGCCTGCAGCGGGGTCATGCCAGGCCCAGACGGCGCGAGCCGGCGCCGTAGGCGCTGCCGCTGCGATCGTAGACGGTGGCCACCGGCGGGCCACGCAGGACCTGCAAGCGGCTGCGCACGCTGCGGGTGCGCAGGTCGAGCAGCGTCGCGTTGGCGGCGTTGGCGGACTGGCAGCGTCCGGCCAGCGCCTGCACGGCGGTCCAGTCGGCGGACTGTGCGGTGTCGGGCGTGCGCAAGGCCTGCAGTTCGCGACCGAGCGTGTGCAGGTGTTCGGCGGCGTTGGCCTTGGCGCGGGTGATCTGTTCCAGCGCGCCGGGATCGTCGCCGCTCAGCGCGGTGTGTTCCTGCTGCAGCAACTCGGCGAGCAGGCCGAGGCTGTCGAGATGCTGGCGCAGGTTGCTGCGCAGGCGTTCGGCGGCGGTCGGCGGGGTCATGGCGTCGGGGTGGGATGCAAGTGTGGGGTTCAGGCGGCGGCGAGCTGCCATTCGACGCGCAGCAGCTTGGCGGCGATCACGCTGGCATCGGCGTGGTACTGACCGTTGTCGATCGCCTGACGCAGGCTGGCGACGCGGCCGGCGTCGACGTCGCCGATCCCGGCGGCGGCCTGGCGGATGTCGGTGACCAGACGCGCGTCGTCGGTCAGGCGCAGGGAGTCGTCGCGCTGGCGCGGCGCGCTCGGCAATGCGGATACCGACGCACCCTCGCTACCGCGCACGCTGCGGGGCGTGGATACGGCACCCGGTAGGCCGGTTGATTCGATCTTGTGGCTCATCGCGAACTCCTGCGGGGCTGACTCCCCGAGCCGGTTATCGGCGGCCGTTCGCAAATCTTGAGGGCGACCGCCGCCGTTTCCGCGACGCGGTCGGCAGGGGCTTCAGCGGTGGTCGCGGCGGCGTTCACGGGTGGTGTTCACGGATGAGGTTCAGGGGGCGTGTCACAGCGCCACTTCGACGACACCGGGCGCGGCGACCACGCCTTCGACGACGCGGCGCGAGCCGCGGTTTTCCACGCGCACGCGGTGACCGGCGGCGCCGTCGGCCAATGCCTTGCCCTCGGCGCGCACCTCGATGCCGCCGGCGCGGCCGCGAATCTGCACCGGCTGGCCGCGTTGTACCCAGCGTGGCGCCTCCAGGTCGGCGGGCGCGGGCGCGGCACCGGCGGCGAGGGCACGCCGGAACTGGCGGCCGCGGAGGGCGTCCGGATCGTCGAGATGCCCGAAGGGCAGGGTGGCGACATCGCGTTCCTGCACGATGAAGTGCTCGTCGCCGGCGATCTCGCCGGCGCGCACGGGTTGTTTCAGCACCAGGATCGGTCGCAGATCACGCACGCGCACCGGCACGTGCACGGTCCATTGCACCGGGGCGTCGCAGCGCAGCGCGACGGTGACGGTGGCGGCACGCTGTGCCGGTACCTGGGCGAGCGGTGCCTCGGCGCAGGCTGGCAGCCGCAGCCGCGGGTCCAGTGCGTCGGCCTCAATTCTGGCCGTGGGTGCGGCCTGGGCGGCGACCGCGGCGCGGGCGACGCTGCGCAGCCGTTCCAGCGGCTCGGTATCGTCCTGCGCGGACGCCGGGCCGGGCAGGCCCATAGACAGGGCCAGCGCGGCGAACAGGCCGGCGCCGGTGTTCACGATCCAGCGGTGCTTGCGGGTATCCATGGCTCCGGTCTTACAAGCGACGTGCCAGACGGGCCGGCGGCTGCTGTTGTCGGCCGGCGCTCAAGTTCGGTGCGTGACCTGCCGATACGCGCAGGGTACGGAACTCAACGACATGGCCACCGGACTTCTGGAAAGCATCGACCGCAGCACCCAGCTGGCCGGGCACAACCGCCTGGCGCTATTGCTGTTCCGCATCGGGCCGCGCCAGATTTTTGGCGTCAACGTATTCAAGGTGCAGGAAGTGATCCGCTGTCCGCCGCTGTCGCGGATGCCGGGCGCGCACCCGCACATCCGCGGCGTCGCCGATATCCGCGGTCGCGTGATTCCGGTCATCGACCTGCAGCGTGCGATCGGTGGCGAGGCGCTGGGTGAGGCCCCCGCGGCGCACGTGATCGTCGCCGAGTTCAATCGCTCGGTGCAGGGCTTCCTGGTCAGCCAGGTCGACCGCATCGTGCATGTCGACGTCGCGCAGCTCGAACCACCGCCGTTGAGCGCCGGCGAGGGCTACCTGACCGCGATCACGCGCCACCACGAGCAACTGGTCGAGATCATCGATCTGGAAAAGGTGCTGGCGGAGGTCAGCGGCGAGACGCCGGGTCTGGACGCCGCGCTGCTCGATCGGGCACGGCGCGTGCATATCGAGGGGCTCAAGATCCTGGTGGCCGACGACTCGCGCGTGGCGCGCAACCAGATCGAGAAAGTGCTGCAGTCGATCGGCGTCGAGGCGCTGCTGGTGCCGGACGGCCGCGAGGCGCTGCGCCAGCTGCAGGCGATGGCGGCGTCCGGGCCGCCATCGGAACGGCTGCTGATGGTGTTGTCGGACGTGGAGATGCCGTACATGGACGGCTACACGCTGACGACGGAAATCCGTCGCGATCCGCGCCTGCGCGATCTTTATGTGCTGCTGCACTCGTCGCTGTCCGGCGTGTTCAACAACGCGATGGTGCAGAAGGTCGGGGCCGACCGCTTCATCGCCAAGTTCGGTGCCGACGAACTGGCGCAGGCGGTGCTGGAGCGCGCGCAGGCGGTGTTGCCGGCGGCGCAGGCAGCCTAGGGTCTGTTAACGCCAAATGGCACGCTGCGGCGGAGGACGCTCTGGCGCAGGCCAAGGAACGAGGAGCGTGCTGTACTGGACGTACAGGAGCGACGAGTGACGCCGGGATGCGCCAGAGCGGCCCCGCCCCGAAGGGTTGCTGCCGGCTTTGCGGCCATGCGGCGTTGCTCCTCAGTCATTTGGAACCACCAAATTCCTTCGTCGCGCCTTGCCTGGCCGCAAATCCGGCAGCAACGCAGCGCGCCATTTGGCGTTAACAGGCCCTAGCGAGGTTGCTGGCACAGGCCTTGTAAGACCCCCTCCGAACCTCGCATTCCGTGCGCGGGGAGAGGAGGCAGCATGGCCGCAACCGACGCTCTATTCGGCATTCACGCCCAGGCTCTGGACATCCAGCGCCGGCGCATGGAGATGATCGCCGCCAATCTGGCCAATGCCGATACGCCGGGCTTCAAGGCGCGCGATCTGGATTTCCGCGAGGTGCTGGCGCAGACCGCGCAAGGCGTCGCGCAGGGTGCGGCATCGACCGCGGCGACGCAGTCCCCGAAATACCGCATCGCCACGCAGCCCAGCGCCGACGGCAACACCGTGGACGTGCAGACCGAGCAGGCGCAGTTCGCGGAAGCGGCGTTGCGCTACCAGGCCAGCCTCGGCTTTCTCGACGGCCGCATCAAATCGATGCTGACCGCGCTCACCGGGCAATAGCCATGTCCTCGTTCCGGATCTTCGATATCGCCGGCAGCGCGCTGTCCGCGCAGTCGGTGCGGCTCAACACCGTCGCCAGCAACCTGGCCAACGCCGACGCCGTCTCCGGCGATGCCGACAGCGTCTACAAGGCGCGTCTGCCGGTGTTCAAGGCCGTGGCCGAACCCGGCGCCGCGGAGGCCTCGGTACAGGTGCTCGGTGTGGTCGAAAGCCAGGCCCCGGCCGCCAAGCGCTACGAGCCCGGCCATCCGCTCGCGGATACCGAAGGCTATGTCTACGCACCCAACGTCAATGTCGTCGAGGAGATGGTCAACATGATCTCCGCCTCGCGCTCCTATCAATCCAGCGTCGAAGTGATGAACACCGCCAAGGATCTGGCGCTGCGCACGCTGACGCTCGGCAAGTAACGGAAAAGCACTCGCATGGCCGTCGACGCCACCAATCCTTACGCCGATCTCGGCCTCGCGCTGCAGGCGCCGTCCACCAAGAAGCAGGAGCTTGGCCAGGCCGAGTTCCTGCGCCTGATGACCACGCAGCTGCAGAACCAGGACCCGTTCAAGCCGATGGAGAGCGGCGAGTTCCTGAGCCAGATCGCACAGTTCAGTACCGTCTCCGGCATCCAGCAGCTCAACGATGCCTTTGGCGGCCTGTCGTCGTCGCTGACCGCCAACCAGACGCTTCAGGCCGCGCAGCTTGTCGGCCGCGGCGTGCTGGTGCCCAGCGATCGCGGCTGGCTGCCGGAGTCGGGCGAGCTGCGCGGCGCTGCGACGCTGCCGGCCAGCGGCACGCTCAACGTCGAGATCGTCGATGCCAGCGGCCAGGTCGTGCGTCGTCTGGATCTCGGCACGCAGCCGGCCGGCACCCGCCATTTCAGCTGGGACGGACTCGACGCCAACGGCGATCGCCTGCCGGCCGGCAACTACACGCTGCGGGCGCGCAGCGGCGACGGTACGTCGCAGATCGCGCTCGACACGCTGGCCGTGGGCCAGGTGCGCAGCGTCGCGCTCGGCACCGGCGGCCTGTCGCTGGAACTCGAAGGGCTGGCGCCGGTGGCGCTGGCCGATGTGCAACAGATTCTCTAGGAGGATTCGCCCCATGCCGTTCCGCATTGCTTTGTCCGGCCTCAACGCCGCCTCGGCGGACCTCAGCGTCACCGCCAACAACATCGCCAACGTCAATACGACCGGCTACAAGGAATCGCGCGCCGAATTCGCCGACCTGTTCCCGATCTCGTCCTATGGCCTGGCCTCCAATGCCACCGGCATCGGCACCAGCGTGTCGCGGGTCTCGCAGCAGTTCGAGCAGGGCTCGATCACGACCACCGGCAGCCAGCTGGATCTGGCCTTGTCCGGCGAAGGGTTCTTCACGCTCTCCGACAACGGCGCGACGGTGTACTCGCGCGCCGGTGCCTTCGGCACCGACCGCAATGGCTACGTCGTCAACGCTGCCGGCCAGCGCCTGCAGGTGTTCCCGCCGGTGCGCGGCGGAACCAGCTTCGACACGGCGCGGCTCAGCGACCTGCAATTGCGCACCGGCGACAACCCGCCGGCCGCCAGTACCCGCGTCAACGCCGACATCAATCTGCCGGCCAACGCGCAGCCGCCGGCGACGACGCCGTTCGCCGCCACCGACCCAACCAGCTACAACCACACGACCTCGGTCACCCTGTATGACTCGCTGGGCGTGGCCCATACCGGCAACCTCTATTTCATCAAGGACGCCGGCGCCAACACCTGGAACGTGCAATTGCAGGTCGACGGCACCGACGTCGGCGGCCTCAATGCGCTGACGTACTCAGATACCGGCGAGCTGCTGACGCCATCGGACGGCTTGTTGACGCTGGCGGGATTCACGCCGACCACCGGCGCCGCGGCGATGAACCTGACGCTGGCGCTTGGTGATTCGACGCAGTTCGGTAGCAGCTTCGGCGTCGCGTCGCTGACGCAGGACGGCTATGCCGCCGGTCGCCTGACCGGCATCGAGATCACGCAGGAAGGCATCGTCCAGGCGCGCTACACCAACGGCCAGGCAACGCCGCTGGGCCAGCTCGCGCTCGCCAACTTCGCCAACCCGCAGGGGCTGCAGCAGCTCGGCAACAGCGGCTGGGCCGAGACCTATGCCTCCGGTCAGGTGATCCGCGGCCCGGCCGGCTCGACCAACTTCGGTCTGGTGCAATCCGGCGCGCTCGAAGGTTCCAACGTCGATCTGACCGAACAGCTGGTCAACATGATCACCGCGCAGCGCAATTTCCAGGCGAATGCGCAGATGATCTCGACCGCCGATCAGGTCACGCAGACCGTGCTCAACATCCGCTGATCGCGGACGCTGAGACGAGACCGACATGGACCGCGCGCTCTACATCGCGATGACCGGCGCCACGCAGACGCTGCGGGCGCAGGCCGCGAACAGCCACAACCTCGCCAACGCCTCGACGGTCGGTTTTCGTGCGCAGTTGCTCAACGCCGCCGCCGCACCGGTGAACGGTGCCGGGCTGCCGACGCGCGTGGCATCCACCGCCGCCGACGAAGGCTGGGACGCGCGCGGTGGGGCGATACAGCAGACCGGCCGCGACCTCGACATCGCGCTGCGTGACGATGCCTGGCTCGCGGTGCAGGCCCTTGACGGCAGCGAGGCCTACACCAAGGCTGGCGACCTGCAGCTGGATGCCAATGGCCAGCTGCGCACCGCTGCCGGCCTGCCGGTGCTGTCCGACGGCGGGTTGGTATCGCTGCCGCCGCATGGCGGCCTGCAAATCGGCGGCGATGGCACCGTTTCGATCGTGCCGCTGGGGCAGGGCGCCGAAACGCTCAGTACCGTCGCGCGTCTGAAGATCGTCAGTGCGCGGCCGGATCAACTCACGCGCGGTGCCGACGGCCTGATGCGCGGCAAGCCCGCGGATGCGCCGCCGCCGGCTTCGGGCAATGTGCTCAGCGCCGGCATGCTGGAATCCAGCAACGTCAATCTGCCCGAGACGATGGTCAACATGATCAGTCTCGCGCGCCAGTTCGAACTGCAGGTCAAGCTGATGAAGACCGCAGAATCCAACGCCCAGGCGTCGAGTTCGCTGTTGCGCATCGGGGGCTGAGGCGCGTCGGTTCCCCGCGGCCCGAGCGGTGTGCGGTCCGGGCCCGCCGGATCTCGTCCCGTCGTTTTGAAATGAGAAACATACTCATTTAGAATCGCGATCGCGGCGCCGGCCCCGATGCCGGCGCGCCACACGATTCCAAGACAGCCCCCGGGAGATTCTCCGATGCGTTCCAAGCGTTCGCGCACCCCCACGTTCCGCCTGCAGCCGATTGCCGCCGCCGTTCTGTGCGGTGGGGCCTGGGCGGGTCTTGCGACGACGACCGCCGTCGCGCAGTCCGCCGATACGAACCTGGACGCGGCTGCGGATGCGGCACAGGCCCTGCCGCCGATCACGGTGCAGGGCGAGGCGCTGCCGGCGCCGGGGCCGATGTCGCCGAAGTTCACCGCGCCGCTCGTGGATACGCCGCAGACGCTGTCGATCATTCCGCAGTCGGTCTATCGCGAGCAGGGCGCGCAGGATCTGACCGATGTGCTGAGCAATACGCCGAGCATCAGCTTCAGCGCCGGCGAGAACGGCTTCAGCACCAACACCAACAACTTCCAGATGCGCGGCTTCGACAGCAGCGGCAACATCTTCTTCGACGGTGCGCGCGACAGCGGCAGCTACAGCCGCGACATCTTCAACGTCGAGCAGGTGGAAGTGGCCAAGGGCCCGGCGGCCGACAACGGCCGCGGCGGCGCCGGCGGTTACGTCAATCTGGTCACCAAGACCGCGAAGCTGGAAGACGCCTACAGCGTCGGCGCCAGCTACGGCTTCGACGAGTACGACTCGGACGCGCGCCTGCGCGCCACCGCCGATCTCAACAAGGTTCTGGGCGCCACCACCGCGGCGCGCCTGAATCTGCTGGTGCAGGACGGCGGCGTCGCCGGCCGCGACCTGGCCGAGGCGCGCAGCTTCGGCCTCGCACCGACGATCGGTTTTGGCCTGGGCACGGCGACGCGCGTCATCGCCAGCTACCAGTATCTGAAGCAGGAAGACCGCCCGGACTGGGGCGTGCCCGCTGCGTTCATCGACGGCATGATGCGATTCGATCCGGCCTCGCGCGAAGACGACCGCGACAACTTCTACGGCCTGCGCTCGGACTATGACGATGTCACCTCCAATGCGCTGCTGGCTCGCATCGAACACGACCTGTCGTCGGATCTGACGATCAGCAATCAGACGCGCTGGGGCCAGACCGAGCGCGACGCGCGCTACACGGTGCCGACCGCCTACGCCGCCGACACGCAGCAGGTCACGACGCAGACGCAGTTCTTCGCGCGCGAAACGGAATCGCTGACCAATCTCACCAATCTGTCGACGCGCTTCGCCACCGGTTCGCTGCAGCACAGCCTCGCCGCGGGTCTGGAACTGACGCGTGAGCAGTCGGATTCCGATCGCTTCCCGACGCTGGCCGCGCCGGGCACCGACCTCTTCAATCCGGATCCGGATCGCGCGCCGGGCGTGGCGCCGGTGGCGACGCAGACCAGTGCGGTGCGCATCGACACGATCGCGCTGTACGCCTACGACACGGTCCAGTTCAACGAGCAGTGGCAGCTCACCGGCGGCCTGCGCGGTGAGCGCTATACGGTCGAGCTGGACAGCCGCAACGCCGATGGCACGCCGCAGAGCGCGGCCGACGATTTCAGGGTCAGCGAAACCACGCTCAGCGGCAAGCTCGGCGTGGTGTACAAGCCGGCCGAGAACGGCAGCCTGTACGCCGCCGTGGGTCTGTCGGCGCTGCCGCCGGGTTCGTTCCTGTCCAGCCAGGACATCTCGCGCGAAGGCGACAACGCCTTCCCGGGCCTCGGCGGCCAGAACAGCGAAGACGCCAAGGTGCAGCGCGCGATCAACCTCGAAGTCGGCGCCAAGTGGGAGTTCTTCGGCGACCGCCTGCTGACCACCGTCGCGCTGTTCCAGACCGAACGTCGCAACGTCGCGATCAGCGGCCGCCAGGCCGGCGAGACCGTGACCACGCTGCAGGGCTATGGCAAGCAGATCGTGCAGGGCATCGAGCTGAGCGCCGCCGGCAAGATCAGCGACGCCTGGTCGGTGTTCGCTGGCGTCGGCATTCTCGACAGCGAGCGCAAGCACAGCCAGGCGTTGGACGAAGCGCGCTGCCGCGCCAACCCGACCGATTACCAGGCCGGCGCGACGGCCGATGCCTGCCCGGCGCTGGTGGCCGGTCCGCTCGGCACCAACGGCGACCAGCTCGCGTTCACGCCCAAGTTCACCGCCAATCTGTGGACGACCTATCGCTTCGCCAACAGCCTGACGGTCGGCGGCGGCGTGCGTCACGTCGACGATTCGGTCGCGGGTCGTCCGGATGATGCCGACCGCATCATCCCCAACGGCAACTTCGGCGATCTGCCGGGCTACACGGTTATCAATGCGGTGGCGTCCTACGACGTGCTGCCGCAGCTGACGCTGCGCCTGAACATCGACAACCTCACCGATGAGCTGTACGCGGTGTCGTCCAACTGGGCGGCGCAGCGCGTCACGCTGGGCGCGCCGCGCGCGTTCCTGCTGAGCGCCGACTACCGCTTCTGAAGCCCGCGGCCAACGTCACCCCTCCGACCGCCTCCAGTGGTCCGCCTGCCCCGGACGCGCACAGCGTCCGGGGCTTTTCTGTTGCGAAGGCGGGGCGTGGAGGCGGCGGGATGTCGTTACGGGTCGCGCGGCGGCCACAGCACGGCGCGGTCGATGTCGGCCAGACGACGGCAGCCGCTGAGTGCCATCGCGATCTCCAGCTCGGTGCGCAGCAGGTGCAGCACGTGCGCAACGCCGACCGCGCCCGCGGCGGCCAGGCCGTGGATGCAGGGACGGCCGACCAGCACCGCCGAGGCGCCCAGCGCCAGCGCCTTGAGGATGTCGGTGCCGCGACGGATGCCGCCGTCGAGCAGCAGCGGCAGTTGCGTGCCGACCGCGTCGGCGATCAGGGGCAATGCGTCGATCGTCGCCGGCACGGTGTCGAGTGTGCGCCCGCCGTGGTTGGAGACGATCAGGCCGTCGACGCCCGCGTCGAGCGCGCGGCGCGCATCCTGCGGCGACAGCACGCCCTTGAGCAGGATCGGCAGCCGCGTCTGCGCGCGCAGCCAGGCCAGGTCCTTCCAGGTCGGCAGCGCGTCGAGCAGCGTGCTGCCGAACAGCGCGCTGTCGCCGGCGCGCGCGGTCTGCGGGGGCAGCGGGCGCAGACCGCGCAGATTCACCGCCTCGACGCCGGGCGGCAGCGAGAAGCCGGCGCGCTGTTCGCGGTTGCGCAGGCCTGAAACTGGCGCATCGACGGTGACCACCAGCGCGCCGTAGCCGGCCGCCGTTGCGCGCTCGACCAGTGTTCGCGTGTCGTCGCGATGCGGCTGGAAGTAGAGCTGGAACCACAGCGGCGCCCGCGCAGCGGCGGCGATGTCCGCCAGCGGCAGGCTCGCTTGCGTGCTGACGACCATGCCGGCTTTCAGCGCCGAGGCGCCGAGCGCCATCGCGCGTTCGCCCTCGGCGTGCGCCAGGCGCTGGAACGCGATCGGCGCGACGAAGATCGGATGCTCATAGCGTTGGCCGAACAGCTCGAGCTGCGTGCCGCCGCCGGCCAGCGGCGTCAGCACGCGCGGGCACAGGCGCAGCCGCGCGTAAGCGGCACGGTTGTCCTGCAGCGTCGCTTCCTCGGCGGCGCCACCGTTGAAATAGGCCCAGGCCGCCGCGCTCATGCGCTCGCGCGCATAGGGTTCGTAGTCGGCGACGGCGGCGATCCCGGCCGGGATCTGCGTCAGCGGCGGCGGCAGCGGTGCGGCGCTCTCCATCAGGTCTGCGACCAGTGACGCAGCAGGTTGTGATAGACGCCGGTCAGGCGCGGCAGCGCCGGGTGATCGGGTTGCGCCGGCGTCAGTGCCTGAATCGCCTGGTCCAGTTCCAGCAGCATCGCGCGCTGGTGGTCCTCGCGCACCAGGCTCTGCACCCAGAAGAATGCGGCCAGACGCACGCCGCGGGTGACCGGCGCCACGCGATGCAGGCTGCTGCTCGGGTACAGCACCAGGTGACCTGCCGGCAGCTTGACGCTATGGCTGCCGTAGCGGTCCTCGACGATCAGCTCGCCGCCGTCGTAGTCGGCCGGCTCGCTGAGAAACAGCGTCGCCGAGACGTCGCTGCGGATGCGGTGCGGCGAGTTCGGCACGCTGAGAATCGCGTTGTCGACATGGTGACCGTAGTGACCGCCGTTCTCGTAGCGGTTGAAACGCGGCGGCAGCACTTTCAGCGGCAGCGCGCCGGCGATGAACGTGGGGCTGCGCCCCAGCGCTTCCAGCACCAGATTGCCGAGCCGCTCGCCGACGGCACTGTCGGCGGGCAGCTGCAGGTTGCGCTTGGCGCGCTGTGCCTGGCCGCCGGCGGTGGCGCGGCCATCGGCCCAATCGGCCTGCAGCAGCGCCTCGCGGCTTTGGGCGACCTGCGCGGGCGTCAGCAGGTCGGCGATCTTCAGCATCATGGTTCGGGTCTTGTATCGGCGTCCGAGCGAGGACGCCGCAGTGTAGCGGGCCGGTGCGCTGCGGTCCGTCGCTTTTTCGACGCCGTTGCCCGCGCCGGGTCTGGTCCGGAACTTGTAGAGCCTCCCCCAAAGACGGATTTCCGTCGCTGTGAGAGGCACGCCATGAACCAGGCCCTGTGGATCGCGAAAACCGGACTCGACGCGCAGCAGACGCGCATGTCGGTGGTTTCCAACAACCTCGCCAACGTCAACACGACCGGCTTCAAGAAAGGCCGCGCGGCGTTCGAGGACCTGATGTACCAGACCGTGCGCCAGCCCGGCGCGCAGACCTCGCAGCAGACCCAGGCCGCCACCGGCCTGATGCTCGGGACCGGCGTGCGCGTGGTCGCCACCGAAAAGCTCTATACACAGGGCAACCTGCTGCAGACCAACAATCCGCTGGACCTCGCGGTCAACGGCCGGGGTTTCTTCCAGGTGCAGATGCCGGATGGCTCGATGGCTTATACGCGCGACGGCGGCTTCAAGCTCGACGCGCAGGGCCAGGTCGTCACCAATGCCGGCTATGCCTTGCAGCCGGGCCTCAACGTGCCGGAAGGCGCGCAGAGCGTGACGATCGGCGCCGACGGCGTGGTCAGCGTCAAGCTCCAGGGCGAGGCCGCGCCGCAGCAGGTCGGCCAGCTCACGATCGCCGACTTCATCAACGTCGCCGGCCTGCAGCCGGTCGGTGAGAACCTTTACACCGAGACCGCCTCCAGCGGTGCGCCGCAGACCGGCGCGCCGGGCCAGTCCGGCATGGGCCTGCTGATCCAGGGCTCGCTGGAATCCTCGAACGTCAACGTCGTCGAGGAACTGGTCAACATGATCGAGACGCAGCGCGCCTACGAGATGAATTCGAAGGCGATTTCCACCACCGACCAGATGCTGGCCTACGTCAGCAACAATCTGTGAGCCGCGCGATGAAGCGCTCGCCGCTTTCGCTTGCGAAGCATCTGCTCGCCGTTGCGACGGTGGGGTTCGCGCTGACGCTCGGCGCCTGCGCCTCGAATCCGTCGTCGCGGGCGCCACACGACACCTATGCGATCCCCGAGGCCGCAACCGCGGCGCCGCAGCCGATCAGTGCCGGGTCGATCTACGCACCGGGCCAGGGCCTGTCGCTGTTCGAGGATCAGAAGGCGCGGCGCGTCGGCGACGTGCTGACCGTGCTGCTGGTGGAAGCCACCAGCGCGCAGAAGAAGGCCAACACCGCCACCTCGCGCGAGTCCAACGTCGCGATTCCGGGGCCGACACTGTTCGGCCGGCCGGTGACCGCCGGCGGCGTGCCGATCCTGGAAAGCAATCTCGGCGCCGAGAGCAAATTCAACGGCGGCGGCAGCAGCTCGCAGTCCAATGCCCTGTCCGGCAGCCTCAGCGTGCTGGTCCTGCAGGTGCTGCCCAACGGCAATCTGGTCGTGCGCGGCGAAAAGCAGCTCACGCTCAACCAGGGCAGCGAGACCGTGTTCGTCGAAGGCCTGGTGCGGCCGCAGGACATCCGTGCCGACAACAGCCTGACGTCGGACCGACTCGCCAACGCCCGCATCCGGTACGCCGGCAAGGGTGCGATGGCCGATGCCAACGCGCAGGGCTGGCTGTCGCGCTTCTTCAATTCCGCGCTGTTCCCGTTCTGATGAGGCCCGCCATGCGCACGATCCGATCCGTCGCCGCCGCCGTACTCGCGCTGTCGACCGTGATGCCGGCGCAGGCCGAGCGCATCAAGGACCTGGCCAGCGTCGAGGGTGTGCGCGGCAATCCGCTGGTCGGTTACGGCCTGGTCGTCGGACTCGACGGCACTGGCGACCAGACCACGCAGGCGCCGTTCACGACGCAGAGCCTCAAGGCCATGCTCAATCAGCTTGGCGTGACGCTGCCGCCGGGCCAGAACCTGCAGCTCAAGAACGTGGCGGCGGTGGCGATCCACGCCGAACTGCCGGCCTTCGCCAAGCCCGGCCAGACCATCGACATCACCGTCTCCTCGATCGGCAACGCCGGTTCGCTGCGCGGCGGCGCGCTGCTGATGGCGCCGCTCAAGGGTGCGGACGGACAGGTGTACGCGTTGGCGCAGGGCAACGTCGTCGTCGGCGGTTTCGGTGTCTCCGGCAAGGACGGTTCGCGCATCGCGGTCAACGTGCCGAGCAGTGGCCGCATTCCGAACGGCGCGATGGTGGAACGCGGGGTGCCGAACGCCTTTTCCGGCAACGCCGATCTGCGCTTCAACCTGCACACCCCCGACTTCACCACCGCGGCGCAGATGGCGATCGCGATCAACAGCACGCTGGGCGGCACTTACGCGCGTGCGCAGGACGCCGTCACGGTCACCGTCGCCGCGCCTTCGGACAGCAACCAGCGCGTCACCTTTCTGGCGGCGCTGGAGAACATCGACGTGACACCCGGCACGGCGGCGGCGCGCGTCATCGTCAACGCCCGCACCGGCACCGTCGTCATCGGCAGCCAGGTGCGCGTGCTGCCGGCGGCGGTCACGCATGGCGCGCTGGCGGTGACCATTTCCGAGAAACCCCAGGTCAGTCAACCGCAGCCGTTCAGCGATGGCCAGACCGTGGTCGTGCCGCGCACCGAGATCTCGGTGTCGCAGGAAGGCGACGGCCGCATGTTCGTGTTCAACGCCGGCGTCAGCCTCGACGATCTGGTGCGCGCGGTGAACCAGATCGGCGCTGCGCCCGGCGACCTGGTCGCGATACTCGAAGCGCTGCGCGAGGCCGGTGCCTTGCGCGCGGAGCTGGTGATCATCTGATGGACCTGCGCCCGGACACCGTCACCGACTTCGGCCAGTTCGCCGGGTTGCGGGCCGAGGCGCGTGCGCAGAGTCCCGAGGCGCTGCGCAAGACCGCGCGCCAGTTCGAGTCGCTGCTGACGCAGCAACTGCTGAAAAGCATGCGTGCGGCTACGCCGGGCGATGAACTCACCGGCGGCGGCCAGACCGGCTTTTATCGCGACATGTTCGATCAGCAGCTCGCCGTGCATCTGTCCAACGGCAAGGGCATGGGCATCGCCGACCTGCTGGTGCGTCAGCTGCAGAAACAATCCGGCGCGCCGACCGATCCGGCGGCTGCCGACCTCGGCAGCGCTGCCGGCCGTCATTCGGGTATCGGCGCGACCACCCTGCATGCGCTGCCGGCGCGCGGCGCCTTGTCCGCGTTCGCGGCCCCGCAGCTTGCGAAGT
Source organism: Solimonas sp. (assembly GCA_036405815.1). GTDB lineage: Bacteria > Pseudomonadota > Gammaproteobacteria > Nevskiales > Nevskiaceae > Solimonas. The sequence goes on along the minus strand of DASWWX010000019.1, from coordinate 24,067 downwards.
CTGCGGAGGCTTCCGCGCCTATCGCTGCGCGTCGCGAGGCGCTGCAGGCACGCGCGCTGTTGTCCGGCCAGCCGTCGATGCTCTCGACGGATGCCGGCGTGGCGGCGCGCAGCGCGCGGCCCCGCAGTGCTGCGGAATTCGTCGAGGCGGTGCGGCCGCACGCCGAGGCCGCCGCCGCCGAACTCGGCGTGCCGGCGCGGGTACTGATCGCGCAGGCGGCGCTGGAAACCGGCTGGGGCCGCAAGGCGATCCGTCGCGACGACGGTTCGTCCAGCTTCAATTATTTCGGCATCAAGGCCGACCGTCGCTGGAATGGTGCCGACGTGCAGCGCCAGACCACCGAATACGTGGACGGCACGCCGCAGCGTGAGGCCGCACGCTTCCGCGCCTACGACTCGGCCGGCGCTTCGTTCAACGATTACGTGCGCTTCCTGAAGAGCAATCCGCGCTACGCCGAGGCGCTGCGCCACGGTGGCGACGAACGCCGCTTCGTCGCCGGGCTGCAGAAGGCGGGCTATGCCACCGATCCGGCTTATGCGCAGAAGATCCTGCGCGTGGCCTACGGCCGCACGATGAATGCCGCGATGACGGTGCCCGCCACACCGGCGACGCCCGCCATCGCATCCCCCGCGTCCCCGCGTCTGCTGAGCGTCTGAGGCCGCCATGTCCGACCTGCTCTCGATCGGTTCCTCCGCGCTGCTGGCCTACCGGCGCGCGCTCGACACCACCAGTCACAACATCGCCAACGTCAACACTGCCGGCTATACGCGCCAGCGCGTGGAACTGACCACGCGCGCGCCGACCGGCTCGGGGTCCGGCTACTTCGGCACCGGCGTCGACGTGTCCACCGTGCGGCGCATCAGCGACGGCCTGACCAACACGCGGCTGCAATCCGACACCTCGGCCTACGCGCGGCTGGAGGTCTATGCCGGCTTCGCCGGCCGCATCGACACGCTGCTGTCCAGCGCCGACACCAGCCTGGCGGCACCGCTGCAGAACTTCTTCGACGCCGCCAACGCGCTGGCGCAGAACCCGACCTCGACCGCCGCGCGCCAGGCGCTGATCGGCAACGCGCAGACGCTGGCCGCGCGCTTCAATCAGGCGCAGTCGCAGCTCGACGGCATGAGCACTGAAGTCGACGCGCGCATGCGCACCACAGTCGACGAGATCAACCAGCTGAGCCGCTCGCTGGCGCAGATCAACGAGCGCATCGCGCAGGCGCAGGGCCAGTTTTCGGGCCAGCCGCCGAACGATCTGCTCGATCAGCGCGATCAGCTGCTGCAGGATCTGGCCGGCCGCATCGGCATCACCACGGTGAGCCAGGACGACGGCAGCCTCAACGTCTTCACCGCCAGCGGCCAGGCGCTGGTGCTGGGCAGCCAGGCCACGGCGCTGAGCGTGCGCGGCGACGCCTATCAGAGCGGCCGGCTCGATATCGTCTTCGGCGCCAATACGGTGGTCACCGGCCAGCTCAGCGGCGGCACGCTCGGTGGACTGCTCGATGTGCGCCGCGAAGTGCTCGACCCGGCACGCAGCGAACTCGGCCGTCTGGCTGTGGGCATCGCCGCGGCGGTCAACGATCAACACGCGCAGGGGCTCGATGCCACCGGCGCACTGGGCGGCGCGTTCTTCGCCGAACCGGCCGGCACCGCGCTGGCGGCGACCGCCAACGGTGGCGGCGCGCAGGTCGCGGTCGGCATCGGCGACGTCGCCCTGCTCAACGGCCACGACTACGAACTGCGTTACCAGTCCGGCGGCTGGCAGCTCACCGACCGCAGCACCGGCGCCAGCGTCGCGATGAGCGGCAGCGGCACGGCGGCCGATCCGCTGCGCGGTGCCGGTATCGAACTGACGATCAGCGGCACGGCGGCCGAGGGCGACCGTTGGTGGCTGCAGCCGACCGCCAACGCCGCCGGTGCGATGCGCGTGGCGATCCAGGATCCGGCGCGTATCGCCGCCGCCGCGCCGCTGCGCGCTTCCACCGGCCTCGGCAACAGCGGCAGCGCCACGGCGGCGACGCCGGCGGTGGTCGATGCCTCGAACCCCGCGCTGCTCGATCCGGTGACGATCCAGTTCACCAGTGCCACCACGTACCAGGTCAACGGCAGCGGCAGCTACAGCTACAGCTACAGCTATTCGCCCGGCACGCCGATCACCGTCAACGGCTGGCAGCTCGCGCTGAATGGCACGCCGGCGGCCGGCGACAGCTTCGGCGTACAGCGCGGCGCCACCGACAGTGGCGACAACGGCAATGCGCGCGCGCTGGCGGGCCTGGCGACGCGCGGCGTGCTCGACGGCGGTCGCAGCAGTCTCGGCTCGACGCAGACGGCGCTGGCCAGCAGTGCCGGCCTCAACGCGCAGCAGGCGACCCTGCAGCGCGACGCGCAGGCAGCGATGCAGACGCAGTCGCGCAATGCGCGTGATTCGGTTTCCGGCGTCAATCTCGACGAGGAGGCCGCCGACCTGGTGCGCTTCCAGCAGGCCTACCAGGCCGCGGCCCGCGTGATCCAGGTCGCCGACACCTTGTTCCAGACCCTGTTGCAGGCCACCGGGAGATAGCGATGCGTGTTTCCACCGGCATGCTGCACCAGCAGGGCCTGGCGGCGATGCAGCGCCAGCAGGCGCAGCTCGCGCAGACGCAGAACCAGCTCGCCACCAACCGGAAATGGGCCAGCGCCGCCGACGATCCGGCCGGATACGCCGCGGCACAGGGGCTCGACCGCCAGCTGGCACAGCTCACGCAGCATCAGTCCAATGCCGAGGCCGCACGCCACCGCCTGTTGATGGAAGAAAACGCGCTCGCCGAGAGCGTGGACCTGATGCAACGTGCGCGCGAGCTGGCGATTCAGGCCAACAGCGCCGGCCAGTCCGCCGAGTCGCGCGCGGTGATCGCCAAGGAACTGGCCTTGATGCGCGAATCGCTGCTGGCCCTGGCCAACCGCGATGACGGGCAGGGGCGCTACCTGTTCGCCGGCAGCGCCGATGCGCAGGCGCCGTTTTCGTGGAGCGGCGGTGCGGCGCTGTACGCGGGCGACCAGCAGGTGCGCACCGCGCAGATCGGCTCGGCGCGCAGCATCGCCGAGGGCGATGCCGGCGATGCGGTCTTCCTGAATCTGAGCACCGGCAACGGCCGTTACGCCGTATCGGCCGACGCCAGCAACAGCGGCAGCAGTCAGCTGACCGCGACCAAGCTCTACGACGCGGGTCTGTGGGATGGCGGCAGCTACAGCGTCACCTTCAACGCCGGCACCTATGAGGTGCGCGATGCCGGCAACGCGGTGATCCAGTCCGGCAGCTATCAGGCCGGCAGCGTCGTGCGCTTCCGCGGCGTGGAGCTTTCATTCTCCGGTGTGCCGGCGGATGGCGACCGCTACAGCGTGGCGCCGAGCCAGACACAGGATGCGCTGGCGCTGGTCGACAAGCTGGCGCGCCTGATCGCGAGCCCGCAGGACGATGCCGCCGCGCGCGCGCGCTGGCAGACCGCGCTGCAGCAGGGCCTCAGCGAACTCGATGCCGCGCAGCTTCACTTCTCGGATCTGCGCGCTGGCGTCGGCCTGCGCCTGTCGGCGGCCGATGATGCCGCCGACCTGGCGAGCGCGCAGCGCGTGCAGGTACAGGACGCCCTGTCCGATCTGCGCGATCTCGATTACGCCGAAGCCGCCTCGCGCCTGCAGCAGCAGCTCACCGCATTGCAGGCGGCGCAGCAGACCTACCTGCGCGTGCAGGGCCTGTCGTTGTTCGACTACCTGCGGTAGCTAGTACGAGCGGCTCGCCGGCGCGGGTTCAGTTCTTGGGGCCGTCTTCCAAGGCGTCGCCCAGGGCTTTCCCTGCTAGCCACATCAGGCCCACGAACACAACCGCGAGCACCGCAATCGTCAGGCCGCTGGTCTTCACGGCATCGACCTTGCGCAGGCTCATCGACTCGATCTGCGCATAGGGAATCTTCCAGGACTTGCCGTCCGCAGCCTTGCCGATGAAGGCGGTGTCGTCCACCGACCGCACGGTCAGTTCGTAGGTCTTGCCGGACAGCGTACGGACGATCACGTCATCGCCTGGCTTGACCTGCGTCGGCACCGACGTGACCGGCGGTTCGATCGCGCGCATCGACGTGCAACCGACGATCGAGACGCTGAGCAACGCAACAAGAAGCAGGCGGGACAGTGCGCCCAGGGTCTGGAAAACGGTGGCGGGCATGATCATCAGTTCCCGAACACGAAGCGCAGGCCGAGGTGAAAGTCACGCAGCTGCAGCGAGTCGCCGCTGCGATCTTCGAGATCGCTGTAGCGGTATTCGGCGAAGGCGCCGACCGAGGTGCCGAGCCCGATCACTGCGCCCGCCAGATACTCGGGACCGGTGAGGTCGGCGTCGGCGCGGGTCAGCCACTGGTAGCCGGCCTGTCCATAGAGGCTCAGGCGCGGATTGACGTCGTACTCGATGCGACCGTAGGCGTGCAGGCCTTCCTGCTTGAGCGTCTGCGTGGTGCCGAAGACATCGAACTCGAACGCCAGCTTCACGAACTCGGCGCCCAGGCCACCGCGCAAGCGGTCGCCGCCCATGCCGGCGAGGCCGAAGCGCAGTTGATCGAGATCGATGTCGGAATCGTCGTAGTTGCTGCTGCCGTACTCGGCAGTGACGAGCACATCGTCGGTGACCGGCGCCATCAGGCGCGCGCCGAAGCCATTGCCGCTGTCGTCGTCGGGCGCGACGTCCAGCTTGGCCGAGGCGGTGTAATAGACGTCGACCGAGCCGAAGCGCGGCACGTCGCTGGCGGCGGCGGTGCCGGCGGCGGCGGTCAGCAGCAAGCCCAGGCCAATGCCTGCGGCCCGTGCAAGACGGACTGTTTCCATGGTGAATCCCCCTGTTCTTCCCGTTTACGTGATCGCCGCGTGATGCGCGGTCTGGTTCGGCGGCGTGCCGTGCATCGCGTCCGATACGGCAACGACTCTGGCACAGGTCCGAACGGCCGTTCCAGTGGCCGAACGGGCAGGGGGTGTCGCGGGGACAGGGCGACAGACCTTGGGCACAATCCGGTCATCCGCAACTCGGGGGAGACGGGCACATGGAAACGGATATGCAGATGGAGGCGCAGCTGGAGTACGTCGGCTTCTGGTCGCGCTTCGGCGCGGCGATCATCGACACGATCCTGCTGCTGATGATCACGATGCCGCTGTGTGTGGCGGTCTACGGGTGGGCTTACTTCGAGAGCGAGAAGCTGATGGCGGGCCCCGCCGACGCGCTGATCACCTGGGGGCTGCCGATCGCGCTCACGCTGCTGTTCTGGCGTTACCGGCAGGCGACGCCGGGAAAGATGGCCATCGGCGCCCGCATCGTCGATGCCCGAACCGGCGGAGCGCCGTCGATGGGCCAATGGGTCGGCCGTTATCTGAGCTACTTCCTCTCGACTTTGCCCCTGTGCCTGGGCTACCTGTGGGTCGCCTTCGATCCCAAGAAGCAGGCCTGGCACGACAAGCTTGCCGGCACCGTCGTGGTCCGGCCGCGCAATCGCGGCCCGGTGGCGGTGCAGTTCGAGTCGCGTCAACCCTGAGGCGCCCGCGCAGTCGCGGTGCGTTTCAGTAGGTGATCGTCACCGTCACCGTGTCGCTGTAGCTGCCGGCCGTGGGCGTGGCCTGCGGGGCGACGCGGCCGTAGATCGTGACGTTCTGCGCGCTGCCGCTGCCGGTGGCGGTCACCGTGTCGACGTTCTGCGTGTTGCCCCAGCGCTGGTTGCGGCCCGTGTCCCGATACAGCTCGTAGGTGACATGACGATTGGCGCCGCTGCGCATGCGCCGCATATTGCCGCTGGCGTACAGGCCGTTGTCGAGGCCGATCTGGTAGGGCGTGGTGTTCGTGCACTGCGGCGAGATCGTCGCGGTGGTGTCGATCGCGCTGGTCAGCAGGCCCTGCGTGCCGAAGTCGATGTTCTGCACGGCGAAGTTCGGCACGCAGCGCTTGGAAACGGAGGCCTGCGCGTTGAACGCGAAGGTGCCGGTGCCGCCGCCGCTGCCGCCGCTGGCGCAGCTCGCCGGTGTCGTGGTCAGGTTCAGCAGGCCCTCGTTGTAGCGGTACGCCAGCTGCGTGTGGCTGCCGCTGAACGCACTGGCGTAGTTGCCGGGTACCAGCGAAATCTGCGAGGCCGGCACGCGGCCGTAGACCGTGAGGCTGCCGTTGGCGCTGCCGCTGCCCAGCGTCACCGGCACGTCCATCGTGGTTTCGACGGCGCCGTAGCTGTCGCTGCGGGTGCCCCAGATCGTGTTGCGCGCCGAGGTCTTGTAGAGGTTGAACAGCAAGCCATTGGCGCCGCTGGCCATGCGGCGCGGATCCAGCGCCGTGCCCTGGGTGCCGATGCCGATGCTGAAGCACAGACGCGCGCGCGCGCCCAGCAGGCCGAGTCCGAGAATGCCGCTGCTGCTGCAGCTGTAGTTGAGCGTGGCCTGGACATCGACGTGGGTGCCGAACGGGTTGACGTCGCCGAACACGATGTCGCTCATGCTCGCCGAGCAGGTCGTGGCCGCCCGCGACGGCAGCGGCAGCGCGACCAGGCCCAGCAACAGCAGCAGGGACAGCATGCGGATCACGGCATCTCCGGCAGGCAGCGCAGCGGTCCGATCACCGGAATGCCGCCGGCCTCGTACGGGTAGTCGAAGCCTAGCGTGCAGGTCCCCTGTGCGGCATCGACGACGAGACGGTTGTGCGGTCGCAGGTCTTCCAGATAGACCTGACCGTCGTAGCCAACTTGCGCGCCGTCCGGGTCATGGGTTTCGCGATGCACGCGACTGCCGAGCGGCAGCGGCTGGCCTTGTGCGTCGTGGAGTATCAGGAGTGCCGAGCGCACTTCGCGCAGACCGAAGTCGAGCGCGACGCCGCTGCGGTCCGCCGGGATCGCGGCGATCTGCGTACGGGTGACCTGGATCTGCGGCGGCAGGTGCAACGGTTCGATCGACACCTGGTTCGGCTGCCAGGCGTTGAGCCCGGTCAGCAGATAGTGGCCGCCGGTATCGGTGGTGCCGATGCGCCGGTTCTCCAGCAGCACCGGCACACCGGCGATGCCGTCGGTGGAGACCAATGCGAACGCATCGTCGATGCGCCGCGCGGCGAACACGGCGCGGTCCATCCACACCAGGCCGCCGCTGGCGCCGAGATAGGCGGCATCGTTGCCGTCCAGGTGCGACAGCCCGGCGCTGATCTGGCCACGACTGCCGCGGTAGGCGGCGTCGGCCTGATACAGCGATGCCCGCGATTGCTGCTGCGTGCGCAGGTTCCAGCCCCAGCCGCCGTCGATCGGCAGCGCGCGGCCAAGCGAGGCGCTGACGCTGTCCCGGTCGCGATTGCGGTCGGCGGCGAGGCCCGCCGACAGATGACGGTCGAAGGTCATCGACAGCCCGACGAACACGCTGGTGCCCGGCCTCTCATCCAGCTCGCGCGCGCCGCCGAGGAGCAGCGACGCCGATTCCCAGAGGCCGACGCTGTAGTTGGCGCCGATGCTGCGGAAGCGGCCGTCCTCGACCGTATCGAGCCGCGAGTAATGCAGCGAGACGTTGCCGGCGCGGCCGAAGCTGTAGGCGAGCAGGCCGCGCTCGCTGCGCCGCGGCGGCGCGCGGCCGTCGAGCGAGGCGAGATCGCGATAGGTCCCGTCGGCGCGGACCAAGCTGTAGTCGGCGGTGAACGCGTGCGCGCTCCAGGTGTAGCCGAGACTGGTTTGGCCGCCGCTGGCGCCATCGCGCTCGCTGCGCGCGTAGGCGGCGCTGACGATTCCGGCCAGACCCAGGCCGAGCGCGCCGCCGCCGCCAGCCAGCGCCAGTTGTTCGCCGGCTTCGGCATGCGTCTCCAGCGTCAGCGTGTCGCTGAGGCCGTAACGCAGGCTGCCGCTGGCGGCGGGCGTGTCGCGGTAGGCGAAGCTGTCGATGCCGTAGCGTTGACGCACGGCGCCGAATTCGACGGCGTAGTCGCTGAGGCCGCCGCGCAGCAGGCGATTGGGGTTGTAGAAGCCGAAGTCGAGAATCTGGCTGCGGCCGAGCGCATCGGTCAGCACGATCTGTGCGCGACCGGCGCCGCTGACACTGGGCACGGCGTTGACCTGGAACGGGCCGGGCAGGACCTCGCCGCGATACTGGCGCACGCCGTTGACGTACAGCTCCAGCGACGAGGGCAGGGCCGCCTCGCCGAAGAACTGCGGCAGCGGCTCGGTGATCAGCCCCGGTTGCAGGCCGAAATCGCGGCGCCATTGCAGGCCGCCCATGCGCGTCGGCCGGCTCCACGACAGGCTGCCGCTGATGAAGTCGCCGAGCTGCAGCGACCACAACGCCTCCGGTGACGACCAGGTCCAGGCGGTGTCGAGGCGGATGTACGCGGCGCTGTCGCCGCCGCCGAAGCGCGACAGCCCGGTCGTGTCGAATACGCCGTAGGGACCGAAGGCACGCAGCTCGGTGGCGGCGGCCAGCGATTCGCTGTCGTCGGCGATCTGGCCGTAGAGGTCGTAGTTGAGCAGGAGGCCCGGGCTGCGCGTGGCCGGCCAGTGGGGCGTCAGGCGCGTGTTCAGCGTCTGACGGCGCAGGTTCAGGCGCGAGCCCTTGGCGTTGAATTCGAGTCGCTGGTTGAGGCTGTCGTAGTGCGCGTCCACGTCCGGCAGTGTCGCCAGGTCGAGGTAGCGATCCGTCGCCAGGCCATCGAGACGCAGGCCGATGATCGCCAGGTGCTCGGGCCAGGCGAGCAGGCGGCCGTCCGCAGTCTGCGCGACATGCATGATGCGGCGCGTCGGTACGTCGTTGAGGAATACCTCGAGGTAAAGATCCTGCGCGCTGTCGGCCGTGCCCGGCCCTTGCAGCAGCGCGAGATTGACGCTCTGGTTCAGCGCCGCGAGATCGGAAGCCGGGTTCGCCAGCGCCGCGGAGGCGAGCAGCGCGCCGCTAGCGAGCAGTGCCGACCACGGCCGGTGCCGGCCAGGCTTGAACGACGCGCTCCCCATCGATGCGGACCCTGATCTCCCTGGCCTGGTTCACGGCGGTGGCTGGCAGCGGCAGCGGCCATTGCCGGTGACTGCCAGCGAGCACGTAACCGAGCAGGCCGGCTTGACGGTACAGCACTTGATCCTGCGCCCCGACGATTTCCAGCTCGCTGAGCTGCAGCCGACGCGCCGCATGATTATGCGCCTGCAACCGCGGCGCGCCGTCCGTGGCGGGGGTGAGCGACCACTGCGGCGGCGCGACCGCGCCGGCCGGCGTGCCGATGAACACCGGCACCGAATAGCGCATGACGAAACTCAGGCCCGGTCGCCCGGCCCCGGCTTCCGGCAGTTCGTCGATCAGCAGGCGGTAACTCTGCTCCCGCGGTGCATCGCGACCGCCGGGGCGCACCAGACGCACGAACTGGCGCTGGCCGGCGGCGACACTGAGCATCGGTGGGCTGACCACCAGTGCGGTGCTCGGTTCGAGGCGGTCCTCGCCGTTGTCCTGCGTCCACGCGAACACGCGGATCTGCGCCCGTAGCGCGCGGTTGTCGCTGTTGCTGAGCCACAACCCCTGCACCGCTTCGTTCGGCGCGAACTGCACGCTGATCGGCGCGACGCTCAGACCCGCGGCCTGCGCCGGCGTTGCCGCCCCGACGATGCATAGCGCGATCAACGCGATCAGGGTCTGCCCGATCCGCGCGAACCCCGGCCGCATCCATGCGGCGAGGGGCGTACGCGGGGTCGAAATCGCATCCATGCGGCAGACCTCGAAAGCGGCGGCCGACAAGGCCCCGATCCGGTGGCGGTTTAGTAGGTGACAGTCACCGTGATCGTATCAGCGTAGCTGCCGGCCGGCGGCGTGCTCTGCGGGGGCACACGGCCGTAGACGGTGAAGGCCTGCGCGCTGCCGATGCCGGTGCTGGCTTGCGTATCCGAGCCGATCGCGTCGCCCCAGTCGGTGCCGCGCAGCGCGTCCTGGTAGAGCTGGTACTGCACATAGTGGCTGTTGCCATCGCTCATGCGCCGCGTCGTCGTGTCGCCCGGTGTGGCGGGGGAAAGACCGGCGTCGAGACCGATGTTGTAGGCGGCGTCCTGGCTGCAGGTCACCGTGATCGTCGAACTCTGATCGACGTTGGCGTTGAGCAGACCGGTGCTGCCGAAGTTGAGATCGGTCGGCGCCACCGACGAGACGTCGCAGGTCTTGGTCAACGTGATCGTGACATCGAAGCTGGCGGTGTCGGTGGCCGCGATCGCGCCGATCGGCAGCAGCGCGGCGGAGGAAGCGGCGCACAGCACCGCGGTGCGGAGGAAACGGAACGGTTGCATGTGTGGACTCCCGAAATCGTGAACCGGAAACGGTCGGGAAAAATCCTACGAGCGGTCGGTGCGCGCCGGGTCGAGTTGGGGACGAGCGGGATGGCGCAGGCGAGCAGCGGAGCGCGTGTGTGCGCGCGCTGCCGCTCGTCGCTTTCCACGCTACCGGCTATCCCGGTTCAAAAATGCAGCGCGCGCAAAACGCAGCGCTTTCGAGTCGGCGCTTTCGCGTCGCGTGTGAGGCGCCGCACCGGTCGTCGGCGTTACGACTGCCGTTCGTCGCGCGTCGAAGATTTCGCTCAAGTTTGCAGGCGCGTTCCCGATAAAGCCCACAGCAGCGGCAAACCTTCCCCTCGTGGGACCGCTGAGGCGGGATCGGAGCCGGTTCGGTTTCCGGCCCGGTTTCGAGTCCCCCATGTCGGGTTTACCTAGGAGAAGTCCATGCAAGTCATCAACACCAACGTGATGTCGCTCAATGCCCAGCGCAATCTGACGACCTCGCAGTCCTCGCTCGCCACCTCGCTGCAGCGCCTGTCCTCGGGCCTGCGCATCAACAGCGCCAAGGACGACGCCGCGGGCCTGGCGATTTCCGAACGCTTCACCACGCAGATCCGCGGCCTCAACCAGGCGGCGCGCAACGCCAACGACGGCATCTCGCTGGTGCAGACCGCCGAAGCCGCGCTGGGTGAAGTCACCAACAACCTGCAGCGCATCCGCGAACTCGCGGTGCAGGCGCGCAACGCCACCAACAGCCAGTCCGACCGCGACGCGCTGAACACCGAAGCGCAGCAGCTGATGTCGGAAATCAACCGCGTCGCCGGCCAGACCTCGTTCAACGGCGTCAAGCTGCTGGACGGCTCCTTCAGCAACCAGGCGTTCCAGGTCGGTGCCAATGCCGGCGAGACGATCTCGGTGGCGAGCATCGTCAACGCCAACAGCACCTCGCTGGGCACCTACAGCCGCGCGTCCGTCACCGGTGCCGCCGCCAGCGCCTTCACCGCGATCACGGCCGGCGATCTGACGATCGACGGCGGTAACGGCAACGGCGCGATCAGCGTCGGTGCGGTTGCGGTCCACGCCTCGGCCACGGAACGTGCCGGCGGCATCCGCGACGCCGTCAACTCGGTCTCCGACCAGACCGGCGTCTACGCCGTCAACGACACCGCGACCACGGTGACGCTGGTCTCCACCAGCGGCACGGGCATCACGATCGCGCATGCCGGCGCCTCCTCGACGGTCGCCACGACCGGTCTGACGGCGGCGACGACGGCAACGGCGTCGAACACCGGCTTCGCGTCGCTGAGCCTGACCAGCGTCGCCGGCGCCGACACCGCGATGCAGTCGATGAGCGCCGCGCTGGATGCGGTGAACACGGCCCGCGCCTCGCTGGGTTCCTACCAGCGCCGCTTCGAGTCGGTGGTCGCCAGCCTGCAGACCGCGTCCGAGTCGATGACCGCCTCGCGTTCGCGCATTCAGGACGCCGACTTCGCGGCCGAAACCGCCAACCTGACCCGCGCGCAGATCCTGCAGCAGGCCGGTACGGCGATGCTCGCCCAGGCCAACTCGGCGCCGCAGAACGTCCTCAGCCTGCTGCGCGGTTGAGGTTTCCGCACCCCTCTCCCCGCGCAGGCGGGGAGAGGGCTCTGCAGAGCACGCTTGATCGGGAGGCGCTCGCATGACGCCCGCCATTCCTTCCGTCGCACCGATGGCCGCACCGCAAGGTGGCGGCCTTTCGGTCGTTGCCGCATCCCGGTCCGTGCCGCCCGTGGCGGCCGTCACCCACGATGCACCGGACTCGCAGCAGAACCTGGATGCGGCGCTCAAGCAGTTCGAGCGCGCGGCGCACGAAGCGGGGGCCGCCCTCGACTTCCGTATCGACGAGGACAGTCAGCGTCTCGTCGTCTCGGTGGTGGATCGCGGCAGCGGCGAGGTGCTGCGCCAGATTCCCAGCGAGGAAGCCCTGCGCATCGCACGACACTTGCAGGGCCTGCAGGAGCGCAGCGGTGCGTTGATCGCCGCGGTCGCCTGATCTCCTTTTTATCGGACCTTACTTATGGCCAGCATTTCCTCCGCCGGCATCGGCTCCGGACTCAACGTCGCCAGCCTGGTGTCGCAGCTCGTCGCCGCCGAACGGCAGGCGGCCGACACGCGCCTGGCCACGGTCGAATCCAAGGTCAACGCGCAGATCTCAGCGCTGGGCACGTTCCGCGGCGCGATGTCGAGCCTGCAGAGCGCGGTGGCCGCGCTCAAGAACGACGGTGCACTCGGCAAGCTTGCGGCGACCTCGTCCAAGCCGGAGCTGTTCACCGCCTCGTCGGCCAGCGGTGCCGGCGCCGGTCGCTACGACGTCGAGGTGGTATCGCTGGCGCGGGCGCACAAGCTTGCCAGCGGCGCGTTCGCCAGTGCCGACACGGCGCTCGGTGCGGGCGACGTGGCGATCACGGTCGGCGACCAGAGTTTCACGGTGACGCTGGGTGAGGACGCCAACACGCTGGCCGATCTGCGCAACGCGATCAACAACGCCACCAACAACCGTGGCGTCATCGCGACGCTGGTCAACGAAAGCGGCGGCACGCGACTGCTGCTGACCTCTCGCAATACCGGGACCGAATCGACGATCAGCGTCGTTAGCGGCCTGATCGGCTTTACCGAAAAGCAGGCGGCGGCCAACGCCCATCTCCGCATCGAGGGCTATGACCACCACGCGCAGTCCAACAGCGTCAGCGGTGCCATCGACGGCGTCACGCTGACGCTGCTCAAGGCGGAGCCCGATACCGTGGCGCGGCTCGACGTCGCGGTCGACAGTGACGCGGCGACCAAGGCGGTGGAATCCTTCATGCGCGCGTACAACACGGTGGTGGCCGCCACGACGATGCTGACGCGCTACGACGCCACCAAGCGCGAGGCGCAGCCGCTGGCCGGCGATGCGATGGTGCGCGGCGCGATGCAATCCCTGCGCAGTATCGTCGGCAGCAGCGCCGACGGTGCCGGCAGTTACCAGTTCCTGTCCGAGATCGGACTGAAGACCGCTGCCGACGGCACGCTGACGCTGGACGCGACCAAGCTTGCCGACGCCCTGTCGAAGGACCGTGACGGCGTGCGCCGCCTGTTCGGCGACGCCAACGGCTATGCCACGCGCATGGCGGGTGTGCTCGACGAAACGCTGGCCAGCGAGGGCCGCATCAAGATCAAGGACGACGCGCTCAAGGCGCAGCAGAAGCGCATCGACGATCAGCAGGAAGCGCTGGATCAGCGCATGGCGCGTCTGGAGCTTCGCTACCGCGCACAGTTCAGCGCGCTCGACACCGTGATGGCGCAGATGAACGCCACCAGCAACTACCTGACCCAGCAGCTGTCGGCGCTCGGCAATCTCAACAACTCCTGATCCGGCGTGCGGATCAGTGCGCTGGCCAGTGCGCCGACCGCGCATGGAAGGGCGCACGAATCGGTGCGGGAATCCCGACGCAGGAAGGTGGACGCAGCAAGCTCGACGGCGCAGCGGCGAGCGGTGGGCGGACGCGATGGGGAGTCGTTCTCGTCCCAAGCGAGCGTGCGGCGGTGGCCGCCGGTCCGCCTACCGCTCACCACTGCGCCGTCGTTGCTGGCGGCGCCCCATCCGATGCGTGTGTGCCTCAAGAAGTCGTCGCAGTCGCCGATAACCCTCTTGATCCCATTGTCTCCGGACCTTCGTCATGTCCTACGCCGCCGCCGTCCGTCAGTACCAGAGCGCCTCCAGCATCGGCGCCGCGGCTGACGCCAGTCCGCACAAGCTCGTCGAGATGCTGTACGCCGGTGCGCTGGAGCGGCTGGCCGGCGCGCGCGGCGCGATGATGCGCGGCGACATCGCGGCCAAGGCGCGTCAGATCGGCGGGGCCGTGGCCATCGTCGAGCACCTGCGCCTGTGCCTGGATCGCGACTCGGGCGGCGCGCTCGCCAGCAACCTCGATGCCCTGTACGAGTACATGACGCATCGGTTGCTCAAGGCCAATGTCGACAACGATGCCGCCGCGCTGGACGAGGTATTGCGGCTGCTGCGCGAAATCCACGGCGCGTGGACGCAGATCGCGTCCTGAGCCGCGCCCCATGAACAGCACGACCGCACCCGCACCCGCCCACGTCGCCGAGGCGCCGTTGGCGCTCGACGAGTGTCTGGGCTATCACGATCGCGTACCGCTGCTGTGGCAGCCGCTGGCGGCGATGCCGTCGGCGGCGCAACTCGCGCAGTGGCAGGACCATAATCTGCGCCTGCTGGCGGCGGCCGCGCTGCTCGATGAGCGCCCGCGCCGTGCCGAAGCCGACGAGCCGCTGGCCGGCGAGGTCGAGCGTCTGCATCACAAGTTCGATCTGATGCTGGATCTGCTGGGCGCGCTGCTGCGCCAGCAAGCGCCGCTGCCGTCCGCCGTCGCCGCGCGCATCACGCCGCAGGGCCTGAGCTGGCTCAGCGACACGGCGCCTGCGCCGGGCGCCTTGATTCTGTTGCATCTGCATCTGCATCCCGGGCTACCGTCGGCGCTGCTGTGGCCTTCGGAAGCCCTGGCGGCGGTGACCGGCGAGGCCGCCGCGCGCTTCCTGTCGCTGGGCGAGTCCTGTGCCCTGGCGATGGAGCGGCATGTGTTCGTCAGACACCGGCGGTCGGTCGCGGATGCACGTTCACCGGCTGGGCGCGGCGAAACGGGCGCCGCTCAATAGACTCGGCTCCATCGAGAAACGGAGGCACCCATGCGCGTCGTGCTGGCGGAATCGCAAACCCTGGTGAGAGCGGGCCTGCGTCGCCTGATCGAAGACCACACGCACGCCCAGATCGTCGGCGAAGCCGCGGACGGACAGAAGCTGCTCGAACTATGCGGTCGCCTGCGTCCGGATGCGGCGCTGGTCGAAATCAACCTGCCCACCATCACCGGCCTGGAAGCGCTGGTGCAGATCCATCGTCACTATCCGGAAGTCGCGGTGTTGATCCTGTCCTCGATGACCGACGGCCAGCATGTGCGCAGCGCACTGCGCAACGGCGCCGCCGGCTTCATGGCCAAGGACGCCGAACCGGTGGAATTGGGGCTGGCGCTGCGGGCCGTGGAACGGCGTCAGGTCTATCTGAGCCCGTCGATCTCACATAAAGCGGTGGAGCGTCGCGCCGGCAGTCACCGCGTCGAAGATGGTGTCGATCTGACGCCGCGCCAGCGCCAGGTGCTGCAGATGATCTCGCGCGGCAAATCCACCAAGGAAATCGCCGGGCTGATGGGCGTCAGCATCAAGACGGTGGAGACGCATCGCGCCCGTCTGATGCATTCGCTGGGGCTGTACGGTACCAACGCGCTGATGCGCTATGCGATCCGCAGCGGGCTGGATTTTGCGGCCGCCTGAGCGCCAGGAAGTGCTGTAACCCCAAGCCCCGAAAGGGGCTTTTTCGTTGATGTCGATTTTCCGACGCGTGTCAGGGATTCCCTGAATCGTTGTCAGGAACGTTCTGCTTTGGTGACAGCGCCCATTTCGCGACAGTGCTTCCAACACGCCGTCGCACACAGGGAGCCGCACGATGAAAGCACAAGTCCGTCAGCAGATGAACCAGCAGCTCGCGATGACGCCGCAACTGCTGCAGTCGATCCGTCTGCTGCAGCTTTCCAACCTGGAACTGGAACAGGAGTTGCGCCAGGCGCTCGAGGTCAACGTGATGCTCGAAGACGCTGCCGATGATGCGGACGAAGATGGTGACGAGACGGCGCCGCAGGATCCGGTCTCCGATGCGGACGACGTTGGCGAGCGGTCGGAAGTCTCGGGCGCCGACGCCGCTGCGCATACGCAGCTCGAATCGGATTTCGAATGGAGCAGTGCGGAGTCCTGGTCCGGCGGCGAGCCGTTCGACGAGGAGGGCGAATCCTGGGAAGCCCGCACCGCCGCGCCGGAGATTCAGGACGCGCGTCTGGCGGCGCTGGAACAGCTGCAGCTGGTCGTGCGCACGCCGCGCCAGGCGCGCCTGCTGGAAGTGATGCTCGATGCGGTCGACGACAACGGTTATCTCGCGCAGCCGCTGGATGGCATCGCGCTGGAGTCCGGCCTGCAGCCGCAGCCGGACGAGGCCGAACTGGAAGCAACGCTGACGCTGCTGCAGTCGGTGGAGCCGACTGGCTTCGGTGCGCGCGACCTGCGCGAGTGCCTGCTGCTGCAGCTCAACATGCGCCCCGAGGGCACGCGCGGGCGCAGTCTGGCCGAGTTCATCGTCGCCGCCTGCCTGGACCGTGTTGCCAGCGGCGACTTTGCCGAACTGCGTGAGGCGCTGGGTATCGACGCGCTGGAACTGCACGATGCGCTGGATCTGATCCTGTCGCTGAACCCGAAACCCGGTGCGGCGCTCGCGGCGCCGGCGCAGGCGGTCAGCCCCGACCTGGTCGTGTTCGGACGCCGCGGTGCCTGGAAGGTGGAACTGAGCCAGGCGCGCCTGCCGCGTTTGCGCGTGAATCGCCAGTACGAACGCACGATTACGCAGACCGCCGGTCACAAGGCGCTGCGCGACCAGCTGCAGGAAGCGCGCTGGCTGGTGCGCGGCCTGGAGATGCGTCACGACACGCTGCTGCGTGCGGCGCGCGCGATCTTCGAGCGCCAGCACGGCTTCCTGGAACGTGGCGAGGAGGGCATGGCGCCGCTGACGCTGCGCGAGATCGCCGACGCGATCGGCATGCACGAGTCGACGATCTGCCGCGTCACCAGCCAGAAGTGGGTGCAGACGCCGTGGGGCGTCTATGAACTGAAGGCGTTCTTCCCGTCGCAGATCGCCGGCGCCAGCGGCGAAACCTCGGGCACCGCGGTCAAGGCGATGATCCGCAAGATCATCAACGGCGAAAGTAGAAATTCTCCATTGTGCGACGGCGACATCACCGCGATCCTTGCTCGCAATGGAGTGCACGTTGCGCGTCGCACCGTTGCCAAGTACCGCGAAGCGATGCAGATCGCCCCGGTCAAGGAACGGATCGAACGTCAGCGTGCCGGACGAGCGGTGCTCAGAATCTGAGGCCGCAACGAAGGACTGTGACGTTTCATCCAGGGAGCCGGCCATGACCATGACCTCTCGCATCGCCCGCCACGATGGCGCTGCGAACCGCACCGACCGCCACGCGGAGCCGCGCCATGTCTGACGCGCGCGTGCTGGTGGTCGACGCCGACGCCGAACGCGCCGAGAGCCTGCGTTCGATTCTCGAATTCATCGACCACCGCGCCGTGGTCGCCGAAGACTTCGCCTCGCTCGATCTGAGCGCCGCGCAGCCCGGCGACTGGCTGGCGGTGATCCTCGGCAAGACCGACCTCGACGCCACCGCGCGCTTCGTCGACTGGCTGCGTCGCGACCGCCTGCATCCGCCGCTGCTGGTGGTGCAGTCGCAGTTCGATGCCGTGCAGGCGCGCTGCCGGCTCGACGCCAGCGCCTGCTTTTCGCTGGAAACCCCGGTTCGCTACGCCCAGCTCGGTGAGCTGCTGCGCCGCGCCAGCCTCGTGCAGCACGATCAGGCGGAACGCCCGGCTCGCGTGATCGGCCCCACCGGTCAGTCCAGTGCCGTGCGTCGCCTGCGTCGCATGATTGAGCAGGTGGCCGGTTTCGAAACCACAGTGCTGATCACCGGCGAATCGGGTACCGGCAAGGAAGTGGCGGCGCGCGCGATCCACGAGCAGTCGGCCCGACGCGGCAAGCCCTTCGTCGCGGTCAACTGCGGTGCGATTCCCCACGAACTGCTGGAAAGCGAACTGTTCGGTCACGAGAAGGGCGCGTTCACCGGTGCCATCACCGCGCGGCGCGGCCGCTTCGAGATGGCCGACGGCGGCACGCTGTTCCTCGATGAAATCGGCGATATGCCGTTGCCGATGCAGGTCAAGCTGCTGCGCGTGTTGCAGGAGCGCACCTACGAGCGCGTCGGTGCCAACCGCAGCTCGCACTGCGACGTGCGCGTCATCGCCGCCACGCACCGCAACCTCGAGGACGCGATCGTCAAGGGCGCGTTCCGCGAGGACCTGTTCTATCGCCTCAACGTGTTTCCGATCGAGATGCCGCCGCTGCGCGAGCGTCTCGAAGACCTGCCACTGCTGATCGACGATCTGGTGCAGGCGCTGGAACGCGGGGGTCACGGCAACGTGCGCCTGGCGCCGGATGCGGTGCATGCGCTGCGCGCCTATCACTGGCCCGGCAACGTGCGCGAGCTGTCCAACCTGATCGAACGCCTGGCGGTGCTGCATCCGCGCGCCACGGTGACTGCGGCGGAACTGCCGGCGCGTTACCGCGCGCAGGCGGGCATCGCCACCGACGCCTATGCGGAGATGATGCCGCGCCTGGCGGTGGCCAACGGCAGCGCGGTCTATGCGACGTCCAGCGTTGCGGTGTCGCCCTCGATGCCGATGACGCGCGCTGTCTCCGCCGGTGGCGACAGCGCCAACGAAACCTTGCCGCCGGAAGGCGTGAACCTCAAGGATCACATCGAAGGCATCGAGCTATCGCTGATCCGTCAGGCGCTGCAGCAGGCCGGCGGTGTCGTCGCGCACGCCGCCAAGCTGCTCAACACGCGGCGCACCACGCTGGTCGAGAAACTGCGCAAGTACGGCCTGTCGCGTGAAGCGCTCGGCGACGTGGACGAAGTGCATCCCTGAACGAAAAGCGCGGCGGCGCATTCAGCCGCCGTCCGGCTGCGGGTGACTACGGTGGTTCGGTGTCGATTGACGCGACACCACCGCCGCTACGGAGAGCCCGCGATGCCACGTTCCAAGAAACCTGCAGCTGCTACATCCGCCCGCCAGGCCTCGCGCCCGGCCCCGGCTTCAGTGCCGGTCACGATCGACGCCAATACCGACGCGCACATCGACAAGCGCGGCGAGATCGGCCTGGTGTCCGTGCGCCCGACCCTGCACCTGGTCGGCAAGAAGCCGGCACCGACCCCGCGCATCGACCCGGATGATCCGGTCGATCAGGCGTCTTACGATTCGTTTCCGGCGTCCGATCCGCCGTCGTTCTCGCCGACGCGCGTCGGTACCGCGACGGAGGAGGAGCGTCCCGAGCGCGACAAGGGTTGACGGTCGAGTGGCTCGGTTCGCGCATGATGGCCGATGCGGGTCGGCTGTCGGATTGGCGTCGCGAGCCGCGTGTCGGTAACGCCTGAGCGCAGGAACTCGAGATCTTCAGAGCGCCGGCAGGGCGGTCGCGATGAGCGCCGCGATGAGGGCGCGCGGGTTGGAAGCGTGCGCGCGTTCAGCGCGTCGGGGCTTGCGGACCGCCCTGCGGCGTCGCTGGCGCGCCGCTGTACGCCACGCCCCGCGGTAGCTCGGCGCCGCGATACACCTTGAGGGCGGGCGGCACCTCCAGAATCAGCGTTGCCGCCACGCCAGCCACGGTCAGCCCCAATGCGACCTGATCGGCCAGACGTTGCGGCGACAGCAGCGCGAACAGCAGCGCCACGACCACGGCGCTGGCGATGAAGCCGCCGAGGCTCATCCACAGGAACTGCTTGCGGCTGTTGACCTCGGAGTTGAACTTGAACAGGAACACCGCGCGAACACTGTGCGGGAGTTCGACCACGCTGCCGCGCAGCAGCGCGCCGGTGAGGTGGCCCCACTCGTGAATCAGATAGCCGCAGACGGCGGTCATCGTGCCTGCCGCGACGGCGACGGCGATCGCGAGCGTGCCGCCACCGAGGTCGAGCTGCCGGCTCCAGGCCCAGAGGCCGAGCGTGGCGGCGATCAGCAGCAGATCGCGGATCAGCAGATGAAGCGGGATGCGAGCGGCCATCGTCGGACTCCGGTGAGATCGTCACCCGAGGCGGCACCGCGTTGACGGTGCCCGCCGGTGAGGGTGAGGAGCCCGCATTGCAGCGGGGAACGCGGGCGAGGGCTTCGTCCGGACGGTCTAGACCCTTCGCCTCTCTTGCCGGCGATGACCGCAAACGCCGCAACCGCCGCGATCACTGCATTCGGCGAGCGGTCGGTCGTCAGGTGCTCAGAGCGCGCACAGCGCGGCCAGTTCGCGCTCCGTGTAGGTGTGGCTGCCGCCAGCGGTGTCGACGCGGACCTCCGGCTCGCCGTCGATGTTGCGGCCGAGGTAGGTGTAGGTGGCCGTCGCGCGGCCGGAGCTGAGCATCAGCTGCCCGGCAATGACGGCGCCATCGTCGTTGTCGATCGTCAATGCCGTCGGCGTGCTCAGCGAGCCGCTGCCGCTGCCGCAGTCGCTGGCGAGACGATAGGGGCCCTGCATACGCAGCGTGCGCTGCGCGTCATCACCGCTGACGGCGATCGAGTAGCGCGTCGACGCCGTGCCCACCTCGAAGTCGGCACGCGGCTCTCCGGCGGCGGCGAGATTCAGATAGGCCCCCTGCAGACGCAGGGCGAGGGTGGCCGCACCGCTGGATGCGAAATCGAAAGTGCCATCGCCGCGCAGCAGCGAGCGTGCGCGCGCGTCGGCGGGCGACAGCACCTCGCTGCGGTACGGAATCTTGCCGACACCGAATTCGAACGTGCCGCCGACGGCGCCGTCGGCGGTGTAGCGCTGCACGCGGATGATGATGCGCCCATCGGTTTCCGAGCCCGACTCGCGGCACAGGCTGTCGGTGATGGTGATGATCGGCGGCAGACCGGCACTGGTCTCGTCGCGGGTGCCGCCTTCCGAGCATCGGGTCGTCGCCTTGGGAGGCGCGCTGGCCCCGGCCTTGGCGCTGCCGCTGTCCGTCGGGATGGTCGAGATCGTCGTCAGCCCGACCGCCAGGATCGCGACGCCGGCGGTTGCGGCGCGATCGGGCGTCGACAGGTCGAAGCTGCCGGTGGCGCCGCTCAGGTCGATCGGATCCGGCGCACTGTCGCCGCCCGTGCTGCTGCCGGTGGTGCCGCCACCCGCCGTGCCGCCGGCACCGCCACCCGCTGTCCCGCCGCTGGATCCGGTGGTGCCGCCGCCGGTGGTCGCTCCGCCGGTCGTACCGCCGGTGGTGCCGCCCACCGAACTGCCCGTGGTACCACTGCCCGTGCTGCCGCCACCCGTGGTGTCGCCGGTCGTTTCGCCACCGGCGCTGGCGCCCGTGGTGCCGCCGTCGCCGCCGGTGCTGCCCCCGGTCGAGCCGCCCGCACTGCCGCCGGTGCTGTCGCCGCTGGTCGTGCCACCCGTCGTACCGCCTGTGGAGCCGCCTGCAGTCGAACCGCCGCCGGTGGTTTCGCCGGCGGTGGTGCCGCCGGTGCTGCCGCCGTCGTCGTCCCCGCCACCGCCGCCGCAGGCGGCGAGAACCAGCGTGAGCGCAAGGGTGGGGACGAGACGGAGCGGGTGCGAAGTCATGGCGAGTCCGGGGGCAGCGGTGGCCTGGCGGCGATGCCGGCCAGTGTAGCCAAACGGGATGGGCTCATCCGTCGATTCACCGGCGCGCATGCGCTGTGCATCACAGCGGATTGCCGTCGATTTGTTGACACCCCTGCGTCGCGGCGGTCGTGGCCGGCGGGAACGGGTCTTGCACCGTCGTCCGCAAAACCTTTCCGGAAAGCGCGGCATGAACGAAATGGATGTCAGCCGGGTATTGGCGCAGATCCGCACGCTGCAGGCCCAGGCCAGCTTCAAGCCGGCCGCGCCGCAGGCGGTCGCGCAGGCCGCGCCCAAGGTCGGGTTCGACACGCTGCTCAAGGGCGCGATCGACCAGGTCAACCAGGCGCAGCAGACCTCCACGCGCCTGCAGGAAGCGTTCGCGCGTGGCGACCGCGATACCGACCTGTCGACCGTGATGCTGGCCGGCGCCAAGGCGCAGGTGCAGTTCCGCGGCATGGTCGAGGTTCGCAACCGCCTGGTGGCCGCCTACCAGGACATCATGAACATGCCCCTGTGAGCTGACGCATGGCAACGACGACGATGCCGGCGATCCGGCAACTCAAGGACATTCCCGCGCTGCGCCAGTTCGGCGTGCTGCTCGGCATCGCCGCTGCGGTGGCGCTGGGCATCACCGCCTGGGGTTGGTCGCAGACGCCGGCCTACGTGCCGGTCTACGCCAATCTTTCAGACCGCGACGCCGCCGAACTGTCGGAAGCACTGCGTGCGGCGCTGATCCCGTTCAACATCGATCGCACCACCGGTGCGGTCTCGGTGCCCGCCGATCAGGTCCACGAGGCGCGGCTCAAGCTCGCCGGCCAGGGGCTGCCGCGTGGCGCCGGCCAGGGCTTCGAGGCGATGCAGCAGGAGCAGGGCTTCGGCACCAGCCAGTTCATCGAGACGGCGCGCTACCAGCATGCGCTGGAGACCGAACTGGCGCGCACCATCGGCAACCTGCAGCCGGTGCGCGGTGCGCGCGTGCACCTGGCGATTCCCAAGCCGTCCGCGTTCACCCGCAACCGCGAGGCGCCGAGCGCGTCGGTGTTCGTGCAACTGCATTCGGGACGCGACCTGGAACAGAACCAGGTGGCGTCGATCGTGCACATGGTGGCGGCCAGCGTGCCGGGCCTGTCGCCGTCGGACGTCACCGTGGTCGATCAGACCGGGCGGCTGCTGTCGAACCAGCGCGACAGCGCGCTGGCGCAGAGCGCCGAGCAGCTCGACTACCAGCGCCGGGTCGAAACCGACTACGTGCGCCGCATCGAACAGTTGCTGGCGCCGCTGGTCGGCGCCGGTCGCGTCAGCGCGCAGGTTTCGGCGCAGCTCGACTTCTCGGTGACCGAGGAAGCGCGCGAGAGCTACACGCCGGATCCGGCCAAGGTGCGCAGCGAGCAGATCGTCGAGGACACCACGCGCGGCGCCAAGACCGCCGCCGGCATTCCGGGTGCCACGTCCAACCAGCCGCCGCGCGACAGCGCCAATCCGCCGCTCAACAGCCTGGCCGGCGGCAATGCCGACGGCGACATCCAGACGCAGAGCCGCCAGTCCACGCGCAGCTTCGAGCTGGATCGCACGCTGAGCCACACGCGCCAGTCGGTCGGCAAGCTCGACCGCTTGTCGGTCGCCGTGCTGGTCGATCACGTGCCGCGCCCCAAGGCCGACGGCAAGCCTGGCGAGATCGCGCTGGTGCCGCTGAGCCCCGAGGAACTGGCCAAGGTCGAATCGCTGGTCAAGGAAGCGGTCGGCTTCACCGCCGCGCGCGGCGACTCGGTGTCGGTGCAGAACGCCGCGTTCCTGCGCAACGAGATCGAGCCGGCGGAAGCGCTGCCGATCTGGCGTGAACCGCTGGTGCAGGGCTATGCGCGTCAGGCCGCCGGCGTGCTGCTGGCGCTGGCGCTGATCTTCGTCGTGCTGCGGCCGGCGCTGCGCAGCCTGCTGACCGCGCCGATCAAGGCGCCGGCCGCGGCCACCGCCGAAGCGCTGGCCACCGTCGCTGGCGACGGCGCTGTGGCGCGTGCCCTGGCCGACGATCGCGTGCAGTTCCAGGACTCCGCGCCGCGCCCCAACGGCTACGAACAGAAATTGCAGGCTGCCCGTCAGGCGGTGGCGCAGGACCCCAAGCGCGTCGCGCAGGTCGTCAAGAACTGGGTCGGGCAGGAGGCGTAAATGGCGGAGATGCAATCGGCGGCGGCACCCAACGGCGTGGAACGCGCCGCGATCCTGCTGATGTCGCTCGGCGAGAACGAGGCGGCCGAGGTGCTCAAGCACATGGGCGCCAAGGACGTGCAGAAGGTCGGCGCGGCGATGGCCTCGCTGTCCAACGTCACGCGCGAGCGCGCGACGCTGGTGATGGAGGATTTCGTCGAGGCGCTGGATTCGCAGACCTCGCTGGGCGTCGGCGCCGATGACTACGTGCGCCGCGTCATGGTCAACGCGCTGGGCCAGGACAAGGCCAACGGCCTGATCGATCGCATCCTGCTGGGCCGCAACAGCAAGGGCCTGGAAGCGCTCAA
>DASWWX010000018.1:0-36718 GCA_036405815.1 Solimonas sp. | reverse complement strand
TATAAGTAATGAGACCCAGCGTCTCGCCACCGAGATCCACGCCTTCATAGAGCTGCTGCGCGGCACGCATCGTGCGGCTGGCCGAGAAGCCGAGCTTGCGATTGGCTTCCTGCTGCAAAGTCGAAGTGGTGAACGGTGGCGCCGGATTGCGGCGGCGCTGCTTCTTGTCGACGTTGGCAACGCGCAGCACGCCATTGGCAGCTTTGAGCACCATCGCCTTGGCGGCGGCGGCGCCAACCGCATTGTTGAGCGTGAACTGCTCGACCTTGCGGCCGTCCAGCTCGATCAGCTTGGCACTGAAGCGCTGGCCGCCCTTGTCGGCCTCGGCATCCAGCGTCCAGTACTCGCGCGGCACGAAGGCGCGGATCTCGAGCTCGCGCTCGCAGATCAGGCGCAGCGCCGGCGACTGCACGCGGCCGGCCGACAGGCCCGGCTGCACCTTGCGCCACAGCAGCGGCGACAGGTTGAAGCCGACCAGATAATCGAGTGCGCGGCGCGCCTGCTGGGCGTTGACCAGGTCCTCGGAGATGTCGCGCGGATTCTGGATCGCGTTCTGCACTTCGCGCTGCGTGATTTCGTAGAACACCACGCGCTTGACCGGCTTGCCCTTGAGCGCGTTCTTCTCGCGCAGCAGTTCGGCCAGATGCCAGGAAATGGCCTCGCCCTCGCGATCAGGGTCGGTCGCGAGCCAGAGTTCGTCGGAGTCCTTGAGCGCCGAGACGATCGCGCGAACGTGCTTTTCGTTCTTGTCGATGATCTGGTACTTCATCGCGAAGCCGTTGGTGACGTCGACCGCGCCGTCCTTGGGCACCAGATCGCGCACATGACCGTAGGAGGCCAGGACTTCGAAGTCCTTGCCCAGGTATTTCTTGATCGTCTTGGCCTTGGCGGGCGATTCGACGATGACCAGGTTTTTTGTCATGTAGCTCGGCATGGGTCGTCCGCTGGCAGCGGAGCCGCGGTGGGCGCCTTATAAGCGGAAGCGGCGCGGAAAGTCCAGCCGCGTGCGCGCGACAACGAGCCGCAGCGTCTTCATGTCTTGTGCCTAAAAGCGCTTATGAAACAAGCGCGAGGGCATCACCGCAGCACACGGACGTCAGTGCTTGAACTCGCCCCGGTAATAGACCAGCTCTTCGAGATGGCCGAACGCTTCGTCGGCGTCGGGTTCGTTCATCATCACCAGCAGGCAGACCCACTTTACGCGTTCGAGGTCGATGTCTTCCTTGAGCGCCATCAGCCGGTCGATGACCAGCTCGCGCGACTGCGCGTTGAAGATGCCGAGCTGCTCCAGATAAATGAGAAAGCCACGGCATTCCGCCGAGAGCCGGCCCATTTCCTCGCGGGTATAGAGGCGGGTCGCACTGCTGGGGCCGAAAACCAGCGGCAGCTGCCGCTGCTGCGCCAGGCCGTCCAGCCACGAGAACGCGCTGCCCACTTCCTCGTTGGGAAAGCCGGCGGCAATCAATTCGTCGCGTAGCGTGTCCTGGTAGTCGGCGTCGGAGAACTCGGTTTCCTGATAGTTCTCGAACAGGTACATCAGCACATCGAGGACCGTCTCTTTCATCGTTTGCTCCGTGCTGTCGATCCAGTGTATTGGATTTGCGCGGCTTTGAAACCCCGGCTCAGCGCCTGCGCAGACGCTGGTAACGCCCGCCCGGCGCCGGTGCGATGCGGCCATCCAGCTCCAGCATCATCAGCGCGGCCTGCACCGCCGCCACCGGATACGTGCTCCGCGAGACGAGTTCGTCGAGCGTCAGCGTCTCGTCCCCCATGGCACGCAAGATTCCCGCCAGACGCTCGTCCGCCTCTGGCGTCGGGGTCGGCGCGGCACCTGCCGACGCGGAAGCAGACGCGGCCGCACGACGTGCCGGGTGCGCGCCCAGCAGCGGCCCCAATTCGACCAGGATGTCGTCGACCGTTTCCACCAGCTTGGCGCCCTGGCGGATCAGCGCGTGACAGCCGCGCGCCATCGGGTTGTGGATCGAGCCGGGAATCGCCAGCACTTCGCGCCCCTGCTCCAGCGCCAGACGCGCGGTGATCAGCGAGCCCGATTGCTGTGCGGCCTCCACCACCAGCACCCCCATCGACAAGCCCGAGATCAGGCGGTTGCGGCGCGGAAAGTGTTCGGCCAGCGCCTGCACGCCGGTCGGGAATTCGGACACCAGCGCGCCCCGCGTGGCGATCTCCTGCGCCAATGCCTTGTGCCGTGCCGGATAGACGCGATCCAGGCCGGTGGCACAGACCGCCACCGTGTAGCCGTCAGCCGCCAGTGCACCACGATGCGCGGCACCGTCGATGCCCAGGGCGAGGCCACTGGTGACGACGAAACCGCGGCGCGTCAGCTCGGCGGCGAAGGCCTCGGCGTTCTCCAGACCCTGCGGCGTCGCGGTGCGCGCGCCCACGAGCGCGATCTGCGGCAGCGCCAGCAACTCGGGATCGCCCTGCACGAACAGCAGTGGCGGCGGCGCGGGAATCTCGCGCAGTTGCGCCGGGTACCGCGGATCATCCAGCGTCAGAACATGCCGCTGTGCGCCCGAGAGCCAGGCCAGATCGCGCTGCAGCTCGGCCTCGGACACCTCACGCCACGCCCGCAGCAACGACGCTTCGAGCCCGGCAGCGCGCAGCCACGCAGCGTCGCCCAACGCCGCCGCAGCGCCGGAAGCGGACAGGAGACGATGGAAGGTAGCCGGACCGATGCCCGGCGTGCGCAGCAGGCGCAGCCAGGGCAGCAGCGCGTCGGTGTTCACAGCCGCCCCGACCGCAGCGGCACCGGGGCTCAGCGCTGCCCGGGTTCCGGCCGCTCGACGCGGTCGAACTTATGGACTTCGCGCGTGGCCGTCATGATCAGGCCGTAGCTGACGCGCGAATCGACCTTGAACAACATCAGCCTGCCGGCGTACAGATCCGGCAGCGGCGTCATGCGCTTGGTATAGGGGTCGCGCGCTTCGCGGTCGCTCTTGAGCACGCTCAGCACATGCCCCGGCTCCATGCCGTCGACCGCACCCTTGTTGATCGCGACGACCTGGTACTGGCCGGTCTGCGACAGCGTGTTGTACAGCGAGATGATGCGGCCACCCACGGCCTTGGTCGGCGCGTGCGGATAGAAATTGGACGTGAAGCTCTCATCCAGTGGCTTGAGCAGGCGGTCTCCGATGCGGGCCTCGATCGCGCTGCGGGCAATCATCGCCGTCGACGGATCACCAAATTCCTGCAGTTCGACCTGCGCGACCGGCAACGCCTCCCAACCCAGTACCTCGCGCGTTTCCGGATCGACGTACTTGTCCCCAATGCGCACCACGTCGTAGCGGTACTGCGCGCCCGGCTGCACGTTCTTGAGATACACCTGCTTGCCAGCGCCTTCGATCACCGACGAATCGATGAATGCCAGCACGTAGGGCGCCGTACGCAGCTCCTCTTCGTCGACCAGGCGCGGGCTGCGCAGGAAATCACGGATCGCTTCCAGCGGAATCGTCGGGATCGCCTGATCCAGCGGCATTTCGCGCACCTGCGGCGAAACGTGCTCGACGTCGAGCGCGCTCACGCCCTCGCTACGCACCAGGCTCGGTCGGCCATCGCGCCAGATCAGCGTCAGCACATCGCCGGGATAGATCAGATGCGGATTCCTGACCTGCTCGTTGGCGTACCAGATTTCGGGCCACTGCCAAGGCTCACTGAGGAAATGCCCGGCGATGTCCCACAGCGTGTCGCCCTTCTTGA
This sequence comes from Solimonas sp., assembly GCA_036405815.1. Classification (GTDB taxonomy): domain Bacteria; phylum Pseudomonadota; class Gammaproteobacteria; order Nevskiales; family Nevskiaceae; genus Solimonas. The sequence continues at coordinate 33,001 of DASWWX010000018.1, read as the reverse complement.
CGACGTAGCGCAGCGGCGCGTCGTCTCGCACCAACGGTGCCGGCGCCGTGGCGCGAGTGTTGGCGACGGGCGCCAGCGGCATCGGTGCCGGCAGCGGCGCCTGCTCCGGAGCGGTCGACACCGGCGCCAGCACCGGCGTGCGGCTCGCATCCTCGGGCGGGTAAACGCTGCGCTGCGCTTGATTGGCGCACGCGGTCAGACACAGCGCAACGGCCAAGGCCGCGCTGCGGTTGAGCGTGTTCGAACCGGTATACTTGCGCATGGCGATACCTTCCCCACGGGTTGCGCCTGAATTCGCAAACTCTAGACGGCTCAATTGCTTGCCGTCAAATTCGGCAGTCGTTTCTCAACATGGCGCTCCTCCAGATCCTGCACCATCCCGACCCCCGCCTCCGGCAGAAAGCGCAGCCGGTGACGGCGTTCGGCGCCGACCTGCAGCAGCTGATCGACGACATGTTCGAAACCATGTACGACGCACCGGGCGTGGGCCTGGCCGCGACCCAGGTCGGCATCGCACAGCGGCTGGCGGTGATGGACTGCTCGGAAGACAAGGCCAAGCCGCAGCCGATGGTCATCATCAATCCGGAAATCCTCGAGCCGGCGGACCTGCAGGACATGGAAGAGGGCTGCCTGTCGGTGCCCGGCGTTGCCGACAAGGTGGCGCGCTACAACCGCCTGCGGCTGCGTGCGCTCGACCGGCACGGCCAGCCGTTCGAACTCGAAGCCGAAGGCCTGATGGCGCAGGCCGTGCAGCACGAGATCGATCACCTCGACGGCAAGCTCTATCTGGACCGCCTGTCCAGCCTCAAGCGCGAACGGCTGCTGAAGAAACTGCGCAAGCAGCAGGCGTCGTGAGGTCAGGGCGGTGAGGCTGGTCTTCGCCGGCACGCCGGAATTCTCGGTCGCCGCACTCGAGGCGCTGCATGCGGCGGGGCACGAGATCGTCGGCGTCTACACCCAGCCGGATCGACCCGCCGGGCGCGGCCGCAAGCTGAGCCCGTCGCCAGTGGCCGAACGCGCTGTCGAACTGAACCTGCCGATCTTCAAACCCGAAAAACTGCGCGGCAACGACGCCGCGCTGGCCGAGCTGCGCGCCCTGGCACCGGAGTTGATGGTGGTCGTCGCCTACGGCCTGATCCTGCCGCAGGCGGTGCTCGACATCCCCACGCGTGGCTGTCTCAACATTCATGCCTCGCTGCTGCCACGCTGGCGCGGCGCAGCACCGATCCAGCGGGCGATCGAGGCCGGCGACACCGAGACCGGCATCACGATCATGCAGATGGACGCCGGGCTCGACACCGGCCCGATGCTGCTGACCGCACCTACACCGATCGGCGAGACCACCACTGCTGCCGCGCTGCACGACGCGCTGGCCACGCAGGGCGCCACGCTGATCGTCGACGCCCTGGCGCGGCTGGCGCGCAACGAGTTGCCAGCGACGCCGCAGCCGGCCGCCGGCGCCACCTACGCCGCCAAGCTGAGCAAGGAAGAGGCGCGCATCGACTGGTCGCAATCGGCAGCGGCGATCGCACGCCGCATCCGCGCCTTCAATCCGGTGCCGGTGGCCTGGAGCGATTTGGGTGGCGAACGACTGCGCCTGTGGCAGGCCGCGGCGCTGGCTGAAGCCGCCGATGCGCCAGCCGGACAGATCGTTGCCGCCGGCAGTGACGGCATCGACGTCGCCACCGGCGATGGCCGCGTGCGCCTGCTGCAACTGCAATGGCCCGGCGGCAAACCGCTGTCCGCCGCCGACGCCGCACGTGGACGCGTGCTCACAGGCAGCCGTTTCACATGAACGCGACACCCGACGTGGACGACACCATCGCCGCGGCACTGCCCCTGCCGCCAGAACCGGAGCGACCGGACTGCTGCAACGGCGGCTGCGCCGTCTGCGTACTCGAGGGTTATCCGGAAGAGATGGACGCCTGGCGCCAACGCTGCGCCGAGGTGCTGGCCGAACGAGAACGTCGCCGCACCGCGCAGAACGTCAACGATCAACCGTCGAGCTGACGCCGCTCAACCACAGCGCGGACTTCTCGGGAAAACGACAGGCGGACCGGATTCACCGGGCGCGTCGGCGAACCCTTCAGGGCCGCAGGCTCACGCGCATGTTGTGCGCCGCCACTGTCGCCGAATCGATCGGCGGTCCACTCAATGCGCGAGCTGGAATGTAGCCGGACTCGTCCGCCAGACGCACCCAACCTTGCGCGATGTCGCCCTGCAGCCGCACTTCGCTGCCCGGCGACAATCGGGTGATCACGCGGCCACTGATCGATGGTTGATCGCGGACCAGCACGTGCGCCGTACCGACGCGCGCGACCACCGTCACCGCCGGCTTGCCGACCGGCGCGCTGACCGTCTGGGTCAGGGGACGCAGCGACTGCAGTGCGGTCCGATGCACGAACCCGGTCCCATCGCGGCTCGCATACCAATCGGCTCGCGCGGTGGCGAGCAGTTCGAGCGTCGTCGACGGCGCAAGCGTGGCGCGCACCGGCGCCTGCAGCGACGGCGACGCGCGCAAGTTCACTCGCGAGGCCAGGGTCTGCCCGACGAAAGCGGGCGCATCGGCCGGCGGGCGCTCGTCGAGCGCATCGCGCACCGCGGCGACGACCGCGTCGCGTTCGCGATTGTTGGCGCGCGGCGCACCGCGCGTGACGCGCCCCTCGAGCGCACCGACTTCGTACTCGGCGACAGCGACCACTTCCTGCACCAACGCGTCGCAAGGTGCCTGCTTGACCGTGGAGCGACCGCCGGTCGGCTCCGACGAGACCGCGTCCGCCGCGGCATCGCCGAGCGCCCAGGTTTCGATGCGGAATTGATAAACGCAGCGGTTGTCGCCGAGCTTGCCGGCCACCACCGTCAGGGTCGGCAAAATGGACCCCTTGCCGCTGCGATGCGGCAAGGGGGCCAACTCCTGCGCGTAATGCCGCGGCGAGCGAGGCTCGCCATTCACGACCGCCTGCAAGAAGGTACGCAAACCTTCAGCAGACAACGCCGGCGCGGCTACGGCTTCCCCCGCGACGACCAAGCCGGCCAGCAGGCCAGCTGCCAGTCGCTTCCCCATGGTCCTACCCCCAACCTCTAATCTTTCTGGGGTCGATGTTGGCAGTTCAGCCGCCGCTCAGCTACCCGCGAGACGTATGTTTGGTCACAAACGAGTAGTAAATGAGGCCCAGGGGATTTCCCGCCAGTGCATGGCGCGATCGCTTAGCCGCGCTCAGTTCGCAGCGATGGCCGACAGCGGCACGATCGGCAGCACGATGCTCGAGGGATGCTCGGCGTTGCTGTGCACCGTCAGCAGGCCGACCGCCTGGTCGAGCAGATCGAGCACCGGCGGCAGCCCGTGCGGAAAGTCGCTGGCGCCGACCGTCACGCGCAGGCGATGCCCCTGCTTGATGACCGCGCTGGTCGGAAACACCTCGACCGGCAGATGCACGACCGTGCCGAAGCCGACGCTCTCGCGAGACTCCGCTGTGAACGGATGCCAGGGCTGGATCATCTCGCCGTCCAGGTAACGCGAACGCGACGGATCGACCTGGCGCAGCGACGCGGTGAGGATGCCGTTGGTGAGTTCGCGCGACGCACCGTCGGGCGCGACGTCGGTCACGCGCACCAGCACGCCGGCGTCGAGCGCCGTGGTCGAGACGTACAGATCGGCCTGGATCGGGCCGTTGATGTAGTAGTCCTGCGTCATCGGCTCGGTGGAGTAGCCGATCTCCAGCAACGGCAGTTCGTTGAGCCGGTTGTCGCGGTTCATGCACGGCAGCGGCAGCAGGCCGACGATGCCGGCGGTCCACTGCGAGGTGCTGGTTGAGCAGATGCCGTTGAGCGGTTGCTGCAGCGTCGTGTTGCCGCGCTCGCCGGCGGCCGGCGCAGCGACGGCGAGACTGCGATCGCCACGCAGATAGAGGCGTTCGGCGCGCGCCTGTGGATGCGGCCAGTTCGTGGTCGTGACGTAACGCTCTTCGCCGTACAGGTATTGCGTGACGTTCGGCACGCGCGCGGCACCGACGTTCATGCCCTTCAGATACTGGTCGAACCACATCAGCGCGATCTGGTTCAGCGGCGGCACGCCGTCCTGCGGCAGGCCGGCGCCCATCGAGCCGCCGAGATGCTGCCAGGGTCCGATCAGCAGCTTGGCGGTCGTGTTCTTGCGGATCGCTTCGTACAACATCGGCTCGCCGCGCTGGAAGATGTCGTTGAGGCCGCCGACGATGAAGGTCGGGATGCGGATGCGATCCGCCACTTCGATCGGCGAACGCGTGCGCCAGAACGGGCCGTCATAGTTGTAATCGCCGACGCCGATCACCGACTGCGCGATCAGCGGCACCTGGAAATTGGTCACCGCATTGAGCACGTGCGACAGGATCGTGCCCGGCACCGACGGGTCCGCCTCCACCGGCAGCACGCCCAGCGCCGTCACCAGACCCATCCACAGCGGAATGAAGCCGACATTGGTCTGGCCGCCGCTGAACACGATGTCGCGATAGGCGTCGGCCATCGGCACGATCGCGAACACGGCCTTGTGCGACGGATGCTGGTGCGCAGCGGTGTAGAGCTGCGTGATCGCCATGAACGATGCGCCCCAGCTGCCGACCGTGCCGTTGCTCCAGGCCTGCTTCGAGGCCCAGTCGATCACCGTCAGATAATCGGACTGCTCGATCTCGCTGAATGCTTCCCACTGTCCCTGCGATAAACCGGTGCCGCGCACATCGACGCTGACGTGCGCATAACCGCGCTTGACCAGGAAATCGTTGGACGCCGGAATCGCCGGAATGCTCTTGTTGTAGCCGGTCTGCGTCAGGATCACCGGCAGCGGTGTCGTCACCGCATTGCCGCTGGCATCTGCCGGCAGCGCGACGCTGGCCGACAGCTCGACGCCATCGGCCATCGTGATCTTGAGACCGCGCAGCTGCACGACGCCCGGATACGCCTCGGCGCGCTCGTAGGTAAACCACTTGGCGTCGGCGCCGGCGCCACCGCCGTCATTGCCGCCATCCGAGCCGCCACAGGCGGCGAGCAGCAGTGCAAAACCGAAGGCGAGGACCGCCTGAAAGGCGGCGCGGGTGTGGTGCTTCAGCATGGGGGCGGTCTCCTCCGCACGCCGGCGTGCACCGCCGGCGTGCGTATGCTGCCACAGGCCCCACGCCGCCCCTGTCAGCCGAAGGCGACGGCACGTCGGGATTCGCCTGTACCGCCCGCGCGGCGCAACACCCAAGCCATCAGCGCCATCAGCACCAGCAGCGCCGCCCAGGTGGACGCCTCGGGACCGGCCGCGCCGATCGTCGCCGGCGCATAGGCGCGCGGGCTCACGCCCGCCACCTGCGGGAGCGGCACCGGCCGCTCGGGCGTGCCCGCGACATTCGCGTTGTAGATCTGTTCGGAAACCGCGACGAACGAGGTCCACTTCGTCACCAGCGAGAAGCGCAGGCCCAGATCGGTGACGCGGCGCTTCAGCGTCTCGAACTCGGGCGCGGATTCGCCACGCGCCTTGAACAGCATCGGCGGCAGCGTCATCTGGTACATCGCCTCGGCAATCGCCGCGCGCGCCCAGATCAGGCCCACCGCCTCGCCGCCCGTGGTTTTTTCCGGCAACGACACCGGCACCAGCAGCGTCGCGCGACGACCGCGGCTGTTGCCATGGATGCGCACCGTGCCGACGCCCGGCTTCAGATAGCGACCCTGCACGCGAATCGAATCGCCGGCGAACAGGTCGGGAATCCTCTGCGGCATCACGTCGGCCACGGCCAGGCCGTTCCAGTCGATCTCGATGTCGGTCAGCACCGGCGATTGCAGACGGTCGGTCAGTTCGGCGACCACGTGCGCCGTGTCTTCGGTGGGGTCCATGTAGCGCGTGAACCCGCGACCGGTGCGGCCCAGCTCGTCGAGCAGGAAGCGGTTGACGCCGGCGCCGACACCGAAGGCATAGAGCCGCGCATCACCGAGCCGCTCCTGCACGAGCCGGAGAATCTCGACCTCGTTGCCGATGTAACCGTCGGTCAGGAACACGACGATGCGCTTGACGCCCGGCGCCGTCGGAGCCTCCAGCGCCTGACGCACGCCCAGCGACATCATCGTGCCGCCCATGCCCTGCAAGCCATTGGTGTAGGCGATGCCGCGCGCGATGTGCGCGGGCGTCGCCGGCAGCGGCGCGTCGGCGAACTCGTGCACGTCGCTGCCGAACTGGATGATGCGGAAGCTGTCCGTGGGCCGCAGCTTGCGCAGCGCTTCGCGCATGAAAGCCTTGCTGGCATCCAGCGGCAGACCGTACATCGAGCCGGAACTGTCGAGCAGGAACACCATCTCGCGCGCCGCGATCTCGGCGTCGCCCGGCGCCATCGGCGGCTCGATCAGCAGCGAGAAATAACCCTCGCCACCATCGCGCTGCACCAGCAGGCCGGCGGCGGTCTTGTCGCCGGCCAGTCGATAGCGCAGCACGAAGTCGCGATTGTCGACGACGCGCTGCTGCGCCAGCCCGATGCGCCAGCGGCCCTGCGACTCGGTCCGCGCGTCGATGCGATGCGTGCGACTACTGGCCTCGCGGATCGGCAGGCCGCTGCGCAGATCGACGTCGATGGTGACACGCTCGGTCTCCACCTGCTCAGGCACGTGCAATCCGAGCACCGGCGCGTGGTCCGGCAGCGCATCCAGCGCCCACACGCCGTCGCGCGGCGTGGCCGGCGACGCGGCATCGCCCGCCCACGACACCTGCCCAGCCTGCGGCGGCTGGAAGCGCGGGCCGACCACCAGCGGCACGACCAGTTCGTAGGCGCCGTCCACGCGCGGCACGGTTTGCACATACCGCAGCGTCACCTGGATCGGCAGGCCCGGCATCAGGTTGGCGATGCGCTGCGTGAACAGGTTGGGACGGTGTTCCTCCAGCAACGCCGCCGCGCGGCCTTCCGACTTCGCGCGCTCGAAGGTCTTCTGCGCCTGCTGGCGCTCCTGGATCTGCGCGCGGATGCGTTCAGCGCCGATCTCCATCCACATCTCATGCACGGCCGCGTTGTGGTTCAGCGGGAACAGGTAGCGCGCGTGCAGCGGCCGGTCGTAGGGATTGGCGAAGGTCTGCACCACCGTGACCGTCGCCAGATCGCCCATGACCTCGGCGCGCACATCGGTCTTCAGGCTCGGCAACTGCACGGATCGGTCGCCAAGCCGCGCCTCGATGGTGCCGGCGATCTGCGGCGGCGCGTCGGCGCGCGCCGCCATGACCGGAATCAGGAACAACAGCATCACGAAACTGACGAAGCACATCAGACGCAGGCGCATGGCGGCACTCCAGGGGTGGGCAGAACGAGAACGACGGACGGACGGCGGGCGGGACACATCAGGTTTCAGGCACGCGGTGAAAGCGCTGCGGCGGCGCCACCGGCAGATCGAGCACGCGCAGCAGGCCGGCATCCCAGGCCTCGCGTTCGGCGGCGTCGAGCGCCCAGGGCGCGATGCGCTGGACCATGGTCCAGGTGGCGCCGGGCGCCTGCAGCCAGCGCCACACCGCCTCGGCGACGCTGGCGGCGGTCTCGCCGCGATCGGAGACGTAGCTGACGGCAACGCGCCACTCCTGCCCTTGTGCATCGGTGCTGCGATACAAGGCCGACGGCAGCGCACCGTGCGCCAGGCCGAGATAGCGCACGCGATGGCCACTGCCGCGCAGGCATTCGTCGGGCGCATGCAGGTGCCGCAGCGGCGCGCTCGTCGACACCAACAGCAGGCCGAATGGACCGTAACCCGCCTTGGCGGCACCGCCGCCGTAGCGCGCGAAGTACGCGACCTCCACCGGCGCCAGCGGTTGCGGCTGCGCGGCGTAGGGGCCGATGCGCGGCGGCGGCGACGGCGGCGGCACGCTGCGGGCCACATCCACCGGCCGCGCCGGCGCGGAGACGGCGAAGAGGCTGAAGCCGAGAAAGGCCAGCGCCGCGAGCCGCGCACGCGACGAGGCGCGGCCGCTCGAGGACAGCGGTGTGGCCGACCGCAGCGTCGCTGTCGCGGCGCGCGGTCGCGGCACCGGCAGACGCAAGGCCCACAGTGCCACCGGCAGACGCAAGGCCCACAGTGCCACCGGCAGCGCGGACAGCGTCAGGCTCAACAGGCCCAGGGCCTCATGCACCGTCCCGGCCATCAGATCCAGGGTCGGCACATACGCCAGGCCCAGCGCCAGCAGCACCAGGCGCAGCAGATTGCCGAGCAGCGCACCGAGCAGCGCCAGCGCCAGTCCCAGCAGCGCCTGCAGCGGTCGCGGCCGACGTAGCGCGCACAGGCCGACGAACAGCATCAGCACCAGCATCAGCCCGCGCGCACCCGAGCACGGCAGATCGACCAGCAGGTCCTGACCGGCGAGCAGGATGCGCGTGCCATGGCACTGCAATTCGTCGACCAGCAGGCCGAGCACACCGCAGGCACCGGAAGCGGACAGCTGCTGCAACCCGTAGCCGAGCAGACGCTGCACGATGCGCTCCAGCGGCAGCGAGAACGCGAACAGCAGGGCGAGCCAGAACGGCGAGACCGCGCGCCGGCGCTGGCGCAGGCCGGCCAGCGTCGCCAGTGCGTAGACGTCCAGTGCCAGTGTCAGCGCGCCGAGCACGTTGACCCGCAGCACCTGACCGGCGAGTCGCACCAGTGCGCTCAGCGCCAGCAGCGCGAAGGCGTAGCGGCGATTGGATTCGCTGCCCGGCAGTTGCTCGCTGCTGTACGACCAGGCGAACAGCGCCAGTACCGCCGCCGCCAACCACAGGCCTTGCGGGTTGTAGGCCGGATCGCGCCAGCTCTCGAACAGCCACAGCGCCGGGTGTACCGCCAGCAACAATGCCGACAACCCCAGCAGCCATCCCGGCCGTATCCGTGCAAACACCGCTGCCGCCATCCGCATGCGCCCGCTCCCTGGACCGATGGCGGCCAGTCTCGGCAGCGCACGTGCAGCGACGACGGCGCATTCGTGCCGCGTTTGTGGAATCTCGTGCAAATGCGGTGCAAACCGCGGATGTCGCGCCAGCCGCTGCTACAGTGCGCCGGCGCCTCAACGACATCGGGCGCGACGGGGGGGCGGCAATGGCGAAAATCCTGGTGGTCGACGACGACGCGCACATCCGCGAAGTGGTCTGCTTCGCGCTGACCAAGGCCGGCTACGCAACCGTCAGCGCCGAGAACGGCGAACAGGCGCTGACGCGCTGCGCCGCCGAACGCCCGGACCTGATCGTGCTCGACATCCTGATGCCGGAACTCGACGGCACCGAGGTCTGCAAGCGCCTGCGGGCCGATCCGCGCCAGCGCCACGTGCCGATCCTGTTTCTCAGCTCCAAGGACGACGAGATCGATCGCATCGTCGGCCTGGAGATCGGCGGCGACGACTACATGGGCAAGCCGTTTTCGCCGCGGGAGCTGGTGGCGCGCGTACGCGCGCGGCTGCGCAGCGCAACACCGCCCGCAGACACCGCGCCGCCGCGGCTGCGACATGGCCGCCTGCAACTCGACCCCGAGCAGTACAAGGCGTTCTGGGATGCGCGCGAGATCGAACTGACGCTGACCGAGTTCGGCATCCTGCGCACGCTGCTGGAACGGCCGGGCAAGGTCTGCACGCGCGATCACCTGATGAACCAGGCCTACGACCTGCACAAGATCGTCAGCGACCGCACGATCGACAGCCATGTGCGCCGCGTGCGCGCCAAGTTCGCCGCGCTCGGCGCCGATCCGGTCGAGACCGTGCATGGCATCGGCTACAAGCTGGGCCCCTGCGCGTGAGCGAAACCGCTGCGCGCCCAGGCTGGCGGCCGCGCCTGCGGCTGCGCACGATCCTGTTCGGCATCAACCTCGTGATCCTGGCGCTGCCGCTGGGCGGCATCACCTGGCTACGACTGTACGAAAGCGCACTGATCCGCCAGACCGAATCCGAACTGATCGCGCAGGGCGCGTTCATCGAGGCCGCCTATCTCGCCGCGCTGGACCGCGCGGCGAGCACGCCGCCGGCGCGCGGCCAGCGCGCACGCGGACTGCCGACCGACTACGGCCATCCGCTGACCGCGCCGCCGCGCGCCACCGATCCGGAAGGCCGCTGGCGCCCGCGCTGGGCGGAACTGGATCTGGCCACCGACTCGATCCGGCCGCGGCCGCCGCCACCGGTCGCCGCCACGCAGCCGGCCGATCCCCTCGCGCTGCAGGTCGGCCGTGAACTGACGCCGGTACTGCGCCAGGCGCAGAAGACCACGCTCGCCGGCATGCGTATCGTCGACGCCAACGGCATCGTCGTCGCTTCCACCGGCGATCTGTCCGAGGACGATCTCGGCCGCTCGCTGCTGAACCACGAGGAAGTCGTGCGCGCCTTGACCGGCGAGCCGGTAAGCCTGCTGCGCTGGCGCGTCTCCGACGAACCGCCACCGCCGCTGGCCTCGATCTCGCGCGGCACCCGCGTGCGCGTGTTCGTCACCGAACCGATCGAGCGCGACGGTCGCGTGCTCGGCGCAGTACTGCTGGTTCGCACGCCCTCCAACATCAAGCAGGCGGTGTTCCACAAGCGCGAACCGCTGCTGCACGCCGGCCTCGGCCTGCTGGCGCTGGTGGCGCTGCTGACGCTGCTCGGCGCGCTGACGATCACACGGCCGGTGCGGCAGCTGATCGAGCAGGCCCGCCGCGCCGCGCGCGGGCAACGCAACGCGGTCATCCCGTTGCGCCACCCGGTCACGCGCGAGATCGCCGAGCTGTCCGACACAGTCGCGGCGATGGCGCAGACGCTGGAGAGCCGCGCCCAGTACATCCGCGACTTCGCCACGCACGTCTCGCACGAATTCAAGACGCCGCTGACCGCGATCCAGGGCGCGGTGGAACTGTTGCGCGATCACGCCGAGTCGATGTCCGTCGAGGAGCGCGCGCGCTTCCTCGACATCCTCGGCCGCGACGCACAGCGCCTGGAACACCTGGTGCGGCGACTGCTGGAACTGGCGCGCGCCGACATGATGCAGGCCGGCGGCGATTCGGCCGACCTCGCCGCGGTGCTGACGGCAACGGCCGCGCACCACCGCGAGCGCGGTCTGCACATCGAGCTGGCGACGCCGCTACCCGCCGCACACGTGGCGATTGGCGCCGAAACCCTGGACTCCATCCTCGGCACGCTGCTCGACAACGCGCGCCAGCATGGCGGCGAGACGGTACGCGTGCGGCTGTCGGCCCAGGCTCACGGTGACAGGATGGAGATCGATGTCGCCGACGACGGCAGCGGCATTTCCGCCGCCAATGCCGAGCGCGTGTTCGAGCCGTTCTTCACCACCGGCCGCGGCCAGGGCCGTACCGGCCTGGGCCTGTCGATCGTGCGCGCGCTGCTGGCCGCGCATCGCGGCGGCATCGACCTGCTGCCGACAGCACGCGGCACCGCGTTCCGCATCACGCTGCCGACGGGCTGAACCCTCATCACGATTGCGCTGGCCCGCGCCGACGCGGCCTGCGATGATGCGCGCCCGGCGTCTCCCGCCCCGCCGTCCCGCTCCGATGCGCCCCAAAGCCCCCGCCCCGATCCGTCACAACCTGCGCGCCGCCGCGGCGCGCGCGATCCAGCGCGTCCTGCGCGGCCGCAGCCTCGACGACGCGCTGGCCGCGACCGGGCGCTTCGACAACCCGGCCGACGGCGCGATGGCGCGCGCGATCACCTACGGCGTGCTGCGCGATCTGAGCCTGCTGCAGTGGCTGGCCTCGCGCCTGCTCGACAAGCCGATGCCGCAGGACGACGAGATCCACACGCTGATCCTGGTCGGTCTGCAGCAGTTGCGTGGCCTGAAGACGCCGCCGCACGCCGCGATCAACGAGACCGTCGAAGCGGTCGAATCGCTGAAGCGCCCCGCCGCGCACGGCCTGGTCAACGCCGTGCTGCGCCGCTACACCCGCGACGGTGCCGCACTGGAAGCCGCGCTGCCGGCCGATCTCGGCACGCGTCACTCGCATCCGCTGTGGCTGGTGCAGCAGCTGCAGCAGGACTGGGGCACGCAGACCGAAAGCCTGCTCGCCGCCAACAACCTGCCGGGCCCGCTGACGCTGCGCGTCAACCGCCGCCGACTGACGCGCGACGAATACCTGAAGCGCCTGGCCGAGATGAACATCGCCGCGCAGGCCGTGCCGAACACCCCGGACGCCGTGCTGCTGGCCGAACCACGGGCGGTGGAAAAGATTCCCGGCTTCACCAGCGGCCAGGTCTCGGTGCAGGACGCCTCCGCGCAACTCGCGGTGGAGCTGCTGGACGCACGCGACGGCCAGCGCGTACTCGATGCCTGCGCCGCGCCCGGCGGCAAGACCGCACATCTGCTGGAACGCGCCGACGTGCAGGTGCACGCACTGGACAGCGATCCGCAGCGCCTGATCCGCATCGACGAAAACCTGCGCCGCCTCAAGCTGCAAGCCGAAGTCGTCGCCGGCGACGCCGGCGAGCCGGCGCGCTGGTGGGACCGCAAGCCCTACGACCGCATCCTGCTCGACGCACCCTGCTCCGGCACCGGCGTGATCCGCCGCCATCCGGACATCAAGTGGCTGCGTCGCGAATCCGACATCGTCGCGCTGCAGCAGACGCAGCTGCGTCTGCTCAAGGCGCTGTGGCCGCTGCTCAAACCCGGCGGCCGCCTGGTCTATGCCACCTGCTCGACGCTGCGCGCCGAGGGCGACGACATCGCCGGTCGCGCGCGCCTGCTGCTGGAGGACGCCAAGCTGATCCGCATCGATGCCAGCTGGGGCGAGGCCACCGAGCACGGCCGCCGCATCGCGTCGGGCGGCGCGCACGACGGCTTCTACTACGCCGTTCTGGAGAAGACCACGTGAACGAGCCGTCAGACGACCTTCGTGTGACACCGACCGATGCCGTGCCGCCGAACGACAAAGCGGTCGCGCTGGGTGCCTACGTACTGCGTTTCATCGTCGTCTACGCCGCGCTGCTGGTTGCGACCGCGGCGCTGAGCTTCTGGCTGAAGCTGGAACACAACTCCGGGCTGTCGATGGCAGTGCTGATCGCCGCCGCCTACTTCGTTGCCGCCGCGTTCGTGAACGCGCAGCACCGCGCGCCCGATCCGGCCGAGCGGCGCACACTGGCCTGGGCTTGTCTGGGCGGCACCTGGCTGGTGTCGCTGTTGATGGTCGGCGCGGTGTCGCTGTTCAACGCGGCCCCCGGCGAACTCGCCGCGTTGCGCGCGCAGTTCACGCCGACATTGATCGGCATCCTGCTCGGTGCTGCACTGCTGATCTCGCTGTTCCAGCTGCTGTTGCTGTATCTGATCTACGGCTGGGGGGCGCGCCTGCTGCTGCGCGCTGGCGCACGGCGGACCCGCTGACGCGAACGCCTCCGCTTGCGGGGCGGTGACGGAGCGGGCATGGTCGCCGCATGCCGATCCGCCCCACACTGCACCCGCACTTGTGACGCCACCCACTGCACCGTGGTCGCGGGTCGAAGCCCTGTTCGACGCTGCGGTCGAGCTGGACGAGGCCGGGCGCGCCGAATTCTTGCGTCGTGAATGCGACGACGACGCCCTGCGACAGTCCGTACTGCAACTGCTGCAAGCGGCCGACGCCAGCGACGGCTTTCTGGATGCACGACCGCCAACCACCGATGCGACGCTGTTGGCGCCCGGCATCCAGGTTGGCGAGTGGCGCGTGGGAGCGCTGCTGGGCCGCGGCGGCATGGGCGAGGTCTATGCCGTGCAGCGCACGGGCAAGGACTTTCAGCAGCGCGCCGCGCTGAAGCTACTGACGCGACTCGACGCTGGCGACGCGCGGCGACGCTTTGCCGAAGAACGTCGCATCCTCGGGCGGCTGCAGCATCCTGGCATCGCGCATCTACTCGACGGCGGCGAGCACGAGGGCCTGCCCTACGCGGTGATGGAGTACGTCGATGGCGTCCCGCTGACGATCTACGCCGCGACCCGACCCTTGCACACGCGCATCGAACTGTTCCTGCAGGTCTGCGCCGCCGTCAGCCATGCGCATCAGCACCTGATCGTGCATCGCGACCTCAAGCCGAACAACGTGCTGGTCACGGCGGAGGGACGCATCAAGCTGCTCGACTTCGGCATCGCCAAGCCGATCGACGCGCTCGGCAGCGGCGAGGCTACGCAGGTGATCCGCGCCTCGCCCGACTATTGCGCGCCGGAGCAATTGCGCGGCGAGCCGGCGTCCGCCGCCACAGACGTCTATGCGCTTGGCGTCATCCTCTACGAGCTGCTCACGGGTCAGCGGCTCTGGCAGTTCGGCGGGTTGCCGCTGGTGCAGGCGCTGGAGCGCTTGTCGTCCGCCGAGCCGCCGCGTCCGAGCAGCCGCGTGCACGGCGCCCTGCAGCGTGCCCTGCGCGGCGATCTGGACAGCATCGTCCTGAAGGCGCTGCGCGCCGAGCCATCGGCCCGTTACGCCAGCGTCGAAGCGCTGGCGCAAGACCTCCATGCCTGGCGCGATCTGCGGCCGGTGCAGGCCCGCGACGGCACGCTGTCTTATCGCCTCGGCCGCACCCTCAAGCGTCATCGCTGGTGGTACACCGCCGCCGCGGCCATCCTCGGCGCGCTGCTGCTCGGTCTGGCCGGCACCGTGTGGCAGGCGCGCGAAGCAGCGATCGAGCGCGACCTGGCGCGACGCGAGGCCGAGCGCGCCGACGCGGTGCGCCAGTACCTGATGCTGATGTTCCGCGACGCCAACGAGAACCAGCTCGGCAGTTCGCTGACCGCGAAGGCCGTCCTGGACAGCGCCGCCGCACGGGTCTACGACGAGTTCGCGGGCGATCCGCAGGCCTACGCCGACATCGTGCTGGCGCTTGCCGAACTCTATTTCTCGCTCGACGACTACACCGGCGCGCGGCCGTTGCTCGAACGCCTGCTGCGGGACAGCGATGCCCTCAGCCCCGAGACGCGGGCGATGGCGCAGCACGATCTGGCGCAGATCGCGTTCCGCGACGATCAGTCCGCGCAGGCCACGCAACTGCTGGCCGATGCGCAGGCCTTCTGGCGTGCACAACCGCAGCTCTACCGCACCGAACTGGCGGCCAGCCGCCTGCTGCAATCGCAGCTCGAACGCGTCGCGGGCGACCCCGAGCAGGCGCTGCGCACGCTGGAGGAAGCGCTGCCGGAGCGGCTGGCGCTGTACGGCACCCAGCATCGCGAAACCGGCAAGCTGGTGAACAATCTCGGCGCGGCCTACATCCACGTCGGCCGCAACGACGAGGCCATCGCGCAGTTCGAACAGGCCAGCGCGATCTGGCAATCGCTGGGGCTGGACCGTAGCGCCGACGCACTCAACACCCTCAACAACTGGGCCGCCGCGGAAATGCGTCGCCAGCGGCCGGATGCGGCCGTGCCGCTGTTCCAGCGCGCGCTGGCGCTGCGCCGCGAGTTGTACCCGCCCTCGGCCGCGCTGGCAGCGCTGATCAACAATCTCGGCAAGACGCTGTCCCAGCTTGGTCGGCACGACGAAGCGCTGCCGCTGCTGCAGGAGGCTGCGGCGATGGGCGCGCAGTACGCCGGTGAGCACAGTGTACTGGCCATGTCGGCGCGTCTCGGCATTGCCGACACACTGAGCCTGAGCGGCGCCACCGACGAGGCGGGCGCGGCGCTCGACACGCTGGCGCCGGCGTTACGCGCCAACTACGGCGAACACCATCTGCTGACGGCGATGCTGAACATCTCGCGCGCACGCCTGGCGCAGGCGCGCGGCGACCGCGAACTGGCGCAGCAGCGGCTCGACGCCGCCAGCCGGATTCTGGGCACGCTCGGCGCCAGCGGCGCCGCCTATCTGCCGCAAGTCGACGCGCTGCGCCGTCAGTGGGCCGGCGCGGAGGCCGCGCCGAGTTCCTGATACAGCCAGGCGCGCGCCTTGACCCAGTCGCGGCGCACGGTGCGCTCGTTGACCGCCAGGGCCAACGCCGTCTCCGCTTCGGTGTAACCGGCGTAATAACGGCATTCGACCACCTGCGCGAGCCGCGGGTTGAGCCGGGCCAGACGCTCCAACGCCTCGCCGACCGCCACCACGCGCTCGTCGGGTTCGGCCTCGGCCGCCACGTTCTGCGCCGCGATCGAATCCAGCGACAAGGGCACCGCGCCCTCGCCTCGCCGCTGCGTCAGGCGCGCCCGCGCGTCATCGACCAGCACCTGCCGCATCGCCAGCGCGGCGGCGGCCAGAAAGTGCCCGCGACTCTGCCAGCCCGAGCTGCGAGCCAGCTTCAGGTAGGCCTCATGGATCAGTGCGGTGGTCTGCAGGGTCTCGCCGGCACGCACGCCGGCGCGGATTCCGCGTGCGGCCCGCCGCAACTCCGGATAGAGCAGTGGCGCCAGCTCGGCGACCGTGGCCGCGATGGCATCGACATCGGCTGGACCGGCGTTGGGGGGGGCAGTGTCCGGATTCATCTGCCGGGATCGTATACCGGGGAGTAAGCCGCGCGCTGTCGGGAATTCCCGTCGTGGGACACCGACCGCCGCGCCCCCCGAGCGCGAGGACGACAACCCCAATGAAAGCAATCACCTGGATTCGCGGCCTGCTGTGGCCGCTGCTGCTGGTCACGGGCCTGGCCCACGCGCAGTTCGACGGCGATGGCGTGCGCCGCATCACCATCGACGGCGTCGGCGACAACGCCTTCGCGCAGGCGCTGGCCCTGCGGCCCGGCGGCAGCTTCTACGTCGCCGGTTACTCGAGTCTGCGCGATAACGCCGACCAGAGGACGCTGCAGATTCGCCGCTTCAACGCCGACGGCAGCACCGATGCCGACTTCAGCGTCAGCCAGGCGCATCTGGGCTCGGTCTCCATGGGACCGCGCAGCCTGCTGGTGCAGCCCGACGGCAAGCTGATCGCGGCCTACACGCTCGCCAACGCCGCCTCCCCGAGCGACTCGTACTCGCACATCGTGCGCTTTGGCCCCAGTGGCTCGCTGGACGCCAGCTTCACGCGCTTCGAGTTCGACGGCAGCCTGGCTTTCGATCAGCTGGACGTGCTGGCCCTGCAGGCCGACGGCAAGATTCTCGCCGCCGGCTCCACGCGCTCGGCCAACGGTGACACCGCGATCGTCGCGCGCCTGAATGCCGACGGCACGCTCGACACCGGGTTCGCCAACGATGGCTACCGCCGCGTTGCACCGAACCTGGCAAGCCCCAACTTCTTTCAACGCGTCTATCCGTCCCTCAGCTGGAAATCGGTGAACCTGCTGGAGGACGGCCGCATCTTCCTGGCCGGCACGGCCAGCAGCGACTTCAGCACCGACTCGGAGTGGATGTTCCTGCGACTCAACGCCGATGGCTCGACCGATACGAGCTTCAATGGCGGCCAGGTGCTGGTCCACGGCGTGCGCAGCGGCAACTCCGTCGGCGCCGTGAATACGCTGGGCGCAGCGGACGTCGCCCCGGACGGGACCTTCCTCGCGGGCGGTCGCACGACGGCCGGCGGCTCCGGCCGCTCGGCGCTGCTGCTGTTCGATCCCAATGGCGCGCTGCTCAGCAGCCGACTCGATTCGCTCGGCACCTTCGACCGCATCAACGATGTGCAGCTGCTGCCCAATGGCGGCGCCGTCGCCGTCGGCAGCTTCAGCGACAGCGGCACGGACCGCGCGCTGATCGCCTTCTATGTCAATGGCATCGGCGTCAGCGGCGACAGCTTCGAGCGCTTTGGCTCGGACACCAGCGCGCACTTCTACTCAGCGCTGGCCTACGACCCCAACGGGCAGCGGCTGATCGGTGTCGCCAGCGGCGTGACCGAGGAGCTGGGGCTGAACGCATACCGCTGGGTCCTGACGCGCAACACGGTGCCCGGCCAGCTGGATGTGCTGCCGGACGCGTTCTCGTTCGCAGCCCAGAACGACGTCGCCCCCAACCAGACCGTCGACAGCGAGATCGCCAGCATCGGCGGCTTCGACCCGGTCGTGCGCGTGCCGCTGCGCCTCTACAACGGCAGCGCCACGCTCGGCATCACACAATTCACCGACACGCCGCCGCCCGCACTCGGCACGCTGCGCTTCTTCACGCCGGTCGGCGATCCGCCGCAGCTCGACGTACAGCTGCAACACACTGCGGCCTCGGGCTTCGGCGAAACCGTGGTCACGTCCCTGATGGTCGGCGGCGTGGTGCGCTCGAACAACCTGGCGCTGACTGTCGGCACCGCGCGAACCGGCCAGCTGCAGTCGACCACTGCTGGCGACGGCCCCGTGGCGATGCCCGGCAACCTGCGCTTTGCCAGCACCAGTGCGTCGATCACCGAAGGCCAGACTGCGACACTCAACGTGCAGCGCGTCGGCGGCGCCGACGGCGCGATCAGCGTCGCGTACGCCATCGCGCCCGCTGACGGCGGCGCATCCGTGGCCAGTGGCACGTTGAACTGGGCCGACGCCGACAGCGCCGCCAAGACCGTCAGCTTCGCAACGGTCGATGATGAGGTCGTGCAGGGCACGCGCACATTCACCGCCACGCTGTCGTCGCCCGGTGGCGGCGCGGCGCTCGGCTCCCCCGTCACCGCCACGATCACGGTGGCCGACAACGATGCGCCGACGCCGCCGGATCCGGTGGCCGACCCCGGTCGCGTGCGTATCACCGGCTTCGACAGCTCGGTGCGTGAGGGCCAGTCCGCCACGTTCACGATCCAGCGCCTCGGCGGCCGGGACGGCGCGGTCAGTGTCGGCTACAGCGTCGACGGCGGCAGCGCGATCCCGGGTGCCGACTACGCGCGCCGCGACGGCACGCTGAGCTGGGCCGACGGCGACGGCAGCGCACGCACGGTCACCGCGGAAACCTTCGACAACCTGATCGAGGATGGCGCCCGTACCTTCGAGCTGACGCTGGGCAACGCCACCGGCGGCCTGACGCTCGCCACGCCGTCGCGCGCCACCGTGACGATCACCGACGACGATGCGCTCGGCGAGCCGGAGCCGGAGCCCACCGACACCGTCGATCTGGACGTCGGCAACGGTCTGGTGGTGCGCATCGCCACCGCCGAAGGCGCCATCGTCGACGCGCGCACGGTCGAGGCCCCGGCGACGCTGCCCGGCGGGTTCGACTACCCGCTGCCGTTCATCGCCTTCGACATCAGCGGCGTGCCGATGGGTGCGACCGTCACCGTCACGCTGACACTGCCCGCCGGCATCGACGCCGACGCCTACGTGAAGTGCGACGACACCGGCTGCGCGCCGTTCGCCTCCGCGCAGATCGACGGCGCGCGCGTGGTGCTGACCCTGACCGATGGCGGCGCTGGCGATCGCGACGGTCTGGCCAACGGCCTGATCCGCGATCCCGGCACGCCGGTGCGCACCGCGGCGCCCGAACCGCCGGCCGAGCCGTCGACGGGCGGCGGTGGCGCCATGCCCCTGCTCCTGCTGCTGTGGCTCGCACCCGCGCTGTGGCGACGCCACACGCGCCGCGTCGCACGCTGATCGCCGGAGCCTATCGATGCGAACCTCATTCCTGGCAGGCCTGGTGTTGCTCGCGGCCTGCGGCGGCGAGCCGCAGGCCCAGTCGGCCGACGCCTCGGCCCCCAATGCGCCGGTGCTGCTGCAAGCGCATGGCACGACGACCGATGTGCGCGGCTCGCCGAACTGCCGCATCGAGTTCCGGACCGTCAACCGCGGCGATCTGCCGCTCGCCGTGTTCTCGGGCCGGCTGGAGGCGGTGCACGCGACCCGCGGCGAGGCGCTGAACACCGTGAGCCTGCCGCAGGTCGGCGTGGCCGAACTCAACCGCGGCCAGTTGCTGGCACCCGGCGAGAGCGGCTCGGTGTGGCCGCTCAACATCAGGGGCCTGGGCTGCGATCAGGTGCATGTCGATTTCGGCAAGTTCCTGTGCAGCTTCCAGGGTCGCCCCTGCGGTCGCATCGCGGTCGAGCAGCAAGGCCTGGCCGGCATCAGCGCGCCGCAACTCTAAACGCCCTCCACGCGCCCGGAGCTTCCATGTTCAAAATCGCTGTGCGTCTCAGCCTGCTGTCGATCGCGGTGCTGCTGACCGCACCCGCGCTGGCCGCGAGCAACGGCCAGTCCATTCTCGTGCTCGACGCCTCCGGCTCGATGTGGGGCGCCTTGCAGGGGCGAACCAAGATCGAACTGGCGCGCGACGCGGTCGATTCGATGCTCAAGACCTGGCCGGCCGACGAGGCGCTCGGGCTGATCGCCTACGGTCATCGCCGCAAGGGCGACTGCGCCGATATCGAGACGCTGCGTGCGCCCGACGGCTTCGACGCTCCGGCACTGCGCCGCGCGGTGACGGCCCTGACGCCCAAGGGCATGACCCCGATCAGCGCCGCCGTCCGCCAGGCCGCCGAGCAACTCAAATACACCGAGCGCAAGGCCACCGTCATTCTGGTCAGCGACGGCGAAGAGACCTGCAACGCCGATCCCTGTGCGCTCGGCGCGGAACTCGAGCGCCTGGGCGTGGATTTCACGGCGAACGTGATCGGCTTCGACCTGCCGGACGGCAAGGCGCGGGCACAGCTGCAGTGCCTGGCCTCGAATACCGGCGGTCGCTACGTCGAAGCGCGCAACGCCGCCGAACTCACCGCCGCGCTCGGTGATGTCGCGTCGGCACCGGCCACGCCCGCGAAGCTGGTGACGACCGCCGAGTCGTGGATTCCCGATCATGCGCTGGAGTGGGATGCCGGCAGCCTGATCGACGGCGCCGAGGACCACGGCAACGGCACGCGGGCACTGGATTTCCGCGTCGATCAAACCGCAAAGGACTGCCAGGCGCTGTGCAACGACGACGCCCAGTGCGGCGGCTGGCACTACGAACCCACCGACAGCTACTTCGTGCCGTACCCGCGTTGCCACCTGAAAGGCCGCGGCGCCGCGATGCGGCTGCGCGCCGAGGGCGACGGCTGGGTAGCCGGCGTCAAGGCAGGCGTGAAATTGATTGCCGCAGAGCCATCCCCCGAGTGAACCCCGCAGGAGCACGCTGATGTCCATCGTCCGTTTCATGACGCGCCGTCGCCCGCGCCCGGAATCCGTCGCCGCCTTCGGTCCGCGCTTCGGCCCGCGCCTGGGCCAGCGCTCCGGTCCAGGTCGCGCCCGCAGCCTGTGCCTCGTCGTGGCAGTGCTGCTGTCGGCCTGCGGCGGTGGTCACGATGCCGTGTCGTCGGGCACCGCGCCCGACGCTGCGACGACCGACGCCGGCGCCCACGCCGCGCAAGGCGCCGGAACCGGTACGGCAATCGCGTCAGGCGGCATCGTCATCCGGGTCCGCGGCGGCGGCCAGCACCCGGATCGCTTCTGCATCCCGCAGTGGTCGATCGCCAACGACACCGGCACCGACATCGGCGCGCTGCTGATCGAACTCGAATGGCGTACGCGCGCCGGCGAGGTACTGCAGCCGGTCGGCGCCTTCGGCACGATGGTCGAGCGCTTCACCGCCGGCGCCCGCAAGGATCTGACACTCAACGGCTACAGCGCTGCCTGTGCCGATCTGGAACTGGTGGCGCGCACCTATGCGTGCCGCGACGCCGATGCCGTACGCATCCCCTGCCCCGGCCCGCTGCGCGCCGAAGCGCCGGGCCCGGTGCGCGTCGACCTGAGCGGCGCCATCGAAGGTTCGATGCGCGGCGCGGTCGACGCGCGTTGAGATGCGCCGCCTCATCGCACCGATCGCACGGCCCTCTGTCAGGGCGGCTGTCATGGCCCCTGTTCTGCGCGCGGCGCGAGCCCTGGCGCTCGCCGCGACGGTAATGACGGCCGCCCCGCTCAGCCTCGCCGGCGAACCCGCGCACACGATGCAATCGCCGGCGGAACGAGCCAGCGAACGAGCGGCCGCGCACGCACCGGGCGTCTGGCAAGGCAACTGGCGCGTGCTGCGCGACGATCCCCGCATCCGCACACGCGCCGGCGCCGAGCTGCTGCGTCTGCACGTGCTGCACCACATCGGCGATACGCATGCCCAGGTGCAGTGGGTCGCAGGCCGCGCGATCTGCGACGACCCGCTCGGCGAACCCTGCGAATGGATCGGCGCACAGGGCACGGTGACGCACGCCACCGTCGCGCCCGGCGGGCTCTACGCCGTGCTGGCCGTGAGCGCGGACGAGACGCAGCCGTTCGTCCTGCATCTGCAGCCGCCGGCAGATCGCGGCGACGCCCTGCTGTTCGATGCCAGCGGCGATCTGCGCTTCATCGGCACGTTCGTCGAGACCGATGCGCCGTGAACCGGAAACCTTGTCGCGACCCGCGCACCACGGCCGTCCCGGTCGCCGCTCGTGTGACGCATGACACGGTCGCCATCGACCTCGCGCAGCACACTGCCGGCCGAGCGGCCCACCCGAGCGGCCGGCCGATGGCGCCTGCCGATCCGATTGAGTCCATGCGGCGCCGAAACGCCGCAGGTTCCACCCCCGCGTATAGGAGCACCCGCATGAAAAACCGTTTCCTCTCCTCGCTCTGGCTGGCGCCGCTGCTGCTGGCCGCGCCTGTCTGGGCCGGCGGCGTCGCCACGATCGAGTCCGGCGATGATGGCCAGACCTTCAAGACCCGCGTCGAATACGAAGGCAGCCACCGGCTTCGCATCGAAGCGCCCGAACAAGGCGGTTACCTGCTGGTGCGCGACGGCAAGGCCTACAGCGTCGTCACACAGGGCGGGCAGACGATGGTGATCGACATGGCCGGCATGATGCAGATGGTCGGCGGCATGGCACAGCAGAACCAGGACCCGATGGGTGGTGGCGACGTTCACGAGTTCGTCAGCCTGAGCGACGCCGGCCGTAGCGAAACCGTCGCCGGCATCAGCGGTCGCGTGCACACGCTGACGTACGCCGACAAGAGCGGCAAGCGGCACACCGAAACGATGGTGCTGAGCAAGGACGCACGCGCACGCGATCTGACGATGGCGCTGACCGCGATGGGCGAGATCATGGCGCGCAACGCCAAGGTGCCGGAGACCGCCGGCAGCAAGCGCCTGCATGGCGAGATCCTCGGCAATGGCCAGGGCGTGCTGCGCTACGGCACCGCGTTCCGCGTGGTGTCGTTCGACGGCGGCAAGCCGGCAGCGGCACGCTTCGAACTGCCGGCACAGCCCATGCAGATGCCGAACTTCGGCGGAGCCGCCGGCGCAGCGGCATCGGGCAATGGCGCCGGTACAAGCGCCGGTGCGAGCGCGGGGATCGGGGGCGGTGCGCTGGGCGATCTGTTCGGCCAGAAGACGCAGCGCCAGCAGCAACGCGTCGAGGACCGGACCAACCAGGAAGTCGACCAGGCCACCGATAGCGCCATCGACAAGGCGCTGGACAAGGCGTTCGACAAGCTGTTCGGTCGCTGAAGCCGTCGGGATCGGCAGCGGTGACGGCGCGGCCGTCACCGCTTTTTTGTTGCGGCACGAGGCCCGGCCTCCGGACCGGCTGTCACTCGCCGCAACCGCGAACTGCGCTACGCTGGCCGGCCGCCGAACGAGGAGCCGCGTCATGAGCACCGCCATCCGCGCCTGGGCCGCCGATACTGCCGGCAGCGCCTTCGAGCCGTTCGAGTACGAGCCCGGTCCGCTGCCTGCCGAGCACGTCGAGGTTCACGTCGAACATTGCGGCGTGTGTCATTCCGACCTGTCGATGCTCGACAACGAATGGCAGCAGACCGTCTACCCCTTCGTCCCCGGCCACGAGATCGTCGGCACCGTCGTCGCCAAGGGCGAACAGGCCAAGGGGCTGAAGGTCGGCGACCGCGTCGGCGTTGGCTGGTTCTCCGGCAGCTGCATGCACTGCGCGCAGTGCCTGTCCGGCGCGCACAGCCTGTGTCGCGACACGCAGGGCATCATCGTCGGCCGGCATGGCGGCTTTGCCGATCGCGTGCGTGCGCACTGGGCCTGGACCACCAAGCTGCCGGCCAAACTCGATCACCGCGCCGCCGGCCCGCTGTTCTGCGGCGGCGCCACGGTGTTCGCGCCGATCGTCGATTTCGGCGTCAAGCCCACCGATCGCGTCGGCGTGGTCGGCATCGGCGGACTCGGTCACATGGCGGTGATGTTTCTCAACAAGTGGGGCTGCGAGGTCACGGCGTTCACGTCCAGCGAATCCAAGCGTGCCGAGGCGCAGGCACTGGGCGCGCATCGCGTCGTCACCAGCACCGACAAGGCGGCGCTGAAGAAGCTCGCCGGCAGCCTCGATTTCATCCTGGTGACGGTGAACGTGAAGCTCGACTGGGCTGCGTACCTGGCGGCGCTGCGTCCGCGCGGGCGACTGCACTTCGTTGGCGCGGTGCTCGACCCGATCGCGTTCAATGCCTTCCAGCTGATCGGCGGGCAGAAGAGCGTCTCCGGCTCGCCGGTCGGCGGACCGGCCCTGACCGCAACGATGCTGGAGTTCTGCGCACGGCACGGCATTGCGCCGACCGTCGAGCGTTTTCCGATGTCGCAGGTCAACGAGGCGATCGAACACCTGCGCAGCGGCAAGGCGCGTTATCGCGTGCTGCTGACCGCCGAACCTACCGCCGCGCGCTGAGACCCCACGCCAAGGCCGTGCGCGCTGAAGCGGCGCGCACGCGGCCCACGCGCGAAGGTCAGGGCAAGGACGGACGCGGCGGCTCCGGCCGCCGCCACAGCCACAGCAGCACGCCGAGCATCAGCAGGCTCACGGCCTCCGCGATCCAGACCTTGGAGGCGGTGACGAACAGGATCACGGCGCACAGCGCCATCAGAATCGTCGCGCTCCACTTGGCGCGGCGGCTGACGCGACCGCCCTCGCGCCAGTTGCGCAGCATCGGCCCGAACAGGCGATGGCGTTCGAGCCAGGCCGAGAAGCGCGGCGAACTGCGCGCCGCCGCCCAACCCGCCATCAGGATGAAAACCGTGGTCGGCAGGCCCGGCACGAAGATGCCGATCACGCCGAGCGCCACGCACAGCGCCGCGAACGCGATCAGCAGCCAGCGCAACGGCAGCGGCAGCTCGCCGCGCGGCGCAGACGACTCGACAGGAAGGCCCGGCTCGTTCACGCCGGCAACCGATAGGCCTCGGCGATCAGCGCGGCGAAGCGGCGGAATGCGGCCAGCGCCGCGGCCACCAGCGCGCGCTCCTGCGCCTCATCCAGTTCGAGCGCATCGAGCGCAGTGACGAACGCCTTCCAGTGCCGCGCGCGCCCTTCCGGTGCCGCCGCCAGATGGCGCGCGCCGTGCGTCTCGCTCATGCCCAGTGCCTGCGCACGCTTGAGCAGCACCGCCGCCCCCAGCGTCGAGCCTTCGGCGACGAACAGCCAGCCCAGCGCTTCCGGCACGCTCACGCCCGCAGGATCGCGCGGCGCCAGCGCCGGCAGGGGCTGACCCAGGTCGGCGAGGTCCGCCGCGGCGGCGGCGACGCGACCGCGTTCGCCGAGATCCGGCACCACCGACTGCAGCACCGGCAGCCGATACAGCGGTTCGATCTCGCCGTGATAGCGGTACTGCACACCGACCCAGGTGGCGTAACGCGCGCGCGCGCCGAATGGATCGGCGGCGGCGACCAGGCCGTGCAACTGCTCGTGCAGCGCGTCGGTGGCGGCGGACAGTCGATCGCTGCGCGAGCGCGCGGCGGCAGCTTCGGGGGCGGAAACGGCGTTCACAGGAACGGCTCTCTCGGGATGAGGCATCGGAAAAGGGCCGGGCGCATCGGCCCGGACGCCCGCCATCCTAATCGAGAACGGTTATCAATTAAATGTCGGCTGCGAGGCGCCGGCTTGCACGGACCGGCGACGACCGGCTGGCGATGTTCAGTCGCAGCGCCGCGCGTCCGCCGGCTGCGCCAGCAGCCGCGCCAGCACACTGGGGGCGTCGGTCATGATGCCGTCCACGCCCAGTGCCAGCAGCGCGCGCATGTCCACGCAGTCGTTGATCGTCCAGACATGCACGGCCAGTCCGCGCGCGTGCGCGTCGTCGACGAAATCCTGCGTCACCACCGGAATACCCAGCGCCGGCGGCACCTGGAACGCGGCGTGGCCCAGCGTCAGGCCCGGCAAGGGGCCGACACCGGTCAGCACGCTCAACGCCACCTGCCCCGTCGGCACCGCAGTGGAGACGGCCGGCGCGCTGAGCTTGAACAGCGCGGAGTTCCAGTCCTGGAACGAGGCGACGATGACGTCGTCGCCGCGCCCGAACTCGGCGAGCAGCGTCGCCAGCTTGCGCTCGTAGCTACCGGTGGAGCGCAAGTCCGGCTTCAGCTCGATGTTGATCAGCGTGCGCGGAAACACTTCGAGAATGCGGCGCAGCGTGGGGATGCGGAAGTGCTCGGCGCTGAAGCCCGCCGGCGCGGCCTTGGCGCCGGTGGCGATGCCGCGCCACGGGAAATCGCCGCTGGCATGGCCGCAGTCGCTGCCGACACCGGGCACATAGCAATGCGCGGCATCCAGCGCCTGCAGCTGCGCCAGCGTCAGGCTGGAGACGCTGCCGCTGCCGTCGGTGGTGCGATCCACCGTCGCATCATGGATCACCACCAGCTCGCCGTCGGCGGTTTCGTAGATGTCCATCTCCAGCATGTGACTGCCGGAACGCGCCAGCGACTGCTGGTAGGCGTAGAGCGTGTTCTCCGGATACTCGAGCGCGCCGCCGCGGTGCGCGATGTTCAGCACCTTGCGGTCCGGATACCAGTTGCCGCCGAGAAAGGCGCCGTCGGCCGCGGGCGGCGACGACGCGTCGTTGCCGCTGGAGCAGGCGCCGAGCGCAACGACCAGCAACGCGCCGAGCGCAACGATGGCAAGGCGGGACGGACCGGACATGGAGCGCTCCTGGCAACGGACAGCGGATCTAACGGACGGCGGATCTAGAGGTGCCCTCCCCCGGACGAGCCGGGGGAGCGCCGGCGCGAACGCTTGGCGAGATCGACGTTCATCTCGGTAGGCGTCCGAACCGCACCGCCTCTCCGCAAGCGGAGAGGCGATGACTTTTCGGGAATTCGGGCGTGCGGAAATTCTAGCGAACGCTCGGTTTCATTCCGGTAGCAAGATCAGCTCATGCGTGCCGGCCGGCAGCGTCAGACGGATGCGCCCGTCCTGCACGCGCGCATCGACCGCGGTGCCGCCGAGCGTGACGCGCAGCGCGCGATCCACCCCGCGTAGCGTCAATTGCGTGTCGCCGTCGGTCTGCAGCGTCGCGGTCACCGACTGCGACAGGTCCAGGCCCATGCCCGCCACATCCAGCGTCGCCGCCGACAGGCGCGTCAGCGTGGCGCTGAAGCCGTTGCGCGTGGCCAGCTCGCCCAGCTCGATCCAGTCCAGGCCGGTGCGTACGTACGGCGTGCTGTGCGCGCCGATCGACAGCACCGGCGTCGAGACCGCATCCGGCCGCACCTGGACAAGGCGTGGCACCGCCAGCGTGCGCGGTGCCGGCAGCATGAAGCTCTCGGCGTCGATCATCGCGAACTGCGCCGGATCGGTGTCGTCCGGATCGCGCACGATCAGCTCGTCGACCCACCACGCGCCGTCCGGCCGGAAGTCGAAGGCGACATCGTTGGCGCGCACCGTGTTGAGCGCACGCAGCATCGCCGGCACCAGCTTGTAGCGCACCTGGCGCGGTCGCTCCGGCACCTGGAACTGGTGCATGAACGCGGCACCGTCGGCCCACTCGTCGACGATCGCCTGCGTGAAATGCTCGTAGCCGGCGAAGATCGTCTGGTCGTAGCGATAACCGAGCTCGAGCAGGCGCAGCCCCATGCGCAGCGCGCCCGGCGTCAGCGCGAGCTGGTCGTTGCTGCCGTGATGGATCGTCAGCGGAAAATGCAGCGCGTTTTCCAGCACGCGATACATCAGCTGTGCGTTGGCGTCGCTCTCGTTGGCCTCGACGAAGCAGGGATTCTCCAGCTCGCCAACGCCGGGAACGGTGCCGCCGGGCAGGCCGCAGGTGAAATCGTCGGGCCCGAGGCCGGTCCATGCGCCCTGCGTCACCGCGCCGGAGGTGGCGTAACCGGCAGCGAACTGATCGGGGTACAGCAGGCCGAACAGATAGGTGCCGTAGCCGCCCATCGAGTAGCCGGACAAGTAGCGGCGGCGCGCGTCGATGTTGGGGAACAGCGCTTGTGTATCGGCCAGCACCTCGAAGAAATCCTGGTGCGCCTGCGTGACGTACCAGGTCGAGGTGCCGCGACCGCGAGGGGTGATCACCAGGTGCCCCGGATGCTCGCCCAGCGCCTGGATCAGGCGCGGCGTCCACGCCGCACCGGAATGCGCCTTGCCGCCGCGGTAGTGCAGCCAGATCGACAGCGGCACCACCGCCGGCGCCGGTGCGTAGCCGGACGGCACGAACAGGCCATACGGCTGCCAGCGCCCGTTCTCGCCATCCTCGCGCGAGATGTTGTCGCCGGAGGCGAACTGGCGCTCGTGGTAGCCCGGCGCCGGGAACACGGTCTCGCTGGCGCCGCCGCGCAGTGCGTCGAGATCCAGCGCGAGATTGAAGTCGTCGACCGTGTGCTGCGCCAGCGCCAGGGCCTGCAGGCGCTCGCTGTAGATCGTCACCGGCTCGTTGGCGCGATAGGCGACATTGGCCGGCGTGCGGCTGCCGTCCTCGTTGAGACGCAGCGCCACCACGGCGACCGCGGTCTGCGGCGCGAACAGCGACGCCGGCAATTCAGCCTCCAGCGCGTTGGTCCAGCCGTCGGCATTGACGGCGACGCGCGTCGCCGGCGGCGTGGATTCGGTGCCGGCGACCAGTTCGCGCAGCACCGCCCCGTCCGCAGTCAGCAGCAGGGCGCGGTCGTAACGCGTGGTGCGCAGGCCACTGCCGAAGCCGATCTCGCGTTCGGCGCCATCGTCGCTGTCGGTATCGAGCAGCACCAGCAGCTGTGCCCGCGCCGGATCGGTCAGCGTGCTCCAGCGCGCCAGCAGGAACACCGACTCGCGCTGCGCGGCCCAGCGCACTTCGCGCAGATCGGCCTCGTCGCCGAGGCCGGTGGCATTGCCATAGCGGTCGTCGGCGCCGATCGGCTGCGGCACGCCGAGCTGATCGCCCAGCGCCTGCGACAGCGCGTCGAAGCGCAGCAGGCGCGCATCGATGCCGGCCAGTGGATTCAGGCGCGCGAGGCGCTGCGCATCGGTGCCGTCGTCGGCGCCATAGGCATCGAACAGGAATTCGGTGTGGATGGACTCGCCGGCATCCAGGCGCGTGGTGCCGCCGATCCGGGTCGGCTCGCCGATCCAGTCGGACGGATCGCCGTCGGCGCGCTTCAGCGACGGCGTGCGCGACGGCGCCGCGCAGCGCGCCAGACCGCCGCGCGGAATCGGGTAGCTCAGCACCGGCAGCAAATCCAGCGGATGCTGCGGCAGCACCTCGTCGGAGAGACAGGCCGTGGTGGGCGGCGGCGGGCCCGGCGGCGGTGGCGGCGGACCCAGGTCCGGCGCGCGGCTGGAACCGCAGGCGGTCAGCGTCAGCGCAGCGGCCAGCGTCAGGCCATGCACCGACGCGATGCGGATGATTCGGGATGACATCGCGCGATTCCCCTCTTGATCAAAAAAAGGAACGCGGCGGGGCAGACGTGACGCCCCGCCGCGTCCTCAAGTCCCGGTGCGTCGCCCCCCGACGACACACCAGGCACGAGCGGTGGAGCGGCACGCCGTCACGGCAGCCGCTCGATGCGACACGCGCGCGTGTCGCGCGGCCGGAATTTCACGGTCGACACCGGCGCGAACGCGCGCAGCATCAACGCCCCGCAACTTCGGCGAAAACCACACCGCAGACGAGGCCGGGCTCATCGCCATCTCACTCGATGTGGACTGGCCGACAGCCAAAGGCATCGAGCGATGCCGTGCTCAGCGACGGCGGCGGTGCGTGGGCGCCCCAGCTCATCGACGGCAGCGCGCGTGTGCGCAGGTCGACCTGCGCGCCGGCACGCGGCAGCAGCAGCCAGGGCTGGTCGAGCGTGGCGCCATCCAGCGTCAGACCATCGACATAGACGTTGAGCGGACCGGCACCGGCGGCGGTCACCACCAGCGGCGCCTCCGGCCGGTACAGCGTGACCTTGTCGAACACCGGGCTGCCGACCACCACCAACGGTGTGCCCGGATTCATCGGGTACAGGCCGATCAGCGTCCAGGTCAGCCAGCCGGACAGTGCGCCGAGATCGTCGTTGCCGGGCAGACCCAGCGGCGTCGGCGCGAACAGCGCGCCGGCGCTGCGCGCGACGATCTGCGTCTTCCACGGCGCGCCGGCGTAGTTGTACAGATACGGCGCGTGCAGATCGTGCTCGTTGCCCGGCGCGTACTGGTTGCCGTAGTACAGCACGCCGAATGCGGTGATCTGGTTCTGCACGAACGGCCACAGGCCCGGCACCAGATTCAGCGGCAGGCCGAAGAACGCATCGAGCCGCTGCTGCACCGTCCCCTCGCCGCCCATGCCGGCGTAGAGCCCGGCCAGATCGTGCATCGCCAGCCACGAGTACTGCCAGGACGTGCCTTCCTGGAAGCCGTAGTTCAGTTCCGGCAGGAACGGCGTGAGCCATGAACCGTCGTCGTGACGCGGCCGGATGAAGCCGGTCTGCTCGTCCTGCAGGTTGCGGTAGTTCAGCGATTGCTGCGCCAGACGCTGCGCCTCATCGCGCACGCCGGCCTCGTCGGCCATCAGCGCCAGCGCGAAGTCGGCGATGCCGTATTCGAGCGTGGTGCCGGTGGAACCGGAGCCGCCCTCGATCTGCTCGAAGAGATTGCCCGGCTTGTCCACCGGGATGTAGCCGAGCGTGATGCGCTCGCGACGCGAGGCCTCGAGCGAGCGCATCGCCTGCAGCGCCGCCGTGCGTTCGGGCGCCGGCAGCAGTCCGCGGCACCAGGCCTCGCCGATGAACGGGATCACCGGATCGCCGGACATGTGCGAGGCGTCGATCGGGCCCTGCTGCCAGCGCGGCAGATGACCGGCCTGATCGTGGAAGTCGAGCAGCGACCGCACCATGTCGCGATAACGCTGCGGCTGGATCTCCGCGAGCATCTGGTTCTGGCCGCGATAGCTGTCCCACAGCGAGTACTGGCTGTAGTGCGGACGCGCGCCGTGGCGCACCACGTCATCCGGCCCGCGATAGCGGCCATCGATATCGCTGTGCAGATTCGGGAACTGCTGCAGGCGCATCAGTGCGGTGTAGAACGACTTGCGCTGCTCCAGCGAACCGCCCTCCACCTGGATGCGCGCCAGCTCCTGCTGCCACCGGTCGCGCGTCGCCGTACGCAGCGCGTCGAAATCCCAGTCAGGTATCTCGGCATCGAGATTGCGGCGCGCGCCGTCGATGTCGGTATAGGACAGGCCGATCTTCACGCCCAGCGGCGCCGACAGACCTTCCGGAAAATCGAAGATCAGCTTCAGCGATTCCCCCGTCGCGCTGGCACCGGCCTCATCCAGCGCCTCGCCATCGGCGGTGGCCAGCGTGTACGGCGCATCGAGCCGCAGCGCGAAGAACACCTGATGGCGATCGTCGGTATCGACCTGGCCGACGACCAGACCGTCGGCCTCGCGGCGCACCTCGGCGGCGTGATAGCCGGACAGCGTGCGCGAGACGTCGAGCAGCAGGCGCGGCGCGCCGGTACCGGCATAGGTGTAGCGATGGAACGCGGCGCGTTCGCTGGCCGCCAGTTCCGCCGTGGCGCCATAACGCAGTAGCGACACGCGGTAGTAGCCCGGCTCGGCCGTCTGTGCCAGCGGCAGGAACGGTGAGGCATACGCCGGCACCGGATTGGGATAACCGAGCTGCGACAGGTCGCCCGGCGTCAGCGCACCGGTGAACGGCAGCAGCGGAAAGTAACCGCCCTTGGCCACGCCCGCCGACATGTGCACCTGCGAGAAGCCGGTGATCAGCAGGTTCTGGATCGAGTAGCCGCCGTAGTTGATCGGCCCCTCGGTGTCGGGCCCCGGCTGCACCATGCCGAACGGCGCGTACGGCCCCGGATTGACGAAGCCCGGCGGGAAGCTGCCGATGAAGGGATCGACGTACTGCGTCAGCGACTCGCTGGCCGGCGGCGGCGGTGCGTCGGCGAGAGGCTCGTCGCGCGACGCCGGCGGATTCGGACCGCCCGCATCGCCGACAGACATGGCGCTGTCGCCGCAGGCCGTCAGGCCCGCGAGCACGAGCGGCAGCCACCACGCACGGGCGAACTTCATCGCTGCACCTCGGCCGAGCGTTGCGCGTTGAACTCGCCGTTGCTGTCGACGATGCCGCGCGGCGCGACGTAGGCGGTTTCGCCGCGCGCAATCGCGCTGTTGGAGAACCAGCGGTCGCCTCGACGCTGCACCAGCATGCGGCGCGTGCCGCCACCGGTGCCGCGCACGGTCAGTTCGACCGAAGCGATCTCCGCGGTGTCCGCCCACGGCCGGAACGAGCAGCGGTTGCAGTACTGCTGGTGTACCGCACGGTCGTCACTGCCGTAGCGCAGCAGGTTGCGGCGCGGATCGATCCAGCGCAGACCGCCTTCGTAGCTGTCCGGATAGTCGATGGGGCCGACCACATAGGGCGGCTCCTCATCCGGCACCACGTAGTCGCCGGCGTCGGTGGCCATGCCGTCGCGGAACGTGCGCACCTCGTTGACCGGACCGATGCGGAACGACACCCGGCCGTCGCCTTCCACCCGCAGGTCCTCGACGACGATGCCGCCCCAGGGCACGACCGTGAACGGCGCGCTGACCAGGCGATAGTTGTCGGCGCCGGTGAGGCCGCGCTTGCGGCCCTCGACCACATAACGGTAACGGCCTTCCGGCGTGGTGCCGGGGCGCGCGCCGAGATCGTCGAGTTCCGAGACGAAGGCCTCGAAGCTCGCGGTCCAGTTCCACTCGAACAGGCCCAGGCGCCACTGCAGCAGCGCGACCGGGTTCGGCACCTGCAGCGCCGGCACACCGTACGCAGGCAGGAAGTCGAGCTGGATCTGCACCTCACCGTTCTGGTCGCCCCAGGTCATCCACAGACCGTCGTCGACATCGCCGGCCATCAGGCGCTCGACGCGCACGTTCGGCATGTCGGTGTAGTTGGAACCGCCGACCCAGCGCAGCATCGCGGCGCTGAAGCGCGGCACGATCGGCTCCGGCTCCTGCACGATGCGCGCCTCGCCCAGACCTTCGGCCGGCAGCGTCGCCTCGAACGCGGCGGTGTACGCACGCGCCAGTTCGCCCAGCGTCTGCGAGAACACTTCGGCGCGCAGGTCCTCG
>DASWWX010000017.1:0-42383 GCA_036405815.1 Solimonas sp. | reverse complement strand
TGAGGCGGGCGGCGCTGCGCAGGTGTGTCCGGCGCCGCTGGCGGCCGCTGCGGACGGCGCGCTGGCCGCGCTCGCGGCACTGGCACCGGCCGGCGCGCTGGCCGGGCTCTGTGGTCATGCCTTGCTGACCGAGCGCGCGGCGATCTTCGGTCATCGTCGCCAGGGTGCGATCGCGCCCGGTGGCAGCAGCCGCCTGCTGTCGACGCGTGATGGCGCGCTTGCGCTGAATCTGGCGCGCGACGACGACTGGGATCTGCTGCCCGCTTGGTTGGATGGCGACGAGGTCGCCCGCGACTGGTCGACGCTGGCCGCAGCGGTGTCGTCGCGAACCATGCACGAACTGGTCGAGCGCGGCCGCGAACTGGGGCTGGCGGTTGCGCCGTGCGTGCCGCCGCGTACGCGGCCCGAGCCCTGGTTCGTGCGACGTGCGAAGGCGCCACCGCGCGCGCCGCCGTCGCGCGCGCCGCGCGTGCTCGATCTGTCCTCGCTGTGGGCGGGGCCGTTGTGCAGCCATCTGCTGCAGTGCTGCGGCGCCGACGTGGTGAAACTGGAAAGCACGCGTCGGCCCGACGGTGCGCGTCGCGGCCCGCCCGCGTTCTTCGATCTGCTGCACGCCGGCAAGCGCAGCGTGGCGCTGGACTTCGGCAGCGACGAGGGGCGCCGGCAATTGCGTGCGCTGATCGCGCGTGCCGACATCGTCATCGAGGCCTCGCGGCCGCGCGCGCTGCGTCAGCTCGGGATCGACGCCGAGGCCTTCGTGGCGGCGACGCCGGGGCTGACCTGGATCGCGCTCAGCGGCTACGGCCGGCCGGAACCGCAGGCGCAGTGGATCGCTTATGGCGACGACGCCGGCATCGCCGCCGGCCTCGGCTGGCTGATGCGCCAGGTCACCGGAGGTGCGGCGGAAAGTGTGACGGGAGGTGTGACGGGACGGCCGATGTTCGTCGGCGATGCCATCGCCGATCCGATCGCCGGCCTGCATGCGGCGCTCGCGGCCTGGGCGGGCTGGCAGGCGGGCGGCGGCGGCCTGATCGACCTGTCGCTGGTCGAGGTGCTGCGTCATGTCATCGGCTTCGAGGCGCCGGCGGATGCGGAGGGCTGGCGCGCGCGGGCCGTGCAATGGCGGGCCGTGGTGCGTGACGCGGACATTGCTGTGCCGTCCGCGCGGGCGCCCGCCGGACCCGCGCCGGCGCTGGGTGCCGACAACGCTGCCGTGTTCGCCGACTGGGGTCTGGCCGCATGCTGATTCGCGATGCCGCGCTGGCGCCGGACCGGCGCGCCGACCTGCGCATCGACGCGACGCGGATCGTGGAGATCGGCGTGGATCTGGCGACGCGTGGGGATGAGCCCGTGGTCGATGCGCGGGGCGCCGTGCTGCTGCCGGGCCTGCACGATCACCATCTGCATCTGCGTGCGCTGTCCGCCGCGTTGAACTCGGTACGTTGCGGGCCGCCGCAGGTGCAGGACGCAGCGGCCCTGGCCGATGCGTTGCGCGCGGCCGATGCGCGCCTGGCCCCCGGTGCGTGGCTGCGCGGCATCGGCTATCACGAGTCGGTGGCCGGCGAACTCGACCGTGCGTGCCTCGATGCGCTGCTGCCGGACCGGCCGCTGCGCATCCAGCACCGCAGCGGTCGTCTGTGGATCTTCAACAGCGCCGCGCTGGATCGGCTGGCGCCAGCGGTCACCGCGCCGCTGGAGCGCATCGACGGTCGCTGGAGCGGGCGGCTCTACGATGCCGACGACTGGCTGCGCGCGCAGCTGCCGTCGGCGACCGCCGATCTGGCGACGGCGAGCCGCTGGCTGGCGAGCCGCGGCGTGACCGGCGTCACCGATACCACGCATCACAACGGCCCCGAGGCTTTGGCGGCGTTCGCGGCGGCGCAGGCACGCGGCGAGCTGCTGCAGGATGTGCGGGCGATGGGCGATGCGCGTCTGGACGAAGCGTCCGACCGCGCAGGCGTGACGCGCGGCGAGCACAAGTTCCATCTGCATGAGCACGAGCTGCCGGAACTCGAAGGGCTGGTCGCCACGATCCGCCGCAGTCATGAACACGGTCGCGCGGTGGCGTTCCACTGTGTCACGCGCACCGAGCTGGTCTACGCGCTGTCAGCGCTGCGCGAGGCAGGATCGACGCTCGGCGACCGCATCGAGCACGCGGCGGTGGCGCCGCCGGAGCTGGTGGACGAGATCGCCGCGCTCGGCCTGATCGTGGTGACACAGCCGAACTTCGTCAGCGAGCGCGGCGATGCATACCGGCGCGATGTCGTGGTCGAGGATCAGCCCTGGCTGTATCGCCTGCGGGGTTTCGTGCAGGCCGGCGTGCCGCTGGCCTTGAGCACCGACGCGCCGTTCGGCGAGGCCGACCCCTGGGCGGCGATGCGGGCCGCGGTGGATCGGCGCACGCTTTCAGGCGCCGTGGTCGGGGCGCAGGAGTCGCTGACGCCGGCCGAGGCGCTGGCCGGCTTCCTGAGTCCGCTCGCGGCGCCGGGGGGCGCGCCGCGCCGGATCCTCGTCGGCGCCGCCGCCGACCTGTGCCTGATCGAGGGTTCTTGGGCGGCGTTGCTGGCGGCGCCGGGTGCGACACGGGTGCGCCGCACCTGGCGGGCGGGGCAGTCGATCTTCGATGCCGGCGGTATCTGAGCCGACGCCGGTTGCACGCGCCGTCGGTGAACGACCGACGCGACAGCGCATGCGCTTCGGTTAAGCTGCATCGCCGACCCGGTCGGCATTCTTACGGGCCTTGCGCCTGCCATACGCGGAGAGAGTCATCCATGCGGCAACGATCGCGGCAAAGGATCTTGGTCACCGGCGGTGCCGGTTTCATCGGTTCGCACCTGTGCCGGCGCTTGCTGGATCAGGGCCACGAAGTGCTGTGCGTGGACAACTTCTTCACCGGCACGCGCGTCAACGTCGAGGCGCTGATCGCCAACCCGCGTTTCGAGCTGATGCGGCACGACGTGACGTTCCCGCTCTACGTCGAGGTGGATCAGATCTACAACCTCGCGTGCCCGGCCTCGCCGGTGCATTACCAGTTCGATCCCGTGCAGACCACCAAGGTCAGCGTGCACGGCGCGATCAACATGCTGGGTCTGGCCAAGCGCACCAAGGCGCGCGTGCTGCAGGCCTCGACCAGCGAGGTCTACGGCGATCCGCAGGTGCATCCCCAGCCGGAAACCTACTGGGGCCACGTCAACACGGTGGGCCCGCGCGCCTGCTACGACGAAGGCAAGCGCTGCGCCGAAACGCTGTTCTTCGATTACCACCGCCAGCACCAGCTGGAGATCAAGGTCGCGCGCATCTTCAACACCTACGGCCCGCACATGCGGCCGGACGACGGGCGCGTGGTGTCCAACTTCATCGTGCAGGCGCTCAAGGGCGAGCCGATCACGATCTACGGCGACGGCCGGCAGACGCGCTCGTTCTGCTACGTCAGCGATCTGGTCGATGGCCTGATGCGGTTGATGAACTCGCCGGTGGAGGTGACCGGGCCGGTCAATCTCGGCAACCCGATCGAGTTCACGATGCTGCAGCTGGCCGAGGAAGTGATCGCGCTCAGCGGCTCGAAGTCGAAGATCGAATTCCGCCCGCTGCCGCAGGACGATCCGCGCCAGCGCCAGCCGGACATCGCGCTGGCCAAGCGCGTGCTCGACTGGGCGCCGAAGGTGCCGCTGCGCGAGGGCCTGAAGCCGACGATGGCCTACTTCGAATCGGTGCTGACCGGCGACGACATCGTGCCGCCGGCCTGAGGGCTGGCCTCGGGGCGGGCTTTCGCATGGCCCGTCGCATCGCCTCTCGCGCGGCTCGCCGCGCGGCCCTCGTCCAAAGAGGGGAGGACTTTCGATAACTGCTTCTCGAAACTGCCGGGTATCGGGCTGGATGCCCGGCGGAGTCGAGCATGCGGACAGCAGCGGCAAGGCGTCAGGCAGAGTCGAACGGTGCGGTCGCTCCGGCGCCGCGCGTGGGGCGCCCGCCGCGCGTGCACGCGCAGGACATCGTCACCGCCGCCATCGAGATCGGCCTCGAGCGGGTCACGCTCAAACAGGTCGCCGACCGTCTCGACGTCGGCATCGCCACGCTCTACCGCCACGTCCGCAATCGCGATGAGCTGGTGCGCCTGGCCGCGTTCCGCGTCGCGCTGACGCGGCGCCTGGCGCGGCCGCGGTCGGCACCGGCGGCGCACTGGTCGGCAGTGGCGCTGGGGTACGCCGAAACCCTGTATGAATCCTTCGTCACCGAACCGCAGCTGGTCTACGAGCTGATGAAGGGCCGTCTCGGTCCGGATGTGGAAATCGATTTCCTCGAGCACTTCCTGGCGGCGCTGGCGCCTTACGGCTTCAGCGCGCAGGAGGGTGTGCGTCTGCATCACGCGATCGCGATGCTGGCGATCGGCGCCGCCGTCGGCGCCAATTCGGTGACGGCCTGCCGCGACGCCGGCGCGCCGCAGGATGTGGCGATGCGCCGCGCGCTGGCCGCGCGCGAGGCGCACGAACTGCCGCGCGTGCGCAGCGCGCTCGATGCCTATCTCAACGACGATCCCGGCCAGTGGACGCTGGGATTGCGCGACCTGCTGAGCGGCATCGCCGCCCGGCGCGGCGAGCGCCTGCCCGAGAATTTCGGGGGTGCGACGCCGACCCATCCCGCCACGGCCGGTACGCCGGCCGCCACGCCAGACCGAGGAGCAACGACATGAGCGCCACCGCAGCGTCTTCCGGCCGTATCGAGATCGACGGCACCGTCTTCAATCCGTACTCGAAGGATTTCATCCGCTCGCCTTGGGCGACCTGGGAAAAGCTCGCGCTCGAGCATCCGGTGGCCTGGCACAAGGATCTGAACATGTGGGTGGTCAGCAGCCACGAGGCGCTGAACGACATGCTCAAGGACAACCGCTTCTCCACCAACTACAAGCACTGGGAATTCGCGCCGCCGCCCAAGCCGTACGAGCAGCAGAATCACTTCGAGCGTGCGATCGACGCCGGCCTGTTCGCGGTGGAGCCGAAGGAACATCTGCGCCTGCGCAAGCTGACGATGCCGGCGTTTTCCAAGCCGGTGATGGGCAAGATCGACGCCAAGATCCGCGACCTGATCACGACCTGCTTCGACGAGATCGGCTCGCCCGAGCAGTTCGACGCGTTCACGATGATCGCGGAGAAGCTGCCGGTGCGCTCGATCGCGCGCATGGTCGGCGTGCCGACCAACATGGAAAGTTTCTTCCACGACTTCGCCGTCAACGTCGTCAAATCCACGCGCATCAACCTGCCGCAGAAGGTGCGCGACCAGTCGATCCAGGAAACGTTGCCGGGCTTCCAGTACTTCCTCGATCTGATCAAGGAGCGCCGAGCGCTGCCGCATCCGGGTGAGGACTTCATCGGCCAGCTGGTGGCGGCCTCGGACAACGGCGACTCGCTGAACGACTACCAGATCGTCTCGGTGATCCAGGCGGTCATCGTCGCCGGTTCGGACACGGCGACCGACCTGCACACCTATGCGATCCAGGGCCTGCTTTCCAATCCGGACCAGTACCAGCTGCTGGCGCAGAAACCGGAGCTGATGGAGAACGCGATCATCGAGTTGCTGCGCTACGGTGCCTTCGGCAAGACGCCGCAGTTCCGCTTCGTCACCGAGGACCTGGAGTGGCGTGGTCAGCACTTCAAGAAGGGACAGTCGGTGCTGCTCAACCTGACCGCCGCCTGGGTCGATCCGCAGAAGTGGCCGAACCCGCGCCAGCTCGACATCCAGCGTCGCCTCGACGGCAATCTCGTGTTCGGCGCCGGCGCGCACTTCTGCATCGGCACCTACCTCGTGCGCGTGCAGGGCGGCCTGATGATCCAGGAACTGATGAAGCGGTTCCCCAACGCCGAACTGGTCAACGGCAACGGCGATGTCGAGTACGACTACAACCACCACAATGCGCGGCGCATCAACCGCCTGCTGGTGAAGACCAACGTCGAAGCCGCGCGCAAGGCGGCCTGATGGAACGGTGGATCTGTGTGATCTGCGGCTTCATTTATGACGAGGCCGTCGGCATGCCGGAGCACGGTATCGCTGCCGGCACCCGCTTTTCCGAGCTGCCCGAAGACTGGATGTGTCCGGAATGCGGGTCGCCGAAGTCGGCGTTCGAGGTCTACAGCGATTGATGCGGTACGGAACGGGCGTTGTCACGACGCCTGCGGCGGCGTGGGGACGCCCGGCATGCGGCAGCCGGAACCCACGGCCGCCGATGCGGGTCGCAACGGTGATCCGCGCGCCGGCGGTGTCCGGTCGCGGGGCTGGCGCCCCTTCAACTTCGTCGGTTTGGATGAGGTAGGCTGGGTTCGCGTGTTTAACCATAGCCCGGCGGCATGATCGCATCCTGCGATCCGCCCGACCGTACAAACAAGGCACCGGCACGCTTCCGGCGCCGCGAGGAGATCGCAATGAAGTTGAAACTGTGCGTGGTGCCTTTGGTGGCAGCCGGTGTCTTCGGCCTGCATGCACCGATGGCGATGGCCAAGGTGTCGGCCGAGAAGGCTGCCGAACTCGGCGGTTCCAAGCTGACCTGCATGGGCGCGGAAAAGGCCGGCAGCCCTGGCGGCGTCGCCGAGTACAGCGGCAAGTGGTTCAAGACCTGGCCGGGCGTGAAGAGCAAGTCCGGATTCGAGCCTGGCCCGTATGCGGCCGAGAAGCCGCTGTTCACGATCACCGCGCAGAACTTCAACGAGCACGCCGACAAGCTGACCGAAGGCCAGAAGGCGCTGTTCAAGAAGTATCCGCAGTCGTACAAGATGCACGTCTATCCCAGCCGTCGCGATTTCCGTTTCGCGGACTGGGTTTGCGACACCGTCAAGAAGAACGCGGTGACCGCGGAAGTCGTCGATGACGGTCTCGGCATCACCGGCACCACCGGCGCGATCCCGTTCCCGTTCCCGGCCAACGGCCTGGAGGCGGTGTGGAACATCATCAATCCGCATCGTGCCTGGACCGAACAGGCGGTCTGCGACATCGCGGACGTCTATGCCAACGGCAGCATCGCGTGGGGTCGCAACAAGTTCATGACCATGAACCTGGGCAACCACCCGGACGCCAACAAGCGCGCCTCGTACACCGACAAGATCAACTCGTACTTCTACACGGGTTACCTGCTGCCGGAACGCGACAAGGGCTTCGTCGCCGTCGGCTACCAGCCGAACAACTTCAGCAAGGACGCCACGCAGTCCTGGCAGTACCAGCCGGGCATCCGCCGCGTGCGTCAGGCGCCGGAAGTCTGCTGCGACTACCCGGTGCCGCCGGCCGGTCTGCGCACCGTCGACGACGATTACGTCTTCAACGGCTCGCCGGAGCGCTACACCTGGAAGCTGGTCGGCAAGAAGGAAATGCTGGTCCCGTACAACAACTTCAAGTTCAACGACCCGTCGGTCAAGTACAAGGATCTGATCAAGCCGAACACGCCGAACCCGGACTATGTGCGCTATGAGCTGCACCGCGTCTGGATCGTCGAGGGCTACCTGAAGCAGGGTCACCGTCACATCTACAGCAAGCGCCGCCTGTACGCCGACGAGGACACCTGGCTTGCGCTGTGGGCCGACAACTACGATGCGCGCGGCCAGCTGTGGCGCGTGGCCTTCGTCAACTACTTCTACTCGCAGGAATCCGGCACCTATCACCGCGGCGCGTCGATCTATCACGATCTGACCGCCAACGCGTATGAAGCGGGCTACCTGACCAATGAGCGTGGCAAGGACTGGTGGCGCATCAATGTGCCGCTGACCCCGGCCATGTTCAGCCCCGAGGCGGCCGCTCGCGGCGGCCACTGATCGCGGCGCTTCACGCGACATTGATACGGGGCGGCCTTGGCCGCCCCGTATTGTTTAAACCGGGACGAACGAGCTTTCGAGAGTTGCAGCGTCCCCCGAGCTTTAGAGTCCAGGGTTGAGACCGATATGAACGCCGTCCTCAAGGAACAGAACGCCTACGCCGCGCTGTTCGACCGTCAGCTGCTGAAATCCCACGAGCTGCGCCAGACCAGCGCCGCCCAGCGCGCCGACAAGCTGCGGCGCCTGCTCAAGGCGATCCTCGACGCACGGCCGGCGATCCTGGAGGCGGGCTACAAGGAACTGCGCCTGTCGCCGACCGATATCGACGGGCAGCTGCTGATGGTCAAGGCCGAGGCGGAGTTCATCGCGCGCAATCTCGAATC
Organism: Solimonas sp.; assembly: GCA_036405815.1. Classification (GTDB taxonomy): domain Bacteria; phylum Pseudomonadota; class Gammaproteobacteria; order Nevskiales; family Nevskiaceae; genus Solimonas. The sequence goes on along the minus strand of DASWWX010000017.1, from coordinate 34,210 downwards.
GTGGATGGCGCGCCAGCCGCTGCCGGGTTCGCTGATGACCCTGGGCAAGAACAGCTACGTGCAGCACGAGCCCAAGGGCGCGGTGCTGCACCTGTCGACCTGGAACGCGCCGATCGCCGAGGCCTTTGTGGTCGGCTTCGGCGCCATCGCCGCCGGCTGCACCTTCGTGCTCAAGCCGTCCGAGCTGGCGCCGCATTCCGCGCAGGTGCTGGCCGATATCGTCGCCACCGTGTTCCAGGACGATGAGTTCGCGGTGGTGCAGGGCGCGGCCGAGGCGGCCTCGCAACTACTGGCGCTGCCGTTCAATCACATCTTCTACATCGGTGGCCACGGCGTCGGCCGCATTGTGCTGCGCGCCGCCGCCGAGCACTTCGCCACCGTCACGCTGGAAATGGGCGGCAAGAACCCGGTCATCGTCGACGCCTCGGCGGATATCGCCGACGCCGGCAAGAAGATCGCCTGGGGCCGCGTCGCCAACGCCGGCCAGGTGTGCCTGGCGCCGGATTACGCGCTGGTGCACGAGTCGGTGGCCGAACGCTTCGTCGCCGAACTCGGCAAGTCGATGACGGCGATGTACAACGCCGATGGCAAGGGCTTTCAGAAATCCGCCGACCTGCCGCGCATCGTCAACCGCCGCCACTTCGATCGCATCAAGGGCCTGCTCGACGACGCGCTGGCCAAGGGCGCCAAGGTCGCGGTGGGCGGCGAGACCGATGGCGACGACTTGTTCATCTCGCCGACGGTGCTCACGAACGTCAGCGAGGACATGCGCATCATGCAGGAGGAGGTGTTCGGGCCGATCATCTGCATCGTGCCGTTCCGCGAGAAGGAACAGGCGATCGCCACGATCCGCCGCCGCCTCAAGCCGCTGGGCGCCTACATCTTCGCCAAGGACCGTGCGGCGATCGACTGGTATCTGGCGCGCACCACCTCGGGCAGCTCGGTGGTCAACCACAACGTCATCCAGTGCGGCACCAATCCACACCTGCCGTTCGGCGGCGTCAACGCCAGCGGTCAGGGCCGCATCGGCGGCCGCCACACCTTCATCGAATGCTCCAATGTGCGCCCGGTGGTCGAGGAAGGCCCGCCGGTCGGCGATCCGAACCTGATGTACCCGCCGTACTCGGACAAGTACAAGCAGATGATCGCGCAGTTCATGTCCAAGGAAGTGAAGGTGCCGGACGCCGTGATCAAGCTCATCAACGGCATCATCAAGATCACCAGCGTGTTCAAGAAGTAATCAATCGCTATCGCGCCATAAAAGCGCGCAGCAAAAAGGCCGCCCGAGGGCGGCCTTTTCGTTGTTGCTCTTCTTTAGCTTTGCTCGTCGTGTTCAGACGCCGCTGGCGCGGATCTCCGACGGCGCCAGCAGCGGAATTTCGACGTTGCCGCTCAGCGTCAGCGCCGGCACCAGCAGGTCGCGCGACCAGGTGATCGGGAACTGGGCGTGGAAGCCGTAGACCAGCAGTGCCAGTTCGTCGCCTTCGTTGAGGCGTTCGGCGACGCCGGTCATCTCCAGCGTGTGGCGGCCGAAGCCGCGTACCGGCGTCAGCTGATCGTCGACCAGATCCCAGCGCTCGTCGCCGGCGGCGCGATGGCCGATGCCGAGGAGCAGGATGGGGTCGCAGCCGAGCTGCACCAGCGGCAGCATGCAGCTGGTCATCTCCAGGCCGCTGAGGCCGGCGATTTCGATGTCCAGCATCGGGATGCCGGCGAGCACGGCACCGCCGGTGCCGATGGTCTTCAGCGGCTGCGTGGCGAGCAGCGCTTCGCGCGCGGCATTGCCGAGCACGGCACCGACCACGCCCAGCGCGGCGTTGAGCTGCGGCGTCGAGGCGTCGATCTCGAAGCGTTCGCCACCGCGCTTGACGTTACGCACCGCGATAGCGTCGTCGTCGGCCAGGCTCAGGCAGACGTCGCGACCGGTCTTGAGCGCGGCGTTGACCGCACCGGCCTGGCCGCGCAGCTTTTCTTCGAACCAGGCGAAGCGTGCTTCACCGAGATTGACGCTGCCGCAGGCGCCGCTACCACCGGCGTCCTGAAAGTTGGGCAGCGTCAGCGCGGCGTAGAACGGATCGAGCGGGCCTTCCAGCGGTTCGCTGCTGATCGGCAGGATATGGCCGGACTGATGCGTCAACAGGCGCACGTCGCCGCCGCGCGCACGCAGGCAGTCGTAGTTGTGCACGCCGTCGTTGAAGTTGAACAGCGTGTCGCGGAAGCCTTGCGTGATCAGGGCATCGAGCTGCGGGAACGGCGCGGGCGGCACCGCCATCGGGTCTGCCGTGCCGAGACGGAAGTTCTGCGGGCCCGGCGCTTCGCCGGCGCAGAAGTAGCGCACGCTGTGATACGCGAAGAAGTTGCGGCCGGCCTCCGGGAACCTGTTGCCGAGCGCGCCTTCGACCAAGGTTTCGACGATGGCGGTGTCCTGGTTGGTGCCGGTCGGGATGGTGCCGTTCAGCAGGCTGGTGACGGTGTTGACCTCGCCACCGGCGACCAGCACCAGTGCCCAACCTGATTTGATAACGTCGTTCGGGTTCAGTGCGTAGGGCAGGCTGTGCGGCGTGATGTCCGGCGCGATGACGCGCAGGCGCTGGCGCGGATCGGTGCCGGCCAGCAGCAGCTGATACATGCCGCCGTAGGAGCCGCCGTAGCTGCCGACGTACATCTGGCCGTTCTCGCGACGACGCAGGCCTTCCAGGTTCTCGGCCCAGTCCAGCACCGCGACCAGGTTCTGGCCTTCGAAGTCCGGCGACATCACGCGCACGGTGCCGCTGGATTCGCCGAAGCCGCGCTGGTCGATCGAGATGACGTAGTAGCCGGTGTCGTTCAGGCGCTTGATGAAACTCCCGTCGGAGGCGGAGGTCTGACGCGAGCCGCCGTAGCCGTGGCCTTCCAGCACCAGCGGATAGGTCTTGCCGGCTTCCAGGCGCGTCGGTTCGAACACCTGGATCACGGTGGTGTCGCCGGTGACCGGCGAGACCACTTCCTGGCGATAGGACGTGCCATCGCGCGTTTCGGTAACGGCAACCAGCGGCGGCGACTCGCCAGCCGGCAGGGACCCGCCGCTCTCGCTACTGCTGCCGCAGGCGGTCAGAAAAAGGGTGGCGCACAACAGGGCCAGATGGGCACGAAGCATGGGGGTCTCCTCGTCGTCGGTCAGTGGCACTCTGGGTGTGCCTTGAGGGCGATGACGATACGCTGTCACGGTACTGAAATCGAGAGGGCGCGATGAGGCGCTTGCGTTGGATCGGCCTGGGTCTGGCGGTGGTGCTCGGCCTGGGCGGCTGCGCCACCACCGGCTATTACCTGCACCTGGCCGCTGGCCAGATCGACCTGCTGCGCGCGCGCCAGCCGATCGCCCGGCTGATCGCCAGCCCGGATACCGATCCGGTGCTCAAAGCACGCCTGCAGCGGGTACTCGAGGCCCGAAGCTGGGCGGTCGGTGCCTTGGCGCTGCCCGACAACGGCAGCTATACCCAGTACGCCGACCTGCACCGCCCCTACGTGGTCTGGAACGTGTTCGCCACGCCGCGCTATTCGCTGCGGCCGGTGGAGCACTGCTTCCTGTTCGTTGGCTGCCTGGCCTATCAGGGCTTCTACACGCGCGAGCAGGCGCAGGCGCGCGCGGACGAGCTGGCGGCCCAGGGTTTCGATGCCTACGTCGGTGGGGTGCCCGCGTACTCGACGCTGGGCTGGTTCGACGATCCGGTCACCAACACGATGATGGGCTGGAACGATGCCCAGCTGATCGGCACGCTGTTCCACGAGCTGGCGCACCAGCGCCTGTTCGCGCGCAACGACACCGAGTTCAACGAGTCCTACGCGCAGTTCGTCGAGCAGGAGGGCTTGCGCCAGTACCTGGCGGTCGAGCCGCTGCCCCACGATGCCGCCGCGCATGGCCGGCGCACGCAGTTCGTTCGGTTGATGCTGGATGCGCGTGAGCGGTTGACCGCGCTGTATGCGCAGCAAATGCCGGAAGCCGAGCGCGCCGTGCGCAAGCGCGAAGCCTTCGACCGGTTGCGTGCCGACTACGCACAGCTGCGCGATACCGCCTGGAACGGTTTCGCCGGCTACGACGCCTGGTTCGCCGACGGCGAACTCAACAACGCCAAGCTGCTGCCGTTCGGCCTCTACGACGCCTGGGTGCCGGCGTTCGCAACGCTGTTCGAGCGGGAGGGACGCGACTGGCCGCGATTCCACGCCGCGGCACAGCGCGTCTCGAAGCTGCCGCCTGCCCAGCGGAAGCAGGAAATGCAGCGGCTGCTGCCGGCGCCGGATTCGTGAGGCTCAGAGCACGCGCGTCTCGCCGTGCGCCAGCACCCAGAAGCGCTGCTCGTCGATGCCGCGCTCGCGCAGTACCTCGCGCAAGCGCTGCGGCGGTTCGTCCAGCGGCTCCTCGGTGAGCCGGAACGTGCCCCAGTGCATGGCCACCGACTGCCGGCTCTGCAAATCCTGGTGGATCTGCACGGCCTCGTCCGGATTCACGTGCATCGACTTCATGAACCAGCGCGGCGCATAGGCACCGATCGGCAGCAGCGCGAGGTCCACCGGCGCGAAGCGCGCGCCGATGTCGGGGAAGTCCTGCGAGTAGCCGGTGTCGCCGGCGAAGTAGAGCTTCTTGCCCTGCGGGTCTTCGACGATGAAGCCGCACCACAGCGTGCGGTTGCGGTCGCTGGTGCTGCGCCCGGAGAAATGCTGCGCCGGCACCGCGTGCACGCGCAGGCCGCAGACCTCGGCCGAGTCCCACCAGTCGAGTTCGACGACGCGCGTGATCCCGCGTTGGGCGAACCAGGCTTTCAGCCCCAGCGGCACGACGAAGGTGATCTGCGGAAAGCGCTTGGCCAGCCGGCGTACCGTGCCGTCGTCGAGATGGTCGTAGTGGTTGTGCGAGATCAGCGCGAAATCCACCGGCGGCAGTTCGCTGACTTTCATCGCCGCGCGCGTCAGGCGTTCCGGTCCGGCAAATCCGACCGGCGAGGCGCGGCGGCCGAACACCGGATCGGTCAGCAGGCGCTTGCCGCCCCATTGCACGAGAAAGGTCGAATGGCCGATCCAGCTCAGCGCCGCCTGCGCGCCGCCATCGAAGGGCGTGAGGTCCGGCGTGCGCACCGGGAAGTCCGGCCGCACCCACTTTTGCATCAGGAACTTCGGCAGCCAGGCCAGCGCCTCGCGCGTGCTGTGGCGGTCGACCGAATAGTTGTTGCGGAAGCCGTAGGGGCGGTGGTGGCGGGGCGGCTGGGACATGGGAGCGGGCGGGGGACCGGGCGCGTACAGCTTACCCGCGCCAGGGCTCGGGACGGGCCCGCGACATCGTGGAGCGCTGCGGGTATCCTGCGCGCACTTTTTTGACCCCCGGACGCCATGCAGCTCCACAACACCCTGACCGGCCGCAAGGAAGACTTCGTCCCGCTCGATCCGCAGCGTGTGACCATGTACGTCTGCGGTCCCACGGTCTACAGCTACGCGCACATCGGCAACGCGCGCCCGGCGGTGGTGTTCGACGTGCTGGCGCGCCTGCTGCGCCGTAAGTTTCCGCAGGTCACCTACGTCCGCAACATCACGGACATCGACGACAAGATCAACGCGGCGGCGGCGAAAGAGGGCGTGGACATCCGCGTCATCACCGACCGCTACGCCGCGATCTACCACGAGGACATGGCCGCGGTCGGCGTGCTGCCGCCGGATTTCGCGCCGCGCGTCACCGAGCACCTGGGCCAGATCGTGTCGATGATCGAGCGCCTGATCGCGTCCGGTCACGCCTACGAGGCCAAGGGCCACGTGCTGTTCCACACCTTGAGCTTCAAGGAATACGGCCAGCTGTCCGGCCGCGACGAGCAGGCGCTGATGGCCGGCGCGCGTGTCGAAGTGGCGCCGTACAAGAAGCACGCCGGCGACTTCGTGCTGTGGAAGCCGTCGACGCCGGACCAGCCGGGCTGGGATTCCCCCTGGGGTCGCGGCCGTCCGGGCTGGCACATCGAGTGCTCGGCGATGGCCGAGGCGCTGCTCGGCGAGACCATCGACATCCACGGCGGCGGACACGACCTGATCTTCCCGCACCACGAGAACGAGATCGCGCAGAGCACCTGCGCGCACGGCGGCAAGACCTTTGCGCGCTACTGGTTGCATAACGGCTTCCTCAACGTCGACAGCCAGAAGATGTCGAAGTCGATCGGCAACGTGCTGCTGGTGCACGAGCTGCTGAAGACGGTGCCGGGCGAAGTGATCCGCCTCGTGCTACTGACCGGCCACTACCGCCAGCCGGTGGACTGGAACGACGAGGTCGTCGGCGAGGCACGCAAGAAGCTCGACCGTCTTTACGGCGCGCTGCGCGAACTCGGCGACGTGTCGCCGGCCGCCGGCGTGAAGGCGTCGGATGCTTTCTTCGCCGCGCTGGAAGACGACCTCAACACGCCGATGGCGCTCGCCGAACTGTTCGAACTCGCGCGCGCCGCCAACAAGGCGACGGACGCGGGCGAGAAGGCGCGCATCAAGGCGCAGATGCTGGATGCGGGCAGCCTGCTCGGCCTGATCCAGCAGGAGCCGGCTGCGTGGTTCGCGCAGGCGCCGGCTGCGGCGGCCGGTGCGCCGACGGCGGAGGAGATCGACGCGCTGCTCGCGCAGCGTCTGGCCGCGCGCCAGAACAAGCAGTGGGCGGAGTCCGACCGTATCCGCGACGACTTGAAGGCGCGCGGCGTGCTGGTCGAGGACGGCAAGGACGGCCAGCGCTGGCGTTATCTGTAAGGCGCGGGCTCAGTAACCGCGCTGCACCAGCTCCGCGACGATGTCACGGTACAAGCCGACGCGGCTGAAGCGGAAAGCGCTGTTGTCCTCGCCGCTGCAACTCACGCCCGGGATGCCCGGCACTTCCGAGTCGCTGTAGGCCATGTGGTTGAGGCCCGGATGCGGAATCGCCGGGTCTAGCGAAATCCCGTTGACGGTGCGCGCAATCACCGGCGTGCGCCCACCGCTGCCGTTGCGGCCGTAGGTCGTGAACGCCTGCGAGTCCACCGAGATGTTGCCGTCGTTCGGGCCTTCGCGTTCGAGCACGATCTGCCAGAACAGCCGGTTGCCGCGATAGCAGGGATGCGTGATGTCGTCGATCTGCGACGTGAAGCTCTGGTACAGGATCGGGTGCGATGGGTCCTCGGGTAGCGGGTAGCGCTGATTGAAGCTTGGCGCGCAGATTTGCTTCGCCGGATCGCAGTCCATGTCGGTCGTGTCCATCATGTACTTGCGCGACAGCGCGACGACCGAGACGCTGCCTTCGGTGACCAGCGTTTGGTTCTTCTCGAAGGTGTCGACCGCGAATGCCAGGTCCATCAGCAGCGAGCGGCACTGCGGCGTGAGGCAGGCCGCGAGTTTCTCCAGCACCCAGTCCGCCTGTGCTGTGCCCTTGTTGGCGCCGGCCAGCGACGTCCAGCTCGCGACGTGCTTGTACATCAGCTCGCCGCTGTACTCGTTGCGCACCGCCGCCAGCATGTAGCGCGAATCCGCGCAGCCCTGCGAGTGGCAGATGACGTTGAACTGCAGACCCTTGCGGCAGTCATCTTCGCTGTCGAAGCCGCTGTGCATTCGCAGCGCCGGATCGGCGCAGTGCTGCTGCGAGATGCGATGCACGCCGTCGACGACCTCGCCGCTGCCGGTTTCGCACAGCCTTTCGGCGAGCGTCGCGCCCGCGCATTTCTTGTAGAGCAGCCTGCCGCGATTCTCGTGCGAGGCGTAGGCGAGCTTGTCCGGCTGGTAGACGACCGCGCCGCCGGCTTCCAGCGCACGCTTCACGCCGTAGGCGTCGAACTTTCCGCGACCGGCCGGTTCGTCGCCGACGAACGAATCCTCGGCATTGTTCGACCAGCTGTGCGACAGCAGGATCGGCCAGCGTGTCGCCAGCACTGCGGCCGGTTCCGCGGCGGGCGGGGGGGTCGAGCCACCGCAGCCGGCCAGCAGCAGCCCGGCGAACACCCAGAGGCGCCGCATGGTCAGAACACCAGGTCGGGCAGCGGCGGCACCGGCAGGCCGATCAATGCGGGCGGGGTCTGGTCGATGGCGTCGATCAGTTCGATGAAGATCTGGGTCACCGGCACCAGGTCTTCCTGCGAGATCTTGTCGAGCGTATCGGCAGCGTCGTAGAGATAGTTGGGCCCGGCGATCAGGCTGGCGGTGGGCACGCCCGCGGTGCAGACGAACGAGGCGTCCGTGGGCAGGGCGCCGGCCAGGCACAGCGCGTGACCGCCGATCACCCCGGTGCGGCGCAGGTCGTGCTGGATCACCGAGCCGATGATGCGCGCCTTGAGCAGCGGCGACAGCGTTTCGATGATGCCGCGCAGTTCCGGCTGGTCGCGCACCTCGAGCTGGTCGTTCTCGCCTTTCACGCCTTGTTTGCCGATGTGCTCGAGCGTGACATTGGCGACGATGTTGTAGGGCGTTTCCTTGTCGGTGATGTACTTGCGCACGAATTCACGGTGACTCTGGTAGCCGGTGAAGTGCGTATCGAAAGTGATGAACATCAGCGTCTTCTCGCGCGACTCGGGTGGCTGGGACGCGTAGTACTGCGCCTGCGCCAGCACGGCGGCGGTGCCGCTGCCATCCTCGACCGCGCCATAGAAGACCGAATCGTGATGCGACTGCACCATGATCGTGTCCTTGCTCTTGCCATGCAGGAAACCGACCACGGTGCGGGCTTCGGCCTCGCGGCGACTGCCCTCGAAAACGAAGTTGGCTTTTGTTGAATCACCCGAGCGGATCAAGTCGCGGATGCGCGCGCCTTCGCGCTTTGTCACCCAGAAGCCGGGGATCGTGACCTGGGTACGACGGTAGAACTCGTTGTGATACTGGTTCGAGTCGAAATAGTCGGCAAGCACGCCGATGAAGCCGACCGCGCCGGCCGCCATCGCTGCCTTGGCGGCGGTCTCGTAGGTGGTGATGAAGGGGTTGCCGACCAGCAGCGTGTCGTCGACCACGGTCACGCCCGGATCCCAGAGGAATTCCGTCAGCGGCAGAAAGCCGGCGGTGGGCAGCAGGAACTTGAGATCGAACAGCACGATCTTGCCCTTGACGTCGCGCAGGTTCATTTCCACGGGAGTCCCGAGGCCGACATCGACGATCTCCGCCGTCATGCCGCCGGGGCCGGTGGAAAACACGGACGGCTCGTCCACGGTGACGAAGGTGTGCGCAACCGGATATGCGTCGATCGGCTGCTGCTGCACGGTCAGCGCGGCGCGCGTGGTGCGCCAGTCCCAGGAGGTGACGGTTTCGTACTGCACATCGGCCAGACCGAGCGACTCGAACTGACATTTCACGTACGCCGCCGCGGCATAGCCCTCCGGAGTGCCGGTGCGGCGGTAACCGATACCGACCAGATCCTCGATCCAGCCGTAGATGCGCTCGGTGGTCGGCATGCCCTGGGCTTCCGGCCTCATGTCGCGCGCACAGGGCGCGGCGACGGCCGGCGGAGCGGCGCCTTCGGGATGGGGGCTCGATCCGCAGGACGCCAGCCACAGGACGCCGGCCACGGACGCTGCGCGCACGCTCGCTTTCAACACGTTGCTCTCCTCGCTGCTGATGGGGGCGTCCGTCCCGTAGGCGTCGCCTTGATACTTGATTTGTCGCTATTTTCGGCGAGCGGCCGACGGCGGGCATTCTCATTAATCGACAATCTGTGACTCATTTTCGGCCAAGGTGCCGAAGGTCTCGGCTACCATCGCCGCCATGAGTTCGAGGGATACCGCTCGGCCGACCGTGCCGATCAGCTACGTGCTGCTGATGCTCGACATCGCCGCCGACTACGGCGTGTCGCGCGAGCGGCTGCTCGAGGGGCTGGGCATCGACGATCACCTGCTGCAGCGGCCGGATGCGCGCATCGCGTTGCTCGACGAGTACGCACGCCTGTGCATCCGGGCGCTCAAGTACACCGGCGAACCGGGCCTGGCTTATGAATTTGGCCTGCGTGCGACCATCACGTCCCACGGTTTGCTGGGGTTCGGCATGATGAGTCAGCGCACGCTGCGCGACGTCTTCACCTTCGCCAACCGCTTCGCGACCACGTTGCGGCTGCCGGCCTGGGAGCTCCGCTTTTTGACCGAGAACGGATACGCGATGGTCGATGGCCGCGAGGCTGTGCCGCACGGCAGCCTGCGCCGCTTCTCCTGCGAGCAGCTGCTGGTGAGCCTGACGTCGATCGTGCGCCACATCCTGCCCGACCCGCCGGTGGAGCTCTGGTTCGACTACCCGGAGCCGGAGTATCACGCGCGCTTCCGCGAGCGCCTGCCGCCGGTGCGCTTCTCGATGCCGGCCACGCAGATCCGTATTCCGATCGACTATCTCGACGCACCGCTGCGTACCGGCGACCGCGTTGCCGCGCAGTTGGCCGAGCGTGAATGTGAGCGCGAGCTGGCGTTGATCGGCGGTGTGGACGACCTGGTCAAGCGTGTACGAGCCGTGCTGCAGCGGGACGATGCCGGCTATCCCGATCTCGAGGCGGTGGCCGAGCGACTGCACGTGACGTCGCGGACGCTCAACCGCCGGCTCGGTGCGCTCGGCACCAGCTATCGCCAATTGCTGGATCAGGCGCGCCATGCCGATAGCCGCAGCCTGCTGGAGGATCCCGCGCTGAGTGTGTCGGATATCGCCCTGCGGCTCGGCTACAGCAGCGCCGCCAACTTTTCGCGTGCGTTCCAGAACTGGACCGGGGCTTCACCCGGCAGCTTTCGTGCGCGCCGTCGCGACGCTCAGGCGCAGTAACGTTCGCCGATGCGCGCGGCGTTCAGCCATGCGAGGAAATCGGAAGCATCGGTGCTGTCTTCCGCCGGTGCCCAGGCCGCAAAGTCCTTGTCCTGGCTGGCCGTGTAGGGACCTTCCTTGATCTCCAGCAGAATCAGCTCCTCGCCGGTGACGCGGTAGCTGTGCCAGGCATCCCAGGGAATCTCGACGCCGTGCAGGCCGCCGGCACCGAGCGCATGAATCGCGCGCACCGTGCCGCCGTCGTCGAAGAACAACAGGTCGGCGCAGCCGCCGAGCACGGCGACCAGTTCCCAGCGCTGCTGTTGTCGATGTCGGTGCGGTCGCACGTAGGTGCCCGGCGCCATGTGCAGGAAGAAGCGCTGCACGCCATCGCGTTCGGGATCGTGCCAGTTGAGGTTGCTGCGCCGACGCGGACTGGCAGCGGTGCGCTGGCGCAGCGTGTCGAACAGCGTCTTGTCGATGCGTTTCATGCGAGGGTCTGCGATGGTGATGGCGCAGTTTGCCATCGCGCGCCTACGCTTCGCCGGGGTGTAACGACCTTCCCAGGGCCCGCTGCGCTCAGCCCGGCTTGCGGGCGCGGTACAGGCTCATCGTGCCGAACACGGTGCTGTAGCGCCCGCTTTCGGCGGCGTCTGCAAAGCCGGCTTCGCGCATGTAGTCCGGCAGTCGGCCGGCGACGTTGTCGGCGGTGGTGACATAACCGTCGAGCAGCTGGATGCCGTGGAAGGCCAGCCGCATCAGCGGATTGGCGGCGCGGCCCCAGTCGGCGATGTGCAGCCGGCCGCCGGGCTTGAGTACACGCTGCGCCTCGGCGAAGGCGGCCTGTTTGGTCGCGCGGTCGAGGTGGTGAAAGAACAGGCTGGAGACGACGAGGTCGAAGCTCGCGTCGGCGTAGGGCAGCGTCTGCACCAGCGATTCGTCGAGCTGCAGCGTCCGGCCGGTGGCCTGTGCCTTGCGCCGCGCCTGCGCCAGCATCGCCGGATCGCCGTCCACGCCGGTGACCTTTGCCGCGGGCTGCGCCTGCAAGAGCATCAACGCCAGCGTGCCGCTGCCGCAGCCGAGATCCAGCACGGTCTCGCCCGGTTGCGGCGCGGCCTGTCGTAGCAGGCCGCGCTTGAAGGTGCGTTCACGCGTGGTCAGCGCGACCACCGGATCGTAGAGGCCGGTGAGCCAGCGATAGCCCAGTGCGGGGATGTACTTCGCCTCGGACGGGGTGCTCATGTCAGTGGCACTTCTTCAGGTTGCGTGACAGCAGCCACTTGTTGGCCGGCAGCGCCGCGAGATAACCCGCGGCGGCGGCCACCGAAAAGGCGATCCAGTACTGCGGGTGCAGCAGGCTCATGCCGGGGGCCATGCCGCCGAGCTGGTAGTCGACGACGTTCATGGCCAGTTCCATCACCGCGATCGACACGAGCTCGCCGAGCCAGACGATCCTGAACGCCTGCGCTACCGTCATGCCGCGACGGACCATCGGCACGATGGTGAGCGTGAAGCCGAACACGAAGGCCAGTGTCACCGCCAGCACGATGGTTGGCGCCACTGCCCAGCCGAGGCTGACGCCGATGGCCAGGCCGGTCCATTCGCCGATGGCGCAACCGGTCAGGCAGTGCAGCGTGATGCGCGCGGCCGAGGCCCAGCTGTCGTTGACCGCATGGTTGCCGTGCGCGGTTTGCGCGTGTCCACCGTGCGCGTGATCCACGGCATTGGTGTGGCAGCAAGCGGCGTCAACCGTCGGTGCCTTGTGGTGCGGCGCGGCTGGTGCGGCCGATTGGGGTGCGACGGTCGACTTCTTGGTGCCGTGGCAGCAGGACCCGCTCACGACAGGTCTCCGGTCTTGGCTTCGCCGGTCAGGGCCTTGAGGATGGGGCACTCGTGCGGTGTGCCGTGGCCGGGGCAGGCCTGCACGAGCTGGCGCAGGCCGTTGCGCACGCGCTCCAGTTCCTCGATGCGCGCATCGAGTTCGGCCAGACGCGCGGCGGCGGTGGCGTGCACGCCGGGCACGCCCTGTTCGTTTTGGGCGGACAGGTCCAGCAGGCCGCGGATCTCCTCCAGCGAGAAGCCGAGCTGCTTGGCGCGGCGGATGAAGCGCAGGCGCTGTACGTCCTCCTCGCGATAGGCGCGATAACCGGAGGCGCGGCGCGGCGGTTCCGGCAGCAGGCCGTTGCGCTCGTAGTAGCGCACCGTGTCGATGCCGACGCCGGTGGCCTTCGCGAGGCGGCTGATGGTCAGCGAGGGGGCCATGACGGAAACGCTCCTGTTGCTCCGGGTACGACGCCAGTGTGCGCCCTGGACTCGGGTCCGGAGTCAAGCCCCGATGTCTGTCATCCCGGCCGGAAGCGAGGGACGGCGACGCATCAACCTGCGCAATCCGCGCAGGCCTGGACCTCGATGGTGACGTGCGCCAGCTCGTCGATGCCGGCCAGTCGCTGCTGATAGGCGGCAACCTGCGTGCTGCCGGCCGTGACGACGACGACGATGGCGGCGAAGCGGCCGGGGCCGACGCGCCACAGGTGCAGGTCGGCGATGCGATCGCCGTCGCGCTCGACGCGCTGACGGATTTGCGCGGCGAGTTTCGGGTCGGCGCTGGCATCGAGCAGCACGCGGCCGGTGTCGCGCATCAGGCTCCAGGACCAGCGCGCGATGACGATGGCGCCGACCACGCCGATCACCGGGTCCATCCAGCTCCAGCCGCCGACGCTGCCGGCCACCAGCGCGCCGATCGCCATCACCGAGGTCAACGCGTCGGCGATCACGTGCATGTAGGCGGAGCGCAGGTTGTGATCGGCGTGGCCGCCGCCGCTCGCATTGCGGCGCCCGCCGCCGTGCGCATGATCGCCGTCATGGTCATGGTCATGGTCATGGTCATGGTCATGGGCGTGATCGTGTCCGTGGCTATGGCCATGACCGCCGCCGGCCTGCAGCAGCCAAGCGCAGGCCAGATTCACCAGCAGGCCCAGCACCGCGACCGCGATGGCTTCGCGGTAGTGGATCGTCACCGGCTGCAACAGGCGTTCGAACGACTGGATCGCAATACCGACCGAGAACACGCCGAGCAGCAGCGCGCTGGAGAAGCCGGCGAGATCGCCGACCTTGCCGGTGCCGAAGGTGTAGCGCGGATCGTCCTGGTGGCGGCGCGCGTAGGCGTAGGCGAAGCCGGAAATCGCCAGCGCGCCGGCATGCGTGGCCATGTGCACGCCGTCGGCGAGCAGGGCCATCGAGCCGAAAGCCAGACCGGCGCCGATCTCCAGCACCATCATTGCGAAAGTGATGCCGACCACCCACCAGGCGCGACGCTCGTTGCGCGTGTGATCCGCGCCGAGGTAGACGTGCGGGTGGCGGTGGCTCTCGAAGGCGTGTGCGGATCGGCTCATGGCCGCAGAGTGCACTCCGGACCTGGGTCCGGGGTCAAGCCTTGCCGCCGACGGCGCGGTGGCGGGGGCAGGTGATCAGATGGTCGTTCACCACGCCCATCGCTTGCAGGTAGGCATAGACGATGGTGCTGCCGACGAACTTGAAGCCGCGCTTCAGCAGATCCTTGCTGATGCGGTCCGAGAGGTCGGTGCGCGGTAGCACGTCCTTCATCGACTTCACCTGGTTGTCGATCGGCCTGCCATCGACGAAGCGCCACAGGTATGCATCGAAACTGCCGAATTCCTTCTGCACCTTGAGAAAGGCCTGCGCATTGGTGCGCGCCGACCAGATCTTGAGGCGGTTGCGCACGATACCCGGATCGAGCATCAGCTTTTCCAGCTTCTCCTCCGAATAGCGGGCGACCTTCGTCGGGTCGAAATCCGCGAACGCCTTTCTGTAGCCGTCGCGCTTTTCCAGGATCGTGCGCCACGACAGCCCCGCCTGCGCGCCTTCCAGAATCAGGAATTCATAGAGCACGCGATCGTCGTGCTCGGGGCGGCCCCATTCGGTGTCGTGATAGGCCTGGTACTCAGGCGTAGACAGGCACCACGGGCAGCGCGGGTCGACGGGCGTTTTCGCGGTCATGGCGCCTCAGCTGAAGCGGATGCGCTGGCCCTTCGGCCCACCGACCGGCTTGCCGTTTTCCGCCGCCAGTTCGCCGTTGACGAACACCGCGCGGATCGCGGCGGGAAAGGTGCAGCCTTCCACCGGCGACCAGCCGCAGTGATAGAGCACGTCTTCCTTGCGCACGGTGGTCGTGCCCTGCGGGTCGACGATGACGAGGTCCGCCCAGTAGCCCTCGCGAATGTAGCCGCGGTCGCGGATGCCGAAGCGGTCGGCGACGGCATGGCTGGTCTTGTTGACGACGGTGCGCAGGTTCAGCTCGCCCTGCTTGACCATGTCGATCAGCATCAGCAGCGAGTGCTGCGCCAGCGGCAGGCCGGACGGTGCCTTGAAGTAGGTGTTGTTCTTCTCTTCGCGGGTGTGCGGCGCGTGGTCGGTGGCGATGACGTCGATGCGGTCTTCCATCACCGCGCGCACCAGCGCGACGCGGTCGCTCGCCGACTTGATCGCCGGGTTGCACTTGATCTGGTTGCCGAGGCGCGCGTAGTCGCGCTCGTCCATGTACAGGTGGTGCACGCAGGCCTCCACCGTGATCTTCTTGCCCTTGATCGGCCCTGGCGTGAAGAACGACAGCTCGCGTGCCGTGGTCAGGTGCAGCACGTGCAGGTCGGCGTTGTACTTCTTCGCCAGACCCGTCGCCAGCTCCGTGGACTTGTAGCAGGCCTCGACCGAGCGAATGTTCGGATGCTCCCAGACCGGCACGTCCTCGCCGTACTTCGCGCGTGCCTTGGCCTCGTTGGCGAGGATCGTCGGCGTGTCCTCGCAGTGCGTGACCACCATCAGTTGCGCGCGCGAGAAGATGCCTTCCAGCGTCTTCGGGTTGTCGACCAGCATGTTGCCGGTGCTGGCGCCCATGAACACCTTGATCGCACAGGCTTCGTCGCGCTGCAGCGCCGCGACTTCTTCCAGATTGTCGTTGGCGCCGCCGAAATAGAACGCGTAGTTGCCGAAGCAGCGGCCCTTGGCCATCTCGTACTTGTCGGCGAGCAGCGCGCGCGTGGTGATCGCCGGCTTGTTGTTCGGCATGTCGAACCAGCTCGTCGTGCCGCCGACGACCGCCGCGCGCGACTCCGTGAACAGGTCGCCCTTGTGCGTGAGGCCCGGCTCGCGGAAGTGCACCTGGTCGTCGATGAAGCCGGGCAGCAGCCACTGGCCCTTGGCGTCGTAGATCTGCGCGCCGGCCGGTGCCTTGATCTTCGAGGCGATCTTCTCGATGCGGCCGTTGCGGATCAGCAGGTCGGCGGCGACTTCGCGGCCTTCGTTGACGACGTGGGCGTTGGTGATGAGGAGCGTGCTCATGGGGCGATTCCGGTGTTCAGCGGACGATGGGCAGCATACGGCGCAGCGTATCGTCCTTCTGGAAGTAGTGGTGGAAGAGACCAGCCAGCGCGTGCAGACCGATCAGCCAGTAACCGGCGGCGCCGACGGTCTCGTGGATTTCTTCGACCTGTTCCGCGAGCGCTTCGTTCGGCAAGACCAGCGGTGGCAGCGTGAGGCCGAAGAACGGCACCGGCTTGCCCTCCGCACTCAAGATGAGCCAGCCGCCGATCGGCATGCCGATCATCAAGGCATAAAGGGCGAAATGAACCAGTCCGGAGAGCCGGCGCTGCCAGGTCGGCGGTGCCGGCGTGATCGCGGGCACGCCCCCGACCCAGCGGGCGATCAGACGAATCCACACCAGCGCGAAGACCGACAGGCCGAGCATGAAATGCCAGGCCTTGATCGCTTCGCGTGCATCGCTGCCGCGTTCGAACAGGACGCGCAGTTCGATGCAGGCGTACACGCCAATGAGCATGGCCAGCATGAGCCAGTGCAAGGTGATGGATAGCGAGGAATAGCGGGCCGGGGTCATGACGGGCGTCGGGGGATGGTGGTGTCTGGAGGCGATCGATAGAGGGCGCTACGGTGGCGCGTTCCGGTCTGAACAGCTTACTACTGCCAGTCGCCCCACAGCGCCTGCAAGGCGGCCAGCGCCGCCACGCCGGCGGTCTCCGTGCGCAGCACGCGCGGCCCCATGTGGACGCCGGTCAGTCCGGCACGCCGTGCCGCGTCCAGTTCCTCCGGACTAAGGCCCCCTTCGGGGCCGACCAGTAGCGTGATCGCGCCGTCGGGTTGAGGCAATGCGCGCAGGCCGCGCCGGCTCTCGGGGTCCAGCGTCAGGCCGGTGCCGCGCGCGCCCGCGTTATCCAGCCAGCCGGTCAGGGTCAGCAGCGGCAGCAGTTCAGGAACGCGCGTGCGGCCGGACTGCTCGCAGGCGCTGATGATCACGCCGCGCCAGTGCTCCAGCTTCTTGTCCCAACGCTCTGCGTCCACTCGCACCACGCTGCGCACCGACAGCAGCGGCTGCATCCGGGTGACGCCGAGTTCCACCGCCTTCTGGATCGTGTAATCCATGCGATCGCCCTTGGACACACACTGCGCTAGCGTCAGGTCGAGCGGCGATTCCCGTTCGGTTGGCGTGGGTGCGCCCAGCCGCGCGTTTGCGCGTTTCTTCCCGACCTCGCCGAGGGTCGCCGTGAACTCGCCGCCCTCGCCGTTGAAGGCGACGAAGGTGTCGCCTGCCTGCATGCGCAGCACCTGCACCAGATGGCGAAAGGCTGATTCCGGCAGGCTGATCTCCAGTCCTTCGGACAGCGGTTGGGCGATATGGATGCGGGTCATGCGCGCATTGTCCGGCCCGCTTCCGACGGAATCCAGTCGGTCGGGTCGATGCTGCGGATGGTCGTGTCAGCTGCGTTGCGCGCACTCGGCGGAGTCGCGACCCCGCGCTACCTGCGTACAGTGCGCATCGGCGGGATCGGGTGGCGGCGACAGCGCCATCGCTCAGGACGGCTGCGAGGTGCGCAGACGTCGGGCCGCTGCGCGCAGCAGCGCAACCGAATAGCGCCGGTGCAGGCCGTTCAACGGCCGGAAGTGCGGCGCCATCTGGTAGGAACCGGTGCGCGGGTTGCGGCGTGTGGCGACGGCGGAGCCGAAGTACAGGCGCGTCGCCGGCGCGCCTGCGTCGAGGGTTTCAACCATGAACCACGAGCAGGTTTTGCCGAAGGGCTCGCACACCAGCAGTTGATCGTCCGCGCGTGCTTCGACGTCCCAGGCCGCGAACCGGCTGCCGCTGCCGGTGGCCAACGCGCGCGCCTGCGCATCGGCGGAGCGGCGCCCCAGTGCGAGGCGCAGGATCAGCCGCTCGATCTTGAACAGCGGCGTCGTGTAGAAGGCGGTGACGTAGTCGGCGAGCGATACCGTGCCTGGCACGTCGATGGCGTAGCAGTCGGTATACGCGCCGATGTCTCGATGGCGCTGCAGCAGTGCGTGCTCAGGCAGTTCGCGAGGACTCACGGTCGGCATGGGGTCATGGTAGCGCGCCGTCCGGGCGATAATCCGCGCATGACGCCCTGTGTCTTGACGCTCGCGGTACACGAGGCGCTGCTGGCGGCGCGCGCCGGCGGCGGCGGCGCGGTGACCTGCTCGCTGGATCTCGGCCGCTCGACCGAGACGGTCGATGCCGGCGCCCATGGCTGGCGCCGTGGCGATAGCACGTACCCCTATCTCGACACCTGCAAGGACCGCACGATCTACGCGTGGAACGGCACCGCATTCGAGACGGCCGCGCGTTTTGGCGCGGGCGGCCTGATCAAGCTGGTGCCGACCGACTGGGGTGCGCCGACCTTCGAGATCGACGGCATCAAGATGCTGCCGACCGCGCAGGTGTCGCCGGTGGCGGACGCGGAGCGCAAGGTCGATCTGGTGTCGCCGCGCGGCGCAACGGTGCTGGATACCTGCGGCGGCCTGGGTTACTTCGCCGTCGCGGCACTGCGCGCGGGCGCGGCGCGCATCGTCTCCTTCGAGAAGAATCCGGATGTGATCTGGCTGCGCGGACTCAATCCCTGGTCGCCGGACCTGCGCGATCCTGCGAATGCCGCGCTGCAGCTCACCCCCGGCGATGTCACGGCGCATATCGGTGCCCTGCCGGCGGCGAGCTTCGATGCGGTGCTGCACGATCCGCCGCGCTTCGGCATCGCCGGTGAACTGTACTCGCAGGCGTTCTACGATCAGCTTGCGCGCGTACTACGACCGCGCGGCCGGCTGTTTCACTACACCGGTTCGCCCAACAAGCTGACCAGCCGGCGCGACGTGCCGCGCGAGGTGGCGACGCGTTTGCAGAAGGCCGGATTCTCCACGCGCCTTGAGGGCGATGGCGTGGTCGCGGTCAAGGGCGGTCCGGCGGGGCGGGGTTCGCGTTGAGAGTCGCGGACGCTTCGGTCGGCAGGCGTTGCCAGACACGCGACTGGCCCAGTGCCCGCATGCCGAGGTAGCCGAGCAGCTTGAGCTGGCCGTTCGGCAGCAGCGTCAGCTCGGCGTTGGCGATGGTGCCTTGAGTGACGCTGTCGCGCAGGTCCATCACACGACCGCCGGACCATTTGCCGTTGCCTTGCGGCTGCAGGCCCCACAGGAAGCGCATGCCGACGATCGGTTGTTTGGCATGCGGCGCCGGGCAGCGCGCACAGACCGGTTGCAGCGGCTGACCGTCGGCGGATTCCACGTAACGCACGCGGCCGGCATAGCCGTCGGCCTCCCGCACGATCTCCATGTGCGAGCGGATGCCGTCGTCTTCGGTGGACAGCCACAGGCCCTCGATGCGGTCGGCTTCTGCAACGCTCGGTGGGTCGGCCGCGGGATTGGCTTGGGCGACCCACGGCAGCGACAGGCCTACCGCGAGCGCGAGCCCGGGAGGGACGATGCGGAACAATCGGCGAGGTTGGTTCACGGCGCAGGCTCGGCGGTTCGGCCGAGCCTACTCTGCTTGTCGGGACGCCGGCCAGCATGCGGCGGTTTGCTGGCCGGCGCACCTTCGCTGGCCGCGGATCCTGATCTCCGATCCGGCCTCAGATGCTGACCTCAGATCCCGACTTCCGATCCCGGTCTCAGATCATCGGGTCGATGCGCAGGTTGGCGGGGCGTTCTAGCGCGGCCAGTGTTTTCGGCGCGACGTGACCGGGCAGGCGCATCGCCGGGCCGGCGGCTTCTACCAGCACGAAGGCACGACCTTCATGGACGACGTAGGCCTGGCCGCTCCGGGGCGTGCCGGCCAGCGCGAGCAGGTAGTGCTGCGGAATCTTCACACCGACGATCGGCGTGGGGGTGAGGTTCTGCAGGATCGCGGCGAGCAGGGCCGACTTGGTGTCGCAGTCGCCGTAGCCGCTGGTGAGGGCCAGCGGGGGCGGATAGAAGCCGAGGATCTTGCGCTCGCCTTTCCAGGTTTCCGGCTGTCGGTAGAGCAGGCCGCTTTGCACCAGCGCCATCGCGGCTTCGACGGTCCAGGCGGTGTCGCGGCCCTGTTCCTGCGCGAGGCGTCGCAGGGCGACCGCGACGGGTTTGACGCGTTCGCGGTTGCGCTGCACCACGCGCGCGACGTCCACCGACAGGCGCGGCATCTCGCCGGCGCGCTGGTCCAGGCGCAGTGCGCGTTCGCGGTAGTAGCGGGTGGTCTGACGGTCGAACTCGGCCTGGTCGCAGTCCTTGCGCTGGCGACAGGCGTCGAGCAGCGCATCGAGTTCGGCGACCGAAACGCCGAACTCTCGCAGGGAGGCGTCGCTCGCGGCCGAGGCGAGCGTGAAGTCCAGGTTCAGATGTTCGCCGTCGAAGTTGCGGAAACGGGTGCTGACGCGATACCGACCGTCGTCGGTGAGCGCGCTGTGATAGCTGCGCTGTTGCGCGGTATCCACCGTCGCCGGCGTTTCGTCGGAGGCATGCGAGGGCTGGAGCGTCAGGCCGGCGAGCAGCGCCAACGCAATACCGAGCGCGCGCATGTCGGTGACGAGAGTGAAGCGCGGGGACTGCGATGACGCGGCGAGTCGGACATTCATGGTTCCCTCGGCGTGCTGGAAGCTCGCGGGGACTGCATCAAGGCCTGTGCGAGAGCGGCGTGCCCGACGGCGTGCCGCCCCTAAGGGGACGCCCCGACACGGCCCTGTAGAGAAATGCTCTAGCCGTCTTCGCCTGAGCGTTGTTGTGCGCGACGGTGTTTGTACGGGCGGCGTCGCCAAGTGCCGGTGTGGATTCGAATCTTGGCGCTGCGGGTCGCAAAGGTCGTGCTGCGATGCGTGTGGCCTTGCGTGTCAGGCTGCGGTGCTGTGCTTCTTGCCGCAGTTGCATGGCGCTGCGGCTGAAGGGGCGATGGCAGCGGACGAGTGGCGCGACCGGGGTTCGTGCAGCGCTCGAAACGAGCCGCGACTCGCGACGAATTCTTGACGGATGACGGTTTCACGGCGCCGGAATGCCGGCGCTCGGCGTGCGTGGCGCGGGTTCTATCGGGCAAGATGCCGCACGCGTCTGGCGCCGGTTCTGGGGACATCGCTTGCAAGAGAACGCTTTGATCAATATCGCGCTGCCGCTGGCCATCGCGATCGTGATGTGCGGCATCGGGCTGCATCTGCGGCCGGCCGATTTCCGGCGCATCGCCGATCATCCGCGATCGGTTGCGGTCGGATTGATCGGTCACTACGTGCTGCTGCCGGCGCTCGGTTTCGGCGTGGCCTGGGCCTTTCGCATGCCGCCGGAACTCGCCATTGGCCTGGTGCTGGTCACGGCCTGCCCGAGCGGCAACATGTCGAACACGCTGACGTTCCTGGCGCGCGGCAACGTCGCGCTGGCGATCAGTCTGTCGGTCATCAGCGCGGTGGCGACGTTCGCCAGCATTCCGCTGCTGGTGCATCTGGCCGGTCAGGCCTTTGCTGGCGAGGGCCGCGCCGTGCAGGTGCCGATCCTGGAGACGGTGCGGCATCTGGCCGGCATCCTGCTGATCCCTATCGCCATCGGCATGGCCGTGCGCGCGTGGGCGCCGGCACTGGCCGATCGGCTGGGGCCCTGGGTCGGGCGCTTCGCGATCTTCCTGCTGGCGACGCTGATCGGCGGCATCGCGATCACGCAGCGCGCGGTGCTGCCGGCGGCGCTGGCGCAGGCCGGTCCGGCGGTGATGACCTTGTGCTGTCTGGCCATCGGCTTCGGTTACCTGCTGGCGCGGGTGACGGGTTTGCCGTTCCGCGATCGCCTGACCGTGAGCCTCGAAGTCGGGGTGCAGAACGCGGCGTTGGCGATCCTGATTGCGCTGTCGGTACTCAAGTCCGCCGAGATTGCGGTGCCGGGCGCGCTATACGGCGTGCTGATGTATCTGCCGGCGCTGGTGGTGGTGATCTACGGCCGTCGGCACCTGCGCCGCGAGACCGTTACCGGCGCCTGAGCGGCGCCAACGCCGGCGTGCGGTTGCTGGCACTCAGTTCTTGGTTGCGCGCTGCACGCCTTCGAGCGCGACCTTGGCCATGCGTTCGATGTCCTTCGGCGTGACCACGTAGGGCGGCATGAAGTAGACGACGTTGCCGAGCGGCCGCAGCAGCACGCCCTGTTCCAGCGCGTACTGGTAGACGC
Organism: Solimonas sp.; assembly: GCA_036405815.1. Taxonomy (GTDB): domain Bacteria; phylum Pseudomonadota; class Gammaproteobacteria; order Nevskiales; family Nevskiaceae; genus Solimonas. The sequence continues at coordinate 12,016 of DASWWX010000017.1, read as the reverse complement.
GCAGGCCGCGGCGTTCCTCGGCCGGGTAGGGCGTCTTGTTGCGCACGTTCTTTGCCAGCTCGATCGCCAGGATCATGCCCTGCTGGCGGACCTCGGCGACGTTGGGGTGCGCGCGCAGTTCCGCGGTGTGTGACCACATCAGCTGCGACAGGATGCGGTTGGTCGCCAGCGGCTTCTCGCGCTCGAACAGATCCAGCGTCGCCAGCGCCGCGCGGCAGCCGAGCGGATTGCCGGTGAAGGAATGCGAATGCAGGAAGGCTTTGCCTTCGCGGTACTCGGCGTAGAAGGCCTCGTAGATGTTTTCGCGCGTCATCGTCACCGCCAGCGGCAGCGTGCCGCTGGTCAGGCCCTTGGACAGACACAGGAAGTCCGGCGTGATGCCGCTCTTCGCGCCCTTGCCGTGTTGCAGCGGCGGTGCCCAGTCGCAGGCGAACAGTTGCCCGGTGCGGCCGAAGCCGACCGCGATCTCGTCGGCGATCAGGTGCACGCCGTGGCGGTCGCAGGCCTCGCGCAGCAGGCTGAGATAGATCGGGTGGTACATGCGCATGCCGCCGGCGCATTGCACCAGCGGTTCCAGGATCACCGCGCAGATCTCGTCGGCATGGCGTTCCAGCATCAGCTCCAGGTGCTGGAACTGGCGGCGCGAGTAGTCCTCCCAGCTTTCGCCGGCGCCGCGGGCGTAGCAGTCGGGCGAGGGCACGAACAGCGGCGACAGCAGCAGCGGCGCGTAGGTGTCGCGGTACATGCTCGGGCCGCCGACCGCGAGCGCGCCCAGCGTTTCGCCGTGGTAGCTGTTCTCCAGCGCGACGAAGCGCGTCTTCTTCGGCTTGCCGGCGTTGCGCCAGTAGTGGAAGGACATCTTCAGCGCAACTTCCACGGCCGACGAGCCGTTGTCGGCGTAGAAGCAGCGCGTGAGGCCCGGTGGCACCAGCTTGACCAGGCGTTCCGACAGTTCGACGACTGGCTCGTGCGTGAAGCCGCCGAGCATGATGTGGTCGAGCGTGTCGAGCTGCTGCTTCAGCTGCTCGACGATGTACGGGTGACGGTGCCCGAAGAGGTTGGTCCACCAGGAACTGACCGCGTCGAGATAACGCTTGCCCTCGAAATCCTCCAGCCAGGCACCTTCCGCGGACTTGATCGGCACGAGCGGCAGCCACTCGTGATCCTTCATCTGCGTGCAGGGATGCCAGACGTGGGCGCGCGAGCGCGCGGCCCATTCGGCATTACGCGACTTATCCATGAGCCGCGTTGCTGAGCGACTCGCTACGCTCGCGACCATGCGTTTCCGACGCCTGGTTGCTCACAGGTCCTTCACCAGCACCAGCGAGTTGCGCCGGTAGTTGTACAGGAACTGCTTTTTCATCGGCAGATCCTCGATCGTCGCGTTCTTGAAGCCGTGCTCGATGAACCAGTGCGGCGTCTGCGTCGTCAGGCTGAACAGCTGCTTGAGCCCGAGCGCGCGCGCCTCGTGCTCGACGCGCTTGAGCAGCGCACCGGCACGGCCGCCGCCCTGATAGTCCGGGTGCACGGCGACGCAGGCGAGTTCGCCCATCGCGTTGTCCGGGTACGGAAACAGTGCGCAGCAGGCGATGACGAAGCCGTCGCGAACGATGACGTTGAAATGCTGGATGTCGAATTCGAGCTGTTCACGCGAGCGCGGCACCAGCACGCCCTCGCGCTCCAGCGGCTGGATCAGCGCGAGGATGCCGCCGACGTCCTCGATGGTGGCGTCGCGCGTCGCTTCGTAGTCGGCATCGGCGTGAATCATCATGCCGACGCCATCGCGCGTGTACAGCTCGCGCAGCAGCGCGCCATCGCAGTCCTGGCCGATCAGGTGCACGCGCTTGACGCCACCGCGCGTCGCCGTCAGCGCGGCGCGCAGGTAAACGCGATCGACATCGCTGAGCGAGCCGTTGGCCTTGAGCAGCGTTTCGGCTTCGGCCGGCGAGAGCTGGCCGGCATCGCCGGTGGTGTCGGCGTCGCGCCAGCGGTCCGGGCTGGCCGGCGTCACGAACAGCAGCTTCTCGGCGTTGAGTGCGACCGCGGTGGCGGTGGCGACGTCCTCGGCGCGCAGGTTGAAAGTCTCGCCGGTGGGCGAGTAGCCGACCGGCGACAGCAGCGCGATGCGATCCTGGTCCAGCACCTGGCGGATGCTGTCGACGTCGACGCGCCGCACCTCGCCGGTGAAGAGGTGGTCGATGCCGTCGCGCACGCCGACCGGGCGCGCCGTGATCCAGTTGCCGGACGCCACGCGGATGCGCGCGCCACCCATCGGCGTCGACGCCAGCGAGGTCGATAGCCGCGCCTCGATGTCCATGCGCAATGCGCCGGCCGCGGCCTTGACGCAGTCCAGCGCCGCGCGATCGGTGACGCGCAGGCCCTGCATGAACGTCGGCGCCAGACCCTGCGCGCGCAGGCGCTGGTCGATCTGCGGGCGCACGCCGTGCACCAGCACCAGCTTGGCGCCGAGACTCTGCAGCAGTGCGACGTCGTAGATCAGCTGGTCGAAATCCGCCCGCTCGGCCGCCTCGCCACCGAAGGCGATCACGAAAACACGCCCGTTGTGGGCGTGTACGTAGGGGGCGCAACCGCGCAGGGCGGCGACGAAATCTGCGGGTTTCATGGCGCGGATTATAGGGCTGGCGCGGCCGGCCCTGTCGGAGCGGGGCGGCATGCGGCATGCTCGGGCGCCCCCAAGGAGCGAAACTATGAACAGGACATGGGCGGTGGCCGGGCTGCTGGCGGCGCTGCTGCTGCCGACGCTGGCGCCGGCGGCCGGCACGGCGACGATCGAAGCCGGTCCTGAGGGCAAGCGCAAGCGCGCGATGCTGGAGTATCGCGGCGACCAGCTGCGCCTGGAAACACAGGTCCGGGACGGCCTGCCGGTGGTGCTGCTGCAACGTGACGGCTCCCTCTACATCCTCGCCAACGATCTGGTGCTCGACGCCGAGCAGGCCATGGCGTTGCTTGGCCAGCAGGTACCGATCCCGACCGTGGGGCCGCTCGACTTCAGCCGCTTCATCGCGCTGGAGCCGACGCCGCGCACCGAGCTTCACGCCGGCATCGGCGGCAAGGTTTATCTGTTGCGCTACGCGGATCGAGCCGGCGAGGCGCGTGCCGAGGAGATGGTGATGTCCACGGACCCGCGTGCGGTCGAACTGAGCCGCGCCCTGCTGGCGGTCGGCGATACGCTGCGGCGCAGCACCGAGGTGCCGGCCGTGCCCGACGAAGCTCGGCTGCGGGCCGCGCTGCAGGGTCAGGGCGTGCTGCGCTTCGGGCGCGACTTCCGCGTGCTGGCGCTCAGCGCCCAATCGCCACCGCCGGCGCGTTTCGAGCTGCCGTCGATGCCGCTGCGCTTTCCGTCGTTCGAGGGCTTCGGGCGTTAACGGCTGGCGTTGGCGGCCTGCGTCAACTGTAGGCGCCGTCGCTACAGGTGCTGTGCGTGATGACGCAGATGGTCGGCGATGAAGCTCTGCACGAAGAAATAGCTGTGGTCGTAACCCGGTTGCAGCCGTAGCGTCAGTGCGACGCCGGCGGCGCTCGCCGCCTCGCGCAGGGTTTCCGGCTGAAGCTGATTGATGAACTGATCCTTGTCGCCCTGGTCGACCAGGATGGCCGGACCTGCCCAGCCCTGCGCCTGCAGCAGCAGGCTGCTGTCGTATTCGGCCCAGGCGGCGGTGTCGGCGCCGAGGTAGTTGTTGAGCGCATGACGGCCCCAGTCGCTGCGCGTCGGCGAGCTGATCGGGGCGAAGGCGGACACGCTCTTGTACTGCGCCGGGTTGCGCAGTGCGCACACCAGCGCGCCGTGACCGCCCATGCTGTGACCGAAGATGCCGCTGCGCGACGTGTCGATCTGCGCGGAAAACTCGGCTGCGATCAGCGCCGGCAATTCGCGCGTCACGTAGGAGTACATGCGATAGCCCTTTGACCAGGGCGCCTGCGTCGCATCGAGGTAGAAGCCGGCGCCGAGGCCGAAGGCGAAGTTGTCGCCTTCGCCGGGAATGCCGAGCCCGCGCGGGCTGGTGTCCGGCGCGACGATCGCCAGGCCCAGTTCGGCGGCGACGCGCTGCGCGCCGGCCTTCACCGTGAAGTTTTCTTCCGTGCAGGTCAGGCCCGACAGCCAGTACAGCACCGGCACCTTGTTGCCGTTCTGCGCCTGCGGCGGCAGGAACAGCGAGAAGCGCATCGTGCAGGCGGTCTCCTGTGCGGCGTGGCTGTAGACATGCTGCGTGCCGCCCCAGCATTTGTTGGCCGAAATCTGCTTGAGGCTCATCAGTAGATCACCACGCTGCGGATCGACTCGCCGCGCGCCATCAGGTCGAAGCCGTCGTTGATCTGCTCGAGCGGCATCGTGTGCGTGATCAGGTCGTCGATGTTGATCTTGCCGTCCATGTACCAGTCGACGATCTTCGGCACGTCGGTGCGGCCGCGCGCGCCGCCGAAGGCCGAGCCGATCCAGCGACGGCCGGTGACGAGCTGGAACGGGCGCGTGGAGATTTCCGCGCCGGCCGGCGCGACGCCGATGATTGTGGAGATCCCCCAGCCCTTGTGGCAGCACTCCAGCGCCTGGCGCATGACCTGCACGTTGCCGATGCACTCGAAGCTGTGGTCGGCGCCGCCCTTCGTGAGTTCCACGAGATGCGCGACGAGATCGCCCTCGACGGTCTTCGGGTTGACGAAGTGGGTCATGCCGAACTGGCGCGCCATCGACTCGCGCGCCGGGTTGGTGTCGACGCCGACGATCATGTTGGCGCCGACCATCCTCAGGCCCTGGATCACGTTAAGGCCGATGCCGCCGAGGCCGAACACGACGCAGTTGGCACCGGCTTCGACCTTGGCGGTGAAGATCACCGCGCCGATGCCGGTGGTGACGCCGCAGCCGATGTAGCAGACCTTGTCGAAGGGTGCGTCCTCGCGGATCTTCGCCAGCGCGATCTCCGGCAGCACCGTGTAATTGGCGAAGGTCGAGCAGCCCATGTAGTGCAGGATCGGCTTGCCGCCGATCGAGAAGCGCGAGCTGCCGTCCGGCATCAGGCCCTTGCCCTGCGTGCCGCGGATCTTCTGGCACAGGTTGGTCTTCTGCGAGAGGCAGTACTCGCATTCGCGGCATTCCGGCGTGTACAGCGGAATCACGTGATCGCCCTTCTTCAGGGTCTTCACGCCGGGACCGACGTCGACGACCACGCCCGCGCCTTCATGACCGAGGATCGCCGGGAACAGCCCCTCGGGATCGGCGCCGGAGAGCGTGTACTTGTCGGTGTGGCACAGGCCGGTGGCCTTGACCTCGACCAGCACCTCGCCTTCGCGCGGGCCGGCGAGCTGCACGGTTTCGATGGAGAGGGGCTTGCCGGCTTCGAAAGCGACGGCGGCGCGGACATCCATGGGCTTGCTCCGTTGGCAGGGCGGGGGGACTGGCAGTGTACGGACGGGCGCCGCGAATGGAAGCGGCGCGGCCGGCCTCAGGCCTGTTAACGCGAACTCGCGCGCAGCGTGCCCATTCGCGTTAACAAGCGGCAGGGCGCGCAGGCCTATAATTCGCGCATGCAAGACAACTCCATCGGATACGAGCGCCTCGGCGAGGCTTTGGCTGGCATCGGCGCCGTCGATGCCGCGGCCGAATATCACGGCGCGCTGGTTGGCGCACTGTGCGTGCAGGCCCCGGCCGACATCGAGCTGCTGCGCCTGGTCGAGATCGACGGTGCGCCTGACGCGCGCCTGCGCGGCGAGCTGCGCCAGCTCTGCGACCAGACCCTGGCGGCGCTTCAGGACAGCGACATGGCGTTCGCGCCCCTGCTGCCGGACGACGAGGCGGCGCTGGTGCCGCGCGTGCGCGCGCTGGCCGCCTGGTGCGAAGGCTTCCTGTTCGGGCTCGCCAGCAAGCCGGGGCTCGATCTGCAGCGGTATTCGCAGGAGATGCAGGAGATCGTGCGCGACTTCACCGAGTTCACACAGGCCGCAGTCGGTGACGAGGACGACCCGAATATCGAGGAAACCGCCTACGCCGAGCTGGTCGAGTACGTGCGCGTCGGGGCGCAGCTCGTGTTCATGGAGCTGCATCCGCGCCCGACGCTGGACCCTTCCGAATCGCATCAGCTGCATTGATCGCAGGACAAGCCCATGAAAGCCGCTCTCAAGATCCACGCCGCGCGCCGCGCCGAGCTGATGCAGCGCATCGGCCGCGACGGCATTGCCATCGTGCCGGCCGCGCACGAGGTGATCCGCGCGCGTGACACGCATTACCGCTTCCGCCAGGACAGCGACTTCCGCTATCTGACGGGGTTCCCGGAGCCGGAGGCCATCGCGGTGTTCGCGCCCGGCCACCAGGAGCGTGGCAAGAAGGCCGAATTCCTGCTGTTCGTGCGCGAGCGCAACGCCGAGCGCGAGATCTGGGATGGACGCCGCGCCGGTCCCGAAGGCGCGATGCGCCAGTACGGCGCCGATCGCGCCTATCCGCTCGCCGAGTTCGAGACGCGGCTCGCGACGCTGCTCGGTGGTCGCAAACAGGTCCACTACAGCCTCGGTGAGCACACCTCGCTGGACGGCAAGATCACCGGCTGCATGCGCGAGATCCGCGAAGTGTCGCGCCGCGGTTCGGCGGCGCCGACTGACATCGTTGCGCTGGAAACCTCGCTGCACGAGATGCGCCTGCGCAAGTCGGCCGAGGAGCTGGAGATCATGGCCGCGGCCTGCGAGATCACGGCCGAGGCGCATTGCATCGCGATGCGCAAGACGCGGCCGGGTCTTTACGAATGGCAGATCGGTGCGGAAATTCACTATCACTTCGCGCGGCACGACATGGAGCCGGGCTACGGCACCATCCTCGGCGGCGGCGATAACGCCTGCATCCTGCACTACGTCGAAAACAACGCGGTGCTGAAGGACGGCGACCTGCTGCTGATCGACGCCGGCGGCGAGCTGGAAGGCTATACCGCGGACATCACGCGCACGTTCCCGGTCAACGGCAAGTTCAGCGCTGCGCAGCAGGCGGTCTACGAGGTCGTGCTGGCCGCCAATGTCGCGGCGATCAAGACGCTGAAGGCCGGCGCTTCGGTCGGCAAGCCGCACGAGGTGGCCACGCGGGTGCTCACCGAAGGCATGGTCGAGCTCGGCCTGCTCAAGGGCAAGCCCGCCGACCTGATCGCGGCTGGCAAGCACCGCCAGTTCTTCATGCACGGCACCGGTCACTGGCTCGGCATGGACGTGCACGATGTCGGCCGTTACAAGCTCGACGGCGCCTATCGCAAGTTCGAGCCGGGCATGGTGATGACGGTAGAGCCGGGTCTGTACATCGCCCCCGGCACCAAGGGCGTGGCCGAGAAATACTGGGGTATCGGTATCCGCATCGAGGACGATGTGGTCGTCACCGAGGGCGCGCCGCGCGTGTTGACCAGCGGCGTGCCGAAGACGGTGCGCGAGATCGAGCGCCTGATGGCGCGGCCGTAAGCGCTGCCACGGCATGACGGGGACGATCCGCTCGATGGAAGTCGCGGCCCATGGCGCGGTTGACGACGCAGTCGATGTCGCCATCGTCGGCGGCGGGTTGGTCGGTGCTTCGCTGGCGCTGGGCCTGCGCGATACGCCGTTGCGCGTCGCGCTGATCGAAGCCGCGTCGCCACCGTCTGGCGAGGCGCGCTGGGATGAGCGCTGCATTGCGCTCAATCACGCCAGTCATCGCATCTTCGACGCGCTCGGCGTCTGGTCGGCGCTGGCGCCGCACGCAACGCCGATCCGCTCCACGCATATTTCCGAACGCGGCCGTTTCGGGGTCGCGCGCTTCGCCGCCGGCGAGGCGGGGCTGGAGGCGCTCGGCTACAACCTACCGGTGCGCGTGCTGGGCGAGACGCTGCTGCGGCGCGCGGCCGCCCTGCCCAACGTCGCGATGCTGTGCCCGGCCGCGTTGCAGGCGCTGGAGCCGGGTGGCGATGCGAACGCGCTGTCGCTACGCCTGGACGGCGAGCGGCGCGTCAGGGCGCGATTGGTGGTCGCCGCCGATGGTATGGATTCGGCGGTGCGCCGACAGTTGGGCATCGATGCCGAGCGGCGCGATTACGAACAGTCGGCGATCGTCACCGCCGTGCGCGTGACGCGGCCCAGTGACGGCTGCGCCTACGAGCGCTTCACGCCGGACGGTCCGATTGCACTGCTGCCCAAACCCGGCGATGCGTGTTCGCTGGTCTGGACCACGCCGGCGGAATCCCTGCGCGAGCGTCTGGCCTGGAGCGACGAAGAGTTTCTTGCACAGGCGCAGGCGGCGTTTGGCGAGCGCCTGGGGCGCTTCACCGCACTCGGCCGTCGCCAGAGCTGGCCACTGAGCCGCGTGGTCAGCGCGCGCCTGACGGCGCCGCGCACGGTATTCGTCGGCAATGCCGCGCAATCGCTGCACCCGGTGGCGGCGCAGGGCTTCAACCTGGGCCTGCGCGACGTGGCGACGCTGGCCGAGCGCCTGGCGGCGCAGGTTCGTGAGCCAAGTGATGCGGACCCGGGCGCGGCGGCGCTGCTGGCCGAATACGAGACTCTGCGCGGCCGCGATCGTTTGCGCACCGCGGATTTCACTGACCAGCTCGTGCGCCTGTTCTCCAACCGCGTGCCGGGCTTGGGCGGCCTGCGCCATCTCGGCCTGCTGGCGCTGGATCTGGCGCCGCCGCTGAAGGACGCGATGCTGTGGCAGAACCTCGGCTATGGCGGCGGGGCGCCGCGCATGGCGCGCGAACCGGCATGAGCGCGACGCGCTGCGATGTCGCCATCGTCGGCGGCGGCCTTGTCGGCGTCGCCACCGCGCTGGCGCTGCACCGTCAGGGCTGGCATGTGCGGTTGTTCGAGCGCGGCGCCGGTCCGAAGCCGCTGGCCGACTACGATGCGCGCGTTTACGCGATTTCGCCGGCGACGCAGCGATTTCTTGCGCAGCTGGATGTGTGGTCTGCCGCTGCGGCGCAGCGGGTGAGCCCTTACGCGCGCATGCAGGTCTGGGAGGACGATCCTGCCACCGGCCTTGCATTCGATGCCGCCGATATTCGCGCTGCCGTTCTCGGCCATATCGTCGAGAACGAGGTGTTGTTGACGGCACTGTGGCGGGCGTTGCCGGAAGCGGTGATCGAGGCCGGAGCCGTGGTGACCGAAGTGGCGACGACGCCGGATCAGGCGTCGTTGCAGCTGGCCGACGGCCGCGCGTTCGAGGCGCGGCTGCTGGTGATCGCCGAGGGACGCGACTCGCCGTTGCGCGAGCGGCTCGGCTTCGAGGTGACCGCCGGCGACTATCCGCAGACCGCCGTGGTGTGCCATGTGCAGACCGAGGCGCCGCATCGCGAAACGTGCTGGCAGCGCTTCCTGCATACCGGGCCGCTGGCGCTGCTGCCGCTGGCCGATGGACGCAGTTCCATCGTCTGGTCGACCGCCGATGCCGAGCGCCTGCTGGCGCTGGACGACGCGGCGTTCTGCCTGCAGCTCGGCGCCGCCAGCCAGCATGTGCTGGGTCGCATTCTGGCAACCACGCCGCGCCTGCGGTTTGGCCTCGGGTTGCGACACGCCGATGCGTACGTGGGCACGCGCGCGGTGCTGATCGGCGACGCCGCGCATGTGGTGCATCCGCTGGCGGGGCAGGGCGTCAATCTCGGGTTTGCCGATGCCGAGGCGTTGGCGCGCGTGCTGGGCGACGCGCCGGGGCGCGATCCGGGCGGCTTGCGGCTGTTGAAACGCTATGAACGCCAGCGCCGGGCGGACGTACTCGACATGCTGGCGGTCACCGATGCGCTGTATCGCGCTTACGCGCTCGATCTGCCGGGGTTGCCTGCGTTGCGCATGCTCGGCATGCGCGCGGTCAACGCGGTGCCGCCGCTGCGCCAGGCCCTGATCCGCCGCGCCGCCGGGCTCCACTGAGCAGGGCGACGTTCGACGCCAGAAGCTGCTCGCAGCTGCCGCGTTTTACTTGCGCGTCTGCGAGTAGTCGAGCAGGCGGCCGAAGTTCTCCAGCGACAGCAGATGCGCGTAGACCGCGCGCAATTCGCCCTTGCGCAGCAGCGTGCGCACATCGCGCGCCTGCACGTCGGCGAGCCGGGTCTCGTCGACCCGGTACAGACCCTGCAGGCGCGTGCGCTCGCCCTTCTTCGGCAGTGCCATGGCGTCGAAGGGCACCAGCAGATCCAGCGCCTCGAGGCGATGCGCGAGTACACGCGTCTGCTGCAATGCCCCCTCCATCGCCTCCATCAGTTTGTGGATCGGTTCCCAGGCGGGCGTCGACGCGCCGTTGGTGTCGAACAACGGCTTTCGGCTTTCGGCGGTGAGTCCGCGTTCGTCGACGCAGACCAGGCGCTGCGCCTGCGGTCGCTGTGGGCCGGCCGGCAGTTCGGCGATGCAGAACGGATAACGCCGCACGTAGGACGGCAGGTAGACGTGCTCGCGCCAGCGTCCGTGGGCATCGACGTACAGATTCTGGCGCGACTTGAGGCCGAGGATCGCCATCGGCAGGTACTCGCCGCTGCCAGGTTCGCGCGCGAAGGCGATCGGATAATCGAGCGCCGCCTTGAAGAACTCCGCGGCGTTGATGAACACCGCGTTGAGCGACGCCGCCCATCGATAGTCGGGTTCAGTGACGAAGCCAAGGCCAGCGTGCCGATGGCGGTCGAGCGGTACGACCGGGCCGTAGCCGGGCGGAGAAATCAGTTTGGCGGGCTTGGCCATCGAGAGGGCGTGTGAGCGGATGGGGGCTGGGGCGTTGGGGTCGCGTGCCACGGCTGACGATCAACGCGCGCAACGAAAACGGCCCCGCAAGCGGGGCCGTCGCGATCACGGGCACATCGTTCGTGGATCGGGCAGCGGCTGGTCCGCCAGGAACTGCGGCGGCTGGCCAAGCGCATAGATTCGCCCGTCGGGCCCGATCACGGCATTGCGCACCGTACGGCCGCCTTGTTGCGATGGCAACGTGATCGAGGAGGCATCCACCGGCACGGTGTTCGGATACGGTTCGGTGGCCTGCGTCAGCAACAGGCTGGCACCGAGCCAGCCCACCGGGCTGCTGAGCGCAGCGCGACGCTGCTGGGCGTCGAGCCGGATGCTGCCGTCGACGATGTTGGCGACGATGCCGCCCTCGGCCGCACCCTCCGGCAGTTCGGCGCGCAGCACTGGGTCCTTGGCGCAGGCGGCGTCGCAGGCGACAACGATGTAGTCGGTGCCGCGGATACCGATCGTTGCGACCGGCGTCGCGACGCGGTACTCGTTCTGGTCGGCCTTGCCGATCAGGCCCGACACTGCACGAAAGCCGCCACGCACCAACCGGAAGAATGCGCGCGAGCCGGTGGGTGAGGCGGCCGACGCCGACGCGGCTGCGCCGGTGGGCGCAGTCGCGGGCGCTGCCGGGCGCGCCGGCGGAGCGGTGGTAGCGGGTGTCGTTGCCGCAGACGTCGTTGCTGCCGGCGCAGTGGCATCAACGAACTCCTCAATGATGAAGCGCGTACCCGGACGCAGCAGCACGAAGCTGCCGTCGCTGAACTTCAGGTTGAGGTAACTGTTGACGCCGGAGTTGATGATTTCGCCGGCATTGACCTTGTCGCCCTTGCCGAGCTCGCGCACGGCGTTCAGGCGCGTATCGGTCGCGGTGGCGCGACCGGTCAGCATCATGACCTCGCCGGCCGCAGCCGCCGCCGACGTCGGCAGGCTGCTGCCGAGCAAGGCCAGCCCAACGATCGCGCCCAGCACACGGCGGCGGACGCCGCTCTTGGTCATCAACGGCATTCGAATTCTCCGACCGTAATCGAACTGGCGAGTTGAACTTCGATCAACGCTTCGCCTTCCTCCTCGGGCGATTCGTTGTTCGACGGCTCGTTGAGCGCGCGTGCGGCCTGCTGGGCGTTCTCCGCTTCCGTCACGCCATCCGCAGGCGGCGGTGGCGGTGGCGGCGGTGGCGGCGGTGGCGGCGGTGGCGGTGGCGGCGGTGGCGGCGGCGAAGCGCTGGTGATGAAATTCGCCGCGCTCAGGCTGGCCGCCGCGACACCGGTCAGGGTGACGGTGCTGCCGTCCGAGAAAC
>DASWWX010000016.1:0-2291 GCA_036405815.1 Solimonas sp. | reverse complement strand
GACGCTGGCCGCCGGCGACAGCTTCCTGATCCAGCCGACGCGCAACGGCGCGTCGGACATCCGCACGCTGCTGTCGGACCCGCGCATGCTGGCGGTGGCGATGCCGATCAGCACCGCGGCCAGCCTGACAAACGCCGGCACCGGCGCCATCAGTGCCGGTACCGTCACCTCGACAACCGGCTTGCCGCTGGGCGGCCCGATCACGCTGACCTTCGACGCGGCGACCAACCAGTTCAACGTGACCGGCGGGCCGGGCGGCACCATCGCCTACAACCCGGCCACCGATTCGGCCGGCGCCAGTTTCACTTTTGCCGGCCAGGGCGGCTTCACCTTCCAGCTGTCGGGAATTCCGCGCGACGGTGACACCTTCACCATACAGGCCAATGCCAGCGGTCAGGGCGACAACCGTAACCTGCTGGCACTGGCCGCGCTGCAGGACGCGGACACGCTGGCCGGCGGCACCACCGGTTTCCAGGGTGCCTATGCGCAGATGGTTGCCGAGATCGGTTCGCAGGCACGCGAAATCCAGGTGAACCAGAAGGCACAGGACGTGCTGCTGTCGCGTGTCACCGAGTCGCAGCAGTCACTGTCGGGCGTCAATCTCGATGAAGAAGCGGCCAATCTGCTCCGTTATCAACAGGCATACCAGGCGTCCGGCAAGATGATTGAAATCGCCAGTCGGCTGTTCGACACCGTGCTGCAACTGGGCGGCTGAGGAGAGTTGTAATGCGCGTTTCCACCAACACCATCTACGAAACCGGCACCTCGGGCCTCGTGCGTCAGAGCGGCGACCTGTTCAGGCTGCAGCAGCAGTTGTCCACCGGCCGCCGCGTGCTGGCGCCCTCCGACGATCCGGTGGCGTCCGCTCGGGCGCTCGAAGTCGAGCAATCGAAGTCGATGAACGACCAGTTCGCGGTGAACCGCCGCGACGCCAGCAGCGCGCTCGGCTTCGCCGAATCGCAGATCGCTACCGCTGGCGACATCTTGGCGACCATCCGCGAGCGCCTGATCCAGTCACGCAGCGCGACGCTGGCCGATTCCGACCGCAAGGCGATTGCTACCGACATCCGCGCGATGTTCTCCGAAATGATGGGCATCGCGAATTCGCGCGACGCGTTCGGCGACTATCTTTTCAGCGGCTACAAGAGCACGACCCAGCCTTTCTCCGGCAGTGTCGAGGCCGGTGTGAGCTACGCCGGCGACGACGGTCAGCGCGAAGCACAGGTTGGCAGCAATCGCCGCCTGGCGATCAGCGATTCCGGCGCCAACGTGTTCATGCGCGTGCCCTCCGGCAACGGCAACTTCTCGCTGACGCCTGACCCGGCAAACCGCGGCACCGCGGTGCTCGACGCCGGCAGTGTCACTGACATGAGCGCGTGGAACGATCCGGCCAATTCGGGCGACTTCGAGGTCGTGTTCGCGGTGTCCGGCGGCGTGACCACCTACGACATCATCGACAACGCGAGCGGCAATTCGCTGCTGACCGGTGCCGCGCCCGGCGGCGCGCCGCTGCCGCGGACCTTCCTGCCGGGCGACGTGATCAACTTGCGCTCGAACGGCGGTTCCGAGCCGCCCTTCAACTTCGGCGCACGCTTCTCGATGACCGGCGCCCCCGCCGATGGCGATCGCGTGTCGATGCAGATCAGCACGTCGCAGAGCGTGTTCGAAACCATCGGTGACGTGATTCTCGCGCTCGAACAGCCGGCCTCCGGCGACGCGAACGCGCTGGCCAAGGTGAGCAATGCGATCGGCTCGGCCATTTCCAACATCGATCGGTCGACCGACAACCTGCTGACCACGCGAGCGCGCATCGGCGCTCGCAGCTCCGAGCTGGCGGCGCTCGATTCGCTGGGTGAAGAGGTGAATCTGCAGTTCGAGTCCTCGCTGTCCAACCTGCGCGACCTGAACTACACCGAGGCACTGAGCAAGCTCACGCAGCAGCAGGCATATCTGCAGGCGGCTCAGCAGTCCTTCCTGAAGGTGTCCGGCCTGTCGCTGTTCAACTTCATCGGAGCCTGATCATGACGGCACGCCTGTCCGCAGCCTTGCTTGCCGCCATGCTGGCGGCGGCCTGTTCGTCGCTCGATCGCTCGCTGCCAAGCGCGACCAGTTCCGTCATTCCGGACACCAAGCTGCGCTTGACGCCGGGCTACACGACGACGCCGGAAAAGCTCATCTACTTCGCCGGCGCTGCCTATCTCGCCTACGTCGTGCTCGATCCGATGGCGCCGAACTGGACCATCGAGGAGGCGCAGCTGTCCGAGGATACCTACTACCTCGGCATGAAGAAG
>DASWWX010000015.1:0-4887 GCA_036405815.1 Solimonas sp. | reverse complement strand
CCCAGGTCGAACAGCGCCTGCTTGCCGGCGAAGGTCTTGTTCAGTCGCTCGACTCGAATAGCCGCATTCATGTCTTGCCCTCTCGTCTGCGCGGCCGGGGAGGTCGGCCAACTTGTCTAGACGAGAAGGTAGTCAGGCTCTGTTGCAGTCCCGCTAAGCGTCCGTGAACCTGCGATGACCGTTCGGTGAAGCGTTGCCCGCCAGCGCAACGATCAGCCGGCGCACGCAAGGCTTTGCCTTCGCGGCGCAGCCCCCTAAGCTGATCGCCGTCACCGCGCCCCTTGTGCCGCGTCGCCTACACGACGGTCGGGCCTGTCAGAGAAAGAGGAAGAGCATGAAACAGAAGATCGTATTCATCACCGGCGCCACCTCCGGCTTCGGCCGCGCCACTGCCCGCCGCTTCGCCGAGGCCGGCTGGGCGCTGGTCCTCACCGGCCGGCGCAGCGAGCGTCTGGAAGAACTGAAGGACGAGCTGTCGGCCAAGGTGCCGGTGCACATCGCCACCCTCGACGTGCGCCACGCCGGCGCGGTGAAGGAGGTGGTCGAGCAGCTGCCGGCCGAATTCCGCCAGATCGATTGCCTGGTCAACAACGCCGGCCTGGCGCTGGCGCCGCAGCCGGCGCAGCAGGTCGATCTCGCCGACTGGCACACCATGATCGACACCAACATCACCGGCCTGGTCAACGTCACCCATGCGCTGCTGCCGACGCTGATCGCCACCGGCGCCGGCGCCAGCATCGTCAACATCGGCTCGGTGGCTGGCCACTGGCCGTATCCGGGCGGCCACGTCTACGGCGCGACCAAGGCCTTCGTCGAGCAGTTCGGCTACAACCTGCGCTGCGACCTGCTCGGCACCGGCGTGCGCGTCACCGACATCGCGCCGGGCATGGCCGAAACCGAATTCACCCTGGTGCGCACCAAGGGCGATCAGGACGCCAGCGACCGGCTCTACCGCGGCACCACGCCGCTGACCGCCGAGGACATCGCCGAGCAGATCTTCTACGTCGCGACTCTGCCGGATCACATCAACATCAACCGCCTGGAAGTGATGCCGACGCGTCAGGCCTGGTCGCCGTTCAATATCGATCGCGACAAGTAAACCGCCTGCCGCCGACGTGGCGCGGCAGCGCCGCGTCGTCACACCAGATCGGCGTCTTCCTCGGCGGGCAGCTGGTCGGTAACGATCACCCGCGGGTGGCGGCTCTGCTCGTCCTCGATGCGCAGGCCGACGTACTCCGCATCGTGGGCGTCCCAGAAGGCTTCGAGTTGCTGCAGATCGGCCTGGGCGAGCAGCGTCTGCCCGGTGCGTTCGAGAATGACGGAATAGCGGATGTCGGCGTGCATGGAGGTGAGCTCGTGGTGGTGCGGGGTAGGGCTGGACAGTGATGTCATTGTGACATTGAGGCATGATGCACGGCCGACCATTCATCGTCCGGCAGATGACAGCCGCCGAACGGCAGGCAAAGCGCATCGCCGGACTGCAAGAAATCCAAGGCGTGCCGATAACCCGCGCAACGGCCATCGGCCAACGCAGTCGCAGGGCAAGACATGAGCAACTCCTACACCGCCGATTCACTGTCGCTTCTTCTCTTCACGCTGCGCAGCGGCAAGCAGATGGCGATCAATCTGCTGAAGGTCAGCGAGATCATCCCGATGCCGCGGCTGACGCGGCTGCCCGAGGCGCATCCGCACATCGAAGGCGTGGCGACTCTGCGCGGCGAGCCGTTGTCGGTGATCGACCTGAGCCAGGCGATCGGCATGGCGCCGCTGGAGGACCCGCGCGGTGGCTGCCTGGTGGTCACCGAGATCAGCCGGCAGAAGCACGGCCTGCACGTGCAGGCGGTGGCGCGGATCGTCAGCTGCGCCACCTCGAAGATCCTGCCGCCGCCCTACGGCGCCAAGGGGCGCTCGTTCATCACCGGCACCGCCGAGGTGGATGGCGAGCTGATCCAGGTGCTGGATATTGAAAAGGTGCTGCACAACATCTCGCCGGCTTCGGCCGAAGCCGATCTGTCCGACCTGAACGTCGAGGATGCGCAGCTGCTCACCGAGACGCGCGCGCTGATCGTCGACGACAGCCAGGTCGCGCGCAGCATGTCGCTGGCTGCGCTGGGCCAGTTGGGCGTGACCTGCCATGCCGTCACCGGCGCGCGCGCCGCGCTGGCCAGGCTCGATGAGCTGCACGGCGGCCCGGAGGAAATCAACGTGGTGGTCTCGGACATCGAGATGCCTGAGATGGACGGCTACGCCTTCACCCAGGCGCTGCGCCAGCATCCGACCTACGCCGGTATTTATGTGCTGCTGCACACCTCGCTGGACAGCACCATCAGCACCGACCGGGCGAAGGCAGTGGGCGCCAACGAGATTCTCACCAAGTTCTCGGTGCCGGAGCTGACGCGCTGCATCCTTAACGCGGCGCGGGCGATCCACCGCCGCTGAGCGCAGGCGGCGCGGGCTTGCAGGGCAACGGATGATTAATCCGTGGCGCGCTTCGCCTACGCCTAATGGACGAGCGGCATGCGCGCATCGATCAAGCGCGTCAATGTGAGCCGGCTCTAGAATGCACGTTGTTTCTGCCGCCAGAGTAAAACCATGAAGGCCATCCCCGATGCAATCTCGCCGCAGCTGCTGCTTCAGGCAGTCGAGCAGGCCTTCAACTCGGTCCTGATCACCGATGCGCAACCGGCGCCGCACGGCCCGCGGATTCTCTATGCCAACGCCGCGTTCTGCGCGCTGTCCGGCTACAGCGCCGAAGAGCTGGCGGGCCAGACGCCGCGCATCCTCCAGGGCCCGCTGACCGACCGCGACGTGCTCGACGAGCTGCGCCAGTGCCTGCACGAGGGGCGTTTCTTCCACGGTTCGACGGTCAATTACCGCAAGGACGGCGAGCCGTACTGGGTCGAATGGAACATCTCGCCGATTCGCGATGCGCAAGGAACCGTCACCCACTACGTGTCGGTGCAGCGCGGCTTTTCCGAACTGGTCGCCGCGCAGCACACCAGCCAGCTGCTCTTCGAGGCGCTGGCCGCCTCGCATGACGCGGTGCTGATCACCGACGAGAACGGCATCATCGAGTTCGCCAACCCGGCCTTCGAGGCCATGACCGGCTACGCGGTGGCTGAAGTCCTCGGTCGCACCCCGGCGTTCCTGCGCTCCGGGGAACACGACGACGCCTTCTACGCCGACCTCTACGAGAGTCTGCGCGCCGGGCGGCCATTCCATGCGACCTTCGCCGATCGCCACCGCGACGGTCACATCTTTCATGCCGACCAGACCATCTCGCCGGTGCGCGGCCGCGACGACAACCGCACCCATTTCGTCAGCATCATTCGCGACCTGACGGCGCGCGTGCGCCACGAACAGGCGCTGCGCGATGCAGCCTCGCTGGACATGCTGACCGGGCTGTACAACCGCCGCGGCGGCGAAAGCCTGCTCGAACGCACCTATATCGGCGCGCGCGAGGGTGGTGCGCCCTTCGGGCTGATCCTGGCCGATATCGACCACTTCAAGGCGATCAACGATACCTTCGGCCATCCGGCCGGCGATCGCGTGCTGGAGCGCGTCGGGCGCCTGCTGCGCGCCTGCGTGCGGGCGACCGATGGCGTGGTGCGCTGGGGTGGCGAAGAATTCATGGTGATCCTGCCGCACTGCGAGCTGCGTGCCGCGATGGAGCAGGCCGAGCGGATTCGCGCACGCATCGAACGTTCGCCGCATCCGGAGGTGGGGCCGATCACGCTGTCGCTGGGCGTCGCGCAGCTGAACGCCGGCGAAACCGTCGCCAGCCTGATCGACCGCGCCGACCGCGCGCTCTACGAGGCCAAAGCCCAGGGCCGCAATCGCGTCTGCAGCGTGCAATAAGCGGCACGGCAAGTGAGGCCATGCCCGCACCGGCGGGCATGGGCACGCCGCTGCGCACCGGCCGCGATGCGACGGGTGATGGGTTCGGGAACGGGAAGAAGTGCTGCTGAGCGCGGCGCTGGCTTCAGGCAAACCAGCGGCGGGAGAGATGGCGCATCCGGCGGGATTCGAACCCCCGACCCCTGCCTTCGGAGGGCAGTACTCTATCCAGCTGAGCTACGGATGCGTTGCGGGGCGCAATCATACGCATGTCCTCCGCAGGCGTCCATGCCGGCCGGGGCGCCGTTGTCGGCGCGACGCAGTCGACCGCCGGACGGCTGCCGGCGCTGCGGACGGCTGTTACCCTTGCGACCGCACGGCCGCGCCGGCCGTGCCTGTTCGGATTGCTGAGGGGGGCACGTGGGTCATATCAAACTATGGGATGCGCCACTGCGGATCTTTCACTGGCTGTTCGCCGCGTCGGTGACGGCTGCCATTGTCACCGGCTGGATCGGCGGCAATCTGATGGTCTGGCACGGCCGCCTCGGTCTGCTGGTACTGGGCTTGCTGGTGTTCCGCCTGCTGTGGGGCTTTGTCGGTTCCACCTATGCACGCTGGTCGCGGATTCTTGCGGCGACGCTCGGCGTGCGCGACTACCTGCAGGACAACTGGCGCAAGGCCGGGCACAACCCGCTCGGCGCGTTCTCGGTGCTGGCGATGCTGGGGCTGGTCGGCTTCCAGGTGGCCAGCGGACTGCTGGCGACCGACGACATCGCCTTCCAGGGGCCGCTCTATGCGCTGGTCGACAGCGCGACCAGCGATTGGCTGAGCGGCCTGCATCGCCAGGCCAAGTGGCTGCTGCTGGCGCTGATCGGTCTGCACCTGACGGCGATCGGCTGGTATGGCCTGGTCCGGCGCAAGCCGTTGGTGCGCGCGATGATCGGCGGACGCGCCCGGCGTGAGCATCCCGCGCAGCAGGATGCCCGCGGTGGCTCGCTGCTGGCGGCCGCGCTGGCGGTTATCGTGGCGCTGGGGAGCGTATGGGCGGTA
>DASWWX010000014.1:0-1855 GCA_036405815.1 Solimonas sp. | reverse complement strand
CGCCGTCATCCGCGCCCAGGGTGGCGAGGTAACGCTGTCGCGCCGCGCCGAGGGCGGCCTGCGGGCGCGCGTCGCGCTGCCCTTGCAGGGCCGGAAGCCGGCCGGTTAAACCGGCCGGCGGTGACGGATCGAGCGCATTTCCTGTGCGCGCGGCCGGCTGACCGCGACAGCGCCCTCAACGATCGCGCGCGGAATTCCGTCGCTCATCCCACCGCAAGACGCGCTCCGCTCAGTTCCTCGCCTGCAGCGCCTGTACCGCCGGCGGATAGTTCTGCCCGGCCGAAGCGCGCAGCCAGCGCAGCGCCTCGTCCGCGTTGCGCGTCTGCCCGGCGCCGGTGTCCAGCATGACCGACAACGCGTACTGCGCCTCCGCCCCGCCCTGCTCCGCCGCGACGCGGAACAGCCGCGCCGCTTCCGCCAGATTGCGCTGCACGCCACGGCCGGCTTCATAGGCCCAGGCCAGCCGCGTCACGCCGCGCACGTCGCCGAAATCGGCCAGCTTGCGGTACATCGCCGCCGCGTCGGCGTGCCGGCCCTCGGCTTCGAAGCGGCGCGCTTCGGCCAGTTCGCGGTCGCGGATGCTGCCGCCCTGCGGGTCGTTCAGCGCGGCCAGGTGGGTGGCCGCCTCTTGGTCACCGGCGTCGGCCGCCACCTTGAGCCAGCGGCGTGCGCCGTCGATGTCGCGCTGGCCGAGCTTGCCACCCTGCAGCAGCAGACCGAGTCGCAGCGCCGAATTGCGGCTGCCCGCGTGGGCACCGTTCTCGTACAGGCGACGCGCCTCGTGTGGATTCTGCGGCTCACCCAGCCCGTCCTCGGCGAGAATGCCCAGGTTGAACCAGGCCTCGCCGTTGCCGCGCTCGGCCAGCGCTGTCCAGATGCGCTTCGCGTCGGCGTAGTGCGCCATCTTGAATTCGGCGTAGCCCTTGTACAGTCCCCACGACGGTTTCTGCACCGCCTCGGCGATGTCGTCGTCGGTGATGGCCCATGCGCTCAGTGGCAGCAGGCCGGCAATCAGCGTCAGGCACAGGCGGCGCAGCGAGGGGGCAAGAGGGAATGCGGACATATCGGTTCTCCGGAGCGGAAGCGCCCGTTCTTCAGGGCGTGCCTGTGACAGGCGCGGCGCAGTCTAAGTTACATCGCGCGCTCACGAATGCCGCTTGTTCGGGCATTTTCCATGGCAGGCGTCGAGCTGCGTCCGATTAGCATGCGTGTCTGCGGGGTGCGCCAGAACAAGCATGCGGTCGGTTTGCCCCGTCGTCCCACTCGGCCCGTCTTCATGCCCCCGATCTCCTGTGCGTCCTTCGGCGCGCTTGCCCGCCGCGCCCTGCTGCTTACGTCCTGTCTGTGCGGCACGGCACTGGCCGGCGATCTCGGCCACGACGATCTCGCCCGCCGCTTCCAGCCGCCGCTGCACGTACAGCCCAAGCTGGCCGACCTGCCAGTGTGGCCGATCACCAGCGAACTCGAACCGGAGGCCGGACCGGTCGGCTATGTGTTCGAGTCGATCGATCTGGCGCCGATACCGGGCTTCGAGGGCACGCCGATGAACCTGCTGGTCGCCATCGACCGCAAGGGCGGCTTCATCGACGTCGAGGTGCTGCGCCAGCACGAACCGGTCTTTCTCAGCGGTCTGGGCGAAGCGCCGCTGAAGGAATTCGTGCAGCAGTACGCCGGCCGCAATCTGAAGCAGGAAATCACCGTGTCGTCGGCCTACGGCAATACGCGCGCCGGCGGCAGCGACAGCCGCGTCGTGCTCGACGGCGTGACCAAGGCGACCGCCTCGGTGCGCATCGTGAACCAGACGGTGCTGGCGGCCGGCCTCGCAGTGGCGCGCGAGAAACTCGGCTTCGCCGAC
>DASWWX010000013.1:0-70839 GCA_036405815.1 Solimonas sp. | reverse complement strand
GATCCGACAACAGATTGCCGGCACCGCCGCCCCAATAGCGGGTATAGGCGGTTTCGATGGACCAGGACTGCAAGTAGAACGCGCCGACACTGGCCGTGAGCTGCTTGCGGTTCTGGATAAAGTTCAGGATCGGCGTCGGCGTCACGCCCTCGACATCGTGATCGAAGCGCAACTGCGGCTCGATGCGCAGCACGCCGAAGACGTTGTTGTAGCTCGCGCGCGCCAGCAGCTTGTAGCCCCAGGAGAAGTCCGTGGCATAGCCGCCGGGCTCGGCGTCGATCTGCAGCGGCGTACCGGTCACGCCCAGCGCGTTGGACACGAACGCCGCGGCAAAGGCGTCACCCGGCCGGTAGGTGCCCGGGCCCTCGTAACGCAGCACGCTCTCCGGCGGCAGGTCGTGCACGTAGACCGCCGCGGCCTCGGCCAGGAACGTCAGCTGATCCCAGCCGGCGAACGCGTTGGGTCCGAAGATGCGCGTCAGGCCAACATCGGCCTGGCTCACATCGTGATGGCGCCAGCCGCGCAGGTAGTTGCCACCTAGCGCGCAGCCGAGCTGCGGGCACGGCGGCGGCGTGAGCTGGCTCGGCAGGCCGACGCCGGCCAGCAGCACCTCGACGTCGTCGATCTGCAGCGGCTGGTCGACCTTGTAGCTGTACTCGCCCTGGAACGAGTAGTCGCCGAGCGCGGTGTTGAACGACACACCATAGAGCTGGATGTCTTCCGGGTACTCGAGGAAGTAGCGGCCGTTCTGCACCGCCGGCTCGGCGAAGGTCTGCTTGGAGATACCGCTGATGACCGGCAGGCGGCTGTGGTAGTTCATCGCGTACAGCGAGACGTCCATGTCGTTCAGCGCCGGCACCAGGAAGCTCAATCGACCGCCGTACTGGCCGCTGTCCGAGGGCTCGCGGTTCGGGTCGCGCGGGATCGTCGTACCGGGGGTGTTCTCGTCGCGCAGACCGAAGCCGATGTTGGCACGCGTGCCGCCCTTGCCCGCGAAGTCGTTGGTCGACCAGTAGGTACCGGATGCATCGGGCTCGGTCGGCTCCCAGTGCAACTGGTAGAAAAACTCCAGGCCGACGCCGTCGGCCACGCTGAGCGAGCCCCAGGCGAACGCGTTGGGCAGCAGCAACTCTTCGATCTCGAAGCCCGGCACGCGCTGGCGATTCTGATTGAAGGTCAGCAGGCTGTTGATGCCGTGCAGCACGAACGTCGATTCGCCCCAGTTGATGACCTGGCGGCCGATCTTGAATGCCGCCGCGCGGCCGGCGATGTCGAAGCTGCCGAAGACGTAGGCATCGAGCAGGTCGGCGTTGTTGCCGACGAAGTCGCGCACGGTCTTGTTCTTGAACGCCAGCTCCGACAGCGGCGCCTCCTTGCCCACGCCATAGTCGTCGGCATCGAAGAAGTCGTGATTACGCAGTTCCTGATTGAACAGATAGCTGCCGCGCACGAAGACGCCATAACGGCCGCGGCTCAAGGTCAGGTCCGAGGTGATCTTGGCAGCAGCCGAGACCAGGTCGCCCTTGTCGAAGGCCAGGTTGCCGTCGTCGCCGTTGGTGGAGAAGGCGTTACCCTCGCCGCCGTTGTCGGCCCGGTTGCCGATGCCGACACGATCCGGGTCGCGCGCTTCCAGACGCCAGGCGGCGCCGACCGACAGCTTGTTCTGCAGCGACACGTCGATGCCCGAGATCGTGTCGGTCCAGGCCTGCGCGGCCGGGCTCAGCATGAAGACGGCGGCTGCGGCGGCGATCAGATTCTTTTTCATGTGGTCGATCTCCTCTTAGTTCGACGCGGCGCTGCAGGCGCCGATGACCAGCGCCCCGCCGTTGCTGGCGAGGAAGCTCGCGGCCTGACGCTGCATCTCGCAGGTCACGCCGGCGTTGGCGGCCGGGTTCAGGATCGAACCGTGATCGCCCTGGGCGAAGCGCACGACGTTGTTGCGCGCCGCCGTCCCGGTCAGCGTCTGCGACGCCGCCGGCACCGTCAGCGCGTCACCCTGCGCCGGTCCGGGGATGAAGGCCAGACCCATGGCCCGCACCAGCGGATCGGTGCCCGACAGGTAGCCGGAGATCGGGATCCGGTCGGTGGCCGGGCACGCGGCGTCGCCGGCGATCGTGCAGTTCGGCACCACGGCATCGCCCACCACCTCGAACAGCAGCACCGGATGCGCGGCGCTGGCCGCGCTGGCGTAGTTGATCGGGTCGCCGGAATCGACCAGCGTCTGCGCGAAGCGCAGGAAGGTCTCGTAGTTGTCGTTCCCTTCGACAATGCGGCTCGCCGGCGGATTGCCGCCGGTGCTCGCCGCCAGACCCGCGGCGATGCGCGGACCAAACGAGGCAGAGCCGTCGAGCAGCTTGGCGATACCGCCGCCCGGCATCGCCAGCACGGCCGCGGTCTCGGCGTCGTTGAGACCGAGGAAGGTGCCAGTGACGATGCCGCCCAGGGAGTGACCGACATGGCGCACGCCATTGCCGTCGAAGCGCGCACCGCTCGGCGTCAGGCCGCCCGCACCCGGCTGCAGCAGATTGGCGCCGCCCACCGAGGCGGTCAGCGTGAACAGATCCGCGACCGCCTGCCGCAGGTTGTCGCGGCTGGTGATCAGGCTGCCCAGGTTGATGAAGTGCGTTCCGGACGCATCGGCACCGTCGCCGCCCGGCGGCGCACCGCTGCCGTTGTTGACCAGATCGAGATCGAAGGTGCGCTCGGTGGTGCCGGGCACGCGCAGCGGATCACCCGGCGGCAGGCCGTGCAGCGGCAGGTCGATGGCGACGACCGCGAAACCGGCGGCCGCCAGGGCCGGTGCCAGCGGCAGCATCTGCGAACGGTTGCCGGTGATGCCGTGCTGGAACACGACGACCGGCCAGCCACTGCTGGGCATCGTGCGGCCGCTCGCGGCGTTCGGCACCGCCACCAGCACCGGCACGGTCTGCGCGGCGCGCGCGCGCGGCATCGGGAAGCAGGCCGTGGTGCTGTCGCTGGGCTCGAGCGCGGCGCAAGGCGCGCCGTTGGGCGCGTTGCCGTCGGCGCGCACCGCCGGATCGGCGCGCCAGTAACCGGTCAGCGGATTGTCCGGCGTGGTACCGATCAGGAAGTCGCCGTCCTCCGGCGTCGCCGTTGCATCCGGCAGGTAGTACGGCAGCACCAGGCTGCCGGCGTACAGATCGGCGACCGGCGGCAGCGCCGCGATCGCGTCCTGCGTGGTCAGACCGGTATTCACGAGCGTCAGCGGTTGCGCGGTGGTCGCGCCCCCGACCGCCGCCAGCGTGTCGCGGATCGACTGCGTCGTGAACGGCCAGGCGATCACCAGGCTGGCGGTCGGCAAACCGGCCGCATTCAGGCCGGGCAGGATGCGCGTGGTGTAGAGGCCGCGCAGCCCCTCCAGCGTCGCCTTCTGCACGTCGGTGAGCGTGGTCAGGATCGGCAGCGTCTGTTCGGCGACCGGCGTCGATGAGGTCACGACCTTGAACAGTTCTGCAGGCTCGGCCGGCACGCCATCGCTGGAGCGCAGCTGGCGTGTCACCGCGACCAGATAGGTGGTCTTGGCATCGAGCGGCTTCAGCGGTTCGATCAGCAGGCGCGAACGCAGCTGATCCAGCGGCAGGCCGCTGGCCGGATCGACCGCGTTCGACAGCTGCACGCGATAGTCGACGCCCGGCACCAGCGGCGTCAGCGTGCGCGTATTGATGACGATCACGCTGCCCGGCTGGTTCGCGGATGACAAGTCGACGCGACCGATCAGGTCGGTGAACAGCGAAGCTGCAGTGGAGAAGCCGTCCTGGCGGTTGGCGTCGGTGACGAACGGCGTGGCGCCGGGATTGGGAATGTTGAGCGTGCCGTCGGTGGTGCCGGTGAACAGGCCGTCGTTCGGAAACGGAATCACCGCGCTGGCGGCGACCGGATCAAACAGCGAGAACAGCTTCGAATCGACTTCCGACAGACCGCCGTCGCCGTTGTCGTTCTTTCCGCAGGCGCCTAACGCCAACGCCAGCAGCACGGGGGCAAGCCGCAGCACGCTCATATCGCTCTCCTGTTCTCGCAAGCGGGCGCTCTGCACCCGCGAATGGATAGCGCCCTGTCTCGCCGGGCGCCTCGTGTTATCGAGGCGAGTATCCGCAAGGAGAGGGGATCGCTCAATCAGGGAATCGCTCGTGAGGGCCGAAGATTCCTACCGTTCGTCGGACCAGACCTACGGCAAGCGTCGCCGGCCCGCGCGTGCCGAGGCCGCCACGCTGCACTGCATCAATAGCCCCCGCATCAATCGCGCAGACCGGCCTCGGCCAGCAGCGGTTGCAGGCGCGCGCGCCAGGCATCGCCACGCAGTAGCAGCGACAGCGGCATGCGTCGACGCGCGATGTCATCCATCGACCCGGCCATCTCGGCACGCAGTGCGTGCACCGCCTCGGCCATCACGAAGGGCGCATGCTCGTCAATGCGCTCGGCGAGCGCGGGGCGCTCGCGCAGCAGCGCCAGGATGTCGGCGATGCCGGTGCCATGGCGCAGCGTCAGCCAGCGCGCCGCTTCCAGATCGATGCCGGCGGCCGCCAGATCCTGGATCGCGTGCGCCTGCCAGTCCTCGAACACGCCGTCGGGCGCGCCCGGCAGCGGCCGCGCATGCGTGGTCGAACGCGGCGGCTTGCGGCCCAGCGCCTGGAACACCGCATCGACGATCTCGATGCTGTCGCTGCGCGAGGTCGTGTACTTGCCGCCGATGTGCATGATCAGTTTCGGCCGCGGCAGCGTCACCGCGAACTCGCGGCTGACCGCCGCCAGCGAATCGGCCTCCTCGGCCTGCAGCATGCGCACGCCCGAGAAACGGCCGATGACGTCGTTCTCGGTCCAGCCCAGGCCCGGCAGCCCGCGGCGCACGCCATCGAGCAGGTAGCGGGTCTCCTCATCGGTCGGCTGCGCCTCCGACGGATGCGAGACCTTGGACTCGGTGGTGCCGACCAGCGTGCGGCCATACCAGGGGATCACGAAGAACACGCGACCATCGGCTGCGGTCAGCAGGAAGGCCTCGTTGCAGCCGGCGATCGCCGGCAGGATCAGGTGCGTGCCCTTGATCAGTTTGACGGCCGGTGCACGCTCACCAAGCAGGAACGGCGCCCACGGGCCGGCGGCGTTGACGACGACATCGGCATGCAGGGCGAAGGTCTCGCCGCCGGCCTCATCGCGCAGCTCCGCGCCGCAGACCGCACTGTGCTCCTCCAGCAGCCGCAGCGCAGCAACGCGATTGGCGCAGATCGCCCCGCTGGCCTGCGCCGCCGCGGTGACAACCAGCGTCATGCGCGCATCGTCTTCCTGGCA
The DNA here is from genome assembly GCA_036405815.1 of Solimonas sp. GTDB lineage: Bacteria > Pseudomonadota > Gammaproteobacteria > Nevskiales > Nevskiaceae > Solimonas. The sequence goes on along the minus strand of DASWWX010000013.1, from coordinate 65,535 downwards.
GTCGCCGTAGCGGAAGCCGCCCAGCAGCTTGTCCGGATCGACGAAGGGGTAACGCGCCAGCAGCTCGCGCGACCGGTGATGTTTGTGGCGCGGCACCGGCTGCGAGCCCAGTGCCAGCAGGTCGTACAGCACCAGCCCCGCCGAGACCATGAACGGGCCGGCGCGCGGCCCCTTCCACATCGGCAACACGAAGTTCAGCGGGCGGACCAGATGCGGCGCGATGCGATACAGCGTGCGCCGTTCCTTGAGCGCGTGCCGTACCAGGCCGAACTCGTAATGTTCGAGATAGCGCAAACCACCGTGGATCAGCTTGCTCGATGCCGACGACGTGCCGGCGCCCCAGTCCTGCTTCTCGACCAGCGCGACTTTCAGGCCGCGGCTGGCGGCGTCGTAAGCGGTCCAGGCGCCATAGATGCCGCCGCCGATGACCAGCACGTCGAAGCGCTCGCCGCGCAAAGCGGCGACGTCGCGAACCAGCGGAAAGGCCGCGCGTGCCATCAGCGGTACACCGCCTCGATGTCGAAGTGACCCTTGGGCTGACGATGCAGCTTCAGATAGGACTGCGCGATCAGGTCCGGATCGAAATGCGTACCGGCCTGCACGAAGCCGTAGACCGTGACCATGCCCACATGCACACCGCTGCGACCCAGCTCCTGCGCCAGCGTATAGGTCAGCGAGCGCAGCGCCGCCTTGCCCAGCGACAGCGCGGCATAGTCGGCCGCCGGCTCGTAGGCCGATCCGCCGCCGGTGAACAGGATCGTGCCCTGCCCGCGCGCGACCATGCCGGGCGCCACCGTGCGCGCCGCCACCAGCGCACCGGCAACGTTGACGCGAAAGTCTTCGATCAGCCGCTCCACCGGAATCGTCGTCGGCTTGCCGAGCTGTGCGCTGGCGGCGTTGTAGATCAGCACCGACGGCGCCCCCAGATCCGCGCTCGCCGCCTCCAGCGCACCGAGCAGCGAGGTTTCCGAAGCGGCGTCCGCGGCATACGTCTCGATACGGCGGCCGCTGGCCTGTCGCAGTTCGCGCGCGGCCTCCTGCAGACGCTGCGGACGGCGCGCGATCAACGCGACGTCATGGCCCTCATCGGCGAAGGCACGCGCGCAGGACTGGCCGATGCCGGGACCGGCGCCGACGATGAAGCAGCTGGGCGTCACAGAACGCGTGTGATCGGATGCGGCCTTGCGCGCCATGGAGGAATCGGACCGGAGAACGACGGGAACAGCCCGCATCATAAGGCCGCACCCCACTCGCCGGCAGCGGCGCAGGGCCGCGGAATCGGGCCGCCGGCACAGGCACGAGCCGCACCTTTGAAGCGCGCCGTGATTGCGGTCACACTGCGCCCCGACGCTGCCAGTCCTCCCCGCCTTCCATGAACGACAAGTCCGCCCTGCTCGGGCAGCTTCGCATCGACCGCAATGCCAATACCACGCCGCAGCGCCCGCGCTGGCTATGGCCGGTCCTGATCGCTGCCGGCCTGGTCGCCGTACTGGCCGCCTGGCTGCTGCTGCGGCCGTCGCCGCTGCTGGTCCAGACCACGACCGTGCGCGCCATGCCCGCTGGCGGCGGCGCCAGCGCCTCGGTGCTCGACGCCTCCGGCTATGTGGTGGCGCGTCGTCAGGCCACCGTGTCCTCCAAGGTCACCGGCAAGGTGGTTGAAGTGCTGGTCGAGGAAGGCATGAACGTCGAGGAAGGCCAGGTGCTGGCACGCATCGACGACATCAACGCACGGGCGCAGCTGTCGCTGGCGCAGTCGCAACTCGAGGCCGCGCGCGCACAGCTCGCGGAAGTGCGCGTGCAGCTCGATGAAGCGCAGCGCCAGCTCGATCGCAATCGCGGACTGGCCGAGCGCAAGCTGGTCAGCGTCGCCAGCCTCGACAGCGCGCAGGCGCAGGTCGACAGCCTCAAGGCGCGGCTCGACAGCACGCTGCGCAACGTCACCGTCGCCGAGCGCGGCGTCACCGTGCAGCAGCGCAATCTCGAAGACACTGTGGTGCTGGCGCCGTTCTCCGGCGTCATCACCGTCAAGAACGCGCAACCGGGCGAGATGATTTCGCCGCTGTCGGCCGGTGGCGCCGGCACGCGCACCGGCATCGGCACGCTGGTGGACATGGACTCGCTGGAAATCGAAGTCGACGTCAACGAGAACTTCATCAATCGCGTGCAGTCCGGCCAGCCGGTCAGCGCACGCCTCAATGCCTACAGCGACTGGGAGATCCCGGCCGAGGTCGTCGCCGTGATCCCGACCGCGGATCGCTCCAAGGCGACGGTGAAAGTGCGCGTCGGCTTCAAGATCAAGGACCCGCGCATCCTGCCGGACATGGGGGTACGCGTAGCATTCCGCGAAGCGGCCAAGGCCGATACCGAGGCCCGGCCCGGTGGCGTGCTGGTGGCCGCCGACGCGATCCAGGTCGACGGCGACCGTGGCGTGGTGTTCGTGGTCAAGGACGATGTGCTGGAGCGACGCGCGGTGCGCGTCGCCGGCAAGGCCGCCGACGGCGTGCGCGTGAGCAGCGGCCTGAGTGCCGGCGAGACGCTGGCCGTGGGCGATCCGACCCAGTTCAGCGACGGCCTCGCCGTCCAGGTAAAGCGCTGATACGAAGCTTTTATTTGTAGAACTTTTATCGTTTTGTTTTATTTTTTATCACAGCCGTACATCGCGACGCCTCGTTGATGACCGGGTGCGTCCGCAGCACGAGAGGGGAAGCGACATGAGCGCAGCGATCGTCAGTCTCAAGGGCGTCACCAAGAGTTACACGCGCGGCAAGCAGAGCGTCGAGGTGCTGCAGAGCCTCGATCTCGACATCGCCCAGGGCGACTTCCTCGCGCTGATGGGCCCGTCCGGTTCCGGCAAGACCACGCTGCTGAACCTGGTCGGCGGCCTCGACACGCCGACGCAGGGCGAGCTGCGCGTCGGCGAGGCGCGGCTCGACCAGATGTCGTCGGCGCAGCTCACCCGCTGGCGCGCCAACCACGTCGGCTTCGTGTTCCAGTTCTATAACCTGCTGCCGGTGCTCAGCGCCGAGCGCAATGTCGAGCTGCCGCTGCTGCTGACCTCGCTGTCGGCGGCCGAGCGGATGCGGCGCGTGCACATCGCGCTCGGCGTCGTCGGCCTGGCCGAGCGCGCCAAGCACAAGCCCAGCGAGCTGTCCGGCGGCCAGGCGCAGCGCGTCGCGATCGCGCGCGCGATCGTCGCCGACCCGACGCTGCTGGTCTGCGACGAACCCACCGGCGATCTCGACCGCAAGACCGCGGACGAGATTCTCGGCCTGCTGCAGATCCTCAACCGCGAGCACGGCAAGACCATCGTCATGGTCACGCACGATCCCAAGGCCGCCGAATTCGCCTCGCACACGCTGCATCTGGACAAGGGGCGCCTGGTCGAACAGGCGGCGCACTCGTGAAATACCTGCCGCTGGTCTGGGCGGCGCTGTGGCGGCGCAAGCCGCGCACGATCTTCACGATGCTGTCGATCATGGTCGCCTTCCTGCTCTACGCACTGCTGTCCGGCGTCAACGCCGCGTTCAACGCCGGCGTCGAGGTGGCGGGCGCGGATCGCCTGATCACCACCGGCCGCTACTCGCTGACGCAGGTGCTGCCGTATGGCCACGTGCAGCAGGTCAAGAGCCTGCCGGGCGTGGCCAGCGTGGCCGCGCAAGGCTGGTTCGGCGGCTACTACCAGAAGGAGAGCAACTTCTTCCCGCAGTTCCCGACCGAGATCGAACCGTACCTGGCGATGTACCCGGAGATCGTGCTGCCGGAAGATCAGAAGCAGGCGATGCTGACGACGCGCACCGGCGCGATCATCGCCAAGACACTGGCCGACCGTTTCGGCTTCAAGATCGGCGACCGCATCCCGATCATCGCCGGCATCTGGCCGCTGGCCGACGGCTCCAACAACTGGGAATTCGACCTGGTCGGCATCTTCGATACGAAGAACCCGAAGGAACGCTCGATGTACGAGATGATGCTGTTCCATCACGAGTACTTCGACGAGGCACGCCAGTTCGGCAAGGGCACCACCGGCTGGCTGGTGATCAAGACCAAGGACCCGGCCGAGAACGAGGCCATCGTCAAGCAGGTGGATGCGCTGTTCGCCAACTCGCCGAACGAGACGCGCACCGAGACCGAGAAGGCGTTCAACCAGTCCTTCGTCAAGCAGATGGGCGACATCGGCCTGATCCTGTCGTCGATCATCGGCGCGGTGTTCTTCACGCTGCTGTTCCTGACCGGCAACACGATGATGCAGTCGGTGCGCGAACGCATTCCGGAACTGGCAGTGCTGAAGACACTGGGCTATTCCGATGGCGCCGTGCTGGCGCTGGTGCTGGCCGAATCGCTGGCGCTGTGCCTGCTCGCCGCCGTCATCGGTGTCGGCCTTGCCGGCCTGCTGCTGCCGGGCATCGCTGCCAAGCTGCCCGGCTTCTCCGGCCTGGCGCTCAAGCCCGAGGCCTTCGCCGGCGCCATCGGCCTGGCGGTGCTGCTCGCGATCATCGTCGGCCTGCCGCCGGCGGTGCGCGCGATGCGGCTGAAGATCGTCGACGCACTGTCCGCGCACTGACCGCGCAGGAGAAAACGACCCATGGCCAATACGCTCAATCAGGTCCTCGCCGTCACCGCCCTCAACGTGCGCTCGATTCCGTCGCGGCTCGGCACGTCGATGGTCATCGTCATCGGCATCGCCGGCGTGGTCGGCGTGCTGGTCGCGCTGCTGTCGATGGGCGCCGGCTTCGAGGCCACGCTCGGCGGCACCGGCACAAAGGACCGCACCATCGTGCTGCGCGGCGGCTCCAACGACGAACTCAGCAGCGTCATTACCCGCGAACAGGCGCAGCTCATCGCCGACGCGCCCGGCGTGGCGCGCAACGCCGATGGCAAGCCCTACAGCCTGCCCGAGATGTACCTGCTCACCGACGTCGCCAAGCCCGGCTCGACCTCGCCCAACAACGTCGTCGTGCGCGGCACGCAGGCCGATGTGCTGGCCGACGTGCGGCCGGAGTTCCGCGTCGTGCAGGGCCGCATGTTCGAGCCCGGCGTGCGCGAGGTCGTGGTCGGCACGTCGGTGGCCGCACAGTTCGAGACGCTCAAGCTCGGCGGCACCATCGACGTGCGCGACGGCCCCTGGACCATCGTCGGCCTGTTCGAGACCGGGGGCGACGTGCACGAATCCGAGCTGTGGGTCGATTACGGCGCGCTGGAAACCGCCTCGCGCCGCACCGCCTACAACTCGGTCAGCGTGCGCCTGGAGAACACCGACGCGTTCCAGGGCTTCAAGGATGCGCTGACCACCGATCCGCGCCTCAGTGTCTCGGTACAACGCGAACCCGACTACTACGCCTCGCGCTCGGAACAGCTGCACCTGCTGATCCGCATTCTCGGCTATACCGTTGCCGTCATCATGGGCATCGGCGCCGTGTTCGGCGCGCTCAACGTCATGTACGCGGCGGTGGCCACGCGCACGGTCGAGATCGCGACGCTGCGCGCGCTGGGCTTCGGCGGCCTGCCGGTGGTGATCTCGGTGATGATCGAATCGCTGCTGCTGGCGCTGGCCGGCGGACTGGTCGGCGCGTTGTTCGCCTATCTGTTCTTCAACGGCTACACCGTCAACACGCTCAACTTCCAGACCTTTAGCCAGGTCGCGTTCGACTTCCGTGTGACGCCGGCGCTGATCGAGAAGGGCATTCTGTGGGCGCTGACGATGGGCCTGATCGGCGGTCTGTTCCCGGCGATCCGCGCCGCGCGCCTGCCGATCGTCGACGCCTTGCGCTCGCAGTAAGGACGGCACCGACGGCGGGGCCCACCGCCCCGCCGTCGCGCAGGATTCAGCAACCCGGCCGCAGCCACAGCGCGGCAGCGATCATCGCCGCACCGACCAGCAGCGCCGCGGCAATGAGCCGGGACGCACGGCGCAGATCGCCGCGTGTCGCCAGCGCTTCCGTCGCAGCAGCGGCCGCGGCACCACCAGACGTCCCGCCCTCGGGTGCCACCGGCGCAGCCGCCGGCGCATCCACGGCCTCGTACTCGCGCGTCACCGCGTCTGTAATCTCCAGCAAGCCCAGCGCTTCGAACAGCGCCTGCCGGAACGCCTGCGCCGAGCGGAAACGATCCTCCCCCCGCAGCGCGAGACCGCGCCGCAGCACAGCCTGGAAGCTGCGGTTGCCGGGCAGGCGCACCTCGTCGAGCGGATCCTGGCCAACGCGATCCAGCGCCGGCGGCGGTGCCATGCCCATCACCATCCGATACAACGTTGCCGCCACGCCGTAGACGTCGCTCCAGGCGCCCTGCTCGGCATGGCGTTGGTACTGCTCCAGCGGCGCAAAGCCTTCCGACAGCACCACCGTCGGCGCCGCACCGGCCTGCCCCTCGCGCAACGCGGCGGCGGAACCGAAGTCCAGCAGGATCGCGCGGCCGCCCGTGGCAAGGTAGATGTTGTGCGGCTTGATGTCGCGGTGGACGATGCCGTGCTCGTGCACGAACGACAGCCCCAACAGCACCGGCCCCAGCAGCCGCGCCGCAGCGGCGGGTTCGACGCTGCCGTCCGGCAGGCCCGACAGGTAATCGCCGAGGCTCACGCCCTCGTAGAAATCCATCACCAGATAGGCGGTACCGTGCGCGCGGAAGAAATTGCGCACGCGCACGATGTTGGGATGATCGAGCCGGGCGATGACGCGCGCCTCGCGCAGAAAGTGCTCCAGGCCGGCGTCGTAGTCGGCGCGCTGCGCGGCCTCCGGCACCACCACGTCCACACCGCCCTCGACTCGACGCGCCAGATCGCGTGGCAGGTATTCCTTGATCGCCACGCGCTGCTGCAGGTGGATGTCCCACGCCAGATAGCTGATGCCGAAACCGCCCGGCTGGCCGAGCACGCGGCCGACCCGGTAGTGCTCGCCGATGGTCAGCCCGTGCGGCAGATACAGCGGATGACGCGGCGCCGACTCGTCGTAGCCGCAGTACGGACAGACCGCGAGGCTGTTCTTGTTGGCGAAACAACCGGGACAATGCTTCTGGTGGGCCAAGCGCCGTCTCCACCGCGATTCAGGTTCGAGACATTGTATAAACTGGCTGGAGGCCCGAATCGAGTCCCGCCGCCAGCGGCCAGTCCATATTCAGCCGCCGCCGGTCATAACAACGCATGAACAACCCGGTCCCCACGCAAGTCGGCACCCTGCTGCTCGCCGAATTCACCGACGCGCTGCACGCCCATCGCGGCGATCATGCGCCCGCCCTGCGCTCGCACGAGGTGCGACAGCTGGTCGAAGGCGCCGAAGCCGGCGGCAGCACGATTCTCGAGCAGACGCCGCAGAAGCTGCTGTTCTTCCATCCGCAGCACCGGCCGCTGCTGCGCTTCGCGCACCAGATTCTCGAGCTGTGCGCGCGCCTGCGGCGTACCGACCCCCAGCGCCATGCGCTCAGTGAGCGTGTGCTGCTCGGCCACGGCCCGGTGCAGCTGCACGGCAATCGCGCCGTCGGCGACTGGACGCATCGCATGAACGGCTCGATGGCGCACGTACCCTCGCATGCCATCGCCGCGCTGTCCGAGTTCGTCGACAGCTGCCCCGCCAGCGAACTGCAGGACCCACCGCGCACGCTGCGGCCCGGACTGTCACTGCTGTACCGCACCGACACCTCGATCGTCGAAACCCAGCTCGGCTCGCGATTGTCCGCCGCCGAACAAGGCGTGTTCACCGAACTGACGCTGCGCCTGCGCGGCGAGACGCACACCGTGCAGATCGCCGATTGCCCGATGCTGATCGGACGCGACAAGAGCTGCGGCATCCAGCTCAGCAGCCCGACCGCCTCGCGCGTGCACGGCCGCATCGAGCATCATCAGGGCCGCTTCTACTACGTCGACGACAGCCGCAACGGCAGCTACGTGCTGACCGGTGAAGGCGAGGAACTGCGCATCGCCAAGGACCGCATCGTGCTGGTCGGCAGCGGCGCGATCAGCGCCGGCGCCCCGATCGCCGAGCAGAAAGGCGAGGTCGTGCGCTTCAGCACGCAGTCGCACAAGCTCGGCATGGATGCCGGCGGCGGCGATACCCGCCCGATGGGACGCGCGCGGTGAGTCACGCGGTAAACGAAACCTTGCTGGCGCCGGCCGAGTTGCGGCAACGCTTCGTCGATGCCGCCACCGACAAGTTCGCGCGCAACGTGCCCGACTTCGTCGCGCTGCGCGCGCTGGTGGATCGCAACGACGGCGTGTTCCGCAACGACCACGGCGCGATCCGCACGGCCGACCCCGCCGTCTGCGCGCTATTCGTCCGCGCGGCACGCGTGCTCGGCCTGCGCCGCGAGCGCGACTACCGCTTCCCCGCCAAGAAGCTGGTCTCGTTCGATCTGCAGGTCATCGGCGAGGACCACAAGCCATTCAAAATCTTCGTTTCCCAGGTCGATCTGGACGCCTTCCCCGCGCCGGTCGCCGCGCTGGTACGCGAGGATTGCGCGCAGCAGGCCGCAGCCGTCGATCATCAGCCGTTAACGGCACTGATCGAACAGGCCGAACGCGATGGCGGCCTGCCGGAAGCGCAAGCCGAGGCGTTCGTCGCCCACGTGGTCGACAAGCTGATGAGCCGCAACGGCGCACCGCTGCGTCGCGCCACGCTGGAAGCGGTGGCACGCGTCTCCGGCGAAGCCGCGAGCGCGCTGGCGCTGGGCCCGGACTTCAATCACGTCACTATCGACGTGCGCGCCGCCGGCTATGCCGGCATCGACGCCATGGCGATGGCGATGCAGAACGCCGGCTTTCGCCTGCTGCCGCAGATCCAGGGCGCCGCCGACAGTCCGTTGCGGCAAACCGCGACCATGGCCGCGACCATGGACACGCCGGTCCTGGAGAGCGACGGTCGTGAAGGACGGGCGCAGACCGAGAAGCAGTTTGTCGAGATCATCGAACGCAATCAGGCGCGCGACGAGGATGGACGGCTGCTGTGGCGTCAGGACGGGCGGCCGCTGATCTTTCGTCACTTCCTCGCCGCCAACGCCGAGAAGATCTTCGACGCCGCATCGACCAAGGCGTCTGCGCCGACCTGCTGAGCTGGTGTACGCGCGGTCGCGCACGGGTTCCACGGCTCTCGCCGAGCTCCAGGCCAAGCCCACCCGCCCCGCTATTGTGCCCTAGGTCATCGCCGCAGCGATGCGTTGTGCCAGTGCGTCCAGCCGCCGCCGCCGACGCGCGGTCTCCGGCCAGGGGATCATTAAGGTGCCGATGTGCCAGACCAGCCGCGCCATCGTGCGCAACGTGTCGCCGCCGTAACGCGGAATCACGTGGAGGTGCACATGCGGCACCGTCTGGCTCGCCGCCTTGCCATCGTTGACCAGGACATGCTGCGCGCGGCTGCCGAGCCCGACCCGCTGCGCCGCGCCGATGCGGCGCGCGACCTCCCACAGGTGCGCGCGCGTGGCCGCATCCAGCTCGTCCAGTGTCGCCACCGAGCGCAGCGGCACCACCAGCACGTGCCCCGCGGTGATCGGGTTGATGTCCATGAAGGCGACGCAATGTGCGTCGCGGTGCACGAAGCTCGCCGGCAGCTCACCGGCGATCAGTCGGTCGAAGATCGTCATGGCGTTCGCGCGCAGCGACCGACCGGCGCCGGTACCAGCGCCTCCAACGGCACCGCCGCGGCAATACGCTGGAAGCCCAGCGAGTTCGGGTGCAGCAAATCGGGGAAGTAGTACGGCAGGAACGGCGTGTTCGGCAGTACCGGATTGCGCAGCACGACATCGAAGTCGGCGACGGCGTCGAACGCCGTGCTCTGGCGAATCAGCGCGTTGAGCTGCTGGCGCACCGGCTCGTGTTCGACGACGTTCCAGCCGTACGGCGCGACATCGAGCCGCGGCGCGATCGTGCCGACCACCGCGCACAACCCCGCCCGCTGCGCCCGAGCCGCCACCGCCCGCAGGCCGGCGTAGACCGCTTCCGCAGTCACGCCACGCGGAATGTCGTTCGTGCCCTCGAAGATCAGGACGGCACGCACGCCGGCGCGTTGCAGCACGTCGCGCTCGAAGCGCTGCACCAGCGGCTCCCCCTCGTTGACACTCAGGTCCGGCGCGGCGGTGACGGTATTGCTGTTGATGCCGAGATTGAGCACGCCCATCGGAATGCCCGCTGACTGCAGCCGAGACGCCAGCCCGTCCGGCCAGCGCGTGTTGGTCGCCGGCACCTGAAAGGCACCATCGGTGATCGAGTCGCCGATCGCGACGATGCTGCCCAGCGCGTCCGCGCGCTCCACGTCGACGCCGTTGAGGAAGAACCAGCCGATCGTCGGCTGCGTGAAGCTCAGTCCACTGGTGTCGCCGGTGGTATCGCCCGTGCCCGGCAGGCCGACATAGCTGACATCGAACGCCACCGCATGCCAGGTCATCGGCCCGCTCTCGCCGTCGACGTGAAACGAGATCGCGAGATTCTCGCCGACCGCGAATGGCAGCTCGACCGGATCGCTGAGCTGTTCGGCGCCAGGCGCGATCACCGCCTGCGGCCGGCCGTCGAAGTGCACCACCGCATCGCGGGCCGGATTCACCGCCGGTCCCAGCAGCGCCACGGCGACGCGCACGCTCGACAGCGTCAGCGGCCGGTCCCCCGTCAGATTCGAGAACCGCAGACGCAGCCGCTCGCCGCCCAGCGTCGGATGCACCAGCATGCGGAAACTCTGATCGCGCGCCTGGTTGCCGGGAAACACCGGCACCGGCGGCAACACCGGGCCCTCGATCGGCACCAGCACCCCCAACGGGCCGGCCGGAAAAGGCCCGTAAGGCGCCGTCGCCCAGACACCGACCCAATCGCTCTTCTCGGTCGCCGGGGAGCGATCACCGCCGCCGCAGGCGGCCAGCCCCGCAATGGCTGCGAACGCCAGAAGAACGCCGGGCCAACGCATGCGGATGTCTTCGATGGTGAGGGTCATGGCGGACACCGTACTACAGCGAACGCCGCTCGACGCAGCGCCGCTCTTGTGGGAAACCTCACTTCTTGCGCAGCGCTTCCATCAGCGCGGCGCCGAGCGCACCCTGCGGCGCGGCCTGCTTCGGCGGCGGACGCGTATCGCGGCGCTCGGGCGGACGGCGATCCGCGCCCGGTGCGGATGAGGGCGGACGCTGCGTGCCGTCGTCCTTGCGCAGGCTCAGCGCGATGCGCTGCCGCTTCAGGTCCACGTCGACGACGCGCACCTTGACGATGTCGCCGGCCTTGACGACATCGTGCGGATCTTTGACGAAGCGGTCGGCGAGCTGGGAAACGTGCACGAGGCCGTCCTGATGGACACCGATATCGACGAAGGCGCCGAACGCGGCGACATTCGTCACCGTGCCTTCCAGCACCATGCCGGGTTTCAGATCCTTCACCTCGTTGATGCCGTCGGCAAAGGTCGCGGTGCGGAACTCCGGGCGCGGGTCGCGGCCGGGCTTTTCCAGCTCGGCGAGCAGATCCTTCACCGTCGGCAGGCCGAAGCGGTCGTCGACGAACTGGCGCGCATCGAGCTTTTTCAGCACGGCGCTATCGCCCATCAGCGCGCGCAGCTCGCGGCCGCAGGCCTTGACGATGCGCTCGGCCAGGCCGTAGGCCTCCGGATGCACGGAGGAAGCGTCCAGTGGCTCGTCGCCGCCGGTGATGCGCAGGAAGCCGGCGCATTGCTCGAAGGTCTTGGGGCCGAGGCGGCTGACGTCCAGCAACTGCTGGCGCGTCTTGAACGCGCCATTCGTGTTGCGGTGGAAGACGATGGATTCGGCGAGCGAACCGCCGACACCCGATACCCGCGCCAGCAGCGAGGCCGAGGCGGTGTTGAGGTCCACGCCGACCGCGTTCACGGCATCCTCGACGACCGCGTCCAGTGCCTTGGCAAGACGGTACTGATCGACGTCGTGCTGATACTGGCCCACGCCGATCGACTTGGGATCGATCTTCACCAGCTCCGCCAGCGGGTCCTGCAGGCGACGCGCAATGGAGACGGCACCACGCAGCGAGACATCGAGGCCCGGAAACTCGGCGGCCGCGACCTCCGACGCCGAGTACACGGACGCACCGGCCTCGCTGACGACGACCTTGGTCGGCTTGGTGCCCGGCAACTGCGCCAGCAGATCGGCGACGAGCTTCTCGGTCTCCCGGCTTGCCGTGCCGTTGCCGATCGCGATCAGCTCGATGCCATGCGCCTTGATCAGGCGCGCGAGTTCGATCTGCGCGCCGCGTACGTCGTTCTTCGGCTGGAACGGATAGACCGTCGTGGTGTCCAGCACCTTGCCGGTCCCATCGATGACGGCAACCTTCACGCCGGTGCGGATGCCGGGGTCCAGACCCAGCGTCGGGCGCGAGCCCGCGGGCGCGGCCAGCAGCAGGTCCTTGAGATTGCGCGAGAACACCTGGATCGCCTCTTCCTCGGCGCGCTGCCGCAGTTCCAGCATCAGGTCCACGCTCATCGAGGTCTGCAGCTTCACGCGCCAGCACCAGCGCGCAACATCCATCAGCCAGGCGTCGGCAGCGCCGCCGTTCTGACTGATGTCGTGCGCCTCGGCCACCAGGCGCTCCGCCGGCTTGTACGGCGAGACATCGTCGGCATCGACCTCGATGTCGAGAGTGAGCACGTTCTCGTTGCGCCCGCGCATCATCGCCAGCGCGCGGTGGCCGGCGACCCTGGCCCAGGGCTCGCGGTGGGCGAAGTAATCGGAGAACTTGGCACCTTCTTCTTCCTTGCCCTCGACGACGGCGGACTTGAGCACGGCGTGCTGGCGAAGGTAGCTGCGCAGCCGGCCGAGCAGGTCCGCGTTCTCGGCAAACTGTTCGGTGAGGATGTCGCGCGCGCCTTCGAGCGCGGTCTTGGCGTCCGGCACCGTTTCCGTGATGTAGGCCGCGGCGGCTTCGCTCGGCACCAAGGCGCGATCGGCGAGCAGTGCTTCGGCCAGCGGACCCAGACCCTTCTCGCGCGCGATCTCCGCGCGCGTGCGGCGCTTGGGCTTGTAAGGCAGATACAGGTCTTCGAGTTCCGCCTTGGTCGCCACCGTCTGCAGCCTGGCTTCCAGTTCGTCGGTCAGCTTGCCCTGCGTGCGGATCGAGTCGATCACCGCGGCACGACGATCCTCCAGCTCGCGCAGGTAGCCCAGGCGCTCTTCCAGCTTGCGCAATTGCGTATCGTCGAGACCGCCGGTGATCTCCTTGCGGTAACGCGCGATGAACGGCACGGTCGCGCCTTCGTCGATCAGGGCGACGGCGGCCTGCACCTGGCGCGGCTGCGCGGCGATTTCGGCGGCGATGGTGGCGGCAATCTGCTGGGCGATGCGATCGGCGGACATGCGTGGTTCGGGTGGTGCGGACGGCGAGAAGGCCGGCGACGATAGCGCGCACTTTGGGCACTGCCAATCTGGCGCCAGCGATCCAGATGTGGTGGGCGCGACAGACGCCATCGACCGGCATACCATCGACGCAGCGGCACACGAATAAAGAGGAGAACCCATGGCCGTCGCCAAGCGCCTGAACCCGCTGGACTGGACGTTTCTCGCCGCGGAGACGCGCGAATCGATGATGCACGTCGGCGCGCTGATGCGCTTCACGCCGCCCAAGGGACAGAAGACGGACTTCCTGCGCAACGTGATGGACGAGGTGCGCGCGACCACCGAGGTCCATCCACCCTGGAACCTCAAGGCACGCTATCCCAATCTACTGGCGAGTCCGGTCCAGGCCTGGATCGAGGACGAGCGCTTCGACGTCGAATACCACATCCGCCGCTCGGCGCTGCCGAAGCCGGGCGACGAACGCGAACTGGGCATCCTGGTCTCGCGCCTGCATAGCAACGGCATCGATTTCCACCGGCCGCCCTGGGAAGTCCACTTCATCGAAGGCCTGGAGGACGGTGGTTTCGCGATGTACTTCAAGGTGCATCACGCGCTGGTGGATGGCTACACCGGCATCAAGCTGCTGGGCCGCAGCCTGTCCACCGATCCGGCGGAAACGGACACGCCGATGTTCTTCGCGCGCGCACCGGGCAAACGCGACGGTCAGGGTGGCAGCGCCAGGGCACCGACGATGGAGGCCCTGCTGGCGCTGGCCCGCGAGCAGCTCGGCACCACGCGCAACATCACCCGCGCGCTGATCAACACCTTCACACCGGCCAAGCGCGGCGGCGACAAATCGCTGGTCGCGCCGCTGCAGGCACCCAAGTCGATCCTCAACCGCAAGATCAGCCGCAACCGCCGCTTCGCCACCCAGCAGTTTTCGGTGGAACGCCTGAAAGCCGTGGCCAAGCACTACAGCGGCACGCTCAACGACGTGGTGCTGACGCTATGCGGCGGCGCACTGCGCCGCCTGCTGCTGGAACAGGGCGCGCTGCCCGAACAGCCGCTGACCGCGATGCTGCCGGTCAATATCCGCCCGAAGGACGATCCGGGCGGCGGCAATGCGGTCGGGGCGATCCTCGCCTCGCTGGCCACCGACGTCGAAGATCCGCAGGAACGCCTGCAGGCCATCATTACGTCCACGCGCGCCGCCAAGGCCCAGCTCTCGGGCATGACCAAGAACGGCATCATGCAGTACAGCGCCTTGCTGATGGCGCCGATGGTGCTGAGCATGGCGCCGGGCGCCGCCGGGCGCGTACGGCCGGCATTCAACCTCGTGATTTCCAACGTGCCGGGGCCGACGCAGCCGATGTACTTCCGCGGCTTCCGCATGGATGCCTACTACCCGCTGTCGATCCCGTTCCAGGGTTACGGGCTCAACATCACCGTCGTCAGCTATCTGGAAACGCTGAACTTCGGCTTCATCGGCTGTCGCGACACGTTGCCGCATCTGCAACGTCTTGCGGTCTATAGCCGCGAAGCGCTGGAAGCACTGGAAAGCGCTTGAGCCAAGGGTCGGGCGCAGCGAGGACTCCGCTCGCTGCGCTCGCATCGTTCAACGCGAGATCTCTCGCGGGCGCCTGAGCGACATGCGGCCGCCTCAGCAGCCGCTCACCGCCATCGTCCCGCTGCTGCGCAGCAGCGTCGCCTTCAGCGGCAACTCGCGCGAATGCGCGCCGGCCTCGATCACGTAGCAACCGTCGGCGATCTTCCAGTCGCCGCCCTCCACATCCCAGTACGAGAACGCCCGTGCATCGAGCGTGAAGCTCACGCGCGTGGAGGCCCCCGGCGCCAGCCAGCGCTTGCCGAAACCCTTCAGCGCGCGCGGCGGCTGCGGCACCGCCTCGCTCGATGGCAGACCGAGATAGAGCTGCGGCACCGCCCAGCCGGCGCGGGCGCCCGTATTCCGGACATTCAGCGACGCCTCGACGGTCGCGCCGTCGACCAAGAGCTGCAGATCGTCCATCACGAACTGCGTGTACGACAGGCCGTAACCGAAGGGATAGGCGGGCACGACCTCGTTCTGGTCATACCAGCGATAGCCGGTGAACACGCCTTCCGTGTAGACGGCCTGGTTGGCGACACCCGGATACTGCAGCGGGTTGCCGGCAACAGGCGTGTCGCCTTCGGCGTTCGGGAAGCTCAGCGGCAGACGACCACCCGGATCGGTATCGCCGAACAGCACGCGCGCGATCGCGTCGCCCGCCTCCTGGCCCGGGTACCAGACTTCCAGTAGCGCCGCGGTGCGCTCGCGCCACGGCGTCAGCACGGGGCCCGCCGTCTGCATGACCACGATCGTCTTTGGATTCGCCGCCGCCACCGCCTCGATCAGCGCATCCTGCGGCTTGGCGCCCAGTTCCGGCAGGATCGGAACCAGCACCGACAACGGCAGCGGCGGGCAGTCCAGCGACAGGCAGGTCTTGTCCACGCCCTCGCTGGCCTTGTCGGCCACGAACACGATCGCCACGTCGCTATCGGCCGCCAGTGCCGCGGCGGCCGCGGCATTGCTGCCATCGATATAGCGTACCTCGGCATCACTGCCGGCGCGATCGATCAAGCCATCCAGTGGCGCACGGAAGCGGTACGGCACGACCGCCGAAGACCCACCGCCGCTGGGACGCACCGTCGCCGACTCGCCGATGACCGCGATGCGGGCAGGCGCGCCCAATGGCAACACGCCGTTGTTGCGCAGCAGCACCGTGCCCTGCTCCGCCGTCTCGCGCGCCACCGCCGCGTGCGCGGCCTGATTGACCCGCTCGTCGTCACGCACGAAGTTGGCGCGGTCGAAGAAGCCGAAGCGGAACAAGGTGCGCAGGATATTGCCGACGCGCGTGTCGATCATCTCGGTCGAGATCAACCCGCTGATGACGGCAACCTGCAGCAGCAACGGCTGGTAGAACACCGGCAACGGCATCTCGATCTCGGTGCCGCTGTTGATCGACAGCACCGTGTCCTTCACCGCAAGCACGTAGTCGGAGACGATGAACCCGTCGAAGCCCCACTCGTCGCGCAGCACCTGCTGCAGCAGGTAGGCGCTGCCGCAGGCGGCGGCGAAGTTGACGTAGTTGTAGGCGCACATCAGCGAGGAGACGTCGGCTTCCTTGACCGCGGCCTCGAACGGCGCCAGGTGCATCTCGCGCAGCGTGCGTTCGTCGACCACGTGATTGACCGTCTGCCGCCCACCCACCACCGAGGTCAGCGGCGGCACGCCGATCTGACCTTCCTGCGTGTTGAGCAGGTAGTGCTTGACGTTGGCCATGATGCCCTCGCCCTGCACGCCGAGTATCCATTCCACGCCGAAGCGGCCGGCCAGATACGGATCCTCGCCATAGGTTTCGAAGGTGCGCCCCGCCAGCGGATGCCGCATCACGTCGACCACCGGCGCATGCACCAGGTCATTGCCCTTGAAGCGCACCTCGCGCGCCACCGCCGCACCGGTGCGGCGCGCCAGCGTCAGGTCGAAGCTCGCCGCCAGCGACAGCGGGGTCGGAAAGGCAGTCGCAGCGGTGCCACGCACGCCCACCGGGCCATCGGACATGCGCAGATCCGGCAGACCCAGTTCCGGGATGCCGTAGCTGATGCCGACGAAGGGATCGCCACTGGCCAACGGGATGATCTCGTCGCCCGCCAGCAGGCCGAGCTTCTGCGTCAGCGTCATCTGCGCAAGCAGCAGTTCCGCGCGCTCGGCTGGCGAACGCTTCGTATCGCACCAGGGCCGCTGCGTCGCGTCGCCGCAACGGCTGGCACCGAAACCCGGCACCGGGCCCAGACCGAGATCGTCCTGCTGCGCCGTCTCGGACGTGCCGCAGGCACTCAGCAACAACAGGCTCGCGCCTGCAATGGCGGCCGGCAGGCCGCCTGCATTCCGGTATTTCCGGATGTTCATTGATGCTCCCCCATCGCGAATCATCGTCCGCTGATCGGACTGATGCTAGATGGTCACCGCAAGGGCCGGTTCCCGCATACGGATGAGAACCGCGCGCCGGACTCCCGGCCAGGGACCTGATCGAGATTACGGCGTCGCGGCTGCTTCGGTCGCTGGCCCGTCAGCCGGGGCCGCGCGGCCCCGTACATACGTGATCTTGCTTTTGCCGCCATCGCAGCTCCCGACGATGGCCTGGTCGCCAGTGGCGTCGGCCGGAACGATCGTCAGCACATAACGCTGAACGCCCTTCGCATCGAGCTTGGCGGCGATCTCGCCCTTGAGAGCCTCACAGGGCTTGGCGGCCTGCGCGGTGACGGAGAAAACGGCCAACAGGCCGGCGACAACTGCAAATCTGAACATGAATCCCCCTGGAGGCGGACCTGGATCTCCGCTCGACGCTGACGCTAGCACGACCGTCGCGTCGTGTGGCGCGGGAACGGTGGCGTTTGCATGGACGATCGGCACACCGCCAGCGACGCGGGCCATTACACTTTGCGGCTCAGGGGGCATCGCAGCGCAAAGTCGGTGGAATCCGACAGGAGTGGTCATGCAAGGAACGTATGACACCGCACTGGTGGCACTGTCGATCGCGATCGCGGTGCTCGCCTCGTATTGCGCGCTGGACCTCGCCCGCCGCGTCACCTCGAATGCGGGCCGCTGGGGTCGGATCTGGCTGATCGGCGGCGCCTGCTCGATGGGCGCCGGCGTCTGGTCGATGCACTTCGTCGGCATGCTCGCCTTCTCGATGCCGATTCCGCTGGCCTACGACGTGGCCACCACGCTGGGCTCGCTGGCCATTGCCATCGCCGCGTCGGGTGTCGCGCTGCATGTCGCCAGTCGCCCGCACATGACGCTGCGCCAGTTGCTGGGCGGCGGCACGCTGATGGGCATCGGCATATGCGCCATGCACTACACCGGCATGGCGGCGATGCAGATGTCGCCACCAATCCAGTACGACCCGCTGCTGTTCGCGGCCTCGGTGATGATCGCGATCTGCGCGTCCGTGGTCGCGCTGGTTCTGGCGTTCACGTTGCGCGGCGAGTCCGGCGGCTGGAGCGTGGCGCGCCGCCTCGGCGCCGCGGTGATCATGGGGCTGGCGATCAGCGGCATGCACTACACCGGCATGGCCGCCGCCGACTTTCCGCCGGGCAGCGTGTGCACGGTACAAGGGGGGCTGCGACTCGATGGCGCCGCCCTGGCCTACATCGTCTCGTTCGCGATTCTCGGCCTTCTCGTCGCGACCCTGGCGATATCGATTCTGGACGCCCGGCTATCGAGCAACACGACGCGCATGCTGCGCGAGGTGGAACGCGCCAACCGCGATCTGACGCAGGAGATCGAGCGCCGCGAACAGGCGCAAAAGGCGATGCGCGAAAGCCAGGAGCAGTTCCAGACCGCCTTCGAGAACGCCCCGATCGGCATGGTGCTGTACCTGGACACGGATCACTGGATACATGCAAATCCGGCGATGTGTCGCATGCTTGGCCGCACCGAAGCGGAGCTGCTCGAGCTGGGATACCGCGGATGCGTGCATCCAGACGACTACCAGCGCGGTCTGCGCACATTCAACGCCGCCATCAAAGCGGGACAGCGGTCGGCTCAGATCGCACTTCGTTACGTGCATCGCGACGGCCATGCGGTGCCGGTGCTCGTGCATGTCGCGCTACAAGCCAATGCCCCTGCAGGCACGACGCACATCGCACAGATCGAGGACATCACCGAGCGCGAGGAGATGGCTTTCCTCGCCCACTACGATCCGCTCACCGGCCTGGCCAATCGAAAGCTGTTCCTGGAGCGTCTCGACGACCAGTTACGCTCGGCACGGCTGGAGGGCCGTCAGCTCGCCGTAGCTATGATCGATCTCGACCATTTCAAGTCGATCAACGACGCCTGGGGCCAGGCCGCGGGCGATCGCCTGCTGGTCGTGATCGCCGAGCGACTCGGCAGCTTCACGAAGAGCATGCACCGGCTCGCACGCATCGCTGGCGATCGCTTCGCGCTGATCCTGACCGACGTCGAGGACGCCGCGGAACTGACGCGACGCGTGCAGGACCAGGCACTGGCGCAGATCGCCCTGCCCCTCACCGTGTTCGGCCAGAACCTGCGTATCTCGGCGCGCGCCGGCGTCGCGATGTTCCCGATCGACGGTGAGGATGCCGAAAGCCTGCTGCGCAACGCCGAATCCGCGCTCAAGCACGCCAAGCGCGGCGGCGAGTCCCTTTGCTACTACACGCGGCAGATCAGCGCCGCGGTTCGCCAGCGGATGGAGATGGAAAACCGCCTGCGCCATGCGATCGCGCGCAACGAGTTCACGCTGCATTACCAGCCGAAGCTACAGTTGCCGGATGGCAAGGTCGCCGGCGTCGAGGCGTTGATCCGCTGGAACAGCCCGGACATGGGCATGGTGCCGCCGCAGCAATTCGTACCGCTGCTGGAGGAAACCGGCCTAATCCGAGACGTCGGCCTCTGGACCATCGCCGAAGCACTGCGTGCGAGCCGTGCCTGGTCACTGCTTCGCGGCAACCATACGCCGCGCATCGCCGTCAATGTCTCGTCGCTGCAGCTGCAACAGCCGGACTTCGTTGGGCGCGTGCGCGAGCTGATGGGGGACGAGATCGGCGAACGGGCGCGCATCGATATGGAAGTCACCGAATCACTGATGCTCGGCGAAGTGAAATCGACGCTCCGCACGCTCAACGAGCTACGTGCGCTCGGCATCCGCATCGCGATCGACGACTTCGGAACCGGCTACTCGTCATTGACCTACCTCGCGCGTCTGCCCGTGGATGCACTGAAGATCGACCGCTCCTTCATCATCAAGATGGGCGACAGCGACGCCCATGTGGCGATGGTGCAAACCATCGTGACGATGGCGCGCTCATTGCACCTGACCGTGATCGCCGAGGGCGTGGACTCCATCGAGCAACTGCGGCAGTTGCGTCAGCTCGGTTGCGACGAGGTCCAGGGCTTTCTGTTCAGCCGACCGGTGCCGTTCTCGCGGCTTGGCACGGTGGTCGATGCGCTGCGGCTGCCGAGCATCGGGACTCCGGCCGAGGAAACATCACGCCCGCAACGCGCCTGAGCACGCACTCCCCCGCAATCGGATGAGGCGCGGGTCGCATCGCGACCGGACTATCTCGTCATCAGTCCAGACCAGGAGAGTGCGGAATGAGCATCAGCGCGCAGCAGGTGGCGGCCAAAGCGGCGGAGATGCAGGCCGCGTTCGTGGAAGCCGCGCGGCGTAACGAGTGGGCCTGGATCGCCGATCAGTTCTACGCGCAGAATTGCCAGTATCTCTGTGAGTACGGCGGCACGATGCGGGTGTTCGCCAACAGCCGCGACGAGATTCGCGCCACGCACTACGGTCGCGACATGATGGTTGGCTGGGAGGGCTGGAGCTTTCCGATCGAGCGCTACACCACGCACGGCAACCAGATCATCACGCACTGGTGGAACCGCGGCCCGGGCACGCGCGCCGATGGCAGCCCCTATCAGACGCCGGGGGTCTCGTTCATCACCGTCGGCGACGACGGCCTGTTCACCTACCAGCTCGACCTCTTCGATCTCGCCCACCAGATGCACTTGTGCGATGAGCTGGAAGATGCCGGCCTGCTGTCGCCGACGCTGAAGCAGAACTGGGTCATCCCGATGAAGCGCAAGCTGATCGGCATGCTGCAGCGCAATCTGCCGCCCGCCTGAGCACCTTGCGCGGCCGGCCCGCGCCGACCTTCAGCCCGAATTCATCTGGCGACGGCAGGCTCCTTTGATGAGTTCCAAGCCGCTCCATCGTCGCCGCGGGTTCCAGATTCTTGGCGTCGTCGTGCTCGCCATCGTGGCACTGGTGCTGCTGTTCGACTGGAACTGGTTCAAGGGCCCGATCGCACGCCAGGTCAGCGCCATGACCGGCCGCAGCTTCTCGATCGACGGCGATCTGCACGTCAAGCTGGGTCGCATCACCAAGATCCGCGCCGACGGTCTTCGCTTTGGCAACGCCGATTGGGCGGATGACGTGGAGATGGCGACGCTCGATCGCCTGCAGCTCGACATCGCCCTCCGCCCGCTGCTGCGCGGCGACATCGAACTGCCGCACGTTCACTTGCAAAGACCACGCGTACGGCTGGAACGCAATGCCGAGGACCAGGCGAACTGGCAACTGGATCTGCCGGCACCGGCCTCCGACGAGCCGTCCGCGCCGCCGCGCATCGGCCTGCTGACGATCGACGACGGCGAGTTGCGCGTACACGAACCGAGCTTGCAGACCGAACTGAACCTGGCGATCCACAGCGGCGAGCGCGGCGCCGACGGCACCCCGCCGCCGCTGATCGCCAAGGGCACCGGCCGCTATCGCGCGCAACCGTTCAGCCTGCAGGCCAAGATCGATTCGCCGCTGACCTTGCAGCAGGAAAACCCGCAGTTCCACTTGGAGCTAGTTGCGGCTGCCGGCGCCACGCGCGCTCGCGTCGAGGGCGCGCTGCAGTCACCGCTGCAGCTACGCGACTTCGATCTGGACTTTGCCTTGTCCGGCAACGATCTCGCCGACCTGTATCCCTTGCTCGGCATCGCGCTGCCGCCGACCCCACCGTACGCACTGCGCGGCCGTGCCGGTCGCGATGGCGCGGCCTGGCATTACCGCGACTTCAGCGGCCATGTCGGCGACAGTGATCTGGCCGGCCGCGTCAGCGTCGACATCACCGGCGAACGCCCCAAGCTGGTCGCCACGCTGCACTCGAAGCAGCTTGATCTCGACGACCTGGCCGGCTTCATCGGCGCACCACCCTCGACCGGCGCCGACGAGACTGCGTCCGCAGAACAGCGCCGTATGGCAGCGGCGCAACAGGCGCGCAATCGAGTACTGCCCGACGAGCCCTATGACCTGAGCAAGCTGCGCGCGATGGATGCGGATGTGCATCTGCGTGTCGCCGCCCTGAATGCCCCCGGCTGGCCGCTGGACTCGATGGATGCGCGGCTCAAACTCGACGACGGTCTGCTGCATCTGGACCCCTTGAGTGTGGGCGTGGCCGGCGGCTCGCTGCGCACGACGCTGACGCTCGACGCGCGCCAGGATCCGATCGCGGTCGAAGTCGATGCCCGCGCCAGAAGCCTGGATCTGCCCAAGCTGGTGCCGGGCGCCGCAGTCATGAAGGACGCCGTCGGCCGCATCGGCGGCAGCGCCTCGCTGCGCACGCGCGGCAATTCGGTTGCACAGATGCTGGGCCAGGCCGATGGCGACATCGGCCTGGCGATGGGTGCGGGCCGCATCAGCGCCCTGCTCGTCGAACTGGCCGGCCTCGATATCGCCGAAGGCCTGCGCTATCTGATCGGCCGCGATCGCAACATCGCCTTGCGCTGCGCCTACGCTGACTTCGGCGTCGCCGGTGGCGTGATGCAGACGCGCGCCTTCGCGCTGGATACATCCGACACGGTGTTGCATGGCGAAGGCAAGATCGATCTCGGTCAGGAGACGCTCGCGCTGCGCCTAATCCCCCAGCCCAAGGACATGAGCCCGGTCAGCCTGCGCACGCCGCTCAAGATCGGCGGCACATTCAAGTCGCCCAAGATTCGCCCCGAAGCCGGTCCGCTGGTGCTGCGCGCCGCGGCGGCCACCGGCCTATTCCTGATCGCACCGCCGGCCGCGGTGCTGGCCTTGATCGAGACCGGCCCCGGTCGGAACGTGGACTGCCGTTCGCCGAGCTGATCTCTCGGCTGGGTGGCTCAGCGCGCCGACGGCGGCTGAACCTGCGATCGCAAGTTGTCGATCACCTGACGTGCATCGAACGTCGATGGCGAGACCGGCGCGTCGACCGACAGCATCAGCACATCCGCCTGCGTGCGGTAGGCGAGTTTGCTGCCGCTGCCCGTGCCTACGCCGACACCCAGGCCCACGCCGCGGGAAACACCGCCGAAACCGCCCACGCCGACGCTGACACCGGAGCCGCTGCCGCCGGGTTCGGCATCCGTATGCTGATCGCGCAGCGAGAAGCGCTCGTAACCGGCCGCCACCGTCAACTCCGCGGCGCGATACAGCAAGTAGTTCTCCACCGTTTCACGCGGCGTCGCGGTACTGCCGACGACAGTGACCCGATAGCGTCCGGCTTCCAGCTTCTGTTCGCTGTAACCCTGACCTTTCTGCATCGGCTGATAAGGCGTGCGCGTCGCGCAAGCCGCCAGCAGTAGCGCCGTACAGCCGATGACCACGACTTTCGAGAGGAGCGGTTTCATGACCCTGTTGTAACGGCGCCGGCTGTCCGGGGCCTGAACCAGAGGTCCGGTTCACGGCGCAGGCGCAGCGGCGTCGGCCGATGGCGTCGATGTCAGCGCTTGAACGTCGACAGCCCGAAGTCGCCGAAGGGCTCGTCGCGCTCGCGCACGGCCTGGCGGAAGCCAGCCTCGGCGGCGCGCTGCTGAAACGCGTAGCCCTCCTTCGTGTGGCGCGTGATGCCGTCGAACACGGTGCCGAGGATCTGCGTGGTCTGCAGGCCCTGGGCCATCAGGCTCTGGTTGAGCAGCAGCTTCATCATTACCAGCTGGTTCACCGGCATACGCGCGATGCGCTCCAGCAACGCCTCGAAGCGCGCGTCGAGCTGGTCCGGCGGCGCCGACTCGATCGCCAGGCCCCACGCCTGCGCTTCCTTGCCCGACAGGCAGTCGCCGGTGAACAGCAGGCGCTTGGCCTTCTCGATGCCGAGGCGGTGGAACCACAGCGAGGTCGTCGGCGAACCCCAGACGCGGGCGGGCGGATAACCGATCTTGGCGTCGTCGGCGATGACCAGCAGATCGGAACACAGCGCCATGTCGGTGCCGCCGGCGACGCAGAAGCCGTGCACCTTGCACACGACGGGCTTATCACTATGGAACAGGCTCATGAAGCCCTTCACGTTGCGACTCATCATCGCGTAGTCGACGGTCGGGTCCCAGGCACTATTGGGCTGGTGGTTCTTTAACTGCACCAGCGGGTCCAGCGGCGAACCGGCGGGGCGCGAGGCGTCCGGCGTGCCGACCTGCAGACTCTCCGCGCTCTCGACCAGATCGTAGCCGCCGCAGAAGCCCGTGCCGTTGCCGGACAGCGCGATGACGTGCACCTCCGGATCCAGGTTCGCGCGCTCGACGCAGGCGGCGAGTTCGCGCGGCAGGTCCATCGTGATGCCGTTGCCGCGCGCGGGGCGGTTCAGGGTGATGCGCGCAATGCGACCGGTGCGCGCGTACAGCATCGTCTTCAGTTCGCTCATGTCGCGCTCCATTACTGTTTATTGCCGAAGTCGCCGTGACGGCCGACACCCGAGGTGAAGCGCCCGGCACCGGCCAGCGTCTCGCCGGACTGCAGGGTCTGCAGGCCGTGGCGGAACTCGTTGGCGATGGCGGCGGCTTCGTCGAGGCTCCACTGCTCGTACGCACTGCGCCGATCGCCGCGCATGCAGGTCTGCGGGAAGGCCGCGATCTGCAGGGCCAGCGTTTCCGCCGCGGCGAGCGCCTGGCCCCTGGGTACGACGCGGTTGGCGAGGCCCATCCGCAAGGCTTCGTCCGCCTCTACCGGGCGGCCCGTCAGGATCAGGTCCATCGCACGCGAGTGACCGATCAGGCGCGGCAGGCGCACGGTGCCGCCGTCGATCAGCGGCACGCCGAAGCGGCGGCAGAACACGCCGAACACCGCGCTCTCGTCGGCGACGCGCAGGTCGCACCACAGTGCGAGTTCCAGTCCGCCGGCGACGCAGTAGCCGGACACCGCGGCGATCACCGGCTTCGACAATTGCATGCGCGTCGGCCCCATCGGCCCGTCGCCTTCGGTGTCGATGCGGTTGCCGTGCGTGCGGCCGGCGACGGCCTTCAGGTCCGCCCCCGCGCAGAAGTGCTCGCCGCTGCCGGTCAGGATCGCGACCTTGAGTTCGTCGTCGGCGTCGAAGGCACGGAAAGCCTCGGCCAGCGCCTGTGCAGTCGGGCCGTCGACGGCGTTGCGTGCCGCGGGACGGTCGATCGCGACGACCAGCAGCGGCGGCCGCCGCTCCACGCGAACCACGGAGGACTGGGTTTCGGACGACATCGGCGGCTCTCCGTTCATTACCGTCATTGACGGTTTCATGCCATGACTTGTAATGTGTCACCAATCTGCAGCATCTGGCAACACCCGTAATGAAGCCGACCGCCAAGAACCTGATCCTCGGCCTGTTGCTCGCCTCCGAAGGCGAGGCGCTGAGCGCGCGCGATTTCGTCGGCGCCTGCGCGCTGTTCGACATCCGCGAGAACAACGCGCGCGTGGCGCTGGTGCGGCTCGGTACGGAAGGCCTGATCCAGGCCGAAGGGCGCGGCAGCTATCGCCTCGCCGGCGCCGCGCACGAACTCGCCGACCAGGTCGCGACCTGGCGTCATGCCGAACAGCGCGTGCGGCCGTGGAACGGCGCCTACCTCGCCGTGCACAGCGGCGCGCTCGGACGCAGCGATCGCACCGCGTTGCGCCGTCGCGGTCGCGCCTTGCAGATGCTCGGCTTCCGCGAATTCGAGCGCGGTTTTTATCTCAGGCCCGACAACATCGAGGACGTCGCCAGCGTGCGCGACCGCCTGTACACGCTGGGGCTGGAACGCGAGGCCAGTGTGTTCGTCGCACAGGATTTCGACGGCGCGCGCGCGACGCGCATTCGCGCGCTGTGGGACGGCAAGGCGCTGAACGCCAACTACCGCAAGCAGCGCACGCGTCTCGAGACCTGGATGGCGAAGGCCGGGCGGCTGGAGACGGACGTCGCCGCGCGCGAGTCCTTCCTGCTGGGCGGCGGCGCGATCCGCGAGGTCGTGTTCGACCCGCTGCTGCCGGAACCTTACGTCGACACCGCCGCGCGCCGCGCCTTCGTCGAAACCGTGCGCGCGTTCGACCGCTACGGCCAGGCGCTGTGGCGCCGCACACGCCGGCTCGGCCTGCCCGCCGACGGCGCGGCATCCGCAGCGCGCGGCCTGCGCGCGCACTGAACCGGAGTCCTCACCCCATGAACACCGTCGCCACTTCCACGCCGACCGAACTGCCGACCGTCACGCGGCGCAAGCTCAGCGAACTGTTCACGCGCGAGCAGATCGCCGTGCTGACGCAGCGCTCGAACTGGCGCGGCGCCTGGGCCATCGCGTCGACGTGGGCGGTCATCGCCGCGACGTTCGCGGTGCTGGCGATCTGGCCGAATCTGTTCACCTTCGTCGCCGCGCTGTTCGTCATCGCCGGACGTCAGCTCGCGCTCGCGATTCTCGAGCACGAGGGCGCGCACGGCACCCTGTTCAAGTCGCGCTGGGCCAACGACGTGCTGACCGACTGGCTGTGCGCGCGGCCGATCTGGCAGAGCCTGCACAAGTACCGCGCGCACCACCTCGGCCATCACACACGCACCGGCACCGAAGCCGACCCGGACCGCACGCTACATGTGGGCTATCCGACGACGCGGCGCTCGCTGTGGCGCAAGTTCGCGCGCGACCTTTCCGGCATCACCGGTTTGAAGCTGCTGTTCGGCCTCGTGCTGATGGACGCCGGCGTGATCCGCTGGACCGTGGCCAACGACATCGAGCGCCTGCCAGCGAACGGACGGCGCTGGCATCACTACGTCGCCACCGCGCTGCGCAACATGACGCCGATGCTGATCGCCAACGGCGTGCTGCTGACGATTTTCGCGCTTTCCGGCCACGCCTGGCTGTACGCGGTGTGGGTGCTGGCCTACGTCACGCCGTTCCCGTTGCTGCTGCGCATCCGCTCGATCGCCGAGCACGGCATGCTGCCGGACACGCCGGACATGTTTCAGAACACGCGCACGACGCGCGCCGGCTGGCTCGCGCGCATCAGCGTCGCACCGTTCCAGGTGAACTACCACCTGGAGCACCACGTGATGGCCTCGGTGCCGTACTGGAAGCTGCCGCTGATGCACCGCTGGCTGCGCGAACGCGATGCGGTCCCGATGCCGCCGAGCTATGGCGATGTGCTGCGACTCGCGACCTCAACATCACATTGAGGCGACACCCCGCTGCGGCATCGCCACAATACCGCTCAGGGATCACCGCCCAGGACGGTATAGGGCAGCAAGGCCTCGAGCTGATCGTCGATTGAAAAACCGATGCCCATCGACAGGATGCCCAGTGCGCTGACGGCGTTGAGCGACGCATCCTGCTGCGAGGCGGCGCGCACCCGCGCCTTGAACGCCTTGTTCAGCACTTCCAGCTGCGCGTAGTGATCCTTGAGCTTCTGCAAGTCCCAGTCGGGCTCGCCGCCGCCGCGCTGCACCAGCAACTGTCCAAGCAGGTAGGCGCCCAAGCTGCGCACCAGGCTCTCCTCCAGCGTCGCAAACGGCACATGCGTCCGCGCCAGACCGCGCATGCGGCCGAGAATCGGACAGCCGCTGGTCGCCATCATCAGCGCCACCAATGAACTGAGCGCCTGCTGCGCCTGGCAGCGATGCGTGACCGTGCGCTCGGCCATCTTCACGGTCACCTGTGCTTCGGTGTGGGAAATGATGCGGGCGAATGCATCCATCGTCGGCACCAGATCGACCGCCGGCGGACAGCGCGGGCTGTGCTCGGCCTTCAGCGGACAGTTGGGACACTGCTTGTAGTCGAGCCGCGTCCAGTCCGGCGGCGGCGTACGGGAGGTCAGCGGCGTCTCGCGCTCGGCGCGCAAGACATCGACCACCACCTGGTGCCGCGTGCCGTCGTCGAACGAGAAGTCGTAGCTGATGTACATCGCGCATCCCCCAACCGATCCCTAACGCATGGTGCCTGCGCGGACGACCAAAGAAAAACCCCGCCTCCAACAGGAGGCGGGGTTTGTGGAATCGCTGCGGCGACGGCGGGAGCCGTGCCGGAGAGTCCTTATTCCCGCACGCCGAGTTCGACGCGGCGGTTGTTCTCGCGACCCGGCTCGGTCTCGTTGGAGTCGATCGGACGCGATTCGCCGTAGCCCACCGGCGTCATGCGACGCGCTTCGACGCCGCGGCCGGTCAGGTAGGTCTTCACCGCGTTGGCGCGGCGCTCGGACAAGCCGAGGTTGTAGGTGTCCGAACCCAGGCTGTCGGTGTGACCTTCCAGCTCCACGGCGACATTCGGATAGGCCTGCAGCGTCGCAGCAACCTCGTTGAGGATCTCCTTGGCGGCCGCGGTCAGACGGTCGGAGTCGAACTCGAACTTCACACCCTTGAGGATGAAGTTGCGGTCGATCGCGCAGCCCTGGGCGTCCACGGCCTCGCCCGGACGCGGCGTACGGCAGTCGCCGGTCAGCGCGCAACCGTTCGGCAGCACCTTGGCACCCGGCGGGGTCTTCGGGCACTCGTCGAGATAGTCGGGGACGCCATCGCCGTCGCTATCCAGCGGGCAACCGTCCGGGCCGACCGGGATGCCGGCCGGCGTGCCGGGGCACTTGTCGAGTTCGTCCGGAATGCCGTCGCCGTCCTGATCGGCCAGCGAGCAGCCTTCGGCGTTGACGCGGGTACCCTTCGGCGTGCCGGGGCACTTGTCCAGATAGTCGGGGACGCCGTCGCCGTCGCTGTCCAGCGGGCAGCCGGAGCTGTCGACCGGAATGCCGCGCGGGGTGTTCGGGCACTGGTCGCGCGCATCGGGCACGCCGTCGCCGTCGCTATCCAGCTCACAACCGTCCGGACCCACCAGCGCGCCTTTCGGCGTGTTCGGGCACTTGTCGAGGTAATCGGGAACGCCGTCGCCGTCCATATCGACCGGGCAGCCGTCCGAGTACACCGCCACGCCACGCGGCGTGTTCGGGCACTTGTCCAGCGAATTCGGCACGCCGTCACCGTCGTCGTCGTAGGGATCGGCACCGAACTTGTAGGTCAGGCCCAGCGCGCTGCTCCACAGATAGAACGTATCGTCGGGCACGCTACCCTTGGCGCTGATGAAATCCAGGTTGTAGCGAACGTCGGCACGCAGGTCGAGCGCCTGCGTCAGCTTGAACTTCAGACCGCCGCCCGCGGCGGCGCCGATGCCGGTCAGATCCTCGTTGAGGAAGCTGATGTCGTGTGCATTGCCGTTCAGCAGCAGGTACGGACGCACCTTGGCGGTATCGCGCGCCAGATGCTGTACCAGGCTGAAGCCCAGGGAGCCACGCTTGTACAGATTAAAGGCGGGCAGCGTGCTGACATCGAGTTCGCTGTAATTCAATTCGACTTCGAGGTCGAGGTAGGGCGTCACACCCTTGCCGATCGCCAGGCCGAAAAGACCGCCCGTATCCAGGCCATCGCTGCCCGCGAACACAGCGCCGACCATCGGCGTCACGTACCAGCGATCATCGAAATCGCCTGTGGTCGACTGCGACGCCACGACCTGCCGCTGCTGCGGGTTTTCCACAACCTGCGCCTGCGCCGCGCCGCTGCAGATCAGACCCGCCAGCGCCAGCCATCCGAATTTAGACATCACCGACTCTCCCTCAATCCCTGTTCTAGGCGCGACGGCTCGCGCAAGGCTTGTTCACGGCAAGAAACTGCAACATCTACCCCAACATGCGGCGCAAAACTTATCAGAAGGCACCCGGGGCGGGGTGTGGCATGCCCCTGGGTGCCGCATTACTTTCCTTCTAATGGAATGCATTATGATGCGAGCGCCATACGTAGCACAACGACCTAAACGGTCGTGCGTTGCGGGCGGGGGCACAGGGATTCTTCAAAATATCGACATTCAGGTTCGGGTACCGGCAATGATCAAACGGCAGTGGTGGCTGTTGTGGGCGGTGGTTCTGGTGGCTGGCTGCAGCGACGGCAGCGTCCAGAGCCCGGATTTCACGCGTGAGCTGCAGAGCATCACGGTGACTCCGGCGGCACCGTCCATTCCCCTGGGTTCAACCCAGCAGTTCCAGGCAACCGGTCGCTACACGACCCCGCCGGGCTCGCCGACCGCGACGGTCACCGAACCGCTGACGACCGCCACCTGGGCGAGCAGCAATCCGGGCGTGGTGTCGATCGACGCCGTCTCCGGTCTCGCAACCGCCGTCGCGGGCGGCACGGCCACGATCACCGCCAGCCACAGCGGCGTCGAGGGCGGCACCGTCATTACGGTGATTGCTCCGGACCTGCTGGAAGTCCGCATCCGCTCGATCCCGGACACCACCGGCCCGATCCCCTTGAACGGTAGCCGCCGCTACATCGCCGAGGGCATCTACACCAACAGCCCGACGCCTCAGGCGATCAATGGCACGGTGACGTGGACCACGTCCAACAACGCCATCGTCAGCGTCGATCCGGTCAATGGTTCGACCACCACGGCAAGCGCCCGCGCGGTCGGCAACGCCACCATCACCGCTTCCAGCCCGAACAACGCGGGCGAGCCGATCACCGACGAGGTCGATGTGACGGTGGTTCTGGCCGAGCTCAACGCGCTTCTGCGTGTGGAACCGGATTCGGCCACGGTCCGCGTCGGCAACAAGCAGGCGTTCGTCGCGATCGGCGACTTCTCCGGCAGCTCGCCGGACGGCCCGATCGCCAACGATCAGCTCGACTGGAGCTCGTCGGCTGATGCCGTTGCCACGGTGGATGCCACCGGCGAAGCCACCGGCGTCACGGTCGGCACCGCCGTCATCACCGCCAAGCTGAAGGACAGCGTGCCGTCCAACAGCACCACGCAGCGCAGCGCGGACGCGGACCTTGAGGTCCTCGCCCCCGGCGCCGATTGCAGCGCGCCGCTGCGTGCCTCCTCCGGCGCCACCGTCAGCCAGTCGATCAGCGCGCTGTGCGTGCTGTGCGATGTGGTCGACGAAGGCAACGTCATCGACGACGTGGTCGACAACTTCGCGAAGATCAACGTCCCGGTCGGCCTGCTGCTGGCCAGCGCCTCGGTGCGCGTGACCGCGCCCGCCGGCCCGCCGATCCCGGCCGGCCAGGCGGCGGGCTTCATCGTCGGCCGTCCGGCTGGCACGCTGAACCCGCTGGGTCCGGTCGCCACCGCCGAGCTGCTGTCGTCGCTGACCGTTCGTACGCGCCTTGCCGGCAATGTCGTCGAGTCCAGCGACGCCGAATCGAACCCGCTGCGCCTCGCGCTGCTGGGCTTCGCGGTGATTCCGGGCGGCCTGGAAGATCAGGATCAGGTCCTGGTGTCGATTCCGACGACGCAGCCGTACGATGCGATCGAACTGGAGTACTCCTCCGGTCTGGTCAGTGCGTTCTCGGAAACCAACGTGTTCTCGGCGGTCTGCGGCACGCTCGCCACGACGCCCTGAAGCCCGTCGCATCTGCGTTACCAGAAGCGCCCCGCAAGGGGCGCTTTCTTTTTGCGCGTGCAAAAACCAAGGCTCGTTGCATGACGCGTCCACGCCGCATAGCCTAGCCCCATCATCCGGCGCCGCTTTTCTTCGAAAGCGAGTACAGCCGGCCACGTGCGCCACCATGGGGGAGACATGCCGCACGAGCAGGGTCCGGAATCCGGATCAGTGAATGCACCCGCGCGCCTGACGCGCCGGGCACTGCTGCAACGCGGCGGCCTGCTGGCCTTTGCGGCGTTCTCGCCGCTGGGATGCGGCGATTCTGCGCAGCCCAACATCACCGTGCCGATCGGCGGCGATGCCCGGTTTCTCGACGCCGACGAGCTCGCGGCCCTGCGCGCGCTGGTCAACCGTTTCATTCCCGGCCCGCCGGAAGATTCCGCGCCCGGCGCTGCGGAAGCCGGCTGCGCCGAAGCGATCGACGCACTGCTCGGCGCGTTCGCGGTCGATCCGCCGCGCATCTATGCCGGCGGGCCTTACTCGGATCGCGGCGGTGCCGCGACCAACGATTTCGAGCACTTCATCCCGCTCGACGACTACGAGGCGCTGGCCTGGCGCCTGCGCATCGAAGGCTCGCAGGGCCGGCCGGAACGCGAGTTCAACGGCCCGGTGAGGGGCCTGCAGACGATCTACCGCGAAGGTCTGGCCGCGCTGGATGCGCAGGCCAGCACCTACGGCAGCGACCGCTTTGCCGATCTGCCCACCGTCACTGCGGAGCTGCTGCTGCGCACGACGCGCGATGCCGCTGTGCAGGCGCTGATCGACGTCGCCTTTCCGCAGACGATCGAGCTGATGTACGGCGCGCCCGAGTACGGCGGCAACCGCGATCTCGTCGCCTGGCAGTACACCGGCTTCGACGGCGACGTGCAGCCGCGCGGCTACACCGACGAGCAGGTCGAGCATCCCGAAAATCCCGGCCTGTCGGAATGGCTGCCGCGGTTGCCGGTCGCGATCCCGCTGGAGCAGTTGATCGCGCTGACGCCGCTGGCGTCCTACGAGGGCGCGCAGACGATCCTGCAGAACAGCAACGGCTCCCTGAGCCGGCTCACCACCGGCATCGCACAAGTGCTGGCCGCGCGGAGAACGACGCATGGCCCGTGATGCGATCGTCATCGGCTCCGGCCCCGCCGGCGCCGTCACCGCCTGGGAACTGGCACGGCAGGGCTGGTCGGTGACGGTGCTGGAACGCGGCCGCAACCTGCGACCCGGCTTCGGCGAGAAACCCAGCGGCGAACTCGGCACGCTCTACGGCAGCGACGAGATCAAGGGCGCTCGCCACTTCGGCTTTCCCGATCCGCTGCTCAATCCCAACACCAGCCGCACGCAGGCCGATGCCGCCGACGGCGTTGCGCGCACCGCCAGCGGCAACGTCGGTCAGCTGGGCGCCGCGGTCGGCGGCACCTCGCTGCACTACAACGCCAAGTTCCCGCGCTTCTGGAAGCAGGACTTCCACATGCTCAGCGAGCTGGGGCC
This sequence comes from Solimonas sp., assembly GCA_036405815.1. GTDB lineage: Bacteria > Pseudomonadota > Gammaproteobacteria > Nevskiales > Nevskiaceae > Solimonas. The sequence goes on along the minus strand of DASWWX010000013.1, from coordinate 32,614 downwards.
GGTGAACGATGCACAGGTCGCCGACTGGCCGTTCTCCTACGACGACCTCGCGCCGTACTACGACGAGATCGAATATCAGGTCGGCGTGCAGGGCGACATCGAGCAGATGCCGGTCGCGACGCTGGCGCAGGCACCGCGCTCGCGGCAGTTCGTGATGCCGCCCGGCCCCACCGGCTACGCCGCCAGGCTGCTGGCCGAGGGCGCACACCGCGTCGGCTACACCGCGTATCCGTATCCGGCCGCGGTGAACTCGCAGCCCTTCGACGGCCGCCCCGCCTGCGTCGCCTGCGGCCTGTGCTCCGGCTTCGGCTGCCCGATCAACGCGCGCGGCGATGCGCTGGTGTCATTCCTGAATCCGGCCGCGCTGACCGGTCGTGTACGTGTGATCGAACGCGCCTTCGTCTACCGCATCGAGACCCGCGCCGACGGCCGCCATGCCACGGCCGTGCGCTACAAGGACACTGCCGGTCGCGATCACAGCCTCAGCGCCTCGAAGATCTTTGTCGCCGGCAGCCCGGTGAACACCGCGCGCCTGCTGCTGCTGTCGGCCAACACCGCGCATCCCCATGGCCTGGGCAACGGCTCCGACCAGCTCGGCCGCAACATGATGTTCCACAACTTCACGCTCGGCGCCGCCCTGTTCGAACGTGACATCCATCCGCTACGCGCGCAAAGCACGACGCTGGAGATCGACGATCTGGTCGGCCCGTTCAAGGGCGCCGAGATCCGCGCACTGGGCCTGCCGTACCTGAAGGGCGGCATCATCCAGGTCGGTTCCGGCGCGCCGTTGCTGACCGAAGCCAACCTGCTCGCCGGCTTCACCGGCTATGGCCTGATCCACAAGCAGCTGATGAAGCTCGGCCCGGTGCACCGGCTCGTGGCGGGTTCACAGCTGGTCGGCGAGGACCTGCCGCAGGCCGACAACCGCGTCGACCTGGACCCGGACGTCAAGGACCTGCACGGCCTGCCGGCGGCGCGCATCACCTACAGCCCGCACCTGCACGAGCGCGTTGCCGCCATCGTGCTGGGCGCGCGCATCGAGGCGTTCTCGCTGCTGGCACCGGGCGCGATCGCCGCCGCGATCATTCCGTATCCGATCATCTCCACCGCCGTGCCGGCGACGGCGCATCTGGCCGGCACCGCGCGCATGGGCACCGATCCGGCGGCCTCGGTCTGCGACGGCAGCGGCCGCCTGCACGAGGTCGATAACGTCTACGTTGCCGACGCGTCGACGTTCCCGACCTTCCCCGGCTTCAACCCCACCCTGACGATCATGGCGAACGCGCTGCGCATCGCGCGCGGCGTCGCCGGAGGCACCGCATGAACCGCATCTCCGTTCTTCTGCTGCTGACCGCCGCGCTGGCGCTGGGTGGCTGCGACAGCAGCGACGGCGCGCCCTCGACCGGCGTCGAAACCGGGCCGTTCAAGGTGCTGGTCTACACGCGCACCGCGAGCTTCCGGCACAACTCGATCCCGACCGCCATCGCCAGCATCCAGAGCCTCGGCGCCGGGCATGGCTTCGCGGTGGACGCCAGCGAAGATCCCACCGTGTACACCGACGCCAACCTCGCGCAGTACGCCGTGATCGCGTTCGTCAACACCACCGGCACGATCGTCGACAGCGCCGAGCAGCGCGGCGCGATCGAGCGCTTTGTCGCGCGCGGGGGTGGTTTCGTCGGCGTGCATTCGGCCGCCGATACCGAGTACGACTGGCCGTTCTACGCCGAGCTGATCGGCGCCTACTTCAAGAATCATCCGGTGCTGCCGGTCTGGGCGCAGGGCGGACCGGGCGTGCAGCCCGGCGATTTCCATGTGGAGGCGCCGGATCATCCGGCGGTCGCGCACCTGCCGCAGCCGTGGAACGTCAGCGACGAGTTCTACGCGTTCCGCAGCAATCCGCGCGGCCGCGTGCGCGTGCTGATGACCATCGACGAGAACAGCTACAACCAGAATCCCAACACCAGCAACCTGCCGACCTCACCGAGCTTCCCGCTCGGCGAAACCGGCACGATGGGCGATCACCCGATGAGCTGGTGCCACGACAAGCTCGGCGGCCGCGCCTGGTACACCGCGCTCGGCCATTCCGAACACATCTACGCAAACCCCGTCTATCTCGAGCATCTGCGCAACGGCATCCTCACGGCGGCGCGACGCCTGGACGCCGACTGCGCCGCTGACTGACGCATCGCGTCGTCCACGGCTTACACGGCGCTCGGGGCGCACACGGACGACGGCAGGACGTGCCGGGCGGAGGATGACTTCCGTCCAGACCGTCTGTCCGCCCCATGCTCGAACCCGTTTCCGCCGTGATCCCCAGCCGCCCCGACAGCCAATGGCCGGTGGGCATGCGCCTGCGCTTTCGCCCGGAAGCGCAATTCGATCCGCGCCACGACCGCCTGCGTAACAAGCCGGTACTGGTGCTGAGCGGCATGAAGCTGATCGGTCCGACGGAAGGGCTCTACTCGTGGCGCCAGCAGGTGCTCGCGCTGAGCACCGGCCGTGTCGGCTGGGCACGTCCCGACCAGATGACGCTGCCGCTGGACGATCTGAACGACCTGGACGTGGACCCGCTCTGAGGCTCGTCGCGCTGCGCCGCACCGTCAGGGTGCCGACCTTCGCGCGCTATTCCTGAGGATCGGTCGTGGGCCGATCGCGTTGCAGCCGGTCCAGACGCTGACGGGCCGCTTCGGCTTCGGCCTCGTCATGCGCCTTCTGCGCCGGCGTGCGGCCGTAACGCACGCGGTTCTCGGCCGCCTGCTGGGCGGCGAGCTCGCGCGCCTTCTGCTTGCGCCGCTTGTTGAAGTTGACGATCTCGGCCATGCCCCGCTGCCTTCGACTCACGAAACGTGCGCCATCCTCGCACGAACACCCCTGTCGGACGTTGCCGCAAACACGGCCCTTGGCGGGGATTCGCAATGCGATCGCTGTCATCGAACGGTAATCTTGCCGGCATATCGCGCGCCTCCCCGCATTCGCATGGCGCGCTCCCATAAGAGGAGAAGAGAGATGTCGCTGATCATCAAAGGCGCGCCGTGGCGCGCAGCGCTGGCTGTCGCGCTCGGTTTCGGACTCGCGGCTTGCGGCTCCAGCAGCACGGTCGGCGACAACGGCAACGGCGGCAATCCCGAACCGCCACCACCACCGCCTCTGCAGGACGCCACGCTCGATAGCGATCTGCAGATCGCGATGCTGCACACGCAGCTGCGCGGCTGCGAGTTCCTCGATACGGCCTACTGCCTGTTCCCCTGGCCCAACGATTTCTTCACCACCGCGGACAGCAGCACCGACACCGGCCGCCGGGTGAACCTCAACGTGCTCGGCATGCCGAAGAATCTGGCCGGCATGCCGCTGCGCCCGGACGAATGGAACCGCAACGACGGGTTCTCGCCGGGCCAGATGATCGTGACGCACGTGCCGGAGCTGGACCCGGCAGTCAGCGGCATCGGCAACGTCTCCGATATCGAACGCTCGCTGCAAAGCGATGCGCCGATCCTCGTCATCGACGCCGATACCGGCGAGCGTCATCCGATCTGGGTCGAGATCGACGCGAGCGAAACCGCGCAGTCGCTGTGCGATGCCCCCGGCAGCCTGATCGACACGGCGGGCCTGGTCGCCGGTGAGCTGGGCCTGGATGGCCCGCTTGCCAATCTCGGCGGCCTGCTCGACACGCTGGGCGAAGGCTGCACCCTGACGCTGCAACCCATCCTCGCCGCGCTCGGCGACGGCCTGCACAGCACGCTGCTGCCCAACAATGCGCTCCGGGTCGATCCGCCGGCGCTGCTGATGCGCCCGGCCAAGAACTTCAAGGACGGCCATCGCTACATCGTCGCGATGCGCAACCTCAAGAAGGCCGACGGCACCGTCATCGAGGCACCGCCTGGCTTCCGCGTCTACCGCGATCGCTTCTCCAGCGATCTGTCGCCGGTCAGCGACCGCCGCGAGCATATGGAGGACATCATCGCGCGCCTGCAGCGCCACGGCGTCAAGCGCGACGAGCTGTACATGGCCTGGGACTTCACGATCGCCAGCACGCGCAACCTCGCCGGCCGCGCCCTGCAGATGCGCGACACCGCGCTGGCCGAGCTGGGCGACCGCGCGCCCGAGTTCGAAATCACCGATATCGTCGATTTTGCCGAAGGCGAATCGATCCGCCGCGTCAAAGGCCGACTGACGGTGCCGAACTTCCTGACGGTGCCGGACGGCCTCTGCGACAACCCCCTGCCGCCGGTCAGCGACCTGATCGACTACTGCGCGCAGCTGGCCACGATTTCCGGTCAGCTCAGCGGCAGCCAGTTGCCCGGACTCGGCGAACTGCTCGGCACGGTTTCCAGCGCCAGCAACCTGCTGGTGGAACTCGGCCAGCTGCCGCTGTCACGCCTGTACTACGGCATTCCCGGCGGTGAGAAGCCCGAGATCAATCCGCTGCAGCCGACGCAGGTCTATGACTTCCAGTGCGAGATTCCACGCACCGCGGTCGGCAGCTTCGACGACGCCAACACCTGGGTACGGCCGGCGATCCCGACGCTGTACGGCCACGGCCTGCTCGGCGGCCAGGGCGAAGTCGGCGGCAGCAGCACGCGCCGCCTGCGCGATCAGAACTTCATGAACTGCGCGATCGACTGGATCGGCATGGCCTCGCGCGACGTGCCGACGGTGCTGACCTTCCTGATCGACATGAGCTTCTTCCCGACGCTGCCGGACCGCGCGCAGCAGGGCTTCGTCAACTGGCACTACCTGACGCGCCTGCTGAACCGCCCGGACGGCTTCGCCTCGCACGCCGCGTTCCGCACCGCCGACGGCCGGCCGGTGTTCGACACCGCCAAGGTCGTCTACGACGGCAACAGCCAGGGCGGGATCATGGGCGGCGCGGTAATGGCCACCTCGGTCGACATCACGCGCGGCTCGCTGGGCGTGCCGGGCATGAACTACTCGACGCTGCTGCGTCGCAGTGTCGACTTCGACGCGTATGGCGCCCTGCTGTACATGTCGTATCCGAACGCCTTCGACCAGAGCTTCGTCCTGTCCTTCATCCAGATGCTGTGGGATCGCGGCGAGACCAATGGCTACGCCAATCACTTGCGCGATGCGTCGGCCTTCGCCGCGCTGGGTCACCCGACCCCGAACCACGAGGTCATTCTCAATGTTGCGCTCGGCGACCATCAGGTTGCGGACGTGACGCCCGAAGTCTCCAGCCGCACCTGGGACGGCACCGTGCATCTGCCCGGCGCGGAGCCCGGCCGCAACAACGCGCAGAATCCATTCGCGCTGATCCGCCCCGCCGTTGACGGCCAGCGCGAATCGGTGATGGTGGTCTGGGACATCGGTCCGCTGAATCCGGAGGACGAGAACAATCCGGGTACCGGCGTCTCGCCGCCGACCAACATCCCGCCGCGCGAAGGCCGCGACCCGCACAGCGACCCGCGAGCCGATGTCGCCGGCGGCATCCAGCGCCGCGCCTTCCTGCTCGACGAGCGCTTCCTCAACGTCTGCGGCCCGCGCCCCTGTTTCGCGCGCGGCTATGTGCCGGCGAACGTGGCGAGCGGCAATGCCGCCAACGTCGCGCCGGTCGTCAGCGCACTCGGCGCGATCCAGGCGCGCCCCGGCACGCCGGTCGCACTGACGGCGATCGGCGCCGACGCGGATCGCAACGAACTCAGCTACGCCTGGAGCGTCGTCTCCGGCGGCAGTTGCGTGGCCGGCATCGACGCCGCCAACGAGGCGCGGGCCGTGCTCAATCTCAGCCCGGTCTGCACCACCGGCAACGTCGTGATGCGCGTCACCGTCAACGATGGCCGCGCCACGGCCAGCGCGGAGGTGCCGGTGCGCATCGAATGAGCGCTCGCTGAGGCGCAGCATAAGAACGGCCCCGCGAATGCGGGGCCTTTCCGTTGACGGTCAGCGCAAACGCCAACCGTCCGGGCTCGAGCATCGCCTCAGCGACGCGCGCGTTCCTCACGGCGCGGGCTGTTCTCGATCTCGAAGCCCTCACGGCTGTCGTAGCTCAGCTTGCTGCCGATGCGGGTGGTGTTCTCGTCGTCATCCACGATGTCGCCGATATCGTCACCCTTCTCGCCCGTCTTGCGAACGTAATAGCCATTCAGGCTGGCCGAGTTATAGGCCTCGGCGTCCTCCGCACCCTGCTTCGGCGAATGGCGGAAGAACTTGGCGCCGGTCTGGATGCCGTTGTTGACGCGCTGGCGATCGCCATTCTCGTCACGGCCCATATGCAGCACATTCAACTTGGTGTTGGTATCGACACCGCTACGCTGCGTGTCGTCGTTGTCCAGCGGCGACGAGCTGTCTTCCGGCGTTGCCAGATGCAGCGCCGTGCTGTGCGCCACCTTCACGCCGGCGCCGCGCTGCGAGCCGCTATCCGATTCACTCAGATTGCCGGTGTCGAGATTGACGCCGATCTTGATCGGATCGCGGTCCATATCGTCGGAAGCCTGCACCCGATCACGCGCGGTGCGATCCGCCGCGTTCAAACCCGGCAGCGAGCGCAGCGAAGCTCGCGATTCGCGATCACCGCGTAGCGCCAGGCGGTTGTCGTCGTTGCGCGCGTTGACGCCCCGATCTCCACGCAGCTTCATCTGCGCGTCATTGCCACCGGCCGCCGTGCGGTCGCCGCTGAGGACACCCGTCACCGCGCCAACGGCGCCACTGACGCGCGGCGCCAGATTCAGGCCCTGTGCCTGCGCGCCGCCCATGGCCAACGCCGCGGCCAGCGCAATCGGAGTCAAAACCAGATTCTTCTTGATCATGATGAGTCTTCCTTGAGTTGGAGCATTTCCGCCGGAGGCAGCGGCCGTCGATACGGCAGCCACTGCACGCCGCAGCGGGCGTCTTGCCTCCTCTCGGGAGGGCCTCCTCTTAGAGGAGCCGATCCGCCCTGCAAACCGCAGCGACTGAATCGAGTGACTCCATTGTCGCGAAGACCCCTGAACTGACGCGGAATCTGCAATTCATCCCGCAGCCAGTTCGAGCCTCAGAACGTGGCCACCAACCGGAAGTAGAAATTCGCCTTGCCCTCGTCGGCGCGCGCGGCGCTGATGCCGCTTTCGCCCAGACCACGTGCCACACCGATACTGCCGCGCAGCCAGTCGCGATAGCGCAGGTCGAGTTGCGCACCGGCATCCGACAGCTCGACCGTGCCCGCAGGACGGATCTCGGCCATCGGCGTTTCATAACGCGCGTAGCCGTACTCGACGAATGCGCGCGGAATCCACTCGATGCCCAGCAGCGAGCCGCCGCTGAAGTAGGTCAACTGCAGGCGACCCCAGCCACCGCTGTCACCCACCGCGATACCCGGCAGATACGCGGCGAGCCGTTCGGGGCCGCCCAGCACCCACTGGCTTTGCTCGGGCACGGTGTCGTCGGTCAACTGCACCTCGGTATCCAGCTGCAGATCCCAGTGGTCGTCGAGGCTGACGCCCGTCGTCAGACGTGGCCGCAGCAGCAGATAGCCCAGATTGGCGGCGTCCGCTTCATCCTCGTCGCCGAGACCGCGGCGGATCTGTGCGCCGGTCTCCAGCGTCGCGGGCGCACCGAACCAGTCGGTCTCCCAGATGAAGCTGAGGCCGCCTTCGGCCGAGGCGTACTCCTCCTTTTGCAGCACGGCACCATCGCGCAGGTTCGATTTCTTGTACGTGTAGTCCAACCGGGCATCGACCAGCCAGCGGTAGCCCTGGCCCGCGATCAGCGGGTACAGCCAGGCGGTTTCGGCCTGCACGATTCGGCCCTCGGCCGGCGCCGACGCGCCCGGGAGCAAGCGGGCGACGTCGAACGCGTAGTCGGCCGCTGAAACCGCGACGCCGAAGACTCCGGCAGGCGTCACGCGGCTCCAGCCAGCGCGGTAGTCGTTGTACTCGTCGGCGCGACGATCCTCGTTGAGCGCGCTCAGCGAGGTTTTCCAGCCGGCGTTGAACTCGTCGCCGCTGCTCAGGCCACGGCGCGCATCGAGCTCGAAGAAGTGGCGGCCGGTGAACCGGTTGCCGTAGTTGTTGATCTCAGCACGCAACCGCGCCGCGGCCACCTCGGGCTCGTCCGATTGCAAGCGCAATACCGATCCCTCGATGCCGGGCTCCAGTACCGACGTCAGCGCAAGGCCGGCACGATCAGCGTGCAGGGAGCCCAGGATGCGCGCCGGCTCCAGGTCCGTGTCCTGCAGCGGCCGGTGGGCGGGCACCGACGAGAAGTAATCGACCAACGGCTCCGGTGCCACCACCTCGGTGACCCGCCCCAGATCGGCCGCCACGAACAGGTCCTCGCCCGCGAGCATGTAGTACAGGCGCGCCGCTGGATAACCTGCCCGCTGATATTCGGAGGACAGCACGCGCAGCGCCGCAGACAAGTCTTCCGCGCGCTCGATGGCCCGCTGCAGCGTCGCCTGCGGCACTGGTGCCGCGCCGGACAGATGAATGCGGAATCCGCGGAATGTGAGTACCGCCTGCGCGCTGTCCTGCGAGACCGTGAGGCTGGCCTGCTGAGGAGGCAGCGCATCGGGAAAGCTGATGGCCATGTCGAAATCCGCGCATGCGCCCCGCGAGCGGTGCACGCCGCCAGCACCAGGGCTGTCGGCACCCACCGTCGCATGAGCAGGGAACACGGTGCCGCTCACCTGTCGACACCGCAGGCGCGCAGCCTAGGCAGCTCGCAATGAATCGGTCCTGAACTTACCCAGCCTAAGTCTCAGTAGAACAGCGCGGCGTAGATCACGAAGAACCACGACAGCAGGCCGTGCAGAATCGCCCAGCCGATCGACTGGTTGTGCACGTAGCTGATGGCGATGGCCAGCATCGAGCCGAAGCTGAGCGCCCGCACGGCGGGCAGCTGGATCAGGCGCACACGCTGGCGCCAGGCCTGCTGGGTGCGATCGCCCGGAATGTAGTCGCCGTTGCGCGCACCCTGATGGGAACTGCGATGCGGATCGAAATCGGGATTCATGAGGGAACTCGGTGATGAGCTCGCAGTGTACCCAGACACCGGCGGCCGCCAACCGCCAACACCAACCGCGACAGCAGGCCCGTGAATCAACCGCCCGCGTGCTGCGGGCTCATCGTCAGATCGTAATGGCGACGAGGCGAACTGCGGTCGCTGCCGCCCGAACGACGTCTCACCGTCGGCAGCAACACGTCGCGAAGGTGGCGAACCCAGGGTAACCGGCCCTCCACGTTGAGCGTCCGGGCGCGACGCAGGCCGGTCTCGGTCAACGTCACCAGGGTCGACGACGGCTCGCCGTCGACGATGACCGCGCCCGCAACGCTGAGTCGCTCGAGGCTGTCGCCCAGATCCGCTCGTCGCAGGGTGGTCCCCGCCCAGAGCCCTTCCAGCTTGGCCAAGGGCAGCTCGTCACCGGCCGCCAGACCCTGATCGGCCATGAGCTGGAGCAAGGTGTTCTCCAGATCGATCACTGAAATGCGCACGGCACCTGCCTCCTGATTTCCCGTGTCTACACGATGCGCGGCCATCGATCCAAGCGCCAGTAGACAAGACCTACCGACGGCTGTGCGCGAGCGAATCGGTAAAGCCGATAACAGCCCCGCGTACACGCCACGGGCCTCGCGCCAGACGACCACGGCCTCGTCGCCACCGTCCAGCGCCACCACCGACCGGCCGCCCGCCGTCGCATCGGCATCGACGCGAGCCACGGCGCCCAACGGCGCTGCCAGCACCGGTTCACGCAGGCGCCGGTAGGATCGGAGCCTTCGCCAAACCCTGTGTCGAAACCTCCCATGAGCATGCCTCTTCCTCTGCGGTCCACCCGGCCTGTGCTGATGGCGCTGACGCTCGCGCTGTTCGCGTCGCTGTCGCTCGCACAGCCCGGTCACGCGGCCTCACCGCAGCGCGCGCCGGCCTGGACGCTGAAGACACCCGACGGCACCACGGTCTCCTATCCGAAGGACGCGCAGGGCCAGCCAACCGTATTGCTGTTCTGGCCGTCCTGGTGTCCGTACAGCCGCGCGCTGCAGCCCTACGTGCAGGACCTCTGGATCGACTACCGAGATGCCGGCGTCAAGGTCTGGACCATCAACATCATGGAGAACGGCGACCCGCTGCAGGCCATGCGCGAGCGCGGCTTGAGCTTTCCCTTGCTGCTGAACGGCGACGATCTGATCGCCTCCTACGGCATCACGCGCACGCCATGGTTCCTCGTCATCGACAGTCAGCGTCGCATCGTCTACACACGGCCTGCCGATGTGCCCTCGCCGGTCGACGTCGCCAAGGCTGCACGCGAAGCCCTGAATCGACTGCTGGGCGCACGCGCGGTGCCACTGCCGGCCACGTACCCGCCGCCCTACGATCTGCACTTGAGAAAGCCCGGCCCCTCGCGCCTCGAAAGCGATGCCGCGCCGGACACCGCCTGGCAGCCCTGGGCCGCGCAGTACCTCGCGGCGGTGCGGCCGGACGAACGCGTCGACGGCATCGTTGCGCGCGGCCCGGTGAGCGACGGCAAGACCGCGATCGCGCGGGCCCGAGAACTCTGGGCGCAGGCCTACGGGCCGGAAGCGGCGCGCAGCCAGGCGCCGTTTCGCGCCTACCGCCGCAACGATCTGTGGCTGGTCGCGGGCAAGGCCTATGCCGACACCCTGGGCCAGGGCTTCGTGCTGGTCGTGCACGCAGACACCGGCCGCGTGCTGCGATTGCGCGGCGGCGGCACGGTCGCGCCGCCCTGATGGGACTACAGGCACGGCATCCGCTCCACCCGCTGGTCAAATCGCGCTGACGACGGCAGCATGCCGCCGGGGAGCATCGGATCGTGACGGGGAGCAGCGGATACATGCGTGCATTGAGCCTGCTGGCGGTGCTGTGCCTGGTTGCCTGCGGCGCCTCAGATGCGCCTTCGCGTTCGCAACCGAACCCCGGCTTCGCCCCCGCCCTGCTGCCGCTGCGCGCGCAGGACAGCGTGCTGCGCGATATCCAGAATCGTGAAGTGCTGTTGCGCGGGCTCAATCACATCGCGCTGCGCGCCAACGGCCGTCGGCCCGCCTATCGCGTCGACGGCGTGCAGACGCCGTTCGACGTGCTGTTCGATCTGCAGGACGTGCAGGACGAGGACTTCGACCGCATCGCCGCCTTCGGCTTCAACTTCATCCGACCGGTGTTCACCTGGGAGTTCGCGCAACCCGATCCACCGCCGGCGCCGTACAACGACGCCTATTTCCAGCTCATCGACGCCTTTCTCGACAAGGCGGCCGCACACGGCCTGTACGTGGTCTTCAACTTCGGGCAGTTCGGCTGGAGCCGCGCCGCCGGCGGCAACGCCGGCGCACCGGACTGGGCGATCAGCGACACCTGCCGCGGCCTGCCCGGCCCGGTCGGTAGCGCACCGCCGCAACTGTCGGTGCGCGTCGGCTGCGCGTTCATGGATTTCTGGGAGAACGAGGTCGTGCATGGCGTCGGCATCCAGGACGCCTACATCGACCTCTGGCGCGAGGTCATGCGCCGCTACCGCGATCACCCCGCGGTGGTGATGGTGGACCTGATCAACGAGCCCTACGGCGGCCTGATCCCGCCGCTGCTGCTGGAAACCGCCTACCTGTATCCCTTCTATCGCCGCGCCGCAGCGGCGATCCGCGAGATCGATCCGGACATCGTCATCGGCTTCCAGCCGGAGCTGTACCACTCGCTCGGCATCCCGGTGCCGGCGACGCAGGCCATCGGCATCGACAACGCGATCTTCCTGCCGCACAACTACACCGCCGCCTATTTCTCGCAGCGCGTCGATCCCTCCTATGTACCGGTCGTGCAGGACGCACTCACGTATGCCGACTTCCTGCTGACGGTCGAAGATGCGCGCGTCTACGGCACGCCGATGCTGGTCGGCGAAACCGGCTGGACGCGCACCACCTCGGTGGACGGCGTGGAAGGCCCGATCGATGCCAGCGACCCGACGGCACCGCCGCAATTCGCGCGCAGCCTCACGCGCATCGCCAACGAAATGAAGTTCGGCTGGAGCTGGTTCGCCTACTCGTCCGTCGATCCGGCCTACGGCATCGTGCTGGAGGACGTCGTGGACGAACCGCTGATGCGCCAGCTCGCCACGCCGTTCCCGCGCGCGGTCGGCGGCGATCTGGATCGCATCGTCTTCGATGCAGACTCACGTCGCTTCGAGCTGCAGGTCGAGCGGCCAACGACTGCATCGATCGAACTGGCCCTGCCGCTGACCTGGCAGTACCCGCAAGGCGCCTGCATTTCGGTGGATGGGCGACCTACCCTGTCAGTGTCCTCAAACGGTGACCTGCAGAAGCTGGACAGCGACTCGGATATTGACTGGCGCTTCGATGCGCAGCGCGCGCTGCTCAGCGGCTCGCGCACACCGGCGCGGCTGACGATCACCGCGCTGGCGTCGGGTTGCGACTAAGGCGCTGCGGCTCAGCGCTGCGGCCAAGCGCGCCGCGGACCCGCCTTCAGCTCGCGGCGAGGCTGCGATGCATGCGCTCGTAATCGCGCCGGTACTGCGAGGCCAGCCGCTTCTTCTGCGTGTTGCTCAGGATCTTTCCCGATACCTGGAAGAACTTCTTCTCTTCCTCGCGCAGATGGTGATGCACCTCGTGCGACAGCTTCTTGGCCTTGGCCATCCAGCTACCGTTCTCCTCCTCGGCCTTCTGCAGATCTTCCACACACTCGTCGATGCGGTGATGCTCGGCCAGCGCGTGGCGCGACGAATCCAGACCCATGTCGTCCATCATCATCGGCGCGTAAAGGAAGCGCTCCTCGGCCGCGGCATGCGCCGCCAGCTCGATCCGCAGTTCACGGAAGAGTTGCTGCCGCTCGGCGGTGCCTGGCTTGCTGCGCAGCAGCTTGCGGCACAGCGAACGCTGCAACTCGTGGCTCTCGCGCAGCGCGTTGTAGATCGGATGCGTGGACATGAAGCTCTCCCGATGTGGAACGCGTGTATTGAGCGCAAACCTGTGCGAACGAACGCTGAACGCGGCCGCTGTGTGCGCGGATGTGCTCGCCCCATGCAGGCTGCGCATGCGCAGCCATCCACCACCGGCATTTCCCAAGACCACCCGGACCGGCCTAGGCTGTGAGCATGCGTGTTTCGACGCCGCCGTCGCTGCAAGACCAGGACATCCCGACCGTGCTCGGCCGGCTGCGCGTGCGCGTGGCCGGCAACGGCCCGGCCATCCTGTTCTGGCCCAGCCTGCTGATGGAGGGACGGATGTGGCTTGCGCAAGCGCAACACTTTGCCCCGCGCCATCGCGTGATCCTGATCGACTCGCCCGGTCACGGGGCGAGCCAGCCGCTGACACGGCTGTTCACGTTCGAGCAGTGCGCGCAGTGCATCGTGCAGATCCTCGATGCGCTCGGCATCGAGCGCGCGCATCACGTCGGCAATTCCTGGGGCGGCATGATCGGCGGCACGTTCGCGGCCTTGCATCAGCAGCGCGTCGGCGCCGCCGTGCTGATGAACGCCACCGGCTCGGCCTGCGGCTGGCGCCAGCAGCTGGAGTTCCGTCTGCTCGGCGCCATCGTCCGTCGCATCGGCTTTCGCGGGCCGTTCGTTGAAAAGGCCGTGGCGGCTTTCGTTGGCCCCACGACGGCTCGCGAGCGGCCGGAAGTCGCCGCCACGATCCGCGAGGCGCTCGCGCGCATCGATCCGCGTTCGGTCTATTGGGCGGTGCGCAGCGTGGTGCCGGCACGACCGGATCAGCGCGCGCTGTTGACCCGCATCCGCACGCCGGTGCTGGTCGTCGCCGGCGAGGAAGATCCGACCTTTCCGGTCGCGGAGACGCGCGCAATGGCGGACGCCATTCCCGATTCCGAGTTCATCTGCATGCCCGCCACCGGCCATCTGGCGGCGCTGGAACGGCCGGATGCGGTCAACGCGCTGATTGAAGGCTTTTTGACGCGCTACAACGCAACCACCGACACCGCGCGCTGAGCCACTACAAGGACGCGGCGCGCGCCAGTTCCTGGAGGCTGACTGCGAAAGTGCGCGTGTCCTGCTGCATCTGCCCGTCGGCGAAACGATGGATAACGCAATCCAGCTTCTCCGGCTGGCCACTTGAACCCGCTCCGTACTTCTCGAACACTGGCAGCAGCGCCGTCTTGTTGGCCAACACCAGCATGCCTGGCAGCGAGAGATCGATCGCGCCAATCATGTAGGGGCCCGCTTTCGAGCCGCTGAGCGCCGCACAGATTTTCGAGCCCCGTCCGGTCACCAGCGACGTCTCCTGTGACAGCGAATAGCCCAGATTGTCCGCGACCTCACGCGCCATTGAAGGCGGCAGGCCATTGGCCTGAAAGCGTTCGATGACCGTCTCCGCATTGTCCGGCGGCGATTTGGCGAGGCCGAAAAGCACATGCGCCAGTTCCTGTGGCGTCAGCGTCAATCCATCCTCGAAATAGGCATCCAAGGTTTGCAGGTCGCCGCGCTGCGCGGTCTGCATTACCTCCCAGAACGGCACACTACGGCTGGCCTGACGCGCCTTCTCGACCAGGATATTGGTGTTCGCCGCCGTCACTTCCACCTTCCGATCGATGGATGCGAGATCGCTACGGATGCCGAGCATTTGCACCTGCAGACCTCGGACGGCCTCGAAGTGCGCCGCAATCCATCCGCCCTCGGCTTCGTTCTTGCGGCCCAGCAAGTAAACACTTGCCGAGATCAGCAACAGGATCAGTGCCGCCAGCGCTGCGTACAGCGGAAAACTCTCCGCACGCTGCTCCGGCTTCAGAAAGAACAGGATGTACTGCTCCGGCTGCGATTGCGGATCGCGGCGCTTGCGCCATACCCCAACCACGACGCCCAGCAGGACCAATGCCGAGACGATCGTCATCAACAAGGTGATCTCCACCACCGGGCTCAGTAGATCGCCCAGCGTGTTGATGGCACCGCCGATCAAGGTCACCGCTGCCAGCAGACGCGCACCACCCGCCGACGACGCCGAACGCGCGCTTTCTTGTTGACTCATGTTCCCCTCCCGATACGGCGTTCTGTGTCGCCGCTGATTGCCAGCTTGTAGCAAAAATCCAGGAGAGGCCAGCCCGTCGCCGCTCTACAACGGCCCGTGCACCGCCGCTTCAGCCACTGCCTGCGGCCGCGACCGGATCAACCAGGCCCCGAGTAGCGCGCCGAGCAACGCAAACGCCGCGCCGAGCGCAAACGCGAACTGGTAGCCGCCGTTGAGCGCCGCCGCCGGCTCGGCGCCCGCAGCAAGCAGATCGCGCGTCCAGCCGTCCGCAAGCGCGGCCAATACTGCGAGCCCGAGTGCGCCGCCCATCATGAACGACGTGTTGACGATGCCGGAGGCCAGGCCCGAGAGGTCTTCGCTGACATCGTTCATCGCCGCCAGCAACAGCGGGTTGAACGCCATACCGCCACCCATGCCCAGCAGCAGCATGCCCGGCAGCACGTGCAGCACATAGTTGCCGTCCTGCGGCGCGCGTGCGAACAGCGCCAGCCCGATCGCGGCGATCGTCAGCCCCACCCACAGCGGCGCGCGGATGCCGTAGCGGATCACCAACCGCGCCGACAGCCACAGCGAGAACACCGCCATGATCGCGTCCGCCGGCAAGAAGGCCAGGCCCACCTCCAGAGGGTTGTAGGCCAGCACGCGCTGCATGTAGAGCGCCGAGATCACAAACCACGCGAACATGCCCGCCGACCACAGCACGGCGATAACGTTGGCCGTGGCGAGATTGCGCAGCTTGAACAGATGCAGCGGCATCAGCGGATCGCGCACGCGCGATTCGATGACGAGAAACAGCACCAGCAGCAACGCGCCCAGGCCCAGCAGCCCCAGCGTCTGCGCCGACAGCCAGCCCGCGGCGTTTCCTTCGATGATCGCGTATACCGCGAGCATCAGGCCGGCCGTCACCGTCAGCGCGCCGGCCACGTCCAACCGCTGGCGCTGCGCCGGCTCGCGATCCACCGGCAGCAGGCGCAGGCAGAACACGTACACCGCCACGCCGATCGGCAGGTTGATCAGGAAGATCCATTCCCAGCTCATCAGGTGCGTGAGCACGCCACCGAGGATTTCGCCGAGGCTGCCGCCGGCGGCGCAGATGAAGCCGTAGACGCCCATCGCCTTGGCGCGATCCGAGGTATCGGGGAACAGATTCATGATCAGCGCCAGCGCCACGGCCGTGACCACGGCGCCGCCCAGGCCCTGCACCGCACGCGCCACCACCAGCAGCCATTGCGAGTGCGCCACGCCGCAGGCCAGCGACGCCACCGTGAACACGACCAGCCCGCGCAGGAACCAGCGGCGGTTGCCATACAGATCGCCCATGCGCCCGCCCAGCAGCAGGAAGCCGCCGAAGGTCAGCATGTAGGCATTCATGACCCAGACCAGCGCGGTGTCGGAAAAGCCGAGCGCGGACTGGATCGAGGGCAGCGCCACGGTGACGACGGTCGTGTCCAGCACGATCATCAGCACCCCGGTGCACAGCAGATACAAGGCCAGCCAGCGCTGGCGGGGCGTCAGGGATTCGGTCATGGCGGCAAGCGGTTCAGGGCGGGCGGCATGCCCGGTTGACTGGATGTCGAACGCGCGCGGCCGCAATCGACATTCTCGCGGAGTTTCGTGCACGGCGGGCGGTACCCTAGCTCTGCCGCCTTGTCAGCACGGGCCCGCCGTCCAATACTCGCGCGCCCTGCCTGCCCGACCCGACGCCCGCGCCATGACCGACCTGCAAGGCTTTCTGCAGAACCTGCAGCAGCACCCCGAAGCCGTCGAGTTCGCCGACACCATCGCGGTGATCGAAGCCGCCTACGTCTATACGCCAGCCGCGTTCCGCAATGGCGACGTCCACAACGCTGCCGGCCAGAACGGCGGCTCGTGCAAGATCTTCGCCTTCGCCCGCCTGCAGCGGCTGAGCGAGGCGCAGACGCTGGCCTGTTTCGGCCGCTACTACCGCGACGATGTGCTGCAACACCCGGACAACAGCGACCACCCGAACATCCGCAACTTCATGCGCAGCGGCTGGGCCGGCGTGCACTTCGAATCCGACGCGCTGCAGCCGCGGTAAGCGATCGCATGTCCATCGTCCTCACGCCGTTCGCCCGCACACGCCTGTTCCCGAAATCCGGCCGCGGCAACGCCATCGTCGGTACCACGCCGGAAGCCTGGGAGCGTCACCTCAACGACCACGCGCCGCTGAAGGTGCTGGACGGCTATGCCCCGTTCTGCAAGCTGCACGTCCACGCCAACTGGACGCAGACCCGCTGCCTGACCGTGCCGATCACACCCGAAAACCGGCACCTGCTGCGCAGCGCCTATGAAGCGCGCAACCGCGAGGAACTGCCGGTGCTAGTGCGCTGGTTCGAGGGCGTGGAACCGCCGGTGGCGAGCTATCTCGTGGTGATCCTCTACGACCGCGCGCAGATGGAGAAGGAAGGCACGCCCGTCAACGGCGACTGGGGCATCGTCGGTTGCCTGGCCACCGCCGAACCGGAAGAAATCCCGATGGCGCCGATCACGATGATGCGCAACGCGCTGGGCGTGGACGAAGGCGGCTCGGGCGTGCCGCTGAATCGCGAGGCCTATCGTCGCAGCGTGGAATTCTGGGACCGCAACGCGAACTGGCGCGTCTGACTACCGCAGCGATGCCCACAGGGCTCAGCCCCATACAAGCAACCGCGTACAGGGCGTTATGATGCGCCCACTCACAAACAGAGAAGCCTCATGACCGCAGCGCGCGCCCGCATCCTGGGCCTCGGCACCTACGTACCGCCCCGGGTCGTCACCAACCACGACCTCTCCCAGCAGATGGAGACCAGCCACGAGTGGATCGTGGAGCGCTCGGGCATCGAGGAACGTCATTGGGTCGATGCCGACGAAGGCAACTACACGATGGGCGTCAAGGCCGCGCGCGCGGCGATGGCCGACGCCGGCTGCGACCCCAGCGAGATCGACTGCATCATCTACGCCACCCTGTCACCGGACTACTTCTTCCCCGGCTGCGGCGTGCTGGTGCAGCGCGAACTGGGCATCGGCCACGTGCCGGCGTTCGACATCCGCCAGCAGTGCTCGGGCTTCGTCTACGGCCTGCAGATGGCCGACAACTTCATCCGCGCCGGCCAGTACAAGAAGATCCTGCTGATCGGCGGCGAAGTGCACTCGCGCGGCCTGGATAAATCCACCCGCGGCCGCACCGTCACCGTGCTGTTCGGCGACGCCGCGGGCGCAGCCGTCATCGGCGCCAGCGACGATCCGGAACGCGGCATCCTCGTCAGCCGCATGCACAGCGACGGCAGCGATGCCGAATCGCTGGCCATGCTCTACCCCGGCATGGCGCCGGGCCGCGAGATTTTCGTCACGCATGACGACGTCGAGACCGCGCGCATCTTCCCCAACATGGAAGGCCAGAAAGTCTTCAAGACCGCGGTCAAGCGCATGCCCGAAGTGGTCAACGAAGTGCTGGACTCGCAGGGCCTGACCGTGGCCGACATCGACATGCTGATCCCGCACCAGGCCAACCTGCGCATCAACGAGATGGTCGCCAAGCTCCTGCGGCTCGACGACAGCAAGGTTCACAACAACATCCAGAAATACGGCAACACCACCGCCGCCACCATCCCGCTGTGCCTGTCCGAAGCACGCGCCGCCGGCAAGATCAAACCCGGCGATCTGGTCTGCACCGTGGCGTTCGGGTCGGGATTTACCTGGGGGGCGGTGTTGATGCGGTGGTGAGACACAGCCATTCAGGCCAGCTGAAGCCCAACCACCGCATCGTTGTGTGGCTGCGCCCAACTTATTGGCGAGATTAAGTCGCAGGATCGACTTTGACGGCCACACCTTCAGTGGCATCTGCCTTGCCGACTCTAAAATTTTTGTTCAAAGCAATCTTGAGAAAGCGCTCAAAGCGAGTGGCTTGCATTCTTCGCGTTAGCGCCCAAAAGCCAAGCGCGTAGAAAAAGAAGAGAAGGAAGCCAAGCAGAAGCCCCAATACAGTTACATCGGGCGGCCAAACCCACTTCGTATCTTTGAACTGGAGATACAGCGCTGCGACGACAGGCAGCATACCAAGCTTCTCCATGCCACCCCAGATAAGCATAGTGCCGTTTTGCCAGGTGGTAGCGCGATTTGACGAGAACAGCAGGCGGCTTTGTAGCTCCTCCTCAGAAAACTGTCTCAGCCAGGTCGTAATCTTTACGTAGCCGTTGAAGTCCTTCTCGAGCTCGTCAACACCCTTTTTCTCGCTCAAGCTCAATCCACGAAAGTTGCGAACAAGCGCTAGCACCATATGGATGGCGCCAGCGGTGAGCTCCACCACCAGGCCGCCAGCTGCCAGCGCCTTGCTCCCAGCCGTGCCGAGTCCTAATAAAGTCGCCAGAAACGCCACCAGTGCGCCCAAGAACATGACATACATGCTGTAGCGCTCAGCTGTTCCCGGGATCGCTTCAGGCTCCTCAGGGAATGCTTCGTCGATTTGAGCCTGAAAATCCTGGAATCTTAGCCGCGCGTCATCCATGTAAGGCACCATAAAAAGAAAGGCCGCTTTCGTGCGGCCTTTCTTTATTTAATTGCTGCTTTCGGCGTTAATCCCAGCTCAACGCCCCACCCGTCTGGTACTCGGTGACGCGCGTCTCGAAGAAGTTCTTTTCCTTCTTCAGGTCCATGACCTCGCTCATCCACGGGAACGGGTTCTCGGCGCCCGGGTAGAGCTGCTTGAGGCCGATCTGCGCGCAGCGGCGGTTGGCGATGAACTTCATGTACTCGTTGAACATGCTGGCGTTCAGGCCCAGCACGCCGCGCGGCATGGTGTCGTGCGCGTACTTGATCTCGAGCTCGGTGGCTTCCTTGATCATACGCAGCGCGTCTTCCTGGAACTGCGCGGTCCACAGGTGCGGGTTCTCGACCTTGATCTGGTTGATCACGTCGATGCCGAAGTTCATGTGCATGGCTTCGTCGCGCATGATGTACTGGATCTGCTCGGAGACGCCGACCATCTTGTTGCGGCGGCCGAAGCTGAGCAGCTGCACGAAGCCCACGTAGAAGAAGATGCCTTCGAACACGACGTAGAAGGCGATCATGTCGCGCAGCAGGCGCTGGTCGGCTTCCGGCGTGCCGGTGTGGAACTCCGGATCGCCGAGGCTCTGCGTGTACGGCAGCGCCCACGCGGCCTTGTCGTGGATGCTCGGCACTTCGCGGTACATGTTGAACACTTCCGCTTCGTCCAGGCCCAGCGACTCGATGCAGTACTGGTAGGCGTGCGTGTGGATCGCCTCTTCGAAGGCCTGGCGCAGCAGGTACTGGCGGCACTCCGGGTTCGTCAGGTGGCGGTACACCGCCAGCACGAGGTTGTTGGCGACCAGCGAGTCGGCGGTGGAGAAGAAGCCGAGCGAACGCTTGATGATCATGCGCTCGTCTTCGGTCAGGCCGTTCGGGTCCTGCCAGAGCGCAATGTCCGCGCTCATGTTGATTTCCTGCGGCATCCAGTGGTTGTTGCAGGCATCGAGGTACTTCTTCCATGCCCACTCGTACTTGAACGGCACGAGCTGGTTGAGGTCGGCGCGGCAGTTGATAATCTTCTTGTCGTCGACGCGGATGCGCGCACCGCCCATGGCGATGTCTTCCAGGCCGGTGGCGCCGGCTTCGCCAGCCACGGCGTTGGCGATCACAGCCGGATGCGGCGCGGCCGGGTGCGGGGCCGGCTTGCGCGCGGCGGGCGCCGGGGCGGCGGTGGGTTCGGTGGCGGGGGTGTCGTCCCAGGTCAGCATGTCTTCGTCCCTCTCTCTTTCAGGCCCCGGGGCTTCTGGCGTCCGGTGGCGTCGGTGTTGTGCGTGGCGCGCGCTACGTCGTTCGTTGGCGGACGCGCGCCGATGCCTGAGCAGCGGTGATCGCATCCAGACAGGGGATTCAAAATCCCCGGCCTCCCCTACCGTCCGGGGTGGGGTGAACAGGGGGCGCGGGGCCCGTGCTGCTCGCTGGCGTTACCACCGCCGTCACCGTGGGACTGGGCCTTTGAAGATTGCGCCTGCGCGCGGGGCACGTCAAGGGTTTGCCACAATGGGTTGTGGCCCCAAGCCGCGACAGCCTCTAGATGTAGTGATTAAGCACAGTTTTTCGGGTGCTTATCCACAGCTTGCGCAGGGCTTGTTCCAGCCGGGGCCACCACGGCCGGGGTCACGGCCCCTTCCGCCGGGGCGCCCGCCACCGGTGCCGGCGGGGGCGGCGGATCGGGCGGCGCCCAGAAGAAGTCGAGCGGCCGGCGCAGGAAGCGCTGGCCGAGCCGGCGCAACAGGGCGCGGCGATCGTCGAAGCGCACCTTCTGTGCGCGCAGGGCCACGTACAGCGCCAGGCCAAAGCTCACGCCCAAGTTAATCAGGCCGATGGCGAGCACGCCCAGCGCCACCGTCACGCCCAGCCGCAGACCCATGCCCCAGTCCAGCGCCACGACCGCATAGCCGAAGTAGGCGGTGGAGAAGGTGATGTGGCGGATATCCAGCGGCAGGCCGAGGATGAAGCCCAGCACGCCCATCGAACCGAGCATGCAGCCGAAGAAGAAGTTGCCGGCCAGCGCGCCGAGGTTGTTCTCGATGTAGCTCGCCAGCCGCGCCAGGCGCTCGGGGCCGAGCAGGCGGCGTAGCCGCGGCCGCTGCTGCAGGCGCTGCGGGATGCGGTTGTAGACCGCCTTGTTGTCGAAGTAGCCAGAGATCAGGCCGGCGGCAAACAGGCAGACGCCGGCGATGGCGGCATGGAACAGCGCGAGGCTTGCGAACGGGTGTTGCGCCATCAGCAGATGCTCGGCCTGTTCTGGACGAAGGTAATGCTGACCGCCGTACCTCAGCACCAGATAGGCCAGCAGCACCGGCATCAGGAACGCGACCGTGACGTTGCCGGCGATCGCCACCACCTGCGAGCGCAGCGTGCGCACGATCTGCTCGACCAGATTGTCCAGCCGGTCGCGGCCGCCTTCCGGATTGGCGAGGCTCGCCGCCAGGAACGACGCCGTCATCGCCGGCTGCTTGGTGGCGATGGTGAAGTGCAGCAGATAGATCAGCACGAAGCCGAGGCCGTAGTTGAGGCTGTACAGCACCGCCGCGCCCAGCGGCGAATGCGGCTCCTCGGACAGCGCGATCTTGAGCATGGCCATGAACGGCACGATGAAGCCGGCGCCCATCGCCGCGCGCAGCATCTGCCAGTACTCGCGGCGCGAGGCGGTGACGTAATGCTCGCCGGTCTTGCTGGCGTTCTCGGTGATGCGCGCGGCCAGCAGCTCCACGGTCTGGCTGCGCAGCTCGGCGATGCTGTGGCGCAGATTCTCGGCGCGCACCAGCGTCTTGAAGAACTGCACGCGCAGCTCGTTGAGCTCGTGTACCGGCCGGTCTTCGAGCAGGCGCAGCAGCAGCTTCAGGCGCGCGAGGTTCTGCGACAGCCGCGCCAGCAGCACCGTGAGGCTGACGCTGGCACCGGACTGCGCGGCCTGCTTGCGCACCTTGCCGACGATGGTCTCGCACTGGCCCAGCAGCACCAGCAGCTGCTTGTCGTCCAGCGCCGGCGCGCGCTTGTCCTGCATCGCCTGCTGGCGTTCGTCGATGAACTGGCGCAGTTCGACGTTCTGCGTCAGGAACGGCGATTCGTAGCGCTCGATCGCCGGGTAGTTGCGCACCAGCTCCGGCTCCAGACCAATGGCGGCGATGCGGTAGGAGACGATCTGCAGCGCTTCAAGGATCTGCAGCGGCATGCGCCCGCCCTGCCCCGGCGCGGCCAGCACGCCGAAATCCAGCGCATCGAGAAACTCGACCCAGACGGCGTCCGCGATCGCTTCGACCCAGACGTGATCGTCCTGTCGCGGAAACAGCCGATGCAGCGCATCGCGCAGCTGCGTGTCGTCAACCTCCTCCGGCAGCCAGCGCTGCGACAGCCGGCGCCAGAAGCCGGAGAAGAAACCTTCGTCGCGCAGCACGCCGGATTCGCTGAGCAGGCGCAGCGGCTGCTTGTCGATCAGCAGGCTCATCAAGGCATCGCGCAAGGCGGCGCGCACACTGGCGTCCTCGCGCACGCGCTCGGTCAGCAGGGTGAGACTGCGCTGGGCGGACGTCGCCGCTTCTACCCGCCGCGGCCGCAACGCCGCGACCAGCCGCGCCAAAGCGCCGAGCCGACGCTCGGTCGGCACCGCCAGCAGATACTCGATCGCCGTCTCCAGCGCCGCCTCGCGTACGGCGGGCGTGTCGCGACGCGCGCGGCGGCGCAGAACGGCAGGCAGCGTCAGCGGCATGAGAGGTCGGCAGGATGAAACCGGCAGGTCGCCCGGCCGGGGCATTGTAGGGAGCGAAGCTGAACGAAGCCCAGGCGCGCTTATTCAGCGCCTAAATCATTAATAGTCAATATTTACTCACATCCGCGCACCGCTGCGCTGCCCGAGAGCCCTATAAAATGGCAGCTATTAATGTTTTATACATTTTTTCATCACACTTTCCGGACCACGTGCCTCGATCTGGATCACGCCAAGAGCAAAACAGATAACTAAAGATATTTAGTCTAATTAAAAATCACATCTCTAGCGTTCGATCACCGGCTTCCAGCGCCGCTGCCACGCGCTTTCGGCATCGAAACCACGCTGCCATGCGGCCTGCCGGGCGGGGCCCTTCCGCAACCCCGCGCCAGCACTGGATTTGCCCGCTTTTATCCCCTTTTATGCACAGCTTCCTCAGGTGCCGTGCACCGCTTTGGACACAATAGATTGCGGTTGACGCTGCAAGAATCCACAAGATATGGTTGCCACACTGCCCCGAGTCTCCCCAGTCTCAAATGCTGTTGAGCACCTGCAGGGCATCACCAGATTTCTGTGTCTAACCATATTTGCTAGGGGGAGTACCGATGCAAGCTCAGTCCACCGCATCCACCGAACTCCGCCGCCCGCCGCAGGACGCGCCGATCACCACGGTCGAAGTCAGCGCCACGGCACCGGGCGGCCTCAAGGTGATTCGTCGTAACGGCAAGGTCACCGCGTTCGATGCGAGCAAGATCAGTATCGCGCTGACCAAGGCCTTCCTGGCCGTGGAAGGCAGCGCCGCCGCCGCGTCGGCCGCGGTGCGCGAGAAGGTCGAGGCGATCACGTCGCAGGTCGTGGCGGCGCTGACGCGCCATCTGTCCGGCGGCGGCACGCTGCACATCGAGGACATCCAGGACCAGGTCGAACTGGGCCTGATGCGCGCCGGCGAACACAAGATCGCCCGCGCCTACGTGCTGTACCGCGCCGAGCAGGCCAAGAAGCGCGCCGCCGAAGCCGCCAAGGTGCCGGAAGCCCATCGTCCGCGCCTGTCGGTGAAGCTCGACGACGGCGCCGTGGTGCCGCTGGACGAACAGCGCATCGTGCGCGTGGTCACCGAAGCTTGCGCGGGCCTGGCCGGCGTCAGCATCGAAGAGGTCGTGCAGTCCGCGCTGCGCGATCTGTACGACGGCATTCCCGAGGCCGAACTCGCGCAGGCGGTGACGCTGGCCGCGCGCGCGCGCATCGAGAAGGAGCCGAACTACACCTACGTCTCCGCGCGCCTGCTGCTCGACGGCCTGCGCCACGAGGCGCTGAAGTTCGTCGGCGTCAATCCGACGCGCCCGACCTTCGAGGAAATGAAGGCGATCTACCCGGAATACTTCCGCGCCTTCATCCACAAGGCCGTGGACCTGGAGCTGCTCGACCCCAAGCTCGCGCTGTACGACCTCGACGCGCTGGGCAAGGCGCTGCTGCCGGAGCGTGACGGCAAGTTCGACTACCTCGGCCTGCAGACGCTGTACGACCGCTACTTCATCCACAGCAACAAGACCCGC
This sequence comes from Solimonas sp., assembly GCA_036405815.1. Taxonomy (GTDB): domain Bacteria; phylum Pseudomonadota; class Gammaproteobacteria; order Nevskiales; family Nevskiaceae; genus Solimonas. The sequence goes on along the minus strand of DASWWX010000013.1, from coordinate 7,889 downwards.
TTCGAGCTGCCGCAGGCGTTCTTCATGCGCGTGGCGATGGGCCTGGCGATCAACGAGATCGACCGCGAGACGCGCGCGATCGAGTTCTACCAGCTGCTGTCGTCGTTCGACTTCATGTCGTCGACGCCGACGCTGTTCAACTCCGGCACGCTGCGCCCGCAGCTCTCCTCCTGCTACCTGACGCAGGTACCGGACGATCTCGACGGCATCTTCGGCGCGATCAAGGACAACGCCCTGCTCTCCAAGTTTGCCGGTGGCCTGGGCAACGACTGGACGCCGGTGCGCGGCATGGGCGGCTACATCAAGGGCACCAACGGCAAGTCCAACGGCGTCGTGCCGTTCCTGAAGGTCGCCAACGACACAGCCGTGGCCGTGAACCAGGGCGGCAAGCGCAAGGGCGCGGTCTGCGGCTACCTGGAAACCTGGCACCGCGACATCGAGGAATTCCTCGAACTACGCAAGAACACCGGCGACGACCGCCGCCGCACGCACGACATGAACACGGCCAACTGGGTGCCGGACCTGTTCATGAAGCGCGTCATGGAAGACGGCCCGTGGACGCTGTTCTCGCCGGACGACGTGCCGGACCTGCACGACCTGGTCGGCGACGCCTTCGAGAAGCGCTACACCGAGTACGAGAAGCTGGCCGACGAAGGCCGCATCAAGAACCACAAGCGCATGCCCGCCACCAACCTGTGGCGCAAGATGCTGTCGATGCTGTTCGAAACCGGCCATCCGTGGATCACGTTCAAGGATCCGTGCAACCTGCGCTCGCCGCAGCAGCACGTCGGTGTCGTGCACAGCTCCAACCTGTGCACCGAGATCACGCTGAACACCAAGGCCGGCCAGGAGATCGCGGTCTGCAACCTCGGCTCCGTGAACCTGCCGGCGCACGTCACCGCCGACGGCAAGCTCGATACCGCCAAGATCGAGAAGACCGTCAGCACCGCGATGCGCATGCTCGATAACGTCATCGAGTACAACTACTACTCGGTGGCCACGGCGCGTAACTCCAATCTGCGCCACCGTCCGGTGGGCCTGGGCGTGATGGGCTTCAACGACGCGCTGTACAAGCTGCGCCTGCCGTACGAATCGGACAAGGCGATCAAGTTCGCCGACGTCTCGATGGAAGCGATCAGCTACTACGCGATCAAGGCCTCGACGGATCTGGCCGCCGAGCGCGGCCGCTACACGAGCTACGAAGGCTCGCTGTGGAGCCAGGGCATCCTGCCGATCGACTCGATCCGCCTGCTCGCCGACGCGCGCGGCAACACCGCGTACCTGAAGCAGGACACGGCCGAGTCCGGCCTGTTCGACTGGGGCAGCCTGCGCGAGCGCGTGAAGACGGTGGGCATCCGCAACAGCAACTGCATGGCCATCGCGCCGACCGCGACCATCGCCAACATCACCGGCGTGTCGCAGTCGATCGAACCGACCTACCAGAACCTGTACGTCAAATCGAACCTGTCGGGCGAGTTCACCGTCGTCAACGAATACCTGGTCAACGACCTCAAGCAGCTCGGCCTGTGGGACGAGGTGATGGCGCACGACCTCAAGTACTTCGACGGCAGCGTGCAGAAGATCGACCGCGTGCCGGCCGATCTGAAGGCGATCTACAAGTGCGCGTTCGAGATCGATCCGAAGGTGCTGGTCGACGCCGGCAGCCGCCGCCAGAAGTGGATCGACCAGGCGCAGTCGCTGAACCTGTACATGAGCCAGCCTTCCGGCAAGAAGCTGGACGAGCTGTACAAGCACGCCTGGGTCTCGGGTCTGAAGACGACCTACTACCTGCGCACGATGGGCGCCACGCATGCCGAGAAGACGACGATCAGCGACAACCGCCTGAATGCCGTCGGCAATGCGACGGGTGGCGTCTCAGCCAAGCCGGCCGCCAAGGCGGCGGATCCGATCGTGGCGCCGGCCGCAGCGGTTGCGGCCGCCACCGACGTCGGCAGCGCCAAGGTCTGCTCGATCCTCGATCCGGACTGCGAGGCCTGCCAGTAAGCCGTGCGCGGCGCGCTCGCGCCGCAGCGTTGCCGCATCAAGGCCCGCGGGGTAAAACCCGCGGGCTTTTTCTTTTTCCTGGAGCACACCGATGCTCGAAACCGTGATCCTGCCGTGGCTGCATTACGTCGCCATCCTGATGATGGCCGGCGGCGCGGTGGCCGAGCTGTACCTGCTGCGCCTGCCGCCGCAGGCCGACAGCTTGCGCCTGCTGGTGCGCGTCGATCGCTTCTACGGCATCAGCGCAACGATCGTGCTGGTCACCGGCATCCTGCGCATGTACCACGGCGGCAAGGGCGCGGACTGGTACTGGAGCAATGGCCTGATGCACGGCGTCATCGGCGCCTTCGTGCTCGGTATGGCGATCTCGCTGGTGCCGACGCTGCGCTTCCTGTGCTGGAACCGTGCGCTGGCGCAACGCGGCGCGCTGCCGGACGCCGCGGCGCTGCGCCGCACGGGGCCGCTGCTGCACGCGCAACTGCTGATCCTGGCGGCGATCGCACTGCTGATCACGCTGGTCGCCAGGGGCTACGGGGTCAGCGCAAGCTGACGCGCCGCCCCACGCAGCGAAAGTCGTTGTTACCCGCCGCGCCGTGCGACACGCAGCCGCGCCGCCCGCTCAGCCCGACGCCTTGGCCCGTGCCAGCAGCGCTTCGCGAAAGGCCTTCAATTTGCCGCGCACGCGCGTCGCGTGTTCGGCGCCGATCCGGATCAGCAGCTTCTCGCCGGACGAACGGCGCTCCAGTTGCGGGTCTGCAAACTGATACAGCACCTTGGGCCGGACCAGCTCGATCGGCCCGGCAATCTCGCGGGTTTCGAGCAGGTGATCGATCACCTCGATGAGGCGATCGTTGAAGTAGCGATCCGGATAGCCGAGTTCGACATAGGCGGCCTGCAGCAGCGGGTAATAGCGCAGATACAGGTCTACCAGTCGTTCGGTATCCACCGCCGTCGCCCAGGTGATCCAGGCGTCATAGCGCGCGCCGTTCTCCGGACTCAGGAAATAGCGATCACCGCGTCGCTCCACTGCCACAAGGCCCGACACATGCCGGAACGCGCGCCGCTCCAGGGGGATGGGCGCCTCATCGAGACTGTTCACGGTGGCGACGAAGCGGCGCACCAGCTGATCCGGCACCAGGAAACTCTCGATCGGCGCCTTGCCCAGCACCGGCTCCAGCGCCTGTCGCACTGCCGTGTCGCTCTCGCGCAGCGAGGGCATGGGCGCAGCCGGCTCCACCGATGCCGGCAGCGGATGCGCGATGGTCGGCGCACTGTGCCCAGCCGCGTTGGCCTCATCGACGGCAGCCAACTCCGGCGGCGCCAGCACCGGCATCTGCGCCACGCGTGCCGCCTCACGCTGCGCATACCAGTAAAAGCCACCGACGATGACCGCCAGCACCAACACCACACCCATCCAACCCTTGCTGCTCATGCCGCTTTTCCGCCCTCGCTGATGGCCTGGGTCCGCTCGCGCGGCCCGGCTTGATAGTGGACCCCGATGCCACGCCGACGTTCCGCGGCCGCAGGGGTCTGCTCATGCTGACACCGTCGGCCAGTCAATACCACGCACCAAGCACCCACACTGCAGCCCTGCACGGCGCACACAGGCCCCGGACACGCGCCCGAGGCCTGTGTGCATCACCACGCCGCCTCGACAGCGAGCGGGCGACTACTTTTGCGCGCGGCGCGGATGCTCTGCGCTGCGAGCGTCCTCAAGCCGCCATGCGGCGCTTGAGATTGCGCATCTCGTCGTGGCAGGCCTTCACCTTCGGCAGGTAGGCCTGCAGCGTCAGACGGATCGAGGCATCGGTGGTGTCTTCCGCCGCCTTGCGCACCTGATCCAGCAGGCGGTCCTCCGTCTCCTCGAGCTGCGCGACAAAGATTTGGGAATCCTTGCTCGACAGCTTGGCGGCGACATCGGTATAAGCCTTACGCACACTGCCCGCGAACGTACCGGACTGCGGGGTGCTTTCACCATTGGCTGCAAGCTTCTGCGACAACGCACCGACCAGTTCGCGTTTGGCGGCTGCCATGCGTGCGAAGATCGGCTTCAGCGTCGCATCGCCGACACTGCTTTCGGCATCGCGATAGAACGTCTCGCCGTCGCGGGCGATTTCAACGATTTCCTTCAGGTGGGTAATGTCTTTGGACATGGGTCGCTCCTGTACTGGATGAATGGCGAGCGCCGATCCAGAGCTCCCGGTGGGCCGGCGCCTAAGCGCGTCCTGACGCGCCGAGCCAGTGTGGACGGCAAGCCCTGAACCCCCACGGAATAGCGCGATCCACGGACGCCTACTCCGCGTGGATGAATTCCGGGTAGGGGGCGTCTGCTACAACGCTTCATCGAATTTGCCGCCGGTCCGCGCACGACGCAGGCCCGCCTTTCTTCCGGGGAACCCGCTTGAACACCGCTACCGACGCCGTCGCCCTGCGCGAAACACCCACCATTCCCGGTCTGCCGCTGGTCGGCAGCCTGTTCGGCATGGCGAAAGACCCGGCGAAGTTCTTCGTGGATTGCTACCGCAAGTACGGCCCGGTCTGCCGCCTTAGCGTACTGGGTCAGCGTTACGTGCTGATCTCGGGCGTCGAAGCCGCCACCTTCCTCGGCACGCGTGACGGCAAGGACAGCCTGCGCTCCAAGGAGTTCTGGGAGGGTCTGGTCGCCGAGTACGGCGCCACGCGCATCCTCACCGGCTCGGATGGCGAAGGCCACAAGCAACTGCGCGACATCATGCGCAACGGCTACTCCAAGGAATCCATCAAGGGCCGCTACAACGAGATCGTCGAGATCACCGACCGAGCCTTCCAGCGTGACTGGCCGGTCGGCTCCGAGGTGCCGGTACTGCAGGCGATGCAGTACCTGGTCGTCGATCAGCTCGGCACGATCCTGACCGGCGCCGCACCGCTGGAGTACGTCAGGGACATTCGCGTCACCATCCTGCACATCCTCAACGTGCTGGTGACGCGCCAGCGTCCGAAGATCCTGCTCAAGCGCCCGGTCTACAAGAAGGCCAAGGCGCGCGTGTTCGAGCTCGGCTACAAGATGATCGAACAGGCCAAGGCGCGCTACGGCAAGATTCCTGCCGAAGAACGCAACCTGATCGACGATATCTACGCCGCGCACGTCGAGACGCCGGATGTGATGCCGGCATCGGACCTGATCGTGTCGCTGACCGGCCCCTATGTCGCCGGCCTGGATACTGTCGCCAACACGATCTCCGCCGTCGTCTACAACGTGCTGAAGCATCCGGAGGTCAAGGCGCGTGTGCACGCGGAAGTCGACGCCTTGTTCGCCAAGGGGCCGATCAACGAAGAAACCTTCATGAAGGAGCTGCCGGCCATCAACGGCGCGATCATGGAGACGATGCGCCTGTATCCGATCGCGGTCGCCCAGATGCGCACGGCGACGCGGGATTTCGTGTTCGAGGGCCACCAGATTCGCGAAGGCGAGATGATCTACATCGGCACCTCGGTGCCGCATTTCATGGGCGAGTACTGGCCGGAGCCGGAAAAGTTCGACATCGACCGCTACTCCAAGGCGCGCGCCGAACACATGCAGCCGGGCGTCTATTCACCCTACGGTCGCGGTCCGCACACCTGCCTGGGCAAGAGCCTGGCCGAAGTGCAGATGGCGATCTCGATGGCGCGCATCTTCCACAAGCTCGACATGGAGCTGGAGTCGCCGGACTACGTGCTGAAGACCAAGACCGCGCCGACGCCGGGGCCGTCCGACAGCTTCAAGATCCGCGTCAAGGGCCTGCGCAACTAAGTCGTTCAGGGCGCGCCGAACCGCCAGCGCAGTGCCAGCTGCCAGGCGCGATTCGGCACTGCCTGCCGACTCGCCGACTCGATCCAGTAGCCCTGCTGCAGCGTGAGCTGCATCTGGCCGGGCACGTCCCAGATCGCATCCACGTCCAGCCGCAGTTGCGGATTCAGCACCAGTCGCCGGTCACCGCGCGGCAACGGCACCGATGCGGCAGGCGTCAGGTCGCGGAACTGCAACAGCTCCAGGCCGCCACCCAGCGACCACCAGCGCGTCCCAGCCTGCGTCTCATCGAAACGCCAACGCCAACTGCGCTCCACGTCGCCGCGCGGCGGGATCAGGTCCAGATGCAGATTGCCGCCCTCGGCAAAGCCCAGATCCAGTCCGACGCCATAGCGCAGGCGCCGCCATGCGTCGTCGGTGCGGCGCGAGTGCAGCCGCGGCCCGGAGGCCGGCAGGGATTGCGCCGCCACGAACGCAGCGGCTTTAGTCGACGCCATCGCCACAACGGCAGCAGCACCCAACGCACGCTGATGCGCTAACGGCGCTGCCGATGGTTCCGACTCCCTGCTAACGGGTGCCGCTTTAAGCTGCTCTGGTTGCGCCTGAACCGTCTGCGCCTGTACCGGTGGAGCGCACACCCCGATGAATGCTCCAGCGAGCATTGCGAACAACCGTCGCCGAAGTCGCGGGATTGATCCGCTCCACCTGCGCCCGAACACTCGTGCTGTCGTCATGGAAACCTCGCCTGCCCGCTTCCTGTTTAGCGGCGCCGGCGTCCCCAAGCTGAGCCGACAAGGGGCGTTGCGACGTCGCGGCGGCGCCGACGGCGACGGCCGGCCGACGATCGGCCTATGCTGTTGGCGCCATGCTGGAAATCACCCCGGAATTGAGCCTGCCCTTGCGCGAGATCGTGCTTGACGCGGTGCGCGCGCAGGGCGCCGGCGGCCAGAACATTCACAAGACGTCGAGCGCAGTGCATCTGAGGTTCGACATCGAGGCTTCGTCGTTGCCCGAGGACTGCCGGCAACGGCTGCTGAATCATGCGGACCAGCGGCGCAGCACGGCAGGGGTGATCGTGATCAAGGCGCAGCGCTTCCGTAGCCTCGAACAGAACCGCGATGACGCTTTGCAGCGCCTGGCCGCCATGATCCGAGCCGCGCTCGTGGTGCCGAAGATCCGGCGGGCCACCAAGCCCACACGCGCCTCGAAGCGGCGGCGTGTCGACGACAAGACACGGCGCGGCAGCGTGAAGGCGCTGCGCCGGCCCCCCGCGGACTGACGGCCCTCAGGCCGCCATCAGCGGCGCCGTCTGCGGCACCCGGCTCGGGAACGCATGGCGGAAGATGCGCCACCAGACCTGCGCGAACTGCCAGGCGAAAGAGCCCGTGTTGTAATGCTGGCCATAGCGCGCACAGATCGCACGAACCTCGGGCGCGATCTGCGAATAGCGCCGCGACGGCAGATCCGGAAACAGATGGTGCTCGATCTGATGGCTCAGGTTGCCGGTCAGCACGTGCAGCAGGCGGCCGCCGCTGAGATTGGACGAACCGCGCAGCTGGCGCAGATACCAGTGACCACGCGATTCATTGACGATCGACGCCTTCGGGAAGACCTCGGCATTCGCGGTGAAATGACCGCAGAAGATCACGCTGAAGGTCCACAGATTGCGCAGGCCGTTGGCGACCATGTTGCCGAACATGACGGCCACGAAACCCGGCCCGGCGAGCAGCGGGAACAGCAGATAGTCCTTCAGCAACTGCCGCGCCGCCTTGCTCCCCATGGGCCTGAACTCGGCCCACAGTTCGCGCCACGACTTCCGGCCCTTGAACGCGGAACCCAGCTCCAGTTCCTGGATCGCCACGCCCCACTGGAACCAGATCGCGAGCAGGGCCGCGTACATCGGCTGCAGCAGACGCGACGGATACCAGCGCTGCTCGGGGAAGATGCGCAACAGACCGTAGCCGATGTCGTCGTCCATGCCACGCACATTGGTGTAGGTGTGATGCTTGAAATTGTGCGTGCGCCGCCAAGAGTCCGACGTGCCGGCGATGTCCCATTCGTAGGTCCGGCCCTGCAGATGCGGATCGCGCATCCAGTCGTACTGGCCGTGCATCACGTT
>DASWWX010000012.1:0-44984 GCA_036405815.1 Solimonas sp. | reverse complement strand
GCCCAGTTCTTCGGCGAAGATGCGGTAACGCAGGCGCTGCGTTTCCTGGATTTCCTCGCGGGTTTCGGCGAAACGGACTTCCAGGCGTGGGCGGCGCGGAAGATCGCCATCGATGCGTGCGGACATTACGTGCGCTCCTGTGCGGACGCTGCGCACTCTATGAAGTGACTGTTGAGACGACGTGACGCCGATGTGACAAATCCGTGTCGGTGTGCGCCTTCTCCGTTCCTGTGTGTTCCCGTGCATGCCTGCAGGGGACGGCGGCGGCCACGATGCCGGTGCGTCCGGCGCCTTGGCTTGGCATCATCGTTGCGGGGACGACGTCAGTGGCGCGCGCGGGGCCGCTGCCGTGGTTGCCCGAGCCGGAAGCAGCGGAAGCGGCCACGCCCTGAACGCCGGCCGGCGAGTCGCTGCTCACAGCTCGATGCCGGTGGTCATCGCTTGAGTTGCCGGTCGGCTTGACGAAGTCCGACCGGCAACGCCGGCATGGGGGCCTCAGTTCGAGGGCAGTGCCCAGCCGGCGTGGGCCTGCCGCGCGTTCCACAGGCGCAGATGCAGATGCGCCAGCGCCCGCGGATCGGCGAGCAGGGTGTTGCGTTCGGTCTGGCTCAGATCGTCGGGGCCGCGCGAGACGGCGTCCTCGGCCAGGCGCAGGCGCGTGGCCAGCGGTCGCGGCAGCGGCTTGGCGCGATGGCGGCCGGCGGCGCAGACCAGCGCGTTGACGCCGGGCTCCACCGCCGCTTCGCGAAAGCCCGGGTAGTCCGGCGCGCGGCGCAGGCCGGCCTTGAGCCAGCGCAGTTCGCGCGGGGTCAACGATTCTTCCGGGATCAGGAACAGCCGGCGTTCACGCGCCCAGCGGCCCAGGCGCACACGCGAACTCCACACCGACAGCGGGATCGCCACGACCAGCGCGCCGGCCACCGGCAACAGCCACGGCAGGAATTTCGGGTTGAGCCAGTAGACCAGGGCGAGCCAGCACAGGCCCAGCACGGTGCCGGCGCCGTGACGCTTGAACGCTTCCCCCCACGGGGTCTCGGTGTCGCCGCGGGGCGGCGACTTCCACACGATGGAGAAGCCCAGCAGCGCGCCGGCGACGTAGCGCGCATGGAACAGCATGCGGATCGGTGCCAGCAACGCCGAAAACAGCATCTCCAGCACCAGGCTGCTCAGCAGGCGCGCCGGGCCGCCGTAGGGTTTCGCCCCCTGGCGTTGCACGATCAGCAGCAGCGCCGATAGCAGCTTGGGCAGGAACAGCAGCGTCATCGTGCCGGCGAACAACTGCATCGCCCATTCCGGATGCCAGGTCGGCCAGTTCGGGAAGAGCTGATAGGGCTGCGTGAAGTACTGCGGCTCGTCGAGCATGAACACGGCCAGCAGCGCCGTGGACATCACCAGGAACAGGAACCACAACGGCGCCGACAGATAGGCCATGACGCCGGTCATGAACACGGCGCGATGCGCCGGGTGCAGGCCGCGCGTGAAGAACAGGCGGAAGTTCTGCAGATTGCCCTGACACCAGCGCTGGTCGCGCTTGAGTTCGTCGAGCAGCGCCGGCGGCATCTCCTCCCACGAGCCCGGCAGGTCGTAGGCGATCCACACGCCCCAGCCGGCACGGCGCATCAGCGCGGCTTCGACGAAGTCGTGGCTCAGGATCGGGCCGGACAGCGCGCCCTTGCCGGGCAGGCTGCTGAGCGCGCAGTGCTGCATGAACGGCGCCACGCGCAGGATCGCGTTGTGACCCCAGTAATGCGATTCGCCGAGCTGCCAGAAATGCAGGCCGGCGGTGAACAGCGGGCCGTAGACGCGCGTCGCGAACTGCTGGATGCGCGCGTACAGCGTGTCGCGGCCGGCGGCGCGCGGCGCGGTCTGGATGATGCCGGCCTTGGGGTTGGCTTCCATCAGCTGCACCAGACGCTTGAGGCAGGCGCCCGACATCACGCTGTCGGCGTCGAGGATGATCATGTAGCGGTAGCGGCTGCCCCAGCGCCGGCACCAGTCGGCGATGTTGCCGGACTTGCGACGGATGCGGTGTGTGCGTCGTCGGTAGTGGATGCGCCCGAAGCCGTCGACCTCGCGGCACAGCCGCAGCCAGGCGTCGAGTTCGGCGACGCGCGTGTCCGGATCGTTGGAGTCGCTGAGGATGTAGAGATCGAAGTGCGCGCGCGCGCCGGCCCGCGCCACCGAATCCCAGGTCGCGCGCACGCCGGCGAACACGCGCGCCACGTCCTCGTTGCAGATCGGCACCAGGATCGCGGTGCGCGCGTCGTCGCCGATCGGCTGGTCGGCGGCGGCGCTGGCGGAGATCGAGTGGCGCTCGCGTCCGCGCAGCAACAGGCCGAAGCCGAGCAACGCGGTCCAGAAGCCGGCGGAGATCCACGCGAACAGCACGGCGTAGACGACCAGGATCGCGATCTCCAGCCAGTGCCGGCCCTGGTAGGGCAGCACGGCCACCATCAGCCAGGTGGCGATGGCGGTCTGCGCCAGCACCAGCGACAGCAGCAGCACGCGGCGGATGCGCCCGGTGGTGCGCCAGCGCGCGTCGGTGTCGGGCCGTGCGTCGTCGCCTTGCGGCGTGCGCGGTCGCATCTGCACCTGATGGCTGCGCCGGCGCTGGCGCAGCGCGCGCCACAGCCGCTGCAGCGGGTTGTGGTCCCAGGGCATCGCGATCATCGATGCGCGCGCCAGCGGAGGGGTGGTCGGTAGCTGCGTGGCGCCGTCCGCGCCGGTGCGCAGCAGCGGTTCCAGATGCGCGTCGCCCTTGCGGGCGGGGCCGAGATAGTCGCGCAGCCGTGTGCCAGTGGACGCGAGCACGGCGTGATCGCCGTCCGTGTCCGGCGGCAGTCCGGCCAGATCGGCGTGCACGGCCGCGAGGTTGCCGACGGTCGATGACGTGCCGCGACCGAGCCGCTTCAGGTAGGCGCCGAGTCGGTCCGACAGGGAGGCAGGAGTGACGGTCACGGCGCGCCGCAGCTCAGTTCGCGTTCGCGGGGCTGCGCTCAGCGCGCATCCGGCGGCAACACGTAGGCCCAGGTCTCGGACACGCTCTCGTCGCCGTCGCGCAGCACCGCGCGCATTTCCACGGGTTTGGTGTCGTCGAGGCGCCGCACGCGCAGGTTGAGACGCCAGCCGCCGGTGACCTCGTTGCGCTGCGTCTGGCGCTCGACCAGTTCGGCGTTGTCGCCGACCCAGACGCCGGCGACCAGTCGCGTATCCGGCAGCATGCGTTCCAGTACCGGGCCTTCGAAATCGACCGCGAAGCGCATCGTGCCGTCCGGCTGACGGCGGCCGCCCTGGCCGCGCCGCGTCTGCACCACGCGCGCCAGCGGTGGCTGTGTCGGGAACTTCATTTCCCAGCGCAGCGCGTATTCCAGGTCGAGCTGACTGCCGGCCTGTGGCGCGTCTTCAGGCACCCAGTAGGCGACGATGTTGTCGTTGGTTTCGTCCGGCGACGGGATCTGCACCAGTTCGACGCGGCCGCGGCCCCAGTCGCCGCGCGGCTCGACCCAGGCGTTGGGCCGCAGGTCGTAGCGCGCTTCGAGGTCTTCGTAGCTGGAGAAGTTGCGATCGCGCTGCATCAGGCCGAAGCCGCGCGGATTGTTGGCGCCGAACGAGGTGATCAGCAGGCGGCGCGGATTGACCACGGGGCGCCAGATCCACTCCGAGTCGGTGCGCAGCAGCAGGCCGTCGGAATCGTGCACTTCCGGCCGATAGTCCTCCATCGGCGCGGGCTGGTTCTCGCCGTAGAAGTACATGCTGGTCAGCGGGGCGAGGCCTAGCTTCTTGACGCCGTCGCGGAAGAACAGGCGCAGCTTGACGTCGGTGACGGTGCTGTCGCCCGGCCGCACGCGGAAGCGGTAGGCGCCGGCGACGCGCCGAGAATCGAGCAGTGCGTACACCGTGAGCTGCTGGTCCTCGGCGCGCGGCCACTCGAGCCAGAACTCGGTGAAGACCGGAAACTCCTCGCCGCCCAGTTCGCCGGTGTCGATCGCCAGACCGCGCGCCGACAGGCCGTACTGCGCGCCGCGACCGACCGCGCGGAAGTAGCTGGCGCCAAGGAACACCAGCAGCTCGTCCTTGTAGTCGGGACGGTTCAGCGGGTAGTGGACGCGAAAGCCGGAGAAGCCGATGTCGCGCAGCTTGCTCGCGTCGAGGTTGTTGCGGCCGTAGTCGAAGTGATCGGGGTCGAACTGCAGCGGCCGCATGCCGTCGGCCGTGACCAGATTGATCTTCACGATCTGGTTGAAGTACAGCCCCGGATGGAAGAACTGCACCTCGAACGGCAGGCGTGAGCTGCGCCACAGCGCCTGCTCGGGCTTGAAGCGGATTTCGCGGTACTGGTCGTAATTCAGGTCGGCGAGCGGCTTGGGCAGCGCCGGCGCGGCGCGCTCGTAGGGCTTGCTGGCGAGTTGCTTGGCGCGCTTGGCCACGTCCTCGAAATCGAAGGCCTGCACCGGGACGGCCGCGCACAGGCTCAGCAGCGCGACCGCACGCAGAAACATCGACATCGACGGCAACCCCCGGAACGCGAGCATCGGCCGCACAGTCTGCAATGCCCGACTGAGCATGCGCTTAATGTCCGCTTACGGCGTCGGCCGCGGCAGAGGCCTGCCCCGGCGCGAAGTCGGCAAACAGCGGACGCATGCGGTTGACCAGCAAGCAGAACAGGTCGGCGGTCTTCTCGGCATCGTAGATCGCGGAGTGCGCGGATTCGGCGTCATAGCCCAGCGCCGTCGCCTGCAAGGCGCGCGCCAACACGGTCTGACCGAGCGCAGCGCCGGCCAGCGTCGCGGTGTCGAACACGCTGAAGGGGTGGAACGGGCAGCGCTTGTAGCCGGTGCGTGCGACCGCGGCGTTGATGAAGCCGAGATCGAAGTGCGCGTTGTGGCCGACCAGGACCGCGCGGGTGCAGCCGTTCTCCGACACCGCGCGGCGGATCGGCCGGAACACGTGATCCAGCGCCTCCTTCTCATCCAGTGCCAGGCGCAGCGGATTGTCGATGCGGATGCCGTTGACCTCCAGCGCGGCCTTCTCGATGTTGGCGCCGGGGAAGGGCGTGACGTGCGCGAACGCCGTCTCGCGGCGCACGAGGTTGCCCTGCTCGTCGATGCCGAGAATGACCGCGGCGATTTCCAGCAGCGCGTCGGTCTGGTTGTTGAAGCCACCGGTTTCCACGTCCACCACGACGGGCAGGAAGCCGCGGAAACGGTGGCCGACCTTGGGCGGTTTGGGTGCGACAGAGTCCATGGGGCGGGGCGGAACGCGAAGGCGGCATAGGATACCCGCATTGGGCCGGCGGAAGGCTCGCCGCCCGTGACGACGCCGGACGTTTTTCCCCGAATCCGGCCCGCACAGGCCCTATAATCGCCGCCCTGCGTCAGGCGGAACCCCGGGTTCCGATTGGCGAAATTCTATTCAAGCCTTTCTCCGAGCCTTCCATGAGCAGCAAGCCCCGCAAGATCGCGCTGGCCTATTCCGGCGGCCTCGATACGTCCGTCATCCTCAAGTGGCTGCAGGACGTCTACGACGCCGAGGTCGTGACCTTCACGGCCGACATCGGCCAGGGCGAGGAACTGGATCATGTGCGCCCCAAGGCGCAGCAGTTCGGCGTCAAGGAAATCTTCATCGACGATCTGCGCGAGGAGTTCGCGCGCGATTTCGTGTTCCCGATGTTCCGCGCCAATGCGGTCTACGAGGGCGAATACCTGCTCGGCACCTCGATCGCGCGTCCGCTGATCGCCAAGCGCCTGGTCGAGATCGCGCGGCAGACCGGCTGCGACTCGATCAGCCACGGCGCCACCGGCAAGGGCAACGACCAGGTGCGCTTCGAGCTCGGTGCCTATGCGCTGTGGCCGGAGGTCAAGGTCATCGCGCCGTGGCGCGAATGGGACCTGAATTCGCGCGAGAAGCTGCTGGCCTACGCCGCGCAGCACAACATCCCCATCGCCAAGAAGAAGGACGGGGGCTCGCCGTATTCGATGGACGCCAACGCGCTGCACATCTCCTATGAAGGCGGCGGCCTGGAGGACCCGTGGTGGACGCCGGATGACAGCATCTGGCGCTGGACCAAAAACCCTGAAGACGCGCCGAATGAGGCCCAGGTCATCACGGTCGAATTCGAGAAGGGCGATGCGGTGGCGATCGACGGCAAGCGCGGCACGCCGTTCCAGATCCTCGAGAAGCTCAACCGGCTGGGTTCCGAGCACGGCATCGGTCGGCTGGACCTGGTCGAGAACCGGTACGTCGGCATCAAGAGCCGCGGCTGCTACGAGACGCCCGGCGGCACGATTCTGCTCAAGGCGCACCGCGCGATCGAGTCGCTGTGCCTCGACCGCGAGCAGGCGCACCTGAAGGACGAGCTGATGCCCAAGTACGCCAGCCTGATCTACAACGGCTACTGGTGGAGCCCTGAGCGCCGCATGCTGCAGGCGTTGATCGATGCCTCGCAGGAACGCGTCAACGGCGAAGTGCGCCTGAAGCTGTACAAGGGCAACGTCTACAACGCCGGCCGCCGCTCCAAGGACTCGCTGTTCGACGCCACGCTGTCGACGTTCGAGGACGATCGTGGCGCGTACAACCAGAAGGATGCGGAGGGCTTCATTCGTCTGAATGGTCTGCGTCTGCGCACGGGCGCGAAGCGCGACCAGCGCTGAGTTTTAACACGCTTGGGGACAAGAAAAGCCCGGCACTCGCCGGGCTTTTCCGTTTGCGGGCACACTCGCGTCATTCGCACGAATCACAGCCGAACGAGCCGCATGACCGACGATCCAACCCTGCGCTGGTGCCGCGCCAACGGCCTCGAGTTTGGTCTGCTGGAGCTGGGCGAGGGACCGCTGGTGCTGTGCCTGCACGGCTTTCCCGACAGCGCCTGGGGTTTCGTGCCGACGCTGCGGCGTCTGGCCGAGGCGGGTTATCGCGCGGTCGCGCCGTTCATGCGGGGCTATTTGCCGACCGCGGTGCCGGCCGACGGCGATTACCGCGTGACGACGCTGGCCGACGATGTACTCGGCCTGATCGATGCGCTCGGCAACGGCCATGCGGCGGCGGTGATCGGTCACGACTGGGGTTCGGTTGCCGCGCATCTGGCCGCCTTGAAACGTCCCGAGGCGATCGCGCGGCTGGTCGGCGCAGCGGTGCCGCATCCGGGGCACTTCATCTTCCGTCCCCGGCTGCGCCAGCTACGGCGCTCCTGGTACATGGGGTTCTTCCAGCTCCGCGGCGTGCCGGAGCGCGTGATCCTGGCCAACGATTGCCGCTGGCTCGAAGGCCTGATCCGCAGCTGGTCGCCGGGCTGGGATTTCACGACTCAGGATCTTGCGCCGCTGAAGGCGAGCCTGCGCGAGCCGGCACGCCTGGCGGCCGCGCTCGGCTACTACCGCCAACTCCCGCGCAGCCTCGCGGTGCCCGGCGCGCTCGCCCTGCTGCACTCGCCGGTGCGCGTGCCGACGCTGGCGGTCTGCGCGGAGCAGGATGGCTGCATTGGCGCGGAGGTCTTCGAGGGGCAGTCGCGACGCTATGCCGCGGATTTCGAGGTGCTGAAGATGAAGGGCGCGGGCCACTTCATGCAGTGGGAGCGGCCCGCTGCGTTCTCGGACGCGATCCTGGGCTTCCTGAAGCGGCCCGCCGTCAGAGCTTGAACGACTCGCCCAGGTAGACGCGGCGCACGGTTTCGTTGTTCAGCAGCGTGGACGGCGCGCCTTCGGCGATGACCTGGCCTTCGGCGAGGATGTACGCGCGTTCGCATAGCGACAGCGTCTCGCGCACGTTGTGATCGGTGATCAGCACGCCGATGCCGCGCGCCTTCAGGTGATGGACGATGGTCTGGATGTCGCCCACCGCGATCGGATCGACGCCGGCGAAGGGTTCGTCGAGCAGGATGAAACGCGGATTGGCCGCCAGCGCGCGCGCGATCTCGACGCGCCGTCGCTCGCCGCCGGACAGGGCCTGGCCCTCGGCGTCGCGGATGTGGGTGATGTGCAGTTCGCCGAGCAGGCGCTCGAGTTCCTCGTTGCGCTGCTGGCGATTCAGGTCCTTGCGCAGTTCCAGGATCGCCAGGATGTTGTCGGCGACCGACAGCTTGCGGAACACGCTGGCTTCCTGCGGCAGATAGCCGATGCCACGTTGTGCGCGTGCGTGCATCGGCAGCGCGGTGATGTCCTCGCCGTCGAGTTCGATGCGGCCGGCATCGGCCGGTACCAGGCCGACCACCATGTAGAACGAGGTGGTCTTGCCGGCGCCGTTGGGGCCGAGCAGGCCGACGATCTCGCCGGCATGCACCTGCAGCGAGACGTCGCGGACCACGGTGCGCTTCTTGTAGCGCTTGACCAGTCCCTGGGCGGAAAGCACGGCGGCGGTCATGGCGAGGGTTTCTTGTCGTCGTTCTGCGAGGGGGGCTGGATGACGATGCGCACCTGGCCGCCGCTGCCGCCCTCGGCCTGCACGCGGCGCGCGCCGACGTCGTAGCGGATCGATTCGCCGTGTACCTCGTCGCTGCCACGCAGCAGGTTGGCGCTGCCGGTCAGCTCGACGATGCCGCTGCGCGAGTCGTAGAACAGCTGCTTGGCTTCGGCCTTGACCGGCACGGCGCTGGCGCCGCGCGTATCGGGTACGCCGGCGTGGTCCAGGCGCGCCGGTGCGCCGTGAATGCGGGCCTCGAAGCGGCCGTCGCCGAGCTGGCGCAGCTCCAGCGTGTCACCGTCCAGCGACAGCGTGTCCGAGCGCAATGCGACGTGACCGCTGTAGCGCATCGGGCCGCCATCGACCCACTCGCCACGGTCGGCAGTGACGGTGACCGGTCCGGTCGGGCGCAGGCTGGCGGCGGCCGCATTCGGCTTTGCGTCCGGTTTCGCGTCCTGGGCCAGCGCCATCATCGGCGCGGCCGCGATCAGGCCCGCGCCGAGCAGGGCGATGCAGCGATGCTTAGCCCGGTGGCGCATACCGTACCTTCACGTCCTTGAGGAAACGCAGTTGCTCACCGGCCCAGTCGGACTCGAAGCCGACGGCCTGCAGCTCGCGATTCGGCGAGCGCATTTCCACCGGCTCGGCCGAGGCCAGCGTCCTGGCGGTCCAGTCGACCCAGACGTGACGGGTGCGCAGGTCGGCCGGCGCGCCGGAGCGCAGACGGCCGTCGATCTCGACGTCGGGCGATAATTGCATGCGCGTCTGGTTCGGCGGGATCTCGCCCTGCGCGGCTTTCAGCGTCCACGGCCCCTGATCGCCGAGGCGATCGACCGTGACCTGTTGCAGCTGTGCGGAACGGTCGTCGTAGTAGTCGATACGGGTGGCCCGTGCACGGATCGCGGCATTGCCGGCCTCGTCGTAGCGCGTCCATTCCGCGCCTTCCACCGTGTAGCGCGGCTGATCGGCAGCGGCCTCCGTCGCGAGGTCGGCCGGCGCGAAACCGCGCAGCGTCAGGCCTACCGCCAGCGCGGCGGCGCCCAGCGGCGCGGCGACCACCAGCAGGCGCTTGAGCATCAGCTTTCCCGGCCCTGTGCGTCGAGAATCAGGTCGATCGCCTCGCGTACTGCGCCTTCACCGCCGCGGTACTGCGAGGTCCAGTGCGCCGCCGTCAGCGCCTTGGGGTGGGCGTCGGCCACGGTCAGCGCAAGACCCACGCGCCGCAGCAATGGCAGATCTGGCACGTCATCGCCCATGTGCGCGCACTGCGCATCGCTGACGCCGAGCTCGGCGCAGATGCGCAGGTACGCGGGTTCCTTGTCTTCCGTGTCCAGCGCGATGTGCTGGATGCCCAGCCATTGCAGGCGCTGGCGCATGGACTCGGACGGTCGGCCGCTGATGACGGCGACGTGCAGGCCGGCTTTCAACATCTGCTTGATGCCGAAACCGTCGCGCACGTAGTTGGTCTTGGTCTCCTCGCCCTTGGGGCCAATGTAGAGCTTGCCGTCGGTGAGCACGCCGTCAATGTCCAGGAACAGACAGCGGATGTTGCGCGCGCGCGCCTGAACCTCGGCCGAACTGAGCGGATTCATGTCAGACCACCCCCGCGCGCAGCAGGTCATGCATGTGCAGCACGCCCTGCAGCTTGCCGTCGGCGCCGCGCACCAGCAGCACCGTGATCTTGTGCTGCTCCATCAGCGCGACCGCCTCGGCGGCGAGCTGGTCGGCGCGCACGCTCTTGCCGCCGCGTGTCATCACCGCGTCGATACGCGCGCTGCGCACGTCCACGCCCTGATCGAGCACGCGGCGCAGGTCGCCGTCGGTGAACACGCCCTGGACCTGGTCCTGTGCGTCGACGACGGCGGTGATGCCCAGGCCCTTGCGCGTCATCTCCAGCAGCGCTGCGGTCAGCGGCGTGTCCGGCGTTACCTTCGGCAGGCGCGCGCCGGTGTGCATCAGGTCGCCGACCTTCAGCAGCAGCTTGCGGCCGAGCGAGCCGCCCGGATGCGACATCGCGAAATCTTCGGGCGTGAAGCCGCGCGCTTCCAGCAGCGCCACGGCCAGCGCGTCGCCCATCGCCAGCGTCGCCGTCGTGCTCGCGGTCGGCGCCAGGTTCAGCGGGCAGGCCTCCAATGCGACCGAGACGTCGAGATGCACGTCGGCGGCCTGGGCCAGCGTCGAGGCGGGCTTTCCGGTCATCGCGATCAGCGGCGCGCGCATGCGCTTGAACAGCGGCAGCAGCGTCAGCACCTCGGCGGTTTCGCCGGAGTTGGAGATGCCGATCACGACGTCGTCGCGGGTGATCATGCCGAGGTCGCCGTGCGAGGCCTCGCCGGGATGCACGAAGAACGACGGTGTGCCGGTGGACGCCAGCGTTGCCGCGATCTTGTTGCCGATGTGGCCGGACTTGCCCATGCCGGTGACGACGACGCGGCCCTTGCAGGCGAGCATCAGTTCGCAGGCGCGGGCGAAGCTCGCATCGATGCGGGAGGTCAGGGCCGTCAGCGCGTCGCGTTCGATTTCGAGCGCGCGCCGGCCAAGCGCTTGCAGTTGGGTGGCGTCCATCGTCGGGCGGAATCTGGCGGACGGGCAGTATAGCGGGCGAGGGTGTTCGCTCGCGTATGCTCGAAAGTCCCCATCAGGACGCGCCGATGCCGGAAACCTTCGATCTGCTGCGGCGTTACCGCCGCCCGCTGTTCTTCACCGGCGCTGGGATGAGCGCCGAATCCGGCGTGCCGACCTACCGCGGCCGCGGCGGCATCTGGGGCCAGTACCACTACGAGGACTATGCCTGTCAGCGTGCCTTCGACCGCGCGCCGGAGCGGGTGCTGGATTTCCACGAAATGCGTCGCGCCGCGGTCGCGGCCTGCGCGCCGCACGAGGGCCACCGGCATCTGGCGCGGCTGCAGCAGGCGCTGCCGGAATTGGCCGTGGTCACGCAGAACATCGACGGCCTGCTGCAGCGCGCCGGCCTGCGCGTGGACGCGGAACTGCATGGCAGTCTGTGGCGCGTGCGCTGCCCTTGCCGCGGCGTACGCGAGGACCTGCACCCGGGGGTGTTCGCGCAGCGGCGCTGCGCGGATTGCGGCGCCTGGCTGCGACCGGACATCACCTGGTTCGAGGACGCGGTCGACGAGGCGGTGTTCGCGCGCACGCGTGCGCTGGTGGCGACCTGCGACCTGTTCGTGTCGGTCGGCACCTCCGGCGTGGTCTGGCCGGCGGCGGGGTTCGCGGAACTCGCGCGCCGCAGCGGCGCGCACATGGTCGAGATCAACCCCGAGCCGTCGGAGAGGTCCAGCCTCTATGACGTCGCCGTGCGCGAGCCGGCGTCGGTCGCGTTGCCGCAACGCTTTCCGCTCCCGGCCTAGTCTCCGGACTTGATGCGGCCGTAGGCCTCCAGTGCGTCCTGGCGCGAGGCGGCGAGATCGACCACCGGCATCGGGTAGTGCCGGTCCAGCTGGACGCCGGCGGCGGACAGCACGGCGGGTTTCGCGGTCCAGGGCGCGTGAATCGCGCTGTCCGGCAGTTGTTTCAGCTCGGGCACCCAACTGCGCAGATAAACGCCCTTGGGATCGAATTTCTCCGACTGCAGCACCGGGTTGAAGATGCGGAAGTAGGGCGCGGCATCGGCGCCGCTGCCGGCGACCCACTGCCAACCCAGCGTGTTGTTGGCGAGGCTGGCGTCAACCAGCGTGTCCCAGAACCAGCGCGCGCCCTCCTGCCACGGCACGAGCAGGTTCTTGGTCAGCAGCGAGGCAACGATCATGCGCACGCGGTTGTGCATCCAGCCGGTCTGCCACAGCTGGCGCATGCCGGCGTCGACGATCGGCAGGCCGGTGCGCCCCTGCTGCCAGGCTTGCAGATCGTCGGCGTACTGCCGCGGCTTGCGCCAGGTGAAGGTGGCGAAGCGTTCGTCCATCGGCGCGTCGGTCGTGTGCGGGAAGTGGAACAGCAGGTGGTGCGCAAACTCGCGCCAGCCCACTTCGCGCAGGTAATGCGCGGCATCGCCTTCGACCTCGGCGTGGCCGGCGGACGCGCGCTGGATCGCGGCGCGCACCTGCTGCGGTCCGATCTCGCCGAAGTGCAGGTGCGGTGACAGGCGCGAACTGGCGCTGCCGGCCGGCCGGTCGCGTTCCTCGTGGTAGCCCTGCAGGCCCTGGTCGAGAAAGCGGTCCAGCGCCTTGAAGCCGCCGGCCTCGCCCGGCTGCCAGTGCGCATGGAAACCTTCGTCCCAGGGGATTTTCGGCAGCAGGTCCAGGGACGCCAGCGGCCGCGAGTCGGGCGCCCGGGCCGGACCGGGGATGCGCCTGGGCGCCGGCGACAGGTCCAGCGGCGGCAGCTGCGACGACAGCTTGCGCCAGAACGGCGTGAATACGCGGTACGGCGCACCCTGGTCGGTCTTGACCTCCCAGGGCTCGCGCCACAGCGCGGCGTTGAAGCTTTCGATCTCGAGGCCGTCGTCTTTCAGCGCGGACTTCAGCTCGCGGTCACGCGCGACCAGCGCCGGTTCGTACAGCCGGTTCCAGTAGACGGCGGTCGCGCCGGTCTCACTGATCACCTGGCGCAGGGCCGGCAGGCTGCGGCCCTCGCGGATCGTCAGGCTCGATCCGCGCTGCTCCAGGTCACGCTGCAGCGCGGTCAGGCTGTGGTGCAGCCACCAGCGGCTGGCGGCGCCAGGCTGCCAGGGTTGCTCGGCGTCGAAGTCGGCGACGTAGACCGGGATGACCTGGTCGTGACGGTCCAGGGCGGCGCGCAGGGCCGGGTTGTCGGTGAGGCGCAGGTCGCGGCGGAACCAGAGCAGGGCAGTGGACATGAGGAGATTGTGGGACGTTTTTGACGCTGTACGGTGCCCGGCAGGCGCCGGATGCCGCGGGGCGGCTCTATAATCCGCGCCCTATGCAACAGACGGCCATCGCCATCGCCGGCATCCGTAAGACCTACGGCAAGCTGGAAGCACTGCGCGGGGTCAGTTTCGACATCCGCCGCGGAGAATTTTTCGGTCTGCTCGGGCCCAACGGCGCCGGCAAGTCGACGCTGATCAGCATCATCGCCGGCCTGGTCGGTGCCGACGCCGGCACGGTGTCCGTGCTCGGCCATGACACGGTCAAGGATTTCCGCGCTGCGCGCCGTCGGCTCGGCGTGGTGCCGCAGGAACTGGTGTTCGACCCCTTCTTCAACGTGCGCGACATGCTGCGCATCCAGGCCGGCTACTACGGCGTGGGCCGCGAATCCTGGCCGTGGATCGACGAGATGCTGGAACGCCTGGATCTCAAGGAGAAGGCCGGCGTGTCGATGCGCGCGCTGTCCGGCGGCATGAAGCGTCGCGTGCTGATCGCGCAGGCGCTGGTGCACAAGCCGCCGGTGGTGATCCTTGATGAGCCGACGGCCGGCGTCGACGTCGAACTGCGCCGCACGTTGTGGGCGTTCATGACCGACCTGCACAAGCAGGGCACGACCGTCGTGTTGACCACGCACTACCTGGAAGAGGCCCAGGAGCTGTGCGAGCGCATCGCGATTCTCGACAAGGGCGCGGTGCAGGTCATCGAGCCGACGCCGCAACTGCTGGCGCGCCACCCGTTCCGCTTCCTGCGGCTGAAGCTGGCCGAGGGCGCGCAGCTGCCGGAGAGCCTGCGCGAGCTGGTGTCCGGCGAGGTCAACGGCAGCGTCGAACTCAAGCTCGAAACCGGCAAGCACCCGATCGGCGGCGTCATCGCCGCGCTGCGCACGGCCGGCGTCGTCATCGAGGACATCCACACGCGTGAGCCGGACCTGGAAGACATCTTTGTGCAGCTGACCGGCAAGGGGAACGCGCGATGAGTCCCGATCAGATCGGTTTCGTCACGCTGCTGAAGAAGGAAGTGATGCGCTTCTGGTCCGTCCTCGGCCAGACCGTGACGGCGCCGGTCATCACCGCGCTGCTGTACCTGCTCGTCTTCGCACAGGCCTTGAAGGATCGCGCCTCGGCCTACGACGGCATCAGCTACACCGAGTTCCTGGTGCCGGGCCTGGTGATGATGACGGTGATCCAGAACGCGTTCGCCAACACCTCGTCGTCGCTGATCCAGTCCAAGGTGATGGGCAACCTCGTGTTCCTGCAGATGGCGCCGCTGGGGCCGCTGGAATGGTTCGGGGCCTACATCACCGCTGCGCTGATCCGCACCTTGCTGGTGGCGACTGCGATGCTGGCGGTGACGCTGCCGTTCGTGCCGCTGCCGGTGGAGGCGCCGCTGGCGTTGGTCGCGGTGTTCCTGCTGACCTCGGCGAGTCTGGCGGCGGTGGGCCTGATCGCCGGCATCGTCGCGCAGAAGTTCGATCACATCGCCGCGTTCACCAACTTTTTCATCACGCCGCTGTCGTTCCTGTCCGGCGTGTTCTATTCGGTGCACGCGCTGCCGGCATTCTGGTATCACGCCTCGCACCTGAACCCGTTCTTCTACATGATCGACGGCTTCCGCTACGGCTTCTTCGGCCATGCGGACGTGTCGATCTGGCAGAGCCTGGCGTGGTGCGCCGGCTTCTTCGTTGTCAGCTCCGCGGTGTGCCTGTGGATGTTGGTGACCGGCTACAAGCTCAAGAGGTAAGGAAACGATGACCAAGGAAGACATCCAGGCACTGATCGAAGCCGGCCTGCCGAACGCGCAGGTGCAGGTGTTCGGCGACGATGGCCATCACTTCGAGGCCGAGGTGGTCAGCGCCGATTTCGCCGGCAAGCCGCCGCTGGCGCAGCACCGCATGGTCTACGCGACCCTGGGTGAACGCATGGGCCGCGAGATTCATGCACTGCGTCTGAAGACGCGCACGCCCTGAACCCGTCGCCGTTGCGCCTGCACGAAATCTGCACGCGGCCGGTATAGGCTGCTCGTCATTCAAGCCCGCTGTATCCAAGGACGTTTCCTGACATGGACAAATTCATCGTCGCCGGCAACGGCCCGCTGCAGGGCGAGGTCGACGCCTCCGGCGCCAAGAATGCGGCGCTGCCGATTCTCTGCGCGGCGCTGCTGTCGGACGAGCCGCTGCACGTCACCAACGTGCCCAAGCTGTGGGATATCAACACCACGCGCAAGCTGCTGGCGCAGATGGGTTGCACGGTCGAGCAGCCGGACCCGCACGAGATGATCGTCGACGCCAAGCCGATCACCACCTGCGTCGCGCCGTATGAGCTGGTGCGCACGATGCGCGCCTCGATCCTGGTGCTCGGCCCGCTGGTCGCCGCGCGCGGCGAGGCGCATGTGTCGCTGCCCGGCGGCTGCGCGATCGGCGCACGGCCGGTCGACCTGCACCTGATGGGCCTCAAGGCAATGGGTGCCGAGATCACGCTCGAAGGCGGCTTCATCCATGCCAAGGCATCGAGGCTCAAGGGCACGCGCATCGTGTTCGACACGGTGACCGTGACCGGTACCGAGAACCTGATGATGGCGGCCGTGCTTGCCGACGGCGAGACCGTGCTGGAGAACGCCGCGCGTGAGCCGGAGGTTGTGGATCTGGCGCGCTGCCTGCGCGCGATGGGCGCGAAGATCGAAGGCGACGGCACGACCACGATCCGCATCCAGGGCGTGTCGCGCCTCAAGGCCGCGACGCATTCCGTGCTGCCGGACCGCATCGAGACCGGCACCTTTCTCGTTGCCGGTGCCGTCACGCGCGGCAAGGTGCGCGTCAACAAGACCGATCCGGCGATGCTCGACGCGGTGCTGGTCAAGCTGCAGCAGGCCGGCGCCAAGATTTCCACCGGCACCGACTTCATCGAAGTCGACATGCAGGGCCGTCGCCCGCAGGCGGTCAACATCCACACGATGCCGCATCCCGGTTTCCCGACCGACATGCAAGCGCAGTTCATGGCGCTGAACTGCCTCGCCGAGGGCGTCGGCATCATCAAGGAAACGATCTTCGAGAACCGTTTCATGCATGCGGTCGAGCTGCTGCGGCTGGGTGCCGACATCCAGATCGAGGGCAACACCGCGGTCGTGACCGGCAAGGAGCGGCTGCAGGCCGCGCCGATCATGGCCACCGACCTGCGCGCCTCAGCCTCGCTGGTCATCGCCGCGCTGGCGGCCGAGGGCGAGACCTTCATCGACCGCATCTATCACATGGACCGCGGCTACGATGACATCGAGGGCAAGCTCGCCGCGCTGGGCGCGCGCATCAAGCGCGTTGCCAAGCTGATCTGATCCGCACCCCATCCGAGGAGAACCGCCCATGGCCGACTTGTCCAAACTCGCGGTTCTGATCGATGCCGACAACACGCAACCGGCCATTGCCGGGCCGCTGCTGGCCGAGATCGCCAAGTACGGGGTTGCCAACGTCAAGCGCATCTATGGCGACTGGACGACAGACAACTTGAATGGCTGGAAGAAGGTGCTGGTTCAGCACGCGATCCAGCCGATTCAGCAGTTCGGCTACACGACCGGCAAGAACGCCACCGACAGCGCGATGATCATCGACGCGATGGATCTGTTGTACACCGGGCGTTTCGACGGCTTCTGCCTGGTGTCCAGCGACAGCGATTTCACGCGTCTGGCGTCGCGTCTGCGCGAGGCGGGGCTGACGGTCTATGGCTTTGGCGAGCGCAAGACCCCGACGTCACTGCGCGCTGCCTGCGATCTGTTCGTCTATCTAGACGTGCTGCGTGGGGCTGGAAAAGCGGCAAAGCCGATCGAGCCGCCGCCGGCGCCGGCCGCCAAGGTGTCCACCAAGGCGGCTGCCAAGGGCAAGAAGGCAGCGGCACCTGCGGCTGCCGCGAAACCCGCCGCCAAGGAAGAGGCACCACGTGCGGTCGAGGTGGCGGCGAAGGCCGAGACGCATCCCGATCCGAAAGCCGATGCCGAACTCAAGGACCTGTTCGTCGCTGCGGTCGAGGACGCCGCGGGTCAGGACGGCTGGGCCAATCCGGATCGTGTGCGCAGCCTGATGATCAACCGTCGTTCGGATTTCGATCACCGTAGCTACGGCTTTCGCAAGTTCATCGATCTGGCGCTGGCGCTGGACCTGTTCGACACCGACGAACGTCCCTCGCCGGACGGCAAGCAGCGGATTCAGTTCCTGCGCGACCGTCGCGGGAAACCCTGAGGTTGCACCCGGTACAATCGCGCTCCCGTTCGCTCTGCCGTCGTCATGACCACGCTGACCATCGCCCTCTCCAAGGGCCGCATTCTCGAAGACAGCCTGCCGATGCTGGCCAAACTGGGCCTTGACCCGGCCGGCGACATCGCGCGCCTGTTGCGCGTGCCGTCGCGCAACAAGGATGTGTCGCTGCTGATCATCCGCCCGGCGGATGTGCCGACCTACGTCGAGTACGGCGCCGCCGATCTTGGCATCGTCGGCAAGGATGTGCTGATGGAGCACGGCGGCAGTGATTTGTACGAGCCGCTGGACCTGGGCATCGCCAACTGCCGCCTGTCGGTCGCTGCGAAGAAGGACGGTCCGCGCCCGGACGGCGTGCGCCGCCTGCGCGTCGCCACCAAGTACCCGGAAATCACGCGCCGTCACTTCGCCGCCAAGGGCGAGCAGGTCGAGATCATCAAGCTGTACGGCTCGATGGAACTGGCGCCGCTGGTGGGCCTGGCCGACCTGATCGTGGACCTCGTCGCCACTGGCGGCACGCTGAAGGCCAACGGCCTGGTCGAGGTCGAGACGATCGCGCAGGTCAGCTCGCGCATCGTCGTCAACAAGGCGTCGATGAAGACCAAGAATGCGGCGATCCAGTCGCTGCTGACGCGCCTGGCCGACGTCACCGCCAAGCCCGGCAAGCGGAAGGCCTGACATGGACGTGTTGCGCCTCGACGCCCGCGACGCGGATTTCCGCGCGAAGCTGGATGCGCTGCTGGACCGCGCGCCGGAGACCAGCGCGACGGTCGTGCAGGCGGTGGACGAGATCGTGGCCGCGATCCGCGCGCGCGGCGACGCGGCGCTGCTGGAGTACACCAACCGCTTCGACCGCCGCACGCTGATCTCGGGTGCGGAGCTGGAAGTGCCGCGTGAGCAATGGCAGGCGGCGTGGGAAAGCCTGCCGGTCGATCTGAAGGCGGCGCTGGAAGCCGCGGCCACGCGCATTCGCGCCTACGCCGAGTACCAGAAGCTCGCCCCGTTCGAGTACACGGATGAACTCGGCAACACGCTGGGCCAGCAGGTCACGGCGCTGGAGCGCGTGGGTCTGTACGTGCCGGGCGGCAAGGCGGCGTATCCGTCGTCGGTGCTGATGAATGCGATTCCGGCGCGCGTTGCGGGTGTCGACCAGATCGTCATGGTCGTGCCGGCGCCGGGCGGCGAACTGAATCCCGCGGTGCTCGGCGCTGCGCACCTCGCCGGCGTCGATCGCGTGTTCACGATCGGTGGCGCGCAGGCCGTTGCTGCGCTGGCCTATGGCACCGCGACGATTCCGGCGGTCGACAAGATCGTCGGCCCCGGCAACGCCTACGTCGCCGCCGCCAAGCGCGCGGTGTTCGGCCGTGTCGGCATCGACTCGATTGCGGGACCGTCCGAGATTGTCGTGATCAGTGACGGCAAGACCGATCCGCGCTGGGTGGCGATGGATCTGTTCTCGCAGGCCGAGCATGGCGAGGATTCGGAAGCGATCCTGATCACGCCGGATGCGGCGTTCGTCGAGCGCGTGGCGGCGGCCATGGCCGAACGCGTGACGGAGTTGCCGCGCGAGCAGATCGTGCGCACGTCGATCCGTGAACGCGGCGCGCTGATCCTGACGCGCGATCTCGACGAGGCGATTGCGGTGTCGAACCACATCGCCCCCGAGCATCTGGAGCTGTCGGTGGACAACCCGCGTGCCTGGTTGCCGAAGATCCGCCACGCCGGCGCGATCTTTCTCGGCCGTCACGCGCCGGAATCCTTCGGCGACTACTGCGCGGGCCCCAACCACGTGCTGCCGACCGCGCGCGCCGCGCGCTTCTCCAATCCGCTCGGCGTCTACGAATTCCAGAAGCGCAGCAGCCTGATCGAGTGCACGCCGGAAGGCGCGAAACCGCTGGCGCAGATCGCCGGCCGCATCGCCGACGCCGAAGGGCTGCAGGCGCACGCGCAGAGCGCGCGCGACCGCAGCTAGTTCTCTCGCGGGTCTAGTTCAGGCACAGCCGCGGCAGGCGACCGTCTTCCTGCTGCGCCAGCAGGATCGCCAGCAGTTCGCCGGGATCGACCATCGGCGGCTGCGTCAGGTGTTCCAGCAGTCCGCCGCCCTCGCGCGTGAAAGTCCAGCAGGCCTGAGCGAGCTGCACGCGGCCGAGCGTTGCGTACAACTCCGTCTCCAGCACGCGGCGCTCACCGAAATGCCGCGCGATGAAGTCCTGCACCGCCGGTGTTTGCCACTCACGTTGCCGCCACAGCGTCTTCGGCACCATCACCGCCGCGCGGTAGTAGCGCGGCCAGTGGTCGAGTCCGCGCGCGCGCCGTTCCTGGCGCAGGCCGTCGGTGGCATGCACTTCCAGGTCCAGCGGCGTGCCGTTCAGATCGACGCGCAAGGTCGACGGTGAGCAATACGGGTTGAAGTCCAGCAGCTGCGCCGCATGGCCGTCGATGACGCCGTCATAGCGGAAGTCTTCCGGCGTGCCGCGATGCGGGCCGGGCAGCGGCAGCGTACGCCCCTGCAGGGATTCGCCGGTCAGCGTCAAGCGCCAGTCGCCGCTGCGCGTCTGCGCCAGGTCCTTCTCCCAGAATCCGGTATTGCCGCTGGCATCGGTGCCTTCGATGCGCATCACCCGATGTTCGGTACCCGGCGGGAGCTTGCGCAGGCTGACGCGGTCGGTGATGCGGCCGGGCACGCGCGGGTGGCGAATCCAGTCCGGTGCCGGCAGCTGGATCTTCGGGTTCTCGACGCCGTCCTGGTCCTGCCATGAGTAGTCGAGCAGCACGGCGTTGCCGCCGGAGACGTCGAACTCGTACAGCCGCGTGTAGATCTCGCCCTGGCTGGTCACGATCATCGCGGTCGAGCCGCTGCCGCTGAGGCCGGCGATCACGGTGGTGCCGCGCTCAGGGCCGCAGACCTCGCGGCTTTCGTCCATGGGCAGCCACGGGTCGATGTAGGTGATGCGCAGGCCGTCGCCGCGCAGCAGGAACACGTTGAGGATGCCGGCTGGCGCTTGCCGGCGGCCGCCCCCGTCGACGAAGTACTCATCGCCGCCGGTGAAGTGTGTCGCCGCCCAGTCGCGCACGTCGTCGAAGATCCAGCCGCCGAGATCGGTCCAGAAGAACGGACCCCAGCGGCGCGTCCAGCCGCCGCTGCCGATCGCGCCATTGGCGTAGTCGAGCGTGTAGAGGTGGCGCTGCGCGTTGAGCGCGATCAGCACGGTGCCGTCGGCAGAGATTTCGCTGACCTGGCCGTCGAGGCAGCGCGGGAGGCGCAGCTGGCGCCAGGGCTCGTCGATGCCGGTGGCGTCGCGGTTGGCCTTCACGTAGATGCGGCCCTCGTGCACGGCGTAGTACAGACGGCCGTCGTAGGACTGCTGGCGTCCGCGCAGGTGCACGTCGCGCGGTAGCTGCGCGGCGATGTCCGCTGGCGCCTCGGGCCCACCATCGACCGGGCTGTAGCGCGCCGGGTCCAGCAGCGTCGGCGTCAGCAGGCCAGTCGTGCCGAGGTAGTCCTCGGGGCACAGCAGGTTCGGCACCGTGCGGATGCCGGGGAAGCGGGATTCCAGTGTCGACGGTGCGCGCTCGGCCGGCGGCTGCGAGGTGTCGTCGCCGGCGTCGGTCGGCGGTATCGAACGGCTGCCGCAGGCGGCCAGTGCGAGCGCGAGCAGCAGTGCGGTGGAAAGGCGATAGGCGTTCATGCGTGAGCGGTGTGAAAATCATCGACGAGACGTCGCAGCGCGCGATAGCCCTCGACGAGGCGTGGACCCGGGCGGCCCAGGAAGGCTTCGGTGATCGCGTGCACGTTCGCGTCGCGGATCGCCTGTACGCCCTGCCAGTGCTCGCGGCGCAGCACGACGTCAGCGCGGTAGTTCTCCAGCTTCACGCCGCACCAGGACATCACGATCGCGTCGGCTTGCGGCGGTGCGCTCGGCGTTGCCGTCGCCGCGTCGGTGTCGCCCAGGACGTTGACGCCGCCGGCACGCACGATCAGGTCGTGCACCCAGGAGCGGCGCGCGGGGCCGATGACTGGCTTGGGCCACCACTCGACCAGCACGCGTGGTGCGTCGTCGCGCACCGGCATCGGCGGCATCGCCGCATCCATTTCGCGCACCAGCGCATCGCCGCGCTCGGGCACGCCGAGCGCGGCAGCGATGTCGCGAATGTTCTGGAACACGTCGGCGAGCGAGTAGGGCTCGATGACGAGGCAGCGCAGCCCCGCAGCCTGCAGCCCGGCGACGATGCGTTCGTGGCCTGGTACCGTCAGCGAGGTCAGCACGAGGTCCGGCTTCAGGTCGAGCACGCGGCCGACGTCGAGATTCAGATCGCGCCCGAGCTGTACCAGCTTCGAGACGATGTCCGGCGGATGGTCGGAGTCGTTGTCGACCGCGATCAGTGTATCCGCGCAGCCCAGCGCGCAGACGATCTCGGTGTTGGAGCAGGTGTGCGAGACGACGCGCACGGTGTCGCGGCGATCAGCGTTCCAGCGTGGACAGCGCCTTGTTGGCGTTGACCTTCAGGGCGGTGCGCAGCAATGCCGCGATCACGCCACCGGTGCCGGGGATCTTGCCCTCGAAGCGGATCACGTAGTCGATCGCAGTGCCGCCATTCGGCGCATCGCTGAGATCGACGGTGCCGAGGTGATTCTTGATCGGGCTGCCACGCGTGACCGTGTATTCGATGCGCGTCGACGGCTCGAAGGTGACGATGGTCTCGTCGAAGGACAGCGGGCCGGCGCCGAGGCGGCGCACCGAGCCCAGGCCGTTGACGTCGCCTTCGCCGTCCTTGATGCGCGTGCAGGTACCGCCGAACAGGCGCGCGAACTTCTGGTGGTCGGCGAGAAACGCGAACACCTGGTCACGTGGTGCGCGTACGGTGGTCTGGAATCGGACTTCTTGTGCCATCGGTGTATCCCCCAATTTGAGGCCGGCACTGTAGCAAAGGCCTTTGAAGCCAATGCTCCGATGTCGAGATCGGGCGATAATGTGCGCGGGAGTCGGCCGGGTAATCGCCGCCGCGCAAGCGGGGGAGGAAAGTCCGGGCTCCGCAGGGCAGAGTGCCAGGTAACGCCTGGGCGCCGTGAGGCGACGGACAGTGCAACAGAAAGATACCGCCGATGGCTGCGCAAGCAGATCAGGCAAGGGTGAAATGGTGCGGTAAGAGCGCACCGCGAGTCTGGCAACAGACCGGCACGGCAAACCCCACTCGGAGCAAGACCAAATAGGGAAGGTGTGTGGCGCAAGCTGCACGACACGTGGCCCGCGTGCCTTCCGGGTAGGTTGCTGGAGCGCCGTGGTGACGCGGCGCCTAGAGGAATGGTTGCCGGGGCGCGCAAGCGCTCGCACAGAACCCGGCTTACAGGCCGACTCCCTTTTTCTTCTCTTCTTCTGGCGTGGCCTGCGGTTACTCCACTTTTCAACCGACCCGGCTGCCTTCTGAGGCTAGAGTGTGATTTATAGTTGAATATAGAAGTTATAGTCATTCTTTAATGAGGTCCTGCGAGGTGAAGTGGGGAAAGGCGAGGCGAGGACCCGTCCGGTTGGCCCAAGCCCAGCAGAATCCGATGATTAGCCTTGGCGTTACTTTAAGTTGGCGCGCCAAGCCACTGTTTTATTTCGATAACGTCGGCGGGGTGGATGCGGATTTGTAAGCATCTGTTTTGTCGGGATTTTTGTTGATAAAAGCGCTTGCGGGCCTGAAACCCCTGGGCTATAGTCGCCTCCCAAGTGGTGGAAAGTGGGAGAAAGTGGGGGAGACTCCACCCAATGACGTGTTCACAGGCCAGCACCATCTAGCGATCGACGACAAGGGGCGCCTCGCGATTCCGGCGCGCTTTCGTCAGCACCTGTCCGAGCGTTGCGGCGGGCAGCTGGTGGTCACGCGCGGGCCGAATCCCTGCCTCGAGATCTTTCCGGCGCCGGAGTTTCAGCGTCTGATCGAGGACATCGAACAGATGGAGGACCGTGAGCAGGCCGAGAAGGTCAAGGCGGTCATGGTCGGCTTTGCCACCGAACAGGAAATGGACAAGCAGGGCCGCGTGCTGGTGCCGCCTAGCCTGCGCAAGTGCGTGCGGCTGGATGGCGCGGCGGTATTGATGGGACAGGTGCGGCGCTTCGATCTCTGGCCGCAGGCCGAGTGGGAAGCCCGTTTCGGTGAGAACTCCGACCTGTTCGCATCGCTGGCCGATGCGTTCAGGACGCTGAAGCGGTGAGCGCGCTCGATGCCGTTCGACGCCTCGCCCCTCGCTGCATGGTCCGGGCCTGATCGCCGCATGAGTGCGCACCGCCCGGTGATGCTGTCGGAAAGCCTCGCCGGACTCGCGGTGCGTGCCGGCGGCTGCTACCTCGACGGCACCTTCGGTCGCGGCGGTCACAGCCGCGCGGTGCTCGATGCGCTGGAGGGCAGCGGTGCGCTGCACGCGCTCGATCAGGATCCGACGGCCATCGCGCATGCACGCACAGCGTTCGCGCAGGATGCGAACTTCCACATCCACCACTGCAATTTCTCCGAGCTGGGCCGCGTGGCCGATGCGGCCGGCGTGCAGGGTCGTCTCGATGGCGTGCTGCTCGATCTCGGCGTGTCGTCGCCGCAACTCGACGAGGCGCAGCGCGGGTTCAGCTTCGCCAAGGATGGGCCGCTGGACATGCGCATGAATCCGGAAACGGGTTTGTCTGCTGCGCAATGGCTGGCGCAGGCCGATGAGGTCGAGATCGCCGATGTGCTGTGGCGCTACGGCGACGAGCGCAACAGCCGCCGCATCGCGCGCCGCATCGTCGCCGCGCGTACCGAGACGCCGCTGCTGCGCACGACGCAACTCGCCGAACTGATCGCGTCGGTACCGGGGCCGCGTTCGCATGGCATCCATCCGGCCACGCGCAGCTTTCAGGCGATCCGCATCCACATCAACGCCGAGCTGGCGGTGCTCGAGCAGGCGCTGGCGCAGGCGGTGGCGGCGCTGGCGCCGGGCGGACGCCTGGCGGTGATCAGCTTCCATTCGCTCGAAGACCGCATCGTCAAGCGCTTCCTGCGCGATGCCTCGCAAACCTCGTCGCACGGCGAGACGTTGACGCCGACGCTCAAGCGTATCGGCAAGTATTTCCCCTCCAGCGATGAGTGCCGCGACAACCCGCGTGCACGCAGCGCCGTGCTGCGCGTGGCCGAAAAGCGCGCGGAGGCCGGCGCATGAAGCGCGGCGCCATGCTGATTCCGCTGGCCCTGGGCTTCGCCGTGATGATCTCGGCGCTGGCGGTGGTGCGCACCAAGCACGAGAACCGCGCGATGGTGGCCGAGCTGGAATCGCTGCGTGCCGAGCAGCAGCGCCTGGACATGGAGTGGGCGCAGCTGCAGCTGGAAGAAGCGACGCTCGCGCACAACGCGCGTATCGAACAGATCGCGACGCAGCAGCTCGGCATGACCGAGCCGCGCGATTACGTGATCGTGAGTCAGCGTCCGTGACCGCCGTTCGCAACCGTGGCGCGGAGCCGGTCGGCGCCTGGCGGCGCTGGCTGGTGGTCGGCTTCATGGGGCTGGGCGCCCTGGTGATTCTCGGGCGCGCGTTCCAGCTGCAGGTGCTGGAGCGCGAGTTCCTGCTGCGCGAGGGCAACAAGCGCCACATCCGCACGGTGACCATCCCGGCGCACCGCGGCGCGGTGCTCGATCGTCGTGGCGAGCCGCTGGCCCTGTCGGCGCCGGTGGAATCGATCTGGGCGGTGCCGTCGGCGCTGCTGGAATCGCAGCCGCACCTGGTCGCCGTGGCGCAGTTGCTCGGACGAAAGCCGGCCGAGCTGGAGTCGTTCCTGAAGGCGCGTGTCGAGCGCAAGTTCGTCTACATCAGCGATCCCCTGTCCCCGGGCGAAGCCAAACGGGTGCTGTCGCTGAACGCGCCCGGCGTGTTCTCGGAACCGGCCTACGCGCGTTACTACCCGGCCGGCGAAGTGGCGGGTCAGCTCGTCGGCTTCTGCGGCCGCGACGGCGATGGCCTCGAGGGGATCGAGAAGGCACAGGAAATGGTGCTGGCCGGCAAGCAGGGCACGCGACGCGTGATCCGCGACCGTGCCGGCCGCGTGGTCGAGGACAACATCGACTACGCCGAAGCGGTATCCGGCGAAGACGTGACGCTGACCATCGATCTGCGCATCCAGTATCTCGCCTATCGCGAGCTGAAGAACGCGGTGCAGCAGCACAAGGCGCGCGGCGGCTTGATCGTCGTCGCCGACAGCGCGACCGGCGACATCCTCGCCATTGCTGCGCAGCCAGGCTTCAATCCCAACAACGCGGGCGAGCGTCGCAGCAAGGGCACGCGCCTGGCGGCGATCACCGACAGCATCGAGCCCGGTTCCACGGTAAAGCCGCTGCTGGTGGCGCAGGCGCTGGAAACCGGTGTCTTTCAGGCCAGCAGTCTGATCGACACCACGCCCGGCACCTACAAGGTCGGTGCGCTGACGGTGCGCGACGTGCATCCGCAGGGTGTCGTCGATCTCGCCAAGCTGCTGAGCAAGTCGAGCAATGTCGGTGCCGCCAAGATCGGCATGGCGCTGGGCGCCGAGTCGGTGTGGGCCGGCTATCAGCGCTTTGGCTTCGGTGAGCCGGTCTATACGGGTTTCCCCGGCGAAGTGAATCCGCTGTTGCGCCACTTCACCGAGTGGGGCCAGATCGCGACCGCAACGGCGTCCTACGGCTATGGCTTCTCGCTGAACTCGTTGCATCTGGTGCGCGCCTACGGCGCGCTCGCCAACGACGGTTTGATGGCGCCGCTGAAGCTGGTGCGCGGCAAGGCGCCGCTGCCGCCGCAGCGCGCGATCTCGGCGAACACCGCGCGCGATGTGCGCCGCATGCTGGAGCAGGTGGTCACGCCCGCCGGCACGGCGCGCCGCGCCGCGATCGCGCAGTACAGCGTCGCCGGCAAGACCGGCACCGTGCGCAAGATCGCCGAGACCGGCGGTTACGACGGCAACCGTCACCAATCGCTGTTCATCGGCATGGTGCCGGCCGAGCGTCCGCGCCTGGTCGGTCTGGTGATGATCGACGAACCGGGCGGTGAGGGTTACTACGGTGGCCTTGTTGCCGCGCCGGTGTTCTCGCGTGTGCTGCAGGGCGCCGCGCGCCTGCTGCAGATTTCGCCCGACGGTACGCAGGCGCCGGAACTGGCGCCGCAGGCGCATCGCACCACCGCGGCGCTGCCCGAGCCGGTGCGCGTGAGCGCGACGGGGCCGCGCACATGAGGCGCGAACTGAAAATGCTGCTCGCCGATCTCGGCGTGCCCGTGCCGGATCTGGAAGTGACCGGTGTCGAGATGGATTCGCGCCGCGTCTCGCCCGGCGATCTGTTCCTGGCCTGCAAGGGTCACGGCGGTGCGCGCTCGCACGGCCTGGTGCATGTCGAGCAGGCGGTGGCGCGCGGTGCGGCGGCGGTGGCCTGGGAGCCGGCGTCCGGCTGGGCGCAGCCCGAGATCGCGGTGCCGGAAATCGCGGTGCCCGGGCTTTCGGCGATGGCTGGCGAGATCGCCGCGCGCTTCCACGGCCGTCCGGCCGACGAGCTGTTCTGCGTCGGCATCACCGGCACTGACGGCAAGACCTCGACGGCCTATCTGCTGGCGCAGGCGCTGGAGCGGCTCGACACGCGCTGTGCCTACATCGGCACGATCGGCACCGGCTTCGTCGAGCGTCTCGACAAGGCCTCGCACACGACGCCGGACCCGGTGAGCCTGCAGCGTCTGCTGGCGCGCCTGCGTGACGACGGCGCGCGTGCCTGTGCGATGGAAGTGTCCTCGCATGCGCTGGATCAGGCACGCACCGGTGGCCTGCGCTTCCGCGTCGGCGTGCTGACCAACATCACGCGCGATCATCTGGACTATCACGGGACCGTCGAGCAGTACGCCGCCGCCAAGCGCCGCCTGTTCGACGGCGATGCCAGCGCTGCGGCGCTCGTGCTCAACCGCGACGATGCGCACGGCGCGCGCTGGGCGCAGGAACTGGCCGCGACCAAGGACGTGGTTGTCTATGGCATCGACGGCGGGACGCCGGCCGGTCGCTACGTGCTGGCGCGCAACGTCGCGCTGTCGCCGCAGGGCCTATCCTTCGAGATCGACAGCAGTTGGGGTGCCGCGACGCTGCGCAGCCGCCTGCTCGGCCGCTTCAACGTCTACAACCTGCTGGCCGTGCTTGGCAGCCTGATGCTCAAGGGCGTGGCGCTCGACGCCGCCGTTGCCGCGCTGGCCGAGGTGCGCACGGTGCCGGGCCGCATCGAGGCCTATCGCGGGCCGCGCGCGAAGCCGCTGGTGGTGGTCGATTACGCGCACACGCCAGATGCCTTGCGGCAGATCCTGCAGGCGGTGCGCGCGCATACGCGCAAGCGTCTGATCTGCGTGTTCGGCTGCGGTGGCGATCGCGATCGCGGCAAGCGTCCGCTGATGGGCGCGGCTGCGGCCGAGCTGGCCGACGTGGTCGTTGTCACCGACGACAATCCGCGCAGCGAAGCGCCGGAGGCGATCGTCATCGACATCCTGCGCGGCATCGACCGCAGCCGCTACTCGCGGGTGTTCGTGCAGCACGATCGTGCGCAGGCGATCCGCGAGGCGGTGGACGTGGCCTCGGCCGATGACGTCGTCGTCGTCGCCGGCAAGGGGCACGAGGACTACCAGCTCTACGGCCGCGACGTACGCGACTTCAGCGACCGGCGCTTCGTTGCCGAACTGCTGGGGGCTTCGGCATGAGCATGCAGACGCTCGCCGCATTTGCCAGCGATCTCGGTGCCGAGCGGCGCGGTGGTGACGTGATGATCGAGCGCGTCAATCAGGATGGTCGCGCCGTGCAGGCCGGCGATCTGTTTGTGGCGCTACGCGGTGAACGCTTCGACGGACATGACTTCGTGGCGCAGGCCGCGCGCGATGGCGCCGCCGCGGCCTTGGTCTCGCAATGGGTCGATGCGCCGCTGCCGCAGCTGCGTGTCGACGACACGCTGACGGGTTTGCAGGCGATGGGTGCGCAGTGGCGTCGCCGGTTCTCGATGCCCGTCGTTGCCGTCACCGGCAGCAACGGCAAGACCACGACCAAGCAGATGCTGGCGTCGATCCTCAAGGCGCGCGGGCCGGTGCTGGCGACGCGCGGCAACCTCAACAATCACATCGGCGTGCCGCTGACGCTGCTGAGCCTGCGCGAGACGCATCGCACCGCCGTGATCGAGATGGGCGCCAATCACGCGGGCGAGATCGCCACGCTGGCGCAGCTGGCGAAGCCAGACGTCGGTGTCGTGACGCAGGCGGGCGATGCGCACCTGGAAGGCTTCGGTTCGCGCGACGGCGTGGCCCACGCCAAGGGCGAGCTGTTCGCCGCGCTCGATGGCGGCGTCGCCGTCATCAATGCCGACGATCCCTATGCCGGTCTGTGGTCCGGTCTGGCGGCAGCCGCCTCGCGCATCCGCTTCGGGTTGAGCGCCGGTGCGGATGTACGCGCCAGCGGCGTGGCCGTCGAGGCGTCTGCGCACGGCCCGGGCAGCCGCTTCCGTCTGCAGACGCCCTCGGGTGATGTCGACGTGCGCCTGCCGGTGCCGGGTGCGCACAACGTCATGAACGCGCTGGCCGCCGCCGGTTGTGCCATCGCGCTGGGCATGGATGTCGAGGACATCGCCGCCGGCCTCGCACACGTCGAGCCGGCGCAGGGCCGTGTGTCCTTGGCCACCACCGCTGAAGGCGCGCGTGTGATCGACGACAGCTATAACGCCAATCCCAGCTCGCTGCGCGCCGGCATGGAACTGCTGGCGGCCGCACCGGGCCGTCGCTGGCTGGTGCTGGGCGGCATGGCCGAACTGGGTGCCGATGCGCCGCGCCTGCACCGCGAGGCCGGCGAAGCCGCACGCGCGCTCGGCATCGACGGTTTGTACACGCTGGGCCCGCTGGCCGCCGAGGCCGCGCGTGGTTTCGGCAGCGCCGCGCAGGCCTTCGACGATGTTTCCGCATTGGCCGACGCGCTGAAGGCGCGGCTCGATGCCCATACCACTGTGCTGGTCAAGGGATCGCGGTCCGCGCGCATGGAGCGCGTGGTCGCCGTCCTGACCGGCGTGACGGCTCCGGAGAGCCACTGATGCTCTACCACCTTGCCGACTATCTGCGCGAGTTCGTCAGCGGCTTCAACGTCTTTTCCTACCTGACCTTCCGCGGCGTGCTCGGCATCCTCACCGCGCTGGTGTTCTGCTTCGCGTTCGGGCCGTGGATGATCGAGCGGCTCTATCGCTTCAAGTTCGGCCAGCCGGTACGCGAGGACGGACCGCAGACCCACCTGAAGAAGACCGGCACGCCGACGATGGGCGGTGTGCTGATCCTGTGCGCGATCACCGTGTCGACGTTGCTGTGGGCAGACCTCAGCAACCGTTTCATCTGGTTCGCACTGCTGGTGACGCTGGCCTTCGGTGCGGTCGGCTTCGCCGACGACTACATCAAGATCAAGTACAAGAATCCGAAGGGTCTGCCGGCGCGCAAGAAGTACTTCTGGCTGTCGCTGGCGGGCTTCGGTGTCGCCACGCTGATTTTCTACACCGCCAAGGCACCGGTGGAGACCACGCTGATCTTCCCGTTCGTCAAGGATCTGACGATCAGTCTGGGCATCTTCTTCATTCCCTGGGCCTATCTGGTCATCGTCGGCTCCAGCAACGCCGTCAACCTGACCGACGGTCTCGACGGCCTGGCGATCATGCCGACCGTCCTGGTGGCCTCGGCACTGGCGGTGTTCGCTTACGCCAGCGGCAACGTCGTCATCTCCAAGTATCTCGGCATTCCCTACATCGCCGGCGTTGGCGAACTGGCGATCTTCTGCACGGCGATCGCCGGTGCAGGCCTGGGCTTCCTGTGGTTCAACGCCTATCCGGCGCAGGTGTTCATGGGCGACGTCGGCGCGCTGGCACTGGGTGCCGCGCTGGGCGTTGTCGCGGTGCTGGTGCGCCAGGAAATCGTGCTCGCGATCATGGGCGGCATCTTCGTGGCCGAGACGCTGTCGGTCGCGATCCAGGTGCTCTATTTCAAGTACAGCGGCGGCAAACGCATCTTCCGCATGGCGCCGCTGCATCACCACTACGAACTCAAGGGCTGGCCGGAGCCGAAGATCATCGTGCGCTTCTGGATCATCACGCTGATCCTGGTGCTGATCGGCCTGGCATCGCTGAAGGTGCGCTGATGACACGGTGCCGCGAGCGAAGCGAGCGTGGGTGCGGGAATCAGCGCAACGCGCCGACCCCGTTGCCGCGTGCCATTTCGCAGCGGCTTTGCGCAGGCGCGCTGATGACACGGTGCCGCGAGCGAAGCGAGCGTGGGTGCGGCAATCAGTGCCATACGCCGTCCCGCTGCCGCAGGTTTATTCGCGGCGGTTTCGCGGAGGCTTGCTGATGAACGACGCGCGCCGACACTCCTTCGCCCCGGGTTACGACGGCCAGCACGTGCTGGTGGTCGGCCTCGGCGCGTCCGGAAGTTCGGCGCTGCGCTATCTCGCGCGTCAGGGTGCGCGGCTCACGGTCACGGACTCCCGCGCGATGCCGGCGGGTATCGACACGCTGCGCGCCGCTGCGCCTCAGGCCGAATTTCGACTGGGCGGCTTCTCTGCGCCGCAGCCGCTCACGCAGTTTGCTTTCGCGGTGATCTCGCCGGGCGTGTCGCTGGACGAGCCGTTTGTGCGCGAACTCGCGGCCGCCGGCGTGGAGATCGTCGGCGACGTCGAGTTGTTCGCGCGGGCCGTCAATGCCCCGGTGATCGGTATCACCGGGTCCAATGGCAAGTCGACCGTGACCACCCTGGTTGGCGAGATGGCCAAGGCGGCGGGACTGCGCGTCGGCATCGGCGGCAACCTCGGCACGCCGGCGCTGGATTTGCTGCATGAGGACGCTCAGCTCTATGTGCTGGAACTGTCGAGCTTCCAGCTGGAAACCACGCATAGCCTGCGGTGCCGGGCTGCGACGGTACTGAACCTGTCGCAGGATCACCTCGATCGCCACGGCACGATGGCGCAGTACGGCGCGATCAAGGCGCGCATCTTCCGCGGCTGCGAGGTCGCGCTGGCCAATCGCGAGGACGCCATGGCACTGGCGCTGGTGCCGGGCGATCCGCCGACCTTCGGCGCCAATCCGCCGCTGTCCGGCCATTACGGGCTGATCGTGCGCGACGGCGAGGTCTGGCTCGCGGTCGGCGACGAGGCGCTGATGCCGCAGCGCGAGCTGCGCATCTTCGGCTCGCACAACGCCGCCAACGCGCTGGCCGCGCTGGCGCTGGCCGACGCCGCCGGAATTCCGCGCGCGGCGCAGCTCGCGGCGCTGCGCGCCTTCGGCGGCCTGCCGCATCGCTGCGAGTTCGTCGCGGAACACCGCGGCGTTCAGTACTTCAACGATTCCAAGGGCACCAACGTCGGTTCGACGCTGGCGGCCCTGCTCGGGCTGCCGGCGCCGATCGTCTGGCTCGGCGGCGGTCAGGGCAAGGGGCAGTCCTTCGGCGACCTGCGCGCGGCGCTGGCGCAGAAGGCGCGCGCGGCCGTGCTCTATGGCGAAGATGCGGCTCGCATCGAGCAGGATGTCTACGGTGCGGCGCCGATCTATCGCGAACCCGATCTGCGTGCAGCGTTGACACGTGCCTGTGCGCTCGCGCAGCCCGGCGATCGTGTGCTGCTGTCGCCGGCCTGCGCGAGCTTCGATCAGTTTCGCAACTATCAGGATCGCGGCGAGCAGTTCCGCGCGCTGGTGGCTGCGCTGCCGGAGAACGGGGCATGAACTGGCCGCTGAGCTGGCCGACCCGCGGATTGCAATTGCAGTTGCCGATGCCGCGCGCACGTTACGGTCTTGATCCGCTGCTGTGCGTGGCCCTGTTCGTGCTGCTGGCCTGGGGCTTGCTGATGGTGGCCTCGGCATCGGTGGCGCAGGCCGAGAAGCTGACCGGCGATCCGTTCTATTACTTCTATCGCCAGATGCTGTTTGGTGTGATTGGCCTCAGCGTCGGCTTCCTGATGTTCTGCGTGCCGATGCGGCAGTGGGAGAACACCAGCATCTGGCTCTATGCCTTTGCGCTGTTCCTGCTGGCGATGGTGCTGGTGCCGGGCGTGGGCGTGGTGGTCAACGCTGCGCGTCGCTGGATCGACCTGGGCCTGTTCCGCCTGCAGGCTTCGGAGCCGGCACGTCTGGCGCTGATCCTGTATCTCGCCGGCTACATCACCCGTCGTCAGGCGCAGCTGCAGCATGGGCTCAAGGGTATGTTGGTGCCGCTGGCGGCGCTGTTGCCGGCCTGCGCGTTGCTGATGGCCGAGCCGGACTTCGGCGCCACCGCGATTCTGATCGGGGTTGCCTTCCTGATGCTGTTCCTCGGCGGCGCGCGTGTGCACTACTACTTGGGTCTGGTGGCGGTGGCCGGCACTGCACTGGCGGCGCTGGCGGTGGCGGCGCCCTATCGCCTCAAGCGCCTGCTCAACTTTACCGATCCTTGGGCCGACGTCGAGAACGGCGGCTGGCAGCTGGCGCAGTCGTTGATCGCCGTCGGCCGTGGTGACTGGAACGGCGTCGGGCTCGGCAACAGCGTGCAGAAGCTGCTGTACCTGCCGGAAATGCACACCGACTTCATCTTCGCGATCGTGGCCGAAGAAATGGGCCTGATCGGCATCGCCGCGCTGCTGGCGCTGTTCATGGTCGTGCTGTGGCGTGGCTTTGCGATCGGGCGCACCGCCGAGGTCGAACAGCGCCGCTTCCAGGCCTATCTCTGCTATGGCCTCACCGGCTGGCTTGGCCTGCAGGCGCTGATCAACATGGCGGTCAATCTCGGTCTGTTGCCGACCAAGGGCCTGACGCTGCCGCTGCTGTCCTACGGCGGCTCTTCGCTGATCACGGTCTGCGCGATGATCGGCCTGATCCTGCGCGTGGATTATGACAATCGCGCCGCCGCCTTCAGCACCACCTCGGCGGAGGACAAGCCATGAAGCTGTTGATCATGGCGGGCGGCACCGGCGGGCATGTCTATCCAGCGCTGGCCGTCGCGCAGCACCTGCGCGCCCGTGGCCACGACATCGTCTGGATGGGCGCGCCGGACAGCTTCGAATCGCGCGTGGTGCCGGCCAACGGCATTGCGCTGGAAGTGGTGCGGGTGTCCGGCCTGCGCGGCAAGGGGGTGCTGAAGCTGCTGCAGGCGCCACTGCTGATCGTGCGCGCGGTGTGGCAGGCGTTGCGCATCCTGCGTCGCGTGCGACCGGATGCCGTGCTGGGCATGGGCGGCTTTGCCGCCGGCCCCGGTGGCATCGCCGCGTGGCTGGCGCGTCGCCCCCTGGTGATCCATGAGCAGAACGCGGCGGCGGGTCTGACCAATCGCGCGCTGGCCCGGCTGGCGCGCCGCGTGCTGCAAGCTTTTCCGAACACGTTCCGCAATGCGCGCACCGTCGGCAATCCGGTACGCGCCGGTTTCGCCGAGCTGCCGACGCCGGCGTTGCGACTGGATCGAGCGGGTGCGCCGCGGGTGCTGGTGGTCGGCGGCAGCCAGGGCGCCAAGGCACTCAACGAGCGTGTGCCACAGGCGCTGGCGCTGATGCAGCCGGGGGAGCGGCCGTCGGTGCGCCATCAGGCCGGTCGCACGCTGGAGGTTGCGCATCGTGCGTATCTGACCGCGGGCGTGACGGCCGAAGTCACGGCTTTCATCGATGACATGCCGGCGGCGATGGCCTGGGCCGATCTCATCGTGTGCCGTTCCGGTGCGTCGACGATCGCCGAGTTGTCGGCGGCGGGGGCTGCCAGCGTGCTGGTGCCGTTTCCGGCCGCCGTCGACGATCACCAGACCAAAAATGCCGACTATCTGGTGCGCGCCGGCGCAGCGGTGCGCATCGCCGAATCTGAACTCAACGCCGAGCGGCTTGCCGCGATCCTGCGAGAACTGCTCAGCGATCGCCGGCGTCTGCTGGCGATGGCGGATGCCGCGCGTACTTGCGCCTGGCACGACGCCACGGCGGTGATCGCCGACGAGTGCCTGCAGGCGGCGGGGGCGCAGTGATGCAGACCACCGGCAGCCTCAACACCCTGATGACCACGCCGATGCGCCGCGTGCGCCGCGTTCACTTTCTCGGCATCGGCGGTTCCGGCATGGCCGGCATCGCCGAGGTCCTGCTCAATCTCGGCTACGAGGTCAGCGGCACCGACCTCAAGGACAGTGCCGCCACGCAGCGTCTGCAGGCACTCGGCGCCAAGATTCATTTTGGCCACCGCGCCGAGAATGCGCAGGGCGCCGATGCCGTGGTCGTCTCCACGGCGGTGAAGTCCGGAAACCCGGAGCTCGAATACGCGCACCAGCACCGCATCCCAGTGGTGCGTCGCGCGGAGATGCTGGCCGAGCTGATGCGCTTCCGCTACGGCATCGCCATCGCCGGCACGCACGGCAAGACCACGACCACCAGCCTGGTCGCCAGCGCGCTCGCCGAAGGTGGGCTCGATCCGACCTATGTCATCGGCGGCAAGCTGAAGTCCGCCGACGCCAACGCGCGGCTGGGGCAGGGCGCCTATCTGGTTGCCGAGGCCGACGAAAGCGACGCCTCGTTCCTGCATCTGTCGCCGATGATCGCCGCAGTCACCAATATCGACGCGGATCATCTGGAGACCTACGCCAACGACTTCCGCAAGTTGCGCGCGACCTTCGTCGAGTTCCTGCATCGTCTGCCGTTCTACGGCCTGGCCGTGCTGTGCATCGACGATCCGGTAGTGCGCGAGACCTTGCCCGAGGTCGGTCGTCCGGTCCTGACGTACGGCTTCTCCGAGGATGCCGACGTGCGCGCGTTCGATGTGCGGCCGGAGGGCGCCGGCGCG
Organism: Solimonas sp.; assembly: GCA_036405815.1. Lineage (GTDB taxonomy): Bacteria > Pseudomonadota > Gammaproteobacteria > Nevskiales > Nevskiaceae > Solimonas. The sequence goes on along the minus strand of DASWWX010000012.1, from coordinate 9,728 downwards.
CACTTCACCGTGCAATTCCGTGATGGCGTGCGTGAGGAATTCCATCTCAACCTGCCGGGCCGCCACAACGTGCAGAACGCGCTGGTCGCCGTGGCGATCGCCCGCGAACTGGGGGTCGGCATCGATGCGATCCGCCGCGCCTTCACGCGCTTCCAGGGTATCGGCCGTCGCTGTGAGCCGCACGGCGAACTGGCGTTTGCGGGCGGGCGCTTCCAGCTGGTCGATGATTACGGCCATCACCCGCGCGAGATCGCGGCCACGTTCCAGGCGATGCGCGCCGCGCATCCGCAGCGCCGTCTGGTCGTTGCGTTCCAGCCGCATCGTTATACGCGCACGCGCGACCTGTTCGAGGATTTCTGCGCGGTGCTGAGCGAGGCTGATGTGTTGTTGCTGACCGAGGTCTATGCCGCCGGCGAGACCCCGATCGAAGCCGCGGACGGGCGCGCGTTGGCGCGTGGCATTCGTGCGCGCGGCGGCGTCGAGCCGGTGTTCGTGACGTCGGCGGCGGAAGTGCCGGCGGCACTGGTCCGCGTGCTGCAGGACGGCGATCTGGTGCTGACGCTCGGCGCTGGAGACATCGGCGGTGTGCCCGCGGCGCTACTGCGAGCGCACGGAGCAGCCCGATGAGGGGCGTACTGCGCGAGCGCGAGCCGCTGTCGCGGCACACTTCCTGGCGCGTCGGTGGCCCGGCCGATCGTTACTACGAACCGGCGGATCGCGAGGACCTGATCGATTTTGCGCGCGCACTGCGCGCCGATGAACCGATCCTGTGGATCGGTCTGGGCAGCAACCTGCTGGTGCGCGATGGTGGCTTTCGCGGTACCGCGATCCGGCTCCATGGCGCGCTCGACGGTCTGCGGATGGAAGCCGACGGCGCATCGATTCATGCCGAGGCCGGTGTGCACTGCGCGCGCCTGGCCAAGTTCGCGCAGCAGCAACGTCGTGCCGGCATCGGGTTCATGGCCGGCATTCCCGGCACGGTCGGCGGGGCGCTGGCGATGAATGCCGGTGCCTGGGGTGGGGAGACCTGGCCGGTGGTGCGTGAGGTCGAGGTGCTGTTCCGCGACGGCCGCACGCAGTGGCTGGCGCCCGCCGCGTTCCGCTACGGCTATCGCCATGTCGAGACGCCGGCGCAGTTCTTCGGCTTCGTTGCCGCGCGATTCGACACCACGGCGGACGAGGACGGCAGCCACGAGCGGCGCACGCGCGAGTCGCTGGCGCAACGCAAGGCGACGCAACCGGTCGGCAAGCCCAGCGCCGGCAGCACGTTCCGCAATCCGCAGGGCGATCACGCCGCGCGTCTGATCGAATCCTGCGGCCTCAAGGGTTACCGCGTTGGCGGTGCCCAGGTGTCCGAGATGCATGCCAACTTCATCATCACCGAGGACGGCGCCCGCGCGGCCGACGTCGAGCATCTGATCGCGCATGTGCGCGCCACCGTGCGCAGCGCTGCCGGCGTCGATCTGCAGCCGGAGGTGAAGATCGTGGGAGTCGCGGCATGAGCGCGCGCCGCGTGACCGATCCGCGCGATTTTGGCCGCGTCGCCGTATTGATGGGCGGCTGGTCGGCGGAGCGCCAGGTGGCATTGTGGAGCGGTGAGGGCGTGCTGGCGGCGTTGCGTGCTCGTGGCATCGACGCGGTCGGTGTCGACGCCACCCCCGGCCGCATCCTGGCGCTGAAGGTCGAGGGTTTCGATCGCGCGTTCAATGTGCTGCACGGCACCGGTGGTGAGGACGGCACCGTGCAGGCGGCGCTGGATCTGCAGGGTATCCCCTATACCGGCAGCGGCGTGCTGGCCTGCGCGCTGGCGATGGACAAGCTGCGCACCAAGCGGCTGTGGAAGGCCGAAGGGTTGCCGACGCCGGACTGGCTGTGGCTCGAACGCGAATCCGATCTCGATGAAGCGGCACGCCGCTTCGGCTTTCCGTTGATCGTGAAGCCGTCGGAAGAGGGCTCCAGCGTCGGTGTCAGCAAGGTCAAGCGGGCCGCCGATCTGCCGGCGGCCTATCACGCGGCCCGCGGCGAGCAGCACCGCGTCGTGATGGCGGAGCGCTTCATCGGCGGCGGCAGCCAGGGCCATGAATTCACCTGCGCGATCCTCGACGGCGAGGCGTTGCCGACGATCCGCATCGTGCCGCCGGGCGAGTTCTACGATTACGACGCCAAGTACCTGTCGGACGATACGCGCTATCACTGCCCCAGCGGCCTCGACGCCGCGCTCGAAACCGAGATTCAGGGCATCTGCCTGCGTGCGTTTGCGCTGCTGGGCGCGCGCGGCTGGGGTCGTGTCGACTTCATGCTCGACGCCGACAACCGGCCTTGGCTGATCGAAGCCAACCTGGTGCCGGGCATGACCTCGCACAGTCTGGTGCCGATGGCCGCGCAGGCACGCGGCATCGACTATCCCGACCTCTGCTGGCGGATTCTGGAAGGCACGTTGGAGGGCGGTCGATGACCGCGCTGACGATGAACGTCGACGATCTGCCAGACGACGAATTCGAGAACGCCGAGGATGGCGCGCCGCGCCCGTGGGTACCGTGGATCGCCGGCCTGACCGCGGCGATCGCGGTATTCGGCGCGGCGTGGCTGGCGCTGACGCTCAGCGGCGCCGATCGCATCCGCGAGGTGCAGATCGAAGGCATGTTCGAGCGGGTGCCGGCTGCCGAGATCGAGACGGCGATCGAGCCGTTTCTCGATCGTTCTCTGGCGAACTTTGATCTGGATGGCACGCGCGCCGCAATCGAGTCGATCCCCTGGGTGTCGCGCGCGCGTGTAGAGCGCGTGTGGCCGGATCGCCTGCGCCTGCGCATCTGGGAGCGTCAGCCTTTCGCCTATTGGGGCGATGGCGAGCTGCTCGACATCGCCGCCGAGCGCTTCCGCCCTGAAGGGCAGTTGCCGGCCGGGCTGCCGGCGCTGAGCGGTCCCGAAGGGGCCGAAACCATGGTGGCCGAAACCTTCCGGCAACTGGCGGCGCGGCTGGCCGGCAGCGCTTTTGAACTGGTCGGCCTGTCGCGCGATCGGCGCGGCGAGTGGACCGCGCGCACGGTGGCCGATGTGGAACTGCGCTTCGGCCGCAACGACCCGGTGCTGGGGCTCGAGGTCCTGCTGGGACCGGCGCAACAGGCGCTGCACGAGCGCATGCCGGAAGTGGCTTACGTGGATCTTCGCTACACCAACGGCTTCTCGGTGGGCTGGCGCCCGACCGTGCCGAAAGCGAAATCCAACTGAACTGGAGATAAGGACATGGCGCGTCGCGAAGAACGCAATCTGCTGGTCGGCCTCGATGTCGGCACATCCAAATGTGTGGCCGTCGTCGGTCAGATCATGCCGGAGGGTCACGTCGAGATCGTCGGGCGTGGCGAGCACGCCTCGCGCGGCATGAATCGTGGCGACGTGGTCAACATCGAGCAGACCACGCAGGCGATCAAGCGCGCGGTCGAGAATGCCGAGCACATGGCCAACTGCCGAGCGCAGTCGGTGTACGTCGGTATCTCGGGCACGCATATCCGCAGTTTCAATTCCACCGGCGTGGCGCCGGTCAAGGCCGGCAGCGTCAGTGAGCGCGACGTCGATGCGGTCATGGATGCGGCGCGCGCCATCGCGATTCCCGCCGATCAGAAGATCCTGCACGTGATTCCGCAGGAGTTCGTCGTCGACGGCCGCGAAGGGATTCAGGATCCGATCGGCATGCACGGTGTGCGCCTCGAAGCCAAGGTGCACATGGTCACCGGCTCGATCTCGGCGGCGCAGAACATCTACAAGTGCATCGAATCGTGCGGGCTGCGCGTCGACAAGCTGATCTTGCAGCACCTGGCGTCGAGCTACTCGACGCTGCTGCCGGACGAGCGTGACCTGGGCGTGTGCATGGTCGATATCGGCGGCGGCACCTCGGATATCGCGGTGTTCAAGGGCGGCACGATCCGCCATACCGCCGTGTTGCCGATCGCCGGCAATCAAGTCACCAACGACATCAGTGTCGCGTTCCGCACGCCGGGGCCGTACGCCGAGGAGATCAAGATCAAGTACGGCTGCGCGATGCCGCAGCTTGCCGCCGGCGGCGAACAGATCGAAGTACGTGGTGTCGGTGACCAGCCGTCTCGGCTGCTGTCCCGACTGACGCTGGCCGAGGTGATCCGGCCGCGCTACGAGGAACTGTTCCGCTTCATCCGCAAGGAACTGCAGCGCTCGGACTGGCTGGAACTGGTCGCCGGCGGGCTGGTGCTGACCGGCGGCTCGGCGCAGATGCCGGGCGTGGTCGAGCTGGCGGAGGAAGTGTTCGACCTGCCGGTGCGCATCGGCGTGCCGCAGAACGTGGAAGGGCTCAAGGACGTGACGCGTAGCCCGGCTTACGCGACGGCCGCCGGCTTGTTGCTGTACGGCCGTCAGAACCAGCCGCAGGCGGCGGTGGCCGGCCCGGGCTTGTCGCATTGGCTACAGCGTACGGGCCAGCGTGTCGGCGATTGGTTCAAGGGCAGTTTTTGAGGTGGGCGCGGCCGGATTTGGGCTGCGTTCCCGGTGCAGGCGGTGAGGTGAGGTATTGGAGATTTTCTACTTTTTATTGTTGACATTGGCACAGTTATGAAAGATATTAAATTCGGCTAAAAATAAACAAAAAAGAACGACTGCCAAGTCGACGAAAAAGCGAAAAGACGGCGGCCCGAGCTGGCGGTATGGCTAAGGGATCGACAACCAGGACATCGCACGCCACGGCGTGCAGGAGCAGCGAACATGGGCGGACAGGCACGAGAGGTTTTTGAGTTGGATGACGGTCAGCGCAAGCGCGCCGTGATCCGCGTCATCGGCGTCGGCGGCGGTGGTTGCAACACCGTCAACCAGATGGCGCAGGCCAATATCGAAGGCGTGGACTTCGTCTGCGCCAACACGGACCGCGATCATCTCGAGCGGTGCGTGCCCACCAATCAGATCCAGCTCGGTCTGGAGATCACCCGTGGTCTGGGCGCGGGCTCCAACCCCGAAGTCGGTCGTCAGGCCGCCGAGGAAGATCGCGATCGCATTCGCGAGATGATCGAAGGTACGGACCTTTTGTTTGTCACCGCCGGCATGGGCGGCGGCACCGGCACCGGCGCGGCGCCGGTGATCGCCCAGATCGCCAAGGAACTCGGCGTGCTGACGGTGGCCGTGGTCACCAAGCCGTTCGCGCATGAAGGCAAGAAGCGTATGGCCGTCGCGCAGCGCGGCATCGACGAGATGCGCCAGTTCACCGATTCGCTGATCCTGATTCCGAACGAGAAGCTGAGCCTCGTACTGGGCAAGAAGGTCACGCTGCTGAACTGCTTCAAGGCCGCCAACGACGTGTTGCAGAACGCCGTGCAGGGCATCTCCGACCTGATCACGCGTCCCGGCCTGATCAACGTCGACTTCGCCGACGTCAAGACCGTGATGTCCAACCGCGGCATGTCGATGATGGGTATCGGCGTGGCGACCGGCGAAGATCGCGCGCAGAAGGCGGTGGAGATGGCGCTGTCGAGCCCGCTGCTCGACGACATCGAACTGCACGGTGCCCGTGGCCTGCTCGTCAACGTCACCTGCGACGAGACGCTGCTGTCGGAAGAATATGAGTACATCAGCGCCCGCGTCGGCGAAATCGCCTCGGAAGAGGCGGACGCCAAGATCGGCATGTCGATCAACCCGAATCTGAACGGCGAGCTGCGTGTCACTGTGGTCGCCACCGGCCTGGCCGGTTACAAGGCGGCCGTGGCAGCGCCCACGGCGTTGCCGACCGCGCAGCAGAACCCCAAGGTCGCGCCGTTCATCCGGCCGGAAATGGGTCTGCCGCAGACGCCGGCGATGCCGTCGCTGGGCGGCGGCCAGAATCTGGACGTGCCGGCCTACGCCCGCATGCAACGCAAGGCGGTTGCCGGCGGCGGGTCCTTCCCGCTGGTCGACGACGACATCATCAACATCCCCGCCTTCCTTCGGAATCAAGCGGACTGAGGGCCACGCCTGAACCCCGCGCTGACGCCCATTCAGCGCGGGGTCTCGCTGGGCGCCAGCCCGCCGAGACCGTCGAAACTCCTGCTACACTTCCGTGTCATATAGCGCGGCGACACCGTCCAGTGCGCCGCGCTTTTTCTTTGGTTCGCGGAAACCCGATCACGTTTCGTACGGCATGGTTCGTCAACGCACACTCAAGCAGCCGCTCCGCGTCAGCGGCATCGGCCTGCACTCCGGGCGCAAGGTGTTCATGTCGCTGCTGCCGGCGGCGCCGGACACGGGTATCGTCTTTCAGCGCACCGATTTGGCGGGTTCGGCGGCGGTGCCCGCCGCGGCGGAGTTGCTGCGCGAGGCCGTGATGTGCAGCACCCTGGTGGCCGATGACGGCACCAAGATCATGACGATCGAGCACTTGCTTTCGGCCTTCGCGGGCCTGGGTATTGACAACTGCCATGTCGAGCTGTCGTCCGCGGAAGTGCCGATCATGGACGGCAGTTCCGGACCCTTCGTCTACCTCGTGCAGTCTGCCGGTATCGACGAACAGGACGCGCCGAAGCGCTTTCTGCGCATCCGCCAGCCGGTGCAGGTGCAGGATGGCGACAAGTGGGCGCGCTTCGAGCCCTACGAGGGTTTCCGGCTGTCCTTCAGCATCGACTTCAAGCACCCCGTCTTCAAGTTATCCGCTCAGAATGCGGTGGTGGAGTTCTCGACCGCGAATTACGTGCGGGAAGTCTCCCGGGCGCGCACGTTTGGATTCATGCGCGAGCTGGATACGCTGCGCGCCAACAACCTCGGCTTGGGTGCCAGCCTGGATAATGTCGTGGCGCTGGATGAGTACCGCGTCGTCAATGCCGATGGTCTGCGCTACGAAGATGAGTTCGTGCGCCACAAGATCCTGGATGCGATCGGCGATCTGTACCTGCTCGGCCATCCGGTGATCGGCGCGTACACGGCGTACAAGTCCGGCCACGCGCTCAACAACAAGCTGGTGCGGGCGGTACTGGACGACCCTTCGTCCTATGAAATCGTGACTTTTGAGAATCAAGCGGCGCAGGCGCCGATCGCCTTCGTTCGAGGGTCACTGGCGGCGGCCTGAGTCGATGGCGCCGTTCGTCAGTTCGGCTGAGGGTTTTTCCGAGGATTCAGCAACTTGTCTTGCTTTCCTCGTGGGCGGGCCGATATAGTCAACCCTTGGCGTCCGCTAGCGGGGGGCGCACCTTGGCGTCGAGCCGGGTGCAAGTGAGCTGGTAGCGGTCGTTGAGCCACGACAGCAAGGCTGCGCTCCGGTGCCGGAGCGGAACCAATGCTGCGGCCGAGGCGGAGTAGATCACCAGGGTATCGCCACGAATGTTGGCCACCCGGATCTGCGACATCCAGGGCTCGGGGGACCAGTCGCGCAGTGCGAGACTGATTTCCGAGAGTCGGCGGGCGCGTTCGAATGTCTGTGTCAGTGCCAAGGGCTGTTGGCCCAAGCATTGCCTCAGTGTCAGCGCGTCGCGGGGATAGGAAGTCATTGAAGCACCATGGACATTATAGTCGTCAGTCATAAGCGCGGCCGCACGTGGCGGATTCAGCTCGGCGCGCGTCGCGTGATGACCTGGGCGCCGGTCGCGCTGGTCGTTGTGCTGCTCGTGAGCCTGAGCGCTACGGCGGGTTACTGGATGCGCGGCGCCGGCGGCGGCGACGCCGTCCTGCCTCAGAGCCTGGTTAGCGCCTGGGCCCAGGAAGTGGAGAGCCAGCGGCAGGCCTTGTCGGTTGCGCGAGGCGAGGCCGAGCAGAACGCTGCCGCCCTGGCGCGCCGCCTCGCGCAGTTGCAGGCGCACGTGCTGCGCTTGGATGCCGCTGGCCAGCGGCTGACCGAGATCGCGGGTCTGGACCAGGGTGAGTTCAGCTTCGGCCAGCCGCCCGCGGTCGGTGGCCCGGAGCCGGTGATGCAGGCCGACGTGAGCTTGGACCCGGTGCTGAACTCGCTGCGAAACTTTGAGCGCCAGCTCAGTGATCGCGAGCGTCAGTTCCGTGTACTCGAGGACCTGCTGTTGGCCAGCCGCCTGCAGAAGGAAGTGCGTCCGTCCGGCTGGCCGATCGAAAGCGGGTGGGTGAGTTCGTTGTTTGGTACCCGAACCGACCCGTTCACCGGTCGCCGAACGCAGCATACGGGAATCGACTTCGCGGGCCGTATTGGGGCCGACGTTCTGTCCGTCGCCGGTGGCATCGTTACCGAGGCTGGCATGCGTGAGGGCTACGGCAAGCTGGTGGAGATCAATCACGGCAATGGTTACGCCACTCGCTACGCCCACAGCAGCGAGTTGCTGGTCAAGGTCGGCGACAAGGTCAATAAAGGGCAGCGCATTGCTCGCGTCGGCTCGACCGGCCGATCCACCGGTCCGCACGTGCATTTCGAGGTGCTGTTCAACGGCACACTGGTGAATCCCGAGCAGTACATCCAGGCGTCGCGCTAAAAGGCGTGGCGCCCGCAGGGGGCGTAGAACCCCTTGCAGAAGGCTTGAATCCGGCCCGATTGGCCCCAGCAAGGGCATAATACGGGCCTTTTTCTTTGCCCTCTTTTCCTTTCACGACGCGCTTCCCGGCGCGGTCTTCAAGAAGAAATCTATGCTCAACTCGCTGCTGGCTCGCATCTTCGGGAGCCAAAATCAACGCACCCTGAAAGGCTTGAACCGGATCATCGGCCAGGTCGCGGCGTTCGAGCCCAAGTTCGCGGCGCTGAGCGATGCCGAACTGGCGCAGCAGACGGTGTTGTTCCGCGAGCGTCTGGCCAAGGGCGAGAAGCTGTCGGCACTGGAGGCGGAGGCCTTCGCGTTGGTCCGGGAGGCCGGCAAACGCGTGATGGGGATGCGGCACTTCGATGTGCAGCTGGTGGGCGGTGCCGTGCTGCATCAGGGCCGCATCGCGGAGATGCGCACCGGCGAGGGCAAGACGCTGGTCGCTACCTTGCCCGCCTATCTGAACGCGCTGGAAGGCAACGGCGTTCATGTGGTCACCGTCAACGACTATCTGGCGCGTCGCGACGCCGACTGGATGGGTCGCATCTTCCGCTTCCTGGGCATGAGCGTCGGCGTTGTTGTCGCCGGTCAGACGCCGCAGGAAAAGCGCGAGGCGTATGCCTGCGACATTACCTACGCGACCAACAACGAGCTGGGTTTCGATTACCTGCGCGACAACATGGCGTTCGCGTTGGCCGACAAGGTGCAGCGGGGCCAGCATTACGCGATCGTCGACGAAGTCGACTCGATCCTGATCGACGAGGCGCGTACCCCGCTGATCATCAGTGGTCCGACCGATGACGATCCGGAGCTCTATCGGCGCATCAACGCGTTGATCCCGAAGCTGACGGCGCAGGTCGAGGAAGATGGTCCGGGCGACTTCAGCGTCGACGAGAAGTCCAAGCAGGTTCATCTGACCGAAGACGGTCATGAGAAGGTCGAGTCGCTGATGCGCGATGCGCGCATGCTCGGCGACGACGACAGCCTCTACGATGCGGCCAACATCATCCTGCTGCATCACCTCAACGCGCTGTTGCGCGCGCACCATCTGTACAAGCGCGATGTCGAGTACATCGTGCGCAACGGTCAGGTTGTCATCATCGATGAGTTCACGGGCCGCATGATGGCGGGCCGTCGCTGGAGCGATGGCCTGCATCAGGCTGTTGAAGCCAAGGAAGGCGTGCAGATCCAGCAAGAGAATCAGACGCTGGCGAGCATCACCTTCCAGAACTATTTCCGTTTGTACAAGAAGCTCTCGGGCATGACCGGCAC
>DASWWX010000011.1:0-105426 GCA_036405815.1 Solimonas sp. | reverse complement strand
CAGGGCTTCCCAGGAGGCTCTTAATGCCGCCAGGTCGTTGCCCGGATGGGCGCCGAGCATGAACAGCCGTCCATCGTCGACGTTGGCCACGCCATCCGGGACATGGCAGGTGCGGCAGAACGCGATGCGCGGTTCCACCCGCGCCTTGTAGAAGCTTTCGACGTTGCTGAAGTTGCCACCACCGCCCGGCGTCGGGCCACCACCGCCGCCACCCGATTCACCGCTGTAGTCGCCCGCGCAGGCGCTCAGCAGCAGGGCCATCGCACTCGCGGCCCACCGCCGCCGCCACGCGCCTTCGATCCGGTTCTTCATCGTCGCAACCTCTCTCGCACACGCCGCGGTCCAGACCGCGCGCCGCTGGATTCCTCGCGGTCTTGCGCCGCGATGCCTTGCTTGAGGTATAACCCTAAACCGAATAGACGCTCGGAAAATACTCGGATTCACGGGCGCCGGGCAGGAGGCCTCGACGCATGACACAAGCGTTTGATCTGGCTTTGAAAAAGCAGCCGCGGCAGGCGCGCGCGCAGGCCACGGTCGACGCCATCCTCGACGCCGGCGCTCAGGTCCTCGCGCGCGAGGGTTATGCGGCGGTAACGACCAACCGCGTCGCCGAAGTGGCCGGCGTCAGCATCGGCTCGCTGTACGAGTACTTCCCGAACAAGCAGTCCATCGTCGCCGCGTCGCTGGCGCGCACGATGCGCGAGATCGTCGTCGAGGTCGGCGCCGGCATGCGTACCGGCATGTCGCTGCCGGACCAGCCGCGCGGCGGCATCGACTACTGGATGCGCGCGATGACCACGGCGCTGGAATCGCGCGGCGACATCCTGCGCGTGGCGCTGCGCGAGGTGCCGTTCCTGTGGAAGATTCCCGAGGCGCGCGACCTGCAGGAATCGCTGCAGCGCGTCGCCCGCGAAGGCCACCAGCGCCAGCGCGTGGTGCACTTCGACGACCCCGAGGCCAGCACCTTCCTGCTGATGACGATGGTGTGGTCGGCGATCCTGCAGACCGTGCTCTACCGCCCGCCGCACCTGAGCCGCGAGCGCCTGATCCGCACGCTGGTCGATATGGTCGTGAAGCTGCTGTGAGCCGGGGTCAGCGTGCTGCCAGATCGCCGCGGAACACGAAGTAGACCGCGCCGAGGATGCACAGCGCCGCCCACAGGTAGTCGAGCTTCAGCGGCTGGCGCAGGTAGAACACCGCGAACGGCACGAACACCGTCAGCGTGATGACTTCCTGGATGATCTTGAGCTGGCCCACGTTGTATTGCGTGAAGCCGATGCGGTTGGCCGGCACCTGCAGCAGATACTCGAACAGCGCGATGCCCCAGCTCACCAGCGCGGCGACCAGCCAGGGGCGGCTGTTCATCTCCTTGAGGTGCGCGTACCACGCGAACGTCATGAAGACGTTGGAGAGCGTCAGCAGACCGATGGTCTGCACCAGGACCGGAATCTTCAAGCTGAGCATGCGAGCCTTCCTTTGCGATCCACCCGCGGCGGGCGGCGCGGCGCCACTCTAAGGGCGCAGGCCGGGCGCCCGCCAGCACGTTCGCCTAGCGTCGCGCCAGCGACCCGTCGAGATGCAGGTCAGGGCTCACGACCAGGTGCGGAACCGCCATCTCGCGCAGCCAGCGCCCGCCCTCGCCCCGTCCCTTGAGCATTGCGATCGTGGTCAGCGAGCCGGCGATCAGGCACTGCTCGGCGGTGACGCTGACGCTGGCAAAGCCGTCGCGCACCGGCCAGCCGCTTCGCGGGTCGAGGATGTGGCTGTAACGCCGGCCGTCCCGCTCGAAGTAGCGCTCGTAGTCACCGCTGGTGGCCAGCGCGCCGCGATGCAGCGGAATCGTCGCGATGGCGGTCTGCGGATGACGCGGGTGACGGATGCCGATCTGCCACGGCGTGCCATCCGGCTGCGGGCCGATCACGCGGATATCGCCGCCCAGTTCGACGAAGCCGTGACGGATGCCCTGCGCCAGCAGCACGCCGGCCGCACGGTCCGCCGCGTATTCCTTGCCGAAACCGCCGAAGTCGATCTGCATGCCGGCGCGGGGAAGTGCGATGCGCGGCGCATGCCACTGCACCTGCGACCAGCCGATCAGCGGCAGCAGCGCATCGATCTCGGCCTGCGCCGGCAACCGCTGCGCCTTGAAATCCCAGGCGCGGCGCAGCACGCCGGAGGTGATGTCGAACAGGCCTTCGCTCTGCGCGTGCACGGCGGCGGCGTAATCGAGCAGGCCGGCGGTTTCGGCATCCACCTCGGTCGCGCGACCGCTGCCGGCGGCGGCGTTGATGCGGGCGACGATGCTGTCATCGCGGTAGCGCGAGTACTTGGCCTCGATGCGCAGCACTTCCGCCTGCGCGGCGGCGGCGGCGCGCTGCGCGCTGGCCGCATCCACGGCATGAAGCTGCAGGCTGTTGGGCCCGCCCATGGCGTGAAAGCGGTGTTCGATGCGGATCATGGCGTGGCCCGCACGCTAGCGCGCGGCGCCGAGGGGCAAAAGAGGCGATCGCATCTGCGACGCGCGACCATCCCGATCCGTGCGTCGCGCCCGCCGCTCAGGCCTCAGTAGCGGTAGTTGATCCGCGCGTAGATCGACGTGAACTCGACCAGGCCCGGATTCTCGACGCGCACCGATCCCAGCGCGTAGTCGGCGCTGGCCTCGTAACGCTCGACACCGGCCCCGAGTTCCCACTTCGTGTCGATGACCTTGCGCACGTCCAGACGCAGCGAGATCGCACCGAACGGCGACAAACGGTAATCGCTGGATGCCAGCCCGTCGGCGCGCACGTTGTCGTAGAACGGCGCATAGAAGTACGCCTGGCTCTGGCTGTACCAGCGCAGCGACGGCGACACGCGCCAGGTTTCGGCGAAGGTCTGGTGCCAGGCCAGCTCCAACGTGTGCGCGTTGATCTGCCAGTTGTCGTCGTAGTAGCGGTAGTCGGCATGCAGCGCGGCGCCGAATTCCTTGATGTAGTGGCGCAGGCGCGCGCTCGCCGTCCAGGACTTGCGGTCGCCGGGGCGACGGTCGTTGATGGTGTTCGCCTGGCTGGTGATGTAGGCGAGCTTGTATGGGTCGCTCAGATAGCCCTGGCCCCAGCCGTAGCCGAGGCTGGTCTGCAGCACGGTCTGCGGCCCGAGAATGAACGACACGCCGCCGAAGAGATTGAGGCTGTCCTTGTCGGCCTTGTCGATGCGATCCGGGAAGCGCGTGCGCGCGTCGGTCGGTTCGAGCTGGTCGTAGGAATAACCGATGCCGCCGGTGTAGCTGTAGCGCTGCCCCGCGGGCGTGAACTCGAACTCGACACCGCCGTTGAGCGCCTCGTAATCGTCCTCGACCGAATAGCCAGCGCTGACCGCAACATTCAGATCCTCGCCAACCGGATAGGCGACAGAGACTTCGGCATCGACGCGCTTTTCGCGGATGCTGGCACCGCTCATCACCTGCACCGGACGGCCGCTGTCGGCATCCGGCATCACGAACCACGGCGAGGCGCCGCTCAGGGCTTCGTAAGTGAGATTGAGCGATGCGGCCGCGCCCTGCAGCGGCGCAGCGATGCGGAAACGATGCGAGTCGATCTCATAGCGTTCGCCGGAACCGCTGGCGACCTGGCTGCGCGGCAGATCGGCTTCGCGGTACTGCGCGTACAGGTACTCGGTCTGCACCTGCGCCGAGGCCAGGCCCGGAATCGCCAGCGCGGCGCTGGTCAGGGCCTGCAGGGTTTTGACACCACCCGTGTTCTGCTTGCTCATCGATGCTCCCCACCGTTGTCTGCGCGGGCGTCTATGCGCCCTGCAACGCTTCTGGTTGTAAATGCGTCGGGATCACCGCCGCCCGGCGTTCCCCACGGACTGCCCGCTGCGCGCGCCGCGCGGCGCGCTCGGCATTAGTTGCAGCCGCAACCTCCACCCGACAGCGCCGGGCCGCCGGTGGCGGCTTCCTTGCTGAACTCGATGTGGCGCCGGTAGCCGGACAGCATCGGATCGGTCTCGAAGGCCATTTCCGCCCGCGCCAGATCGCCGCGCTGCCAGGCTTTCACTGGCTGCATCGTGCAGCCGGTCGCGGTCAGCAGGATCAGCAGGCCGGCGGCGGCCATCGCACTTTTCTGGATCGTTTTTTTCATCGTGTCTCCCCTTCGGCCAGCAGCGCTTCCACATCGCGACGGATGCGCGGCAGGTCCTTCTCGCTGTAACCACTGTAAGACTGTCGTAGCCGCCCCTGGCGATCCACGAGATAGCTCGCCGGCATGCCGCCGACGCCGTACTGCTCGGGCCACCAGCCTTCGGCATCGTAGACCACCGGATAGCGGACCGGCTTGCGCTTCAGGAACGCCAGCGCCTTCTTGCGTTCGGTGTCGACGTTGACCGCCAGCACCGTGAAGCCGCGCGCGCGCAGTTCGCCGTACCAGCCCTCGAGCTGCGGCAGGGACTTCAGACAGGGGGCGCACCACGAGGCCCAGAAATCGACCAGCACCACCTGGCCGCGCAGATCGCGCAGTCCCGTCGGCGTGCCGTCGGCCTGCGGCAACCAGATCGACGGCGCGGCGGGCCCGGTCTGCGCGGGCGACGGCAAGGCCACGCACAGCAGCAGACCGGCCAGGGCTCCGAGGGCTCGCAGCTTCATGCCCGCATCCTAGGCAGCCCCGGCGCCGCGGCGCTACTCGGGTTTGAACCGGCGCGCTGCCCGTGGGGCGACGCGCCCCCGCCGCCCGCGACAGCGCGCGGAACTCGGGTTTGCGCAGCAGCGGCCGGTGCCGACCTCACAGCGTTTTCAGGTACTCGAGCAACGCGCGGCGTTCCGCTTCGGTCAGCGCGCGCGTCCATTCGTGGCCCTTGTTCTTCTTCGAATACAGGTTCGTGTTGAAGATCATGCGGTCTTCTAGGCCGTTGGCACCGACCGGCGGCGGCACGATCCAGGTCGGCCACAGCAGACCGCCGAGCAGGGTGTCGGTCAGCCACAGCGCGGTTTCCGGTGCCTCGAACTGCGGCTGGCAGGTGTAGTACGGAATGCCGGCGCCGTTGTCGCCGCAGTTCATCTGCTCGTACTTCCAGCCCAGCTTGTCGTGGTCGTACGCGCTCAGGCGCGTCTCGAACTGGTTGAAGTGCACCGGCGTTTCGCTGCGCACGCGACGCCACATCGTCGGCCGCGCATCGGGATCGAGCACGCTCCAGACGTCCGGCACCGAGCCGTTGTGGAAGTACGGCGCACTGGCCCAGACGCCATGCAGCGGTGGCGTGACGTAGCCGACCGTCTTTTCCTCGAAGCCGCAGGCGCCCTTGATGCGACCGGCGAACTCGCCGAGCGGGATGTTCGGCACCGGGTTCAGCGCCGTACCCAGCACCGTCCCCAGCACCTGGCCGACCGGATCGAGCACGCCCATGTCCTGCAGGTTGCGGCTCAGGTGATCGGCGAGATCGGCGCCGGAGATGCCGAGAATCGCGAAGTCATCCACCAGTTCCAGTAGCGGGCTCTTTTCCTCCGGCAACGCATAGCCTTCGACCGCATCCGGATACGACCACCAGAACGTCGAGACGTGTTCGCGGATTTCACGCGACCAGCCGGTGGCCTGCGCCGGATCGGTGTCGACGATCTCGATCGGCACCGTGTAGCCGACCATGCCGGCCAGCGCCGGCGTCGGCAGGAAGCGCGGGTCGTGGATGTAGCGCGGCGAGTAGGCGCCGTGACAGCTCGCGCAGGAGCCGTTGCCCTTGGGCCGCGGGATGTCCGCGTTCTTGCCGTCGGCCCACAGGTTCTTTTCGTGGAACAGGATCGCGCCCTGTTCGGCCAGCGCCGTGTCGATCGGCCCCGGATAGCTCGGCGCTTCCACGGTCAGCGACCACTGGTGCACGTCCTCGAAGATACCCTCGTTCTCCTTGACCTGATCGCCGGACAGATCGTTGACGCTGCCGAAGTACATGTTGCCGCGCGACGAATCCGTGGAGTGACCGCCGAACCACAGGTAGCGCGTCTTGTTGCTCAGCCACCACCACGCCGGCGGGTCCTGGTCGCCGTAGCTGTCATGCACCGGATACAGGAACGGGCGCTGGAAGTTCAGGGTGTCGAAGTCGCGAATGATGACGATCGCCTCGATCTCGGTATCCGCCGCATTGGTGCCGCGCGTCGTGTTGACCAGCGGCAGGTAGCCCGCGGCCGGGAACGGCGTGTCCGGGAACAGGCCGATGTGGCCGAGGTCGAGGATCAGCACGCCGAGTTCGGTGTTCGTGTTCGGCAGGCCCATGAAGCTGCCGTAGCTGTTGGCGCCGTAGCTCTGCGGATTGCCGGTGCCGTCGCGGCCGGCGATCTCGCCGCTGCCGATCTGGCCGGCGTGGCAGGAGAAGCAGTTGAGGCTCAAGGTGCCGGCGTAGGTGCCGTCCGCCTTGCGGCCCTGGCCGAAGCCCAGCGGCAGGCGTCCCGTGCCGCCGAATGCCTTCGTCAGCAGCGGACGCTCGTCGATGCCGCGCGCCGGATCGACGATCGGATAGGGGTTGTAGAGATGATCCGGCGTCGGCGAGTGGCCGTAGCGCTCGAACAGTTGCGCGTCGTAGTTCTCGGGACGCGCGTCCATCCCCCACAGCTTCCACAGGCTGTTCCACTCCTCGGCCGTGTAGTTGGTGATCTGGATCGATCCGGAGGCATGGTTGTCCATCAACGGCTGGTTGGTCGGCCCGAGCGCGATCCAGTCGTGCCCACGCTTGACCGCCGTGCGCCATTCGCCGCAGGTCGCCGGGTCGCGCTTGGCCGAGTAGATCGGCTTCTCGCCCTGGGCGATGCGCAGTTCGTTCTGCCGCTGCTGCGTCTCGAACAGCGTGTCGGTATGACAGATCTCGTAGGGATCGTTGAAGTGCACCGCGTACTGCTCGCTGTCGATCAGACCGCCGGCCTGCGTCAACAGGCGGCGCGGGTCCTGGTTCCAGTCGATCGGCGTCGAGTCCGGCGCGCCATCGCAGAGCTGGTTCACGAAGTAATGCTTGCCCGGATTGCCGAGCAGCGGCTGCGCCACCACCACCGGCCCGCCCGAGCCGAGGCCCGCCAGCAAGGCCGCGCAGGACTCGGGGCTGTCCCAGCAGCCCAGCAGCGCCTTCATCTGGTTGTACGGCGCGCTGCCCTTGGGCCAGGCACCGCCGCCGGAATGCAATTGCGGATCGGTGTTCGAGGCCTTGGTCAGGATGCGATTGGTTTCGACGCCGCGATCCAGGGCTTCCCAGGAGGCGCGCAGCAGCGCGTAGTCCTGCGCCGGGTCTTTCGACAGCAAGAACAGGCGCCCATCCTCGTGCTCGGCCGCAACGCCGCCCGGCACATGGCAGGTGCGGCAGAAATCCAGCGTCGGCTGCACGCGCGCATCGAACAACGCACGCTCAGTGGCGAACGAACCGCCACCACCAGGATTCGGCCCACCGCCACCGCCGTTCGCGGCCTCGCCGCTGTAATCCCCCGAGCACGCGCCCAGTGCCGCCACGGCCAGCACGGCCGCGCCCCTTCGAATCTGCCGCTTCATGTTGTCGTCCTCTCGCGCACACGGTCGCGCGCCCGCATCGGGGCCAACACACCGCCCCGGCAATGTGCGGCAAAGCCGGCCTGGCCGGTGAGTCGAGCGCGTGCCAATATGGCTGTCATATCAGGCCAGCTCCGAGCCAGCCCCCGCGTGAAAGCCGAAGACCTGCACAAGCCGTCGATCCCGGTCGCCTACGCCCACCTGATCCTGACCGTGGCCGAGGGACTGGGCGTGCCGCGTGCGCAGTTGCTCGAAGGCGTGAACCTGGCGCCCGGCCTGCTCGACACCGCCGACGGCCGCCTGTCGATGCTGCAGGCCAATCAGTTGCTGTATCGCGGCCTGCGCCTGACCGGCAATCCGGCCTTCGGCTACGAGATCGGCCTGCACAGCAGCCTGACCACGCACGGCTTCGTTGGCTACGGCCTGCTGAGCTACCCGACGCTGCGCGCCGCCGCCGAATTCGGCGGTCGCTTCCTCGCGCTGCGGCTTCCCAATCTCAACCTGCGCGTTCACGTGGATGGCGAGCAAGGCGTGATCGAGGTCAGCGAGACGCTGATGCTGGGTGCGGTGCGCCAGTGCATGTTCGACCTGTTCCTGGTCGGCCTGTGGCGCATGGTGCCGGTGCTGGCGACACGCGAGGCCGACGCGCAGAAGCAGATCGAACTGTGGTTCGACTATCCGGAACCGGAATACGCCGCGCGTTACCGCGAGCGCCTGCCGCGCATGCGCTTCGCCACCGGCGCCAATCAACTGCGCTTTCCGGTCGCCTTTCTCGACCTGCCGCTGAACACCGCCGATTCGCTGACCGCCCGCCTCGTCACGCAGCAATGCGAACAGGAACTGACCCAGCTCGGCTATCGCGGCGACATCGCCGCACAGGTGCGCGCGTTGCTCGCCGCACCCCGCGACGGCTATCCCGACCTGGAAACCGCCGCCGCGCGCCTGCACGTCTCCGGCCGCACGCTCAAGCGACGATTGCAGGAACGCGGACTCGGCTTTCAGCTGCTGCTCGACGAAGCCCGGCGTCGCGATGCGATGCGCCTGCTCGCCGACGCCAGCCTGACCGTGGAGCAGATTGCACTGCAGTTGGGCTACAGCGATCCGGCGAACTTTACGAGGGCGTTTCGGAAGTGGATGGGCAACTCCCCAAGTGGGTATCGATGCGAGCAGTTGCAAGACCTTCCGTGAGAGTCGTCTCTGAGATCTAGAAATGCCAGACCTCAATAGTTGGGCAATAACTGTAGTTACCGGCGTTGCTACGGGCGCAGTAGGAACGCTGCTTGTCGGTCCAGCTCGAGAGCGCGCGCGCTTATGGAAACTATCAAGTGGAATAGAGCTATCGAATTTCTCGCCGGAAGCCACTGCTCACTACCGCATTCAGGTGCATAACACTGGCTCAGAAGCTATTCGTGATGCTATCGCCTACCTGACTCTTGATAACTCACCGCAGGATATTGTTGATGGACGTAGCGCTTATGAGGGCAAAGGGCACCCGACTGGAGTTCAAGACGGTAGGCTTTGCTGGGCTATTGGCGGAAACCCTCACAGGATCGATATTTACCCCGGAGAGAAGCAGCTGCTTAATTTCGCTCAAATCGCAGTACACAACAGTGAGCCGCAAGTGGTAATTGCATCAGAGGTTGGGTTTGGCGACGACAGTAGTAGACCCGCCAGGGTTTGCCTTGAGGCGAAGCGTTATACCGGCAAGATAAAGATCGTTGGTAGCAACATACTAGCCCGATCTTTCTCGGTAGAAATTGCGCTTTCAAACCGGCGTTTTGCACGCGTGCATGCGCCCATCCCTGAAACTTTCATCTCTAGATATAAATTTGTTCTGTGCAATAAGATGGATTCGAGCAAGCTGTAGTCCCGCGATCGAGATGGAAGTCCCTAGCCTAACTGCGAGTGCGAGACCTCCTTTCTGTTATTACTTGTAACTAAAATGAAGTGATGCTGTAAACGAATAGCATTACTCGCTGTTTAGGATTGCCCATCGCCATAACCAGCGGAACGACGCGATGCGGATAGCCTACGGCGTGATGGGGTACGGGCGCGGGCATGCGATGCGCACGATGTCGGTGCTGCCGTCGCTGATGCGGGATCACGAGGTCACGGTGTTCGCCGGCGCGGATGCCTACGAAGTGCTGGCGCCGCGCTTTCCGACCGTGCGCATCCCGATCATCGGGTATCAGTACAACAGCGCCGGCACGCATTCGATTCCGAAAACCGTCGCGCGCAACGTCAACCCGATGGCCGACCTGCTGTTCGGCGGCGAAGGCATGGCGCAGGTGGAGCGCGAGTTCCGGCAGCGCGACATCCAGCTGGTGATCTCGGACTCCGAGGCGTGGACCCATCGCGTGGCGAAGAAGCTGAACATCCCGCGCATCAGCTTCGACCACGTCGGCATCATCGCCTACTGCAAGCCGCATTTTCCGCCGGACCTGTGGTCGTTGGGGATGCGCGATGCCTGGGGCTACCGCGCGCTGATGGGCGTGCCGGAACGCATCCTGATTTCCAGTTTCTATCCGGCCGAGCCGAAGTATCCGCAGGTCAAGATCGTTGGTCCGATGCTGCGCGACGAAGTGATCGCCGCCACGCCGACCACCGGCGACTACCTGCTGGCCTACTTCAACAAGGGCGAGCACCAGTACCTGCCGCACATCGACCGCGCGCTGCGCCTGCTCGACGGCAAGGTCGTGGTCTACGGCACGAAGCATCGTGGCATCGACGACAACCTCGACTTCCGCGCGCCGAGCGTCGATGGCTTTGTGCGCGATCTGGCCGGCTGCCGTGCGGTGCTGTCCACCGCCGGCAATCAGCTGATCGGCGAGGCGATCCACTTCGGCAAGCCGATCCTCGCGATGCCGGAAAAGGCCTTCGAGCAGCGTCTCAACGCGCACCTGATCGAGCGCATGGGCGTCGGCCAGGCCGGCGACCTGATGCGACTCACGCCCAGCGACGTCGATCGCTTCCTCGGCAACGACGCCTGGTTCCGCTCCAACATGAGCCAGCATCGCGGCGACGGCCGTGCGCAGGCAATCGAGACCCTGCACGGCTACATCGGAGACTTGCTTCGGCGACGCTCGCCGCAGCGCCACCGCGTGAGCCGTCCGGTGCGCATCGCCACGCGCAGCGCCTGAACCGCGCCGCCACTCAACGCCACGGATCGGGCGCGAAACGCGCCGGAAACGGATTCGGCGTGTCGCGCTGCACCCAGCGCCGCTCCTGCGGAATGACGCCGCGTGCCTGCAGGTTGCGGCGGCTGTCGTAGTAGATCGCGATCACCTCGTCCGGCCGCGACGACGCGCGCTCGAATGTCGTGTGCCGCGCCTGCGACCACTCGACCGCACCGTGTCCGGTGCCGAGCTGCGGTTCCGCCAGCCCGCGACGCTCGGCCTTGGCGCTCGGCGCCCCCGATTCGGGCCGTGCGCGCTGCGCTTCGGCATCGCCGATCCAGGCGTCGCGCGGCGGCGGCGCTCGGTGGGCCTCTCGGAACAACGCCACGCCGATCACGCCGACATCGTCCGGCCGATCAGTGCGCACAGCGTAGGAATCGCCGAGATCGGTGAAGTAGAAACGCGCGATGCGGTCCAGGCTCTTGCGCCAGCCCTCGATCGCGGTGTCGCCGTACGCCGGCAATACGTAGCCGCTCTGGCCGGGGTTCGCCGTCTGGCCGCTGACCACGTTGAGGCCGTCCACGCTGGTCACGGCCAGCAGACGTTCACCGCGGCGGCTGACCAGGCGGATCGTATAGTCGCGACCCGGGTCGCCGGCCACGTACCAGCGGCCCTCGTGCCGGTAGGTCGGCAGCACGCGGCCGCTATGGGTATCGACGATCTCGACGCGAGCCAGGCGGCCCGGCCCTTCCGTCGCAGCGCTCGCAGCGGCGGGCCACAGCAAGGCAAGGACGATCGACAGCAGGATGCGATTCATAGACGTCTCCGGTGGTGACGTCCTCTACAACGACGCGATGCGGCAAACGGGGTTAAACGTCGTGACCGCTCGTGTGCGAAAAGGTGAACCTCAGGCGGCCAGCCAGTTCTCCAGCAGCCGGACCATCAGGCGGTTGTTGGTGGCGAAGGCCTCGAGATCGTCGAGGATCGCGTCCGGCGCCTGCACGAAGGGGGATGGCGGCGGGCGCTCCTGCAGAAACCATTCGCGTGCATTGGCGGCCGTGACTTCCAGGTGGTACTGGATGCCGACCACGCGCTCGCCATAGGCCAGCGCCTGGTGCGCGCAGGCGGCGCTGGCCATCAGGTTGGCGGCGCCGGGCGGGATCGAGAAGGTGTCGCCGTGCCAGTGAAACGCCGTGAAGCGCTCGGGGAAGCCGGCAAAGAACCTGGAGCCGCGCCCGGCCGGATTGAGCACGACCGGAAACCAGCCGATCTCGGTGTGCGCGTTGCGCGTCACCGGACCGCCGAGCACATCGGCGATCAGCTGCGAACCCAGGCAGATGCCGAGCACATGCTTGCCGGCGGCGATCGCCTCGCCGATCAACGCCTTTTCGGCGTTTAGCCAAGGAAAGGCGTCGTACTCGTAGATGTTCATCGGCCCGCCCATGACGATGAGCGCGTCGAAAGTCTCGGCCGCGGGCGGCGCTTCACCGGCCCACAGCCGCGTGCAGCTCACCGCGTCGCCGCGCGCCGCCAGCGCCGGCGCGATGCAGCCCAGATCCTCGAAGTCGGCGTGTTGCAGCCAGTGCACGCGCATGTCGCGTCAGCCTCAGGGGCGCGGCTTGAACGCGAGCGCGGCGGAGTTGATGCAGTAGCGCATCCGCGTCGGCGCCGGACCGTCCGGGAACACGTGGCCCAGATGCGCATCGCAGCGGGCGCACAGCACTTCGGTGCGGATCATGCGGTGGCTACGGTCCTCGCGCGCGGCGACGTGGCCGTTCTGCGCCGGATCGAAAAAACTCGGCCAGCCGGTGCCGGACTCGAACTTGGTCTTCGAATCGAACAGGGGCAGATCGCAGCACACACAGTGATAGACGCCGTCGCGATGATCGTCCCAGAGCGCGCCGGTGAACGCGCACTCGGTGCCGCCCTTGCGCGTGACCTGGTACTGCTCGGGGCTGAGCTGCGCGCGCCACTCGTCGTCGGTCTTGGCAATGCGTTCCATGACTTGAATCCTGATGCGCCGCAGCGCGGCGGTTGGGGCGAACAGTGTAGATGGGTCCGCCGTTGCGCCGGACAAGCGGCGACGTCGATGTCGGGCGTTTTGACGGCGCCGCGACTACCATGACGCCTCATTTTCGATCACCCGACCTTTCCCCATGCTGATCGCGCTCGCCGTGGCCGTCGCCGTTTCCGCGCTGCTGGCCATCGTCGCCGACTGGAACGAGACCAAGCCCAGGGCGTTTCTCGTGCTCAAGCCGCTGACCACGATCCTGATCGCCGGCATTGCGGCGCTGGCACCGGAATCGGAGTACCGCACGCTGATCCTGCTCGGCCTGGGCCTGTCGCTGCTCGGCGACATCGCGCTGATGTTTGCGTCCAACGCCGCGTTTCTCACCGGCCTGTCGAGCTTCCTGCTCGCGCATCTGGTGTTCATGTGGGCGTTCCTGGCCGGCATCGCAACGTGGACGATCCCGTGGTGGGCGTATGGCTTCGTCGTCTACGGCCTGCTGTTCGCCGCGGTGCTGCTGCCGCGCGCCGGGGGCTTGAAGATCCCGGTGCTGCTCTACGGCGCGATCCTGATGGGCATGGCGATCACGGCATCGATCCGCTGGCAGGGCCTGGGCGGCGATACCGGCCTGCTGGCGCTGATCGGTGCCTCGCTGTTCGTGATCTCGGACTCCGCGCTCGGCGCACGCAAGTTCCTGGGCCGCTATCGCGGCGCGCAAGGCGTGATCCTGTCCACGTACTGGAGCGCGATCGCGCTGATCGCGGCCTCGGCGCTGTCGGTCGGCGCCTGAGGCGCCCCAGCGGCGGCGCGTCTAGAAACTCGCCACCCAGATCGCGGCCAGCCGCTCCAGGCCGGCGCGGTCGGCAAGATCGAAGCGCGCCGGTTTCGGGCTGTCCAGGTCGAGCACGCCGAGCAACTCGTCGCCGCGCAGCAGCGGCACCACGATTTCCGCGTTGGAGGCGGCATCGCAGGCGATGTGGCCGGGGAAGGCGTGCACGTCCTCGACCACCTGCGTGACGCGCGTGGCGGCGGCGGTGCCGCACACGCCCTTGCCGATGGCGATGCGCACGCAGGCCGGCTTGCCCTGGAACGGCCCCAGTACCAGCTCGCGGCCGTCGTAGAGATAGAAGCCCGCCCAGTTCAGATCCGGCAGGCTGTGCCAGATCAGGCTGCCGAGATTGGCGGCGTTGGCGATGCGGTCGCGCTCGCCGTGCAGCAGCGCCTGCGCCTGTTCGGCCAGGGCGGCGTAGAGGGCGGGTTTGTCGGCAGCGAGGGGGGTCTTGAGCTCGAACATGCCCGCAGTATGGGACCGGGGATGGGCCGCTGCCCACACAACGATGTCGCGGGAAGCGACCGCGGCGACAGCCCTTGGGGGCTTTTGCCGCGATTTCTGGGGGAATTTCCCGGCGCAGTGCGGGTCTACGCCTCGTTAAGCTTGTGTCATTCCTAGACCTAGACCTTCACCGGGGACCTTCATGAAAACATCGTTTGCGAGCCTGCTCGCAGGCCTAGCCGCCGCCCTGTTGCTGACCGCCTGCGGCAAATCCACGCCGCCGGCCGCGGACGCGCCAGCGGCGCAGACCCCGGCCCTGACCTCCGGCATCGACACCGCGCAGTTCGACCCGGCGGTGCGCGCGCAGGACGACTTCTTCCGCCACGTCAACGGGCGCTGGCTGGACAGCACGCCGATTCCGGCGGACAAGTCCAACTA
Organism: Solimonas sp.; assembly: GCA_036405815.1. GTDB lineage: Bacteria > Pseudomonadota > Gammaproteobacteria > Nevskiales > Nevskiaceae > Solimonas. The sequence continues at coordinate 91,104 of DASWWX010000011.1, read as the reverse complement.
CGGCTCGTTCACCAAGCTCGACGACGACGCCCAGGAGCACCTGAAGGCGATCATCGAGGAGTCCGCCGCCAAGGCCGAGAAGGCCGAGGGCTCGGACGAGCAGAAGGTCGGCGACTACTACGCCGCGTTCATGGACGAGGCGCGCGTCGAGGAGCTGGGCCTCAAGCCGCTGAAACCGGAGCTGGACCGCATTGCCGCCATCAAGGACAAGTCCGAGCTGCCGGCGCTGCTGGCCTGGCTGAGCCTGCTGGGCGTGGACGTGTTCCCCGGTTACATCGACACCGACGCCAAGGACTCTTCCAAGTACATCGTCTACCTGTTCCAGGGCAGCACCGGCCTGCCGGACCGCGACTTCTACCTGTCCAAGGACAAGAAGTTCGCCGACATCCGCAGCGCCTATCAGCGCCACATCGAGGCGCTGCTCAAGCTCGCCGACATTTCCGGAGCGCCCGCGCACGCCAAGGCGATCCTGGCGCTGGAGACCCAGTTCGCCGAAAAGCAGTGGACCAAGGTCGACTCGCGCGACGCCGACAAAACCTACAACAAGGTCGCGCTCGAGGATCTCGGCAAGTTGACCCCCGGTTTCGCCTGGAACGATTACCTGGCGGGCACCGGCATCAGCCGTTCGCCGGGCGTCGTCATCGGCCAGCCCAGCTTCTTCACCGGCTGGGACAAGATCATCCAGGCCGCGCCGCTGGACACGATCAAGGCCTGGCTCCAGTTCCACCTGCTGTCCGAGTACGCGCCGCTGCTGTCCAAGGCGTTCGTCGACGAGAACTTCGCGTTCTACAGCACCACGCTCAACGGCATCACGGAAAACGAACCGCGCTGGAAGCGCGGCGTCACCGAGACCGAGGGCGCGCTGGGCGAAATGCTCGGCCGCATCTATGTCGCGCGTCACTTCCCGCCGGAAGCCAAGAAGCGCATGGAACAGCTGGTCAAGAACCTGACGCGCGCCTACGAGGCCAGCATCAAGGAGCTGGACTGGATGGGCGAGGACACCAAGAAGAAGGCGCTGGAGAAGCTCGCCAAGTTCACGCCAAAGATCGGCTACCCGGACAAGTGGAAGGACTATTCCGCACTGAGCGTGAAGGCCGACGACCTGATCGGCAACGTCATGCGTTCACGCAAGGTCGAACATGATCGCGAGATCGCCAAGCTCGGCCGGCCGATCGACCGCAGCGAGTGGTTCATGACTCCGCAGACCGTCAACGCCTATTACAACCCGGGCATGAACGAGATCGTGTTCCCGGCCGCGATCCTGCAGCCGCCATTCTTCGATCTGAACGCCGAGGACGCGGTGAACTACGGCGGCATCGGCGCAGTGATCGGCCACGAGATCGGCCACGGCTTCGACGATCAGGGCTCGAAGTACGACGGCGACGGCAACCTCAAGTCCTGGTGGACCGATGAGGACCGCAAGAACTTCGAGACGCGCACCAAGGCGCTGATCGCACAGTACGACCAGTTCGAGCCGCTGCCCGGTCACAAGGTCAACGGGGCGTTCACGATCGGCGAGAACATCGGCGATCTCGGTGGCCTGTCGATCGCGCTCAAGGCCTACCAGCTCGCGCTCGGCGACAAGGCAGCGCCGGTGATCGACGGTCTGACCGCCGAACAGCGCCTGTTCGCCGGCTGGGCGCAGATCTGGCGCCGCAAGTACCGCGACGAGAACCTGCTGCAGCGCCTCAAGACCGATCCGCACTCGCCGAGCGAGTACCGCTGCAACGGTATCGTCCGCAACATCCCGGCGTTCTACAGCGCCTTTGACGTCGGCGAGAACGACAAGATGTACCTGGCGCCGGATCAGCGCGTGAAGATCTGGTAACGGATCGGGTTCAGCGAAAAGGCCGGCAATGCCGGCCTTTTCTTTTGTGCGTTCGCAGGCGCGGACGCGGCCTGGCCCGCGAGGCCGCTAGATCAGGCGACGCGCGCCGACCATGCGCGCCTGCCAGCTCGGCGTGAGGCGGGTCAGCACGACCCGGCCGGCGGCCGGCGAGGCGTGCAGGATGTAGCCCTCGTCCATGTAGATCGCGACGTGCAGCTGGCGGCGCTGCCACTGGTAGAACACCAGATCGCCCTTCTTCAGATCCCGGGCGGCCACGGGCTTGCCGAGGTTGACCTGCTCACGCGTGGTGCGCGGCATGTCGACGCCGGCCGCGCCGAACACGCGCTGCACCAGACCCGAACAGTCGATGGCATCGTCACGCTGGCTGCCCAGCTCGTAGTCGGCACCGATCATGGCCAGCGCCTCACGGGTCACGATGCCGGTCACGCGGCCGAGGTCGAGGGCGTACGCCGCCATCAACCGCAGCGACGACGGCTCGATGGACTCGGTCGCCTCCACTTCGAAGGCCGCAGCCTGTCCCAGCTGATCCGACAGCGTCAGCGCCGCAGCGGACTGCCAGAAACCCAGGGCCGCCAGCGTCAGCAGCAAAGTGGCGAAGCGACGGCTGGATTTCTTCGGGGACATGTGTGCGCGAGGTCCGTTTGCGAACAGGCGCGCACTCTAGGTTTCACCCCCGGGACTGTCTGTAGACAAGACATCCTGCGCCCCTGTTGGCGCTTCGCCGTGGCCGCGGCCCAGACCCGGACTGCGGGCCCGGGCTCGGGCGAGGCGCGCGACCCTCGCCGGGACCGTCGGGACAGTCCTGGCATGACACGGTATAAACGCTGAGGCGGCGGGCGCCGTCTTCAAGCAGGAACTGCGGAGTTCGCCATGCCGATGACCCATGTCCAGGCCATGATGTACGGTGCGATGGTCTTTGCGCTGTATGGGTCGCCGGTGATGGCCTACTTCCTGTACCGCGCCTGGAAGCGAGGCCATGTCCTGCGCACGCTGTCGCTATGCGTGCTGTTCGTGTTCGCAGGCGGCGCGGCGGCGTACTGGCTCCTGTTCGGCGGCATCTGGCTGCTGTCGCTGTTCGCGTGAACCCGCGGCCGCCAGCGCCGGTCACAACCAGACTTTCATCACGACAGGACGCGACGATGTTCAAACGCATGCAGACGCTGGGATGGATCCTGATACTCGCGCTGACCGCGCCGGCGCAGGCGCAGGACGCGCTCAAAGCCGCGATCGATGCACCGCAGCGCACGCCCGAGTTCGTCGCCCGCGACGGCTACCGCCACCCGTACCAGACGCTGACGTTCTTCGGCATCAAGCCGGACATGACCGTGGTCGAACTCTCGCCCGGCGCCGGCTGGTACACGGAAATCCTGGCGCCGTACCTGAAGGACCGCGGCCAGCTGTACGCGGCGCACTTCGATCCGGACACCAAGTCCGAGTATTTCCAGAAGACGCGCAAGGCCTTCATCGACAAGCTCAAGGCGCAGCCGGAGGTCTACGGCAAGGTCGCGGTGACGATCTTCGACCCACCGAAGCAGGTGAACATCGCGCCGCCCGGCAGCGCCGACCTGGTGCTGACCTTCCGCAACGTGCACAACTGGTACATGCGCGGCGGCGGCCAGGACAAGCTCGATGCCGCGTTCAAGGCGATGTACGTCGCGCTCAAGCCGGGCGGCACACTCGGCGTGGTCGATCACCGCCTGCCGGCGGACCGGCCGGCCAGCGCGCAGGAGGACAGCGGCTACCTGCACGAAGCGTTCGTCATCGCCGCCGCCGAACGCGCCGGTTTCAAGCTGGCCGCGACCTCCGAGATCAACGCCAATCCCAAGGACACCGCCGACCATCCCAACGGCGTGTGGTCGCTGCTGCCGTCGCTGCGCGTCGACGACGCGCAGAAGGACAAGTACAAGGCGATCGGCGAAAGCGACCGCATGACGCTGAAGTTCATCAAGCCGCTCACAAGTTGAAGGCGGCACCGGCGCGTCTCGAATGACGCGCCGCCGGACGACCGACACCGCTAGAATGGCCGCGCGGCCGGGACGACCCGGCCGCGTTGTCGCTCCCCGGGGACGACCCCATCCCTCCCTTTTCACAGGAGACGGATGATGAGTTGGTTGATTCTGTTCGTGGCGGGTCTGCTCGAAATCGTCTGGGCCGTCGGGCTCAAGCTCAGCGAGAACTTCACCAAGCCGCTGGCCTCGACCGTGACCTCGCTGGCGCTGGTCGCCAGCCTCGTGCTGCTCAGCATCGCGATGCGCACGCTGCCGCTGGGCACCGCCTACGCGGTATGGACCGGCATCGGCGCGGTCGGCACGGTGATTGTCGGTATCGTCTGGTTCCACGATCCGTTCACGTTCACGCGCGTGATTTGCATCGCGATGATCGTCGGCGGCATTCTGGGGCTCAAGCTCACGTCCTGATGCACGTCGCCCCCATGAACACTTCCGCCCGGGTTTTCGGCCTGCTGTGCGCGCTGGCGCTCACCGCCTGCAATCGCGATGCCGCAGCGCCTGCCGAAGCGCCGATGCCGGCAGCGCCGTCCGAGGCGGGCAGTGTCGATGCCGGCTTGCAGGCGCTGCCGCTGCCGTCGCCGGTGGACGAGCCGGTGCGGTATCGCTGTGCGGACTTCGAGTTCAGCGCCCGCTACGACGAGAACGAGGTCGTGCTGCTGCTGGCCGCCGGCCCGCGCGTGCTGACGCAGGTCATCGCCGCCTCCGGCGCCAAGTACGAGGGCGAGGATGCGATGCTGTGGAGCAAGGGCTCGACCGCCGAACTGGAACTGGACGGCGAGCATCACGCTGACTGCCGCGAGCAGCAGATCGAGGTGCCGCGGCCGCAAACGCCCGGCTTCGTCGCCCGCGGCAACGAGCCGGGCTGGTCACTGGAGATCGTGCCGGGCGATCGCATGACGCTGCTCGCCGACTACGGCGACAAGAAGATCGAGACGCCGGCCCCGCCGGCGCTGGAGGACAATGGCGCCATCGTCTATCACGCCCGCACCGGCAAGCACGAGCTGTCGGTGCGCATCGAGCCGACGCCCTGCACCCACGACATGAGCGGTCAGCTGTTTGCGACGACGGTGGTGGTACGCCTCGACGGCCGCGAGCTGCGCGGCTGCGGCGGCAAGGCGGATGCGGCCGGCGCGGCGCCGACCAGCGAGTAGCGACGTCCAGGGCGGGTAGAGACGAGGCCCGTCGTCGGCGCCCGCCATCAATCCAGCAGCGGCGCCGCAGACCGCGGCTGCCAGCGGTAGATTTCCAGATCGACGCGTTCGCGTTCGAACTTCACGCCTTCGCGCTGCAGGCGGCGCTTCTGTTCGCGATGTCCGCGCGAGCCTTCCGGAATCGCGATCTTGCCCTGCGCATTGATGACGCGGAACCACGGCAGCTCCATGCCGGCCGGCACGTGCGCCAGCGCCTGCGCGGTCAGGCGCGGCCGCTTCGGGTAGCCGGCTTCGGCGGCGATCTGGCCGTAGGTCGCAACACGACCCAGCGGAATGCGCCGGATCGTGGCCCAGATGCGTTCGAAGGACTCCTGTTGCTTGCTCATCGCCGACAGCATGCCGCAGGCGATGCGCGGCTGTCAGGCATGAATGAGGACATCGCGACCGCGGATGACCATGCCGGTCCGCGGTGCCGGTCCGCGATACCGCTTCAGGCCGCGACCGACAGCAGCAGGCCCGGCTGCACGTCCGGCAGGCGCAGGTCCCAGCGGCTCTCGTAACCGGCGAGCTTGAGCGTGGCGATCGAGGCCTGCAGCAGCGCGTCGGCATAGGCCCGGCCGAAGCGGCTGCGACTGCGGCGCTCATCGCGCCAGGTCAGCCAGGTGTCGGTTTCGCCCTCGCAGAGCCGCAGCCGATAGTCGCCGGACTCGGTGCGACTCAGGAACAGCGCGCAGCAACCACCGCGCGTCGGGTGGGCCAGCAGCTCGGCCGCCAGCAGCTGCTCGTGATCGTCGATCCACTCGCAGAAGCGGTTGTGCGAGGCCATGGCGGGAAAGGGTGTCGTGTCCATGATCCCTGTTTCGGCGCGGCCGCAGGTTCCTGACTCAGCCCGGCGCCCGTGCGCCTGTAGGAAAATGCCCCGGCGCGCGTCAGCCGCGCGGCTGCGTCGGTCCGTGCTCAGTCGGGCGCAAGCGCCGCATCGCCGACCACGGCGCGCTCGCCAGGCCTCGGTTGCGGCTGGCGTTCGAAGCCCAGTACGCGCGGCGCTTCCGCGTCGTCCAGCCGGCCCAGCGCGTGGCGTGCGTTATCGAGGCGCAAGAACAGACCACTGGCCTCGCCGGAGGGCCGCGCCAGCGCCGCCGACAGCGCGGCCTCGTCGACCGCGAGGCCGTCTCCGGTTTCGAGCCGCTCCAGCAGCCAGGCGCCCTCGTCATCCAGCAGCGCCGCCGGCCCGTGTTCGGTGCGCAGCCAGAGGCCGCCATCCTCATCCAGATCGGCGCGCGCAATCTGCGTAACCGCGAGGCCCGTATGGGTGTGCAGGGTTTCGCCGGCCGGATCGACGTGCAGCAGCAGCGGCGCGCGCACCAGTTCGAGGTAGCCGCGCTGCGGCCCGTTCTGGAAATACCAGCGGCCGTGTTCGTCGCCCGCATAGTTGCGATTGAACGTGTCGATGATCTGCGGTCGCGAGATCGTCTCGCCGCGGATACGCCAGCGACCGCGGCGATCCAGCGACAGCCAGCCGAACAGCGCCGGCACGTTCGGCCAGCGGGCAAGGGCACGTTCGACCCAGTCTTCCATGAGCAGCGCGCCGGATTCAGTCCTGCGGCGCGTCGACCACGGCCAGCGTCACCATGGCCTTGGCCTGCAGCTCGCGTCGGTCGTCGTACAGGCCCCAGACCGAGGCCTCGACCACGCTGATACGGCGGCCGGGCTTCAGCACCTCGGCCTCGCAGCGGTAACGCGGCGCGCGACCGGGCCGCAGGATGTTGATCTTCAGCTCCACGGTCAGCACCGCCTGGCCCGGCTCCAGCAGCGTCGTTGCCGCAGCACCCGCACTGTGATCGGCCAGCGCGGCCGAGACGCCGGCGTGCAGCAGGCCGTGATGCTGCGTCAGCTGCGCGGTCATCTCCAGTTCGGCGACGATGCGACCCGGGCCGACCTCCACCGCGCGCGCACCGAGCGTGCGCATCATCGGCGCAGCGTCATAGATGCGGCGGGCTTCGTCCAGGGCGTTCATCGTCAAGATCCTCGGTCAGATCGTCGCGGTCAGGCCGAACGCAGGATGCCTTCGGACACCGTGACCGCGTAACCGCCGACGCGCACCGCGGTCACCACACCGCCGCTGCGATCGACCGCGATGTGCAGCTGACTCGGCCGGCCCATCTCCACGCCCTGATGGATCAGCCACTCGTGCGTGCCGTCCTGCTGCGCCTCCATGCCAAGCGCGCCGGCCAGCGCCACCGCGGCGGCGCCGGTGGCCGGGTCTTCGGGGATGCCGAGGGCCGGCGCGAACATGCGCGCGCGCAGTTCGTTCGGCTCGTAGCCATGCGCATAGACGTACAGCTCCTGCGCGCCGACGCCTTGCAGCAGTTCGCGCAACGTCGACGCCTCCGGCTCGACGCCGGCCAGCAGTTCCGGCGCGCGCAGCGGCACCAGCAGGAACGGCACGCCACAGCTCGCGATACGCGGCTGTTCCGCACCGCGGCCTAGATCAGCAGCAGTCAGTCCCAGCGCGGCAGCGAGTCGCGCGTTGTCCGGCGGCGGCGCGCCATAGGCGGGCGGCCGCGCCGCGGTCAGTTCCGCGTAGGTCGCACGCCCCTCGGCGCGGCGCACGCAGACCGGAACCGCACCGATGTTTTCCTCCAGCGAGAACGCCGCTTCCGCGCCGCCTGGCACCAGGCGCAGCTCCGACAGCAGGCAGGCGGTGCCGACCGTGGGGTGGCCGGCAAACGGCATTTCCTGGGTGGGCGTGAAGATGCGCAGGCGATGCAGGCAATCGGGCCGCGTCGGCGATAGCACGAACACGGTTTCCGACAGGTTGAACTCGCGTGCGATCGTCTGCATCTGCGCGGTGTTCAGACGTTCACCCCCGAACACGACGGCGAGCGGATTGCCGCCGAACAACCGCTCGGTGAAGACGTCGAGGGTGTGAAAGCGCAGGTCGTGCGGCCGTTCCATGACGCGGACTCTCGCCGTTGTAGGGGCCTGCATTGTACGCACGCGGAAATACCCGGATGTCGCGCTTGCAGGCAGGCACTACACTCGCCAACGTCACCAAGCGGCTGCACAGCGGCTTTTCAAGGGGGAACAAAACGATGACCGAAACCATCACCGCGCCTGCCTCGCGCCTGGATCGCGCGCTCGCCGCTGTCGAACGCATCGGCAACAAGCTGCCGGATCCGGCGATGCTGTTCTTCGTGCTGCTGCTCGTGGTCTGGGCGCTGTCGTGGTGGTTGTCGCAGGTCTCGTTCGACGTCGTCGATCCGCGCACCGGCGCGCCGCTGCAGGTCAAGAACATGCTGGCGGGCAGTTCGCTGACCGCGTTCATGTCCGGCATGGTCGGCACCTTCGTCAACTTCCATCCGCTGGGTGTCGTGCTGGTAGCGATGCTGGGCATCGGCGTCGCCGACCATACGGGTTTCATCAGCGCCGGCCTGCGCGCTCTGCTCGCCGTCACCGCCAAGAAGCTGCTGACGCCGATGCTGATCGCGGTCGGCATTCTCAGCCACCTGGCCGTGGACGCCGGTTACGTACTGGTGGTGCCGCTGGGCGCGGTGATCTTCTACGCCGCCGGCCGCCATCCGCTGGCGGGCATCGCCGCCGCCTTTGCCGGCGTTTCCGGCGGCTTCTCGGCGACCTTCGTGCCGGGGTCGCTGGAACCACTGCTGCAGGGGCTGTCGCAGGCCGGCGCGCAGATCATCGACAAGGACGTCATCCTCAATCCGCTCAACAATTATTTCTTCACCACGGCCTCGACGCTGCTGATCGTCGGTCTCGGCTGGTTCGTCACCGACCGCATCGTCGAGCCGCGCCTGCGCCGAAGCGCACCGATCGACGGCGACATGAGCGACATGCCGTCGATGGACGGGCTCAACGACATCGAGCGTCGTGGCCTGCGCGGGGCCCTGCTCGGCATGGCGATCGGCGTCGGTCTGCTGGCGCTGAGCACCTGGCCGGCCACATCCGCCTGGCGCAACGCCGATGGCATCCTCACCGCCGGCAACGCGCCGCTGATGCAGTCGATCGTGCCGCTGATCTTCGTCCTGTTCCTGATTCCCGGCATCATCTACGGCTATGTCACCGGTAGCGTGAAGCAGACCCGCGACATCATCGCCGGCATGACCAAGTCCATGTCCGGCATGGGCTACTACATCGTCATGGCGTTCTTCGCCGCGCAGTTCATCGCCGCATTCAACCAGTCCAACCTGGGCGCCTTGCTGGCGCTGGAAGGAGCGACCGCGCTGAAGGCAGCGGCCGTACCGGGCGGGATCGTGCTGCTCGGCATCATCCTGCTGACCGCGTTCCTGAACCTGTTCATTGGTTCGGCCTCGGCCAAGTGGGCGCTGCTGGCGCCGATCTTCGTGCCGATGCTGATGCAGCTCGGCCTCTCGCCCGATCTGACCCAGGCCGCCTACCGCGTCGGCGACTCGACCACCAACATCATCACGCCGCTGATGCCCTACTTCCCGCTGGTGGTGGTGTTCGCGCAACGCTACGTGCGCAGCAGCGGCATCGGCACGGTCACCGCGATGATGCTGCCGTACTCGCTGACCTTCCTCGGGGTCTGGAGCCTGTTCCTGCTGCTGTGGTGGGGGCTGGGGCTGCCGCTGGGCATCGGCTCGAGTTACGCCTACGTGCCCGGCGGTTGAGGGTCATTTTCGGCCTTCGTCGTCGAACGCGGCGTCTTTTTCGTGCAATACGGCAGCCGGACTGCCGGCAAACCGGGCGCGGGCCATACAGGACCCGCGCACAGCTCTGCTAGGCTGCGCGCATGCTGGTGAATCTACTCGTGGTGCTGGGCCTCATCCTGATCAACGGCCTGCTGGCAATGTCCGAGCTGGCGGTGGTCTCGTCGCGCAAGGCGCGACTGCAGGGCATGCACAAGCGCGGGGTGGGCGGCGCCCGCACGGCGTTGCAGCTGCACGAGCAGCCCGGCCGCTTCCTCAGCACCGTGCAGATCGGCATTACCCTGGTCGGTGTCTTCGCCGGCGCGTTCAGCGGCGCGACGCTGGCCGAGCCGCTGGGCGACTACTTCACCGCCCAGGGCATCCGCGAATCGGTGGCGGACGATGTGGCGCTGGCCGCGGTCGTCGCCTGCATCACGTACCTGTCGCTGATCGTCGGCGAACTGGTGCCCAAGCAGATCGCCCTGCGCAATCCGGAACGCATCGCGACCCTGGTGGCCCCGCCGATGCTGCTGCTGTCGCGGCTGGCCAAGCCGCTGGTGTGGCTGCTCGACGTTTCCAGCGGCCTGGTGTTGCGGCTGTTCCCGAAGAAGAGCGGAACCGAAACCAACGTCACCGACGAGGAAATCCATGCGCTGGTCGCCGAGGCGGCGTCTTCCGGCGTGGTCGAGCCCGAGGAAAAGGCGATGATCGTCGGCGTCATGCGCCTGGCGGACCGCAGCGTGCGCGCGATGATGACGCCGCGGCAGGAGCTGGACTGGCTCGACCTGGAAGACCCGGTCGAGGCGCAGCGACAGACACTCCGCGCCAGCCGCCACTCCAAGTTGATCGCGGCGCGCGGGCATATCGATCAGTTCGTCGGCCTGGTGCCGGTCAAGCGCATCGTCGACGCCATCATCGACGGTGCCACGCAGGTCGAACCGGCGGCGCACGTCGAGGAGGCGCTGGTGCTGCCGGATAGCGTCGATGCCCTGCATGCGATTCCCAAGCTCAAGCGCTCGCCGCTGCATGCCGCGATCGTCGTCGATGAATTCGGCAGTCTGCAGGGCCTGATCACGGTCACCGACGTGCTGTCGGCGATCGCCGGCGAGTTCCATCTCGGCGATCGCGCCCCGCCCGGCGCGGTGCAGCGCGCGGACGGTTCCTGGCTGGTCGACGGCGATATGCCGGTCGACGAAATGGCCGAACAGCTCGGCATGGAGCTGCCCGCCGAACGCGACTACGAAACGGCCGCCGGCCTCGTGCTGTCGGTGCTCGGCCACCTGCCCAAGCTCGGCGAGAGCGCCTGGCAGGAGCGCTGGCGTTTCGAGGTCGTCGATCTCGACGGCCATCGCGTCGACAAGCTGCTGGTCAGCCAGGCCCGCGAGGAAGACGAGGACGGCTGACGCACGGCGTACCCGTCACCGCGTCAACGCCGACGGCAGCCGCGGCAGGCTCAGCAACGTCTCGAACGCGCGCCAGCGCGTTGCCGCATCGGCGTCGGCATACGGCGCCATCGCCTGTGTCACCAGGGTCTCGCCCAGCGAGTAATTGACGATGTAGGCGCGGTAGTCGTCGAAGAACTGGAGACGCTGCCGCGCCCGCGCCTCGCTCGCCAGCGCGTACTGCCGCAGGAACCGCACCGTCGCTTCGGCATTGGCCTGCCCATCCAGATAACGCCGCGCCGCCTCGATCGTGGCCGCGCCGGTGGCGCGCCCCGCTTCGGCGATCGTCACGTAGCGCTCGGCTTCCTGCGGATCGAACCCCGCGAGCGGGAACAGCGTGTCACGGACGAAGGCCACGCGTTCGGCCAGCGGAAACGCCAGCGCCACCGCATAGTCGGCCGAGCCTTCCGCGATCAGCGACTGCGGCGAGAACAGCGGATACACACCGAACTCGACCCATCCCCGCTTGCGCAGCAGTTCCCGCTCCACCAGCACGTTGTAGACGTGGTGGCCCGGATAGCCCTCGTGCACGGCCAGTTCGATCGCGCGCGTCATCGTCACCGGCAGATCGGTGTTGATCTCGATGCGCGAGCGGTACTCGCCCTGATACCAGTTGTAGGCGCTCCAGCTCTTACCGGACACCAGCGCCAGCTCGAAATGCTCCTCCGCCGGCAGCGCGATCCGCGCCTGCGTGCGGCGACGTGCCTCTTCGATCGCCGCGCGCATCACCGCCTCGAGCTTGTCCGGCGCGATCGCGAACCGGTCCAGGTAGGCGTTGTAGCGGTCGGCAAGCGTGCCGCGGCCCGGCGGCAGCAGCGCTTCCAGCGGTGCCAGGCGCGCACGCAACTCGTCTTCGCTTGGTCGTGTCACGTCGACGTCGTAAAGCGCGTGCGCTTCGGCCTCGAACGAGAACGGGCGGCCGCGCACCTGTTCGGCGCGCGCGACCAGGGCCTGAAGCTGGCGCCGCAGGTGCTCGTGCCGCAGGCGCTCGGCTGCGGGCGCGCGGTCGTAGAGCATGCCGTCAAGCTGCACGATCTGACGGCGCGCGGTGGTGATGATCGCGTCCAGCCCCGGCCGCGCGGCGCGCACGGCCTCGCGCACCGCCGGATCGCCGTGATAGGCATCGACATAGTGTGGATCGTGCTCGCCGAGCGCCAGCGCCTGGCGCACGTAGTCGGCGGCAATGCGATCGACCACGCCGGCGGCCCCCGGTTTCGCGTCCGTTGATGCCGGCTTGTTGCTGCTGCAAGCCGCCAGCAATGCCAGTGCCGACCCCACGACCATCCGCAATGGCAGATTCATGAATCAGCCTCGAATAGGAGCAATGAAAGCGGAACAATACGGGCTGAACGCCCGGCTTCCAAGAACGGGGGCGGGGAACTAGCATCAACGTCCGGAGTCTTTTGATCGTTCGGTCCCCGCATGAATCAAACCGCGCCCCTGTCGTCGCCGGATGTTCGCTACGGTTTCGTGGCGCAGGCCCTGCATTGGCTGACACTGTTGCTGCTGATCGGCAGCTTCTCGCTGGGCTGGTGGATGACCGAACTGCAGCGCTCGCCGCTGCAGGTGCAGTTGTTCGCGTATCACAAGTGGATCGGCGTCACGATCTTCGGCTTGGTCGCGCTGCGCCTGTTGTGGCGCCTGTGCGTACCGCCGCCACCGCTGCCGGCTGCGATGCCGCTGTGGCAGCGTCGCATTGCCGCCGCGACGCATGGCGCGCTCTACGCCCTGCTGTTCGCGGTGCCGCTGTCCGGCTGGCTGATGAGTTCGGCAAAAGGTTTTCAGACCGTCTATTTCAAGGTGCTGCCGATTCCCGATCTGATCGGCAAGAACCGTGAACTGGCGAAGCTGTTGGAGGACGTCCACGAAACGCTGACCACGCTGATGCTGGTGCTTGTCGCACTGCATGCGTTGGCGGCGCTGAAGCATCAGTTCGTCGATCGCGACGACGTGCTGTTGCGCATGCTGCCGCGCCTGCGGCGATCCTGACCCGGAGACCCTCGATGAAACCCGTGACTCTCAACGCATGGCTGGGCATCGCCTTGCTGGCCGCCGCCGCACAGCCGGCGCTGGCCGCGTCGCGCACGCTGATCGCCAAGGACAGCGAAATCGCATTCTCGGTGAAGCAGATGGGCGTGCCGGTGTCGGGCACGTTCAAGCGCTTCGAGGCCAGCATCGATCTGGACTCTGCGCAACCGACAGCCTCCCGTGCCGAGCTCACGGTCGACATCGCCAGCCTCGACACCGGCGACGATGATGCCGACGCGGTAGCGCTGGACAAGCCCTGGCTCGACAAGCTCGGCTTCCCCAAGGCCACGTTCAAGAGCAGCGCCGTGCGTGCGCTCGGCCCCGATCGCTACGAGGCTACCGGCCAGCTCGCGATCCGCGGCAAGAGCCGCGAGATCACCGTGCCGTTCGAGACGCAGGACGAGAAGGACGGCAGTACCTGGGTCCGCGGCAGTTTCACGATCAAGCGCGTCGATTACGGCATCGGCGGCGGCGAGTGGAACCAGGGCGATCTGGTGGCGCCCGACGTGCCGGTCAAGTTCAAGCTCAAGCTGGCGCCCGTGCGTTGAGCGCGGCGCCTGGATCCCATCCCCCGAAGGAGAGACGAAGATGAAGAAGATGCTAGCGATTGCCGCGCTGTCCCTGACGCCGTTCATCGTGCAGGCCGCGGACACCTATGAGATCGACCCGACGCATACGTTCCCGACGTTCGAGATCAGCCATCTCGGCCTGTCGACGTTCCGCGGCCGTTTCGACAAGACCAGCGGCACGATCACGCTGGATCTGAAGAAGAAGACCGGTTCGGTGGAGGTCACGATCGACGCCAACTCGGTATCGACCGGCGTCGCCAAGCTCGATGAGCATCTGAAGACTGCGGACTTCTTCGACACCGCCAAGCACCCGACCATCACCTTCAAGTCGACCAAGTTCAAGTTCGACGGCGATGAACTGGACGAGGTCGAAGGCCTGCTGACGATGCACGGCGTGACCAAGCCGGTGACGCTGGATGTCGACGACTTCGTCTGCAAGCCGCACCCGATGCGCCAGGTGCCGGCCTGCGGCGCCAATCTGGAAGCCAAGATCAAGCGTTCGGAGTGGGGCATCAGCACCTACTCGCCGAACGTCGGTGAGGAAGTGAAGCTGAAGATCGAGGTTGAGGCGCTGAAGAAATAAGCGCCGGCCCACTTCGTTCAGCCGTCCCCGCGGGCGCATCGCCAGATGCGCCCGCTTTTTTATGGCTACATGAATTTGCCGCCGGTGATGCGGTTCTGCGCATCGAACTCGGCGAAGTAGCGGCTGTTGTTGCTACGGAATTCCTTGGTGGTGATATCGCCCGGCATCACCAGCTGCACGTCCGGATACGCCGCCTTGAACTGCGCGGCGGTCGGGTGCGTGGCGATGAAAGCGTCGAAGGCCGGCATGTCGGCGACGAAGCCGGCCACCGGCTTGGGCGTGGATCCAGCACTCATTGCAGGGGTTCCATTGCAGGCACTCAGGCCCAGGCCCAGCACAAGGCCAAGGACGGCGGATAACGGGACGAGACGTTTCACGGCATCACTCCGGGAACGGGGCCATCCAGCCTGCCGCAGGCCCTGCGGCACCGCAAGCCGCGCACAAGGAAAATCGCCCATGAGCGTTGGCGGCAGCTTGGGTAAGATCGCCGGGTCTCCGAACACGCCTCTTGAACGTCCCATGCTCCGACTCCTCTCCCTGTTGCCGCTGCTGACGCTCGGCGCCTGCAGTCTGTTGCCGCCGACGATGCCGCCGCCGGTGCAACGCGATCCGCATTCCTACGCCGATCCGACGCAGTTCAGCACCGAGCACCTGGCGCTCGACCTGCGCGTCGACTTCGGCAAGCGCGTGCTCGAAGGCGTCGCAGAGCTGCGACTGCAGCGACACGATGTCGCCGCGCAAACGCTGGTACTGGACACGCGCGACCTCGACATCGTCTCGGTGGAAGCCGGCCGCGGCGGGCGCTACGCCAAGACCGCCTGGCGCCTGGCGCCTCGCGATCCGATCCTCGGCAGCGCACTGGCGATCTCGATGCCGGCCAACACCGATCGCGTGCGCGTGCGCTACACCACGCGCCCCGACGCCTCGGGCCTGCAGTGGCTGACGCCGGCACAGACGGCCGACAAGAAGCATCCGTTCCTCTATTCGCAGTCGCAGGCCATCCATGCGCGCAGCTGGATTCCGCTGCAGGACACGCCGGCCGTGCGCTTCACCTACGAGGCGCGTGTGCGCACGCCCAAATCGCTGCTCGCCGTGATGAGTGCGGAGAACGACACCAAGGCCCAGCACAACGGCGAGTATCGCTTCCGCATGCCGCAGCGCATCCCGTCCTATCTGATGGCGATCGCGGTCGGCGACCTGGAGTTCCGCGCGATCGGGCCGCGCACCGGCGTTTACGCCGAGCGTTCCGTGGTCCGCGCCGCCGCCAAGGAGTTCGAGGACACCGAGCGCATGATGGAGCGCTCGGAGGCGATCTACGGCCCCTATCGCTGGGGTCGCTACGACATCCTGATTCTGCCGCCCAGCTTCCCTTACGGCGGCATGGAGAATCCGCGCCTGACCTTCGCCTCGCCAACCGTGATCGCCGGCGACAAGTCGCTGGTCTCGCTGGTCGCGCATGAGCTGGCCCACTCCTGGTCGGGCAATCTCGTCACCAACGCGGTCTGGGACGACTTCTGGCTCAACGAGGGCTTCACCAACCACCTGACCTTCCGCATCATGGAAGAGATTTACGGCGCCGATCGCGCCGCACAGGAACGCGCGCTGGGCGCCAACGATCTCAAGGACACGCTGGCCAAGATCCGCGTGCCCGGCGACCGCACGCTGTCGCCCCGCCTGGCCGGCCGCGATCCGGACGACAATGTCGGCGACGTGCCCTACGAACGCGGCGCCTTGTTCCTCGCCTACCTCGAATCGAAGTTCGGTCGCGCCGAGTTCGACGCCTTCCTGCGCAAGTGGTTCGATTCGCGCGCGTTCCAGTCAGCGCGCACCGCCGACTTCGTCGCCTTCCTCGATGCCGAGCTGCTGTCGAAGCGACCCGGCGTCGTCAGCGCCGCCAAGGTGCGGGAATGGATCTATTCGCCGCAGATGCCGGCCGACACGGTGTGGCCGGTCTCCGACGCCTTCGATCGCGTCGACGCGCAGCGCGAAGGCTGGCTCAAGGGCCACATCAGCACCGCACAACTCGACACGAAGACCTGGAGCACGCGGCAGTGGCAATACTTCTTCGACAAGCTGCCGACCGGCTTGTCGCAGGAGCAGCTGATCGATCTCGACGACCGCTTCAACCTGACGCGTTCGCGCAACCCGGTACTGGCCTCGCGCTGGTATCGCGCCGCACTGGCCAACGACTACTCGCCGGTCTACCCGGTGATCGACGGGTACCTGCGTCGCATCGGCCGCATGCTGCTGATCCGTCCGATCTACCAGGAGCTGGCGCGAACCGAGGACGGCCGCGCGTTCGCGCGCGACATCTTCGCGGAAACGCGCGCCGGCTATCACCCGATCGCGCAGGACGCGATCGCCAAGATCCTCGATCTGCCAGCGACGGCCAGCCCGTAACGAACCGGCGACGACACCCGCGACGTCGGCGCGGGGGTCGTTTCAGGGATTTGCGGCATTGCCGTCCTTCGCAGCCGTCATGGGCAGCACATGGCGCAGCAGCGCGGCGAAGTCGGCGCCTTCGGCGTCCGCCTGCACGCCCAGCTGCTCCGGTGGCGCGCCCGCGCGATTGAGCCAGTAGGTCGGATAGCCGAACCACTTCGCGCCCGCCACGTCCCAGCCGGCAAAGGCGACGAACAGGATCTCTTCCTTGCGCAGGCCCAGACGGTCCACGCCCATCTGATAGGCCCGCGGGTCGGGCTTGTAGGTGCGCTGCGCATCGGTGCTGATGACCGCGTCGAATAGCGGATCGAGCTGCGCCCGCGCCAGTCCGCTGCTGAGCATGGCCTCGGTCATGTTGGACAGCAGGGCCAGGCGCAGTCCAGCCGCTCGCAGGGTTTCCAGCGCCGCCGCCGTATCGGGCCAGACGCGCAGCTCCGACCATGGCGCCATCAGCGCCGCGTGCTGCGCCTCGCTCAATGGCAATTGCAGCTGCTGCGCGGCAAAACGCAGTCCGTCGGACGTCGCATCGAGAAAATTCACGTATCGGCCGGACAACGCGCGTAGCCACTGATACTCGAACTGCCGGATGCGCCAGGCATTCATCAGCGCCACGCCCTGCCCCGGAAACTCGGCCTCGGCGCGCGCTGCGATCGGTCGCGGATCGAAGATCGGGAAGGCATCAAACGCCAGGGCACGGATGCGGCGGGTATCCGCACCGCCGCTGGCAGCGATCCCCGGCCATGCGCCGGCGATCAGGCCGCCCGTTGCGATCTGCATGAAACGTCTGCGGTCCACGCTCATCGGCCTCTCCCTTGATCCGCAAGCCTTTTCCAACGGCGCCGCGTCCTATAGCTCGTGATCGTGAGCCTGGTGGTCGCATCGCCGTCGCGCCAACCCGGCGGCGCGCTCAGGGCGCCGCGAACAACATCGTCGGCTGCGCCAGCGTAAAGGTCTGCACCTGCACGTGCCGGGCCTCGGCCTGCGCGAAGAACGCCGGCAGGTTCACCGTGAACGGAAACGGTCGCAACGGCCGATCGAGTCCGCGCGTGAAGTCGTCCCAATGCGTTGGCAGCACGCGCCGCGCGCCAACCGCTTCGACGACCTCGCGCAGGTACGTCGCCTCATCGTCGATCAGCGCCACACCGAGCAGCACCGCATCGGCGCGGTAAGCCTTCAGCGCGCCCGGCATGAATCCGGCACTGCCGTGATGCAGCACGGTGCCCAGCGGATGCTCAATCAGGATCGACCAGGCTCCGCCCAGTTTGTAGTCGAGGTAATGCGCCGGCGTGTGCAGCGGCACGTCGATCTCGCCGGTGGGCCGCCCGCCGGTGGCGCCGGCATGGCGACTCTCGATGAAGCGGATCGTGAACGCACCGACGCGGATCGGTTCGCTCGGCGTCATCGTCTGCAGTTGCGCCGCCGGTAAACCCGCGCCGCGACCGATGTTGAGCGTGCTAGGCGAGCCGATCAGCCGCGCGCCCGTGCGCTGCGCGATGACGCCGGCATCCATGCCATGGTCGTAATGCGAGTGCGACACCAGCACCGCGTCCAGCCGCGAGATGCCAGCCTGCGCAAGGCCTGCGGCGATACGCGCGGCATCGGGTTCGATCGCGCGGTTGCGCGCCAGCGCCAGCAGGCCCTCAGGCCGGCTGAAGAAGGGATCGATGAACAGCCGGTGTTCGCCGTCGTCGAGCAGCACCGCAGTGACCCCGAACCAAGTCGCGCGCAGGCCGCGCGCATCGGGGTCCGCCACGGGCGCCGCATGCACCGCGTACTGGCGCAGTCCCTCGTCGGCGAGCCGGGTCTGCCACCAGACCATGCCGCCGCCGATCGACACCAGCGCGATCAGTACGACCAGCAGTACGCGCTTCATGGATGCAGCACGCCAGCGTGATCCACGAGCCGGTCCACACCGCCGAGGATGCGGGCGCGCAAGGCGTCCGGCAGCGCGCGCTTCTGCAGTGCATGCGGTTCGACCAGCACATACACCGTCTCCGCTCGCGTCAGCAGCGTGTCCTCGCCGTGACGGCGGAACTCGACGGCCAGCGTGAACGAGGTGTTGCCGAGCTGCACCGGCTCGACGCGCGCTTCCAGCACGTCGTCGAACCGCGCCGGCGCCTTCCATTCGGTGGTCTGCTTGACGAGCTGATAGTCCAGCTCGCCCGAGGCCAGTTCCTTGCCGTAACCCAGTGCGCGGAAGTACTCGGTGACCGCCAGATCCACGTACTCGCCGTAGCGGGCGTTGAACACGACCTTCTGCGCATCGCACTCGCCGTAGCGCACGCGCAGGTAGTAGCGGAAGCGCGGGCGTTCGGCGGATGGCTGCTGCGACATGTCCGTGCGCCCGCGTCCGAGTGTGCGATCAGAAGTCGCTGTAACGGCGACGTCGGCCGCTCAGCAGCGACGGCAGCAGCAGACCGATGATGATGCCGCCGCCGATCAGGCCGGCGCCGGTCAGCAGCGTCTTGCGTTGCTGACGCGCGGCGTCGTAACGATCCTGCAGCTCTTCGTTGGCTCGCGTCTGCTCGGCGGCCTGCGCCTTGAGCTGCTCGTTCTCGCGCGACAGTTCGAAGGCCGGGCGCACCTTTTCCAGCTGTGCGCGGGCCGACGCCAGGTCATTCTCCAGCGTGCGAATCTGCTGCTTGGTGCCGTCCAGCTCGCTGCGCACCTCGCCGAGCCGCGTGCTGGCCGCCGGCTCGTTGGTCAGAAAGCGGGCTGTGATCCAGCCGGTGCGGCCATCGGCTGTACGGATGCGCGCAAAGCTCTCAGGCCCCAGCGACTCCAGCACCGTCACCCGCGCACCGCTCTTGATGATGCCGATCATGCCGGCATCGTTGCGTGGCGCTTCACGAATGGAAACGGAAATTTCGTCGGAGATGTACTGCGTCGATCCGCTCTGCGCCTGCACCACCGGCATCGCGAAAGAAAACCCCAACAGCCCAACCGCGCACAACACTGTCTTGTGATTCATAGGCGGGCGAGTCTAACAATCGAATCGCGGGCTGAGTACCCACGTATCCACCGCCACTTCAGCGAGGGTTCAGGCAGCGTGCGGGCACAACGCGCCGCACGCTGCCTGTCTTTCTCGACGTCTGCTTCGAGCGCTAGTGAACCTTGCGCGACTTGCCAGCCAGCCGCTCGGCATCCGGCTGTGCCTTGACGTGCTCGCGCTCGTGGCCCTGATGCTGGCGCCCGCCGAAATGCCAGGGCTCGGGCTTCTGCAGCGGCTGCTTGAACAGGCCCACCGACATCGTCTCCGGCTCTGGGCTGGAAGCCGGCGTCTCGTCGGAGGGCGGCGTCTCGGCAAGGCGCGCGGGCGATGCGGGTGCGACGGCCGGTTTCGGCTTCGGCGCCTTCACCGCCACCGGCTTGGGCGCAGGCGACGCATTGGGTTTGGTGGACGCGGGCTTTGTCGCCGGCGCTGCCACCGGTTTGGCAGCGGCACGCTTGGGCAGCGCTGCCGGCGCCGCAGCTTTCTTCACTGCCGGCTGGCGCGCGGCTTTCTTAGCCACTTTCTTGGCGACCTTTTTGGCCACCACTTTTTTCGCACGGGGCCTGGCGACTTTCTTGGCCGCTTTCTTCGCCGCCACCTTCACCGCTTTCTTGGCGGGCTTCTTGACGACCTTCTTGGCGACTTTCCTGACCGCCTTCTTGACCACCTTCTTCTTGGCGGTAGGCTTCGCAGGTTTCTTCACGCTTTTCTTGGCGACAGCTTTCTTCGCTGGTTTCTTCGCCTTGGGTTTCTTTGCAGCGGCTTGCTTCTGGGCCATCGCGCCGATCTCCTGAGCCGGGGTGTCGAGGGCTTCCAGCATACGCGACCACGCCCTGCGTTTGTCTACGTACGACAGCGCGGCATGTGCCGGACTGGTCGATGGCATGAGCAGAAGCTGAATGTGCGGCCGCTGCACGCGCAATGTCGGCGCGATGAAACGTTCGAAGGAGGCCTGCGCCTTGCGGCCATTGAGCACGACCGCACGCGGCGCATCGAACCGCGCGAGCAGTTCGGGAATCGCATTGGGACGCTCGCTGTCGCGGCGGATGTCGCTGTCGAGACTGCCGTGGCGTTCGCAGCGTTCCAGCACGTCCCAGACGGCGACCCCGCGAGCACGCAGGCGCGCGAGCCGGTCCGCATAAGCCCGCTCCGGCCCGGCGCCGAACAGCAAGCCCATCAGCGGCCAGAACGCATTGCGCGGGTGCGCGTAGTACTGCTGGCGACGCAGCGACTCCTCGCCGGGTATCGACCCCAGGATCAGCACGCGTGCGTGCCGATCCCAGACCGGCGCCAGGCTGCGGATCACGAGCGCTGCGTCACAGCGTCAGCCGGCGCAGGTCCGACAGCAGCTTGCCGAGCAGCACGATGAAGCGCGCGGCGTAGGCACCGTCGATGACGCGGTGGTCGTAGGACAGCGACAGCGGGCACATCAGCCGCGGCTGGAAGGTCTTGCCGTCCCACACCGGCTTCATCTGGCTCTTGGAGACGCCGAGGATGCCGACCTCGGGCGCGTTGACGATCGGCGTGAAGAAGCTGCCGCCGATGCCGCCGAGCGAGGAGATCGAGAAACAACCGCCCTTCATCTCGTCGGGCTTGAGCTTGCCGTCACGCGCCTTCTTCGCCAGCTCCGCCGTCTCCTGCGCCAGCTGCACGATGCCCTTCTGATCGGCATGGCGCACCACCGGCACGACCAGGCCGTTCGGCGTGTCGGCGGCGAAGCCGATGTGCACGTACTTTTTCAGGATCAGGTTTTCGCCGTCGGGCGCGAGCGAAGCGTTGAACTCGGGATACTGCTTCAGCGCGACGCTGACCGCCTTGATGATGAACGGCAGCAGCGTGAGCTTGACGCCCCCTTCTTCGGATTGCGCCTTGCGGAAGGTTTCCAGGTCGGTGATGTCGGCCTCGTCGGTCTGCGTCACGTGCGGCACGTTGACCCAGGCGCGGTGCAGGTGCGCCGCCGACAGCTTGCGGATGCGCGCCAGCGCCTTGGTCTCGATCTCGCCGAACTGCGAAAAATCCACGGCCGGAATCGGCGGAATGCCGCCGCCACTGACCGCCGCACCTGCAGCCGGGGTCGACAGCCGACGCTTGACGAACGACTGCACGTCCTCGATCTGGATGCGGCCGCGCGTGCCGCTGCCCTGCACCTGTGCCAGGTCGACACCAAGCTGCCGGGCGTACTTGCGCGTGGCAGGCCCGGCGTACGGGGCTTCGCTATCGGCTTTCGCAGCGGCCGATGTCGCGGGCGTTGCCGCGTCGCCGGCAGTTTCGGTTTTTACAGCCGTCGGCGCTTTGTCGGACGACGCCGCGGGTGCTGCGGGCGCAGGTTGGGAGGGCGCCGGTGCAGGCGCCGTCTCGGCAGCCGCTTCGCTGGCTGCGCCTTCCAGCACGCAGACCACATCGCCCTGCGAGACCTTGTCACCGACCTTCAGCTTGAGATCGCGCACGATGCCGGCGGCCGGTGCCGGCACTTCCATCGTCGCCTTGTCGGACTCCAGCACCAGCAGCGGCTGCTCGGCCTCGACCGCATCGCCGTCGGCGACCAGCACTTCGATCACCGGCACGCCCTGGTAGTTGCCGATGTCCGGCACGCGCACGTCCTTGCGCCCGCCTGCGGGTTTGGCATTCGCACCCGTCGTGGCTTTCGGCGACGCGGGCGCAGCAGCGTCGGCCTTCGGTGTGGGCGCGCGCTTGTCGGCGGTCGGCTTGCTGTCCTTGCCCGCCGGTGCCGGCGCGGCCGCGTCGTCGGCCCCGCCGGTTTCCAGTTGTCCGATCGCATCGCCCTGCGAGACCTTGTCGCCGACTTTCAGCTTGAGGCCACGCACGACGCCCGCAGCGGGCGCCGGCACCTCCATCGTCGCCTTGTCGGATTCCAGCACCAGGATCGGCTGTTCGGCCGCGACCGTGTCGCCGTCCTTCACCAGCACTTCGATCACCGGCACGCCCTGGTAGTCGCCGATGTCCGGAACCTTGATGTCGATCGTCTTGGCCATGATGACTTATACCGTCCAGGGGGCCGCGCGGTCCGGCTTGATGCCGTAGATCTTGATCGCCTGCGAGACGCGCTCGGCCGGCACGCGCTTCTGCTCGGCCAGCGCCGCTAGCGCCTTGACGACGATCCAGCGGCGGTCGATCTCGAAGAAGTCGCGCAGCGCCGGACGGTTGTCGGAACGCCCGAAGCCGTCGGTGCCGAGCACGTGATAAGGCATCGGCGCGCCGTTGCCGGCCTTGGGCATGTAGGGGCGGATCTGGTCGGCATAGCCGCGCACCCAGTCGCTGGAGGCGATCGCCGGGCCGGTCATGCCTTCGAGGCATTCCTGCACGTAGGACTTGCGCGGCTTTTCATTGGGGTGCAGCAGGTTCCAGCGTTCGACCTCGCGACCGTCGCGCGCCAGTTCCGTGAAGCTCGGCACGCTCCAGACGTCGCTGGTCACGCCCCATTCTTCCTTGAGCAGTTCACCGGCGGCGACCACTTCTCGCAGGATCGAGCCCGAACCCAGCAACTGCACGTGCGCCGACGTGGGCTTGTCTTCCGCACGCAGCAGGTACATGCCCTTGACGATGCCGGCCTCGACACCCGGCGGCATCGGCGGGTGTGCGTAGTTCTCGTTGTAGACCGAGAGGTAGTAGTAGATGTCCTGGTGCTCGACGTACATCGCCTTCATGCCGTGCTGCACGATCACCGCCAGCTCGTAGGCGTAGGCGGGATCGTAGGCGCGGCAGTTCGGCACCGTGCCGGCGATCAGGTGCGAGTGACCATCCTCATGCTGCAGACCCTCGCCGTTGAGCGTGGTGCGGCCGGCGGTGGCACCGAGCAGGAAGCCGCGCGCGCGCATGTCGCCAGCCGCCCAGCACAGGTCGGCGACGCGCTGGAAGCCGAACATCGAATAGAAGATGAAGAACGGCAGCAGCGACACGCCGTGATTGGCGTAGGCGGTGGCGGCGGCGATCCACGACGACATCGCGCCGGCTTCGGTGATGCCTTCTTCGAGAATCTGGCCCTTGATGTCTTCCTTGTAGAACGCGAGCTGGTCGGCGTCCTCCGGGTTGTACTTCTGGCCGACGATGGAATAGATGCCCAGCGAACGGAACATGCCTTCCATGCCGAAGGTGCGCGCCTCATCCGGCACGATCGGCACGATGCGCTTGCCGATGTGCTTGTCGCGGCACAAGGTCTGCAGCAACTGCACGAACGCCATCGTCGTGCTGATCTCCCGCTCGCCAGACCCGGCGGTGATCTTCTCGAAGGCCGACAGCGCCGGAATCTCCAGCGCCTCGTTGTTGACGCGGCGGGCGGGCAGCGGCCCGCCCAGCGCCTCACGGCGCGCTTTCAGATACTGGATCTCGGGCGAGTCCTCGGCCGGCCGGTAGAACGGCAGGCTGTCGATGCGGTCGTCCGAAATCGGGATCTCGAAACGGTCGCGGAACGCCTTGAGCGCGCTTTCGCCGATCTTTTTCTGCTGGTGCGTGATGTTCTGGCCTTCGCCGGCCTCGCCCATGCCGTAACCCTTCACGGTCTTGGCCAGGATCACCGTCGGCGTGCCTTCGTGCCGGATCGCGGCGTCGTAGGCGGCATAGATCTTGTGCGGATCGTGGCCGCCGCGGTTGAGGGCGGCGATCTGCGCATCGCTCCAGGTTTCGACCAGCCGTGCCGTTTCCGGATACTTGCCGAAGAAATGTTCGCGCGTGTACGCGCCACCCTTGGCCTTGAAGTTCTGGTACTCGCCGTCGACGGTCTCGTTCATCAGCTGCATCAGCTTGCCGCTGCTGTCCTGCGCCAGCAGCGCGTCCCACTGCGCGCCCCAGACCAGCTTGATCACGTTCCAGCCGGCACCGCGGAACACGCCTTCGAGTTCCTGGATGATCTTGCCGTTGCCGCGCACCGGGCCGTCCAGGCGCTGCAGATTGCAGTTGACGACGAATACGAGGTTGTCGAGCTTCTCGCGGTCGGCGATGTCGATCGCGCCGAGGGATTCCGGCTCGTCCATCTCGCCGTCGCCGCAGAAGCACCAGACCTTGCGGCCGGTCATGTCCTTGATGCCACGGTTGTGCAGGTACTTCATCAGCCGCGCCTGGTAGATCGCCATGATCGGGCCCAGGCCCATGCTGACCGTCGCGAACTGCCAGAAGTCCGGCATCAGCCAGGGATGCGGGTAGCTCGACAAGCCGGGCTTCAACGCCTCCATGCGGAAGCGCTCGAGCTGCGCCTCGGTCAGGCGGCCTTCGAGAAAGGCGCGGGCGTAAATGCCCGGCGTGCAATGACCCTGGATGTAGACCAGGTCGCCACCCTGCGGATGGTCCGCACCCTTCCAGAAATGGTTGAAGCCGACGTCGTACAGCGTTGCTGCCGACGCGAAGCTGGCGATGTGCCCGCCGATGCCGGCGTGTTCGCGGTTGGAGTTGACCACCATCGCCATCGCGTTCCAGCGGATGATCGAGCGGATCTTGCGCTCCAACGCGTGATCGCCGGGTGACCGCGCTTCCCGATTCAGCGGAATCGTATTGATGTACGCGGTGTTGGCCGAATACGGAATGTGCGCGCCGCTGCGGCGCGCCTTCTCGGTCAGCGCTTCGAGCAGGAAATGCGCGCGCTGCGGGCCCTCGTGGCGCAGCACGGCCTCCAGCGCTTCCAGCCATTCCTGGGTTTCCTGCGGGTCGATATCGTCGCCGGCCCTGTCGCTCACGGTCTTCTCCTGGCTCGCACCGTATCCCGGACCATCCGCGGCCCGGTGATGTAAGGACTCAATCTAGACCTGGCCCGCTTCATACGTCCAATATATGCAACCGGCTTTTGCCATATCGGAAACGTCTGGATGGAACTGCGACACCTGCGCTACTTCGTCGCCGTGGCCGAGGAACTGCATTTCACCCGCGCCGCGCGGCGGCTGGGCATGAACCAGCCGCCGCTGTCGCAGCAGATCCAGCAGCTGGAACGCGAGCTGGGCGCGACGCTGTTCCAGCGCGCCGCGCGCGGCGTCACGCTGACACCGGCCGGGCATGCCTTTCTCGAGGACGCACGCCGGCTGCTGCGCGATGCGTCGCTGGCCGGCGAGCGGGCGCGTCGCGTCGCGCAAGGCGAACAGGGCCGCTTGCGGCTGGGCATGATCAACTCGGCACCGTTCCATCCCCTGATCCCGCGCGTGATCCGCGAGTTCCGGCGGCGCTATCCGGGCGTGACGCTGTCGCTGCAGGAGGACGCCACGCCGGCGCTGGCCGCTGCCGTCGGCCGCGACACGCTCGATGCCGCGTTCGTGCGGCCACTGCTGGAGCCGGTCGCCGGCCTGCGCGAGCAGATCGTGCTGGAGGAGGACCTGGTGGTCGCATTGCCGGCCGGCCATGCACTCAGCGCCAAACCCGCGCTCGCGCTGCTGGCGCTGTCGCTGGAGCCGTTCGTGCTGTTCTCGCGCAGCGTCGGCGCCGGCCTGCACGACGAGATCACTGGCGCCTGCCGCAAGGCCGGCTTTGCCCCGCGCATCGTGCAGGAGGCTTCGCAGGTCACCTCGATCGTCAACCTGGTGGCGTCCGGCCTGGGGGTCTCGCTGGTGCCGGCGTCGATGCAGCGCATGAACACGGAGGGCGTGGCGTTTCGCCCACTTCGAAAGCCGGTACCGAAGGCGCGCCTGCTGCTGATGCACCGCGCCGACGATGCGCAGTCCGCGCAGCTGCGCAACCTGCTGGCGCTGACGCAACAACTCGCCGCGTCGACAAAGCGCGAGCGCGAGTTCTAAGCTCGGGCTCGTTCTTCGACCGGAAGCGCTCATGACTGCCGCACCGCTGATCGTCACCGACGTCGACGCCGCCGTGGACGCGATCATCGCGCGCGTCGGTAAGCGCATCGTCATCGGCCTGCCGCTGGGCCTGGGCAAGCCGGTGGAGCTGGCGAACGCGCTGTATGCACGTGCGGTTGCCGACCCGACGCTGTCGCTGAAAATCCTGACCGCGCTGTCGCTGGAGATTCCAGCCGCCGGCAGCGACCTGGAGCGCGCCTTTCTCAAGCCGTTCGCCGAGCGCGTGTTCGCCGGCGTGCCTGAACTCGACTACATGAAGGCGCTGCGTGCCCAGCGCCTGCCGCCGAACGTCGAGGTCTGCGAGTTCTTCTTCAAGCCCGGCAGCCTGCTCGGCAATGCGCAGGCACAGCAGCGCTACGTCAGCAGCAACTACTCGCACGCCGCACGCGACGTGTTCAACCAGGGCTGCAACGTCGTCGCGCAGCTGATCTGCAAGCGCGACACCCCGCAGGGACTGCGCTATTCGCTGTCCTGCAATCCGGATACGGGGCCGGAACTGGTGTCGATGTTGCAGGCGGCCGGCCGCACCCATTGCGTGGTCGGCCAGGTCAATCCGAACCTGCCTTACATGGTCAACGACGCTGAGGTGGAACCGTCGGTCTTCGATTGCGTGATCGACACCCCGCGTTATCACAGCGCCCTGTTCTCGACCCCCAAGACGCCGGTGGCCACGCCCGACTATGCGATCGGCCTGCGCACCAGCGCGCTGGTACGTGACGGCGGCACCCTGCAGGTCGGGATCGGCGCCCTGGGCGACGCCGTGGTTCACGCCTTACGACTGCGGCACGCACGCACGGATGCGTATCGCGACCTGCTGGCCGCGCTGGGTGCCGGCCCCGATACCGAACCGCTGGCCGCTGCGATCGGCGGTCAGACGCCGTTCGACGACGGCCTGTATGGCGCCACCGAGATGTTCGTCGATGGCCTGCTGCCGCTGTACAAGGACGGCATTCTCAAGCGCCGCGTCTACGACTTCTGGGCGCTGCAACAGCTGATCAACGACGGCCGCTGCGATCCCGAGCACCTGACGCCGGACGTGCTCGACGGCCTGGAATCGCTGGGTGTACGCGCGCTGCGCACCCAGGATTTCCAGATCCTGCAGCACCACGGCCTGTTCACCGATGCCACACGCTACGAGCAGGGTCATCTGGTCGCGCCGGACGGCGCGCGCGTGCTGGCCAACGTCGCCGATCCGGAGGCGCGCCGCGTCATGCGGCGCTGCCTCGGCACGCAGCTGCGCAATGGCATCGTGCTGCACGGCGGCTTCTTCCTCGGCCCGCGCGATTTCTATCAGGGCCTGCACGATCTGAGCGAGCAGCAGCGCCGCGAGATCTGCATGACCGGCGTCGACAAGGTCAACCAGCTCGACCTGAATCCGCGGCTATACCAACTGCAGCGTCAGCACGCGCGCTTCATCAATACCGGCATCATGGCGACGCTGTCCGGCGCGGTCGTCTCCGACGGACTCGATGACGGCCGTGTGATTTCCGGCGTCGGCGGGCAGTACAACTTCGTCGCCATGGCGCATCAGCTGCGCACCGGGCGCTCCATCATCCTGATCCGCGCCATCCGTGAGCAGGACGGCAAGCCGCCGAGCAGCAACATTGTCTTCAATTACGGCCACTGCACGATTCCGCGCCACCTGCGCGACATCGTCGTCACCGAATACGGCGTCGCCGACCTGCGCTCCAGGACCGACAGCGAAGTGGCCAAGGCGCTGATCGCCATCGCGGATGCACGCTTCCAGCCGCAGTTGCTGGACGCCGCGCAGAAGGCCGGCAAGATCGAGGCGGGCTACACGATTCCCGAGGCCTGTCGTCGCAATTTGCCGCAGCATCTGAATGCGGCACTGGCTTCAGCGCGTAGCGGCGATCTGCTGCCCGACTTTCCGCTGGGCTCGGATTTCACCGCGCAAGAGCAATTGCTGCTCAAGGCCCTGCAGCGCGTCAAAGCCGCGGCCGCCTCGACGCCGAAATGGCGCCTGTTGCTGGCCGCCCTGCGCGCACCCTCGCCGCGCGCCGAAGATCGCACGCATCTGCAACGCCTGAACCTGGAGACGCCGCGCACGCTGCAGGACCGCGTTGCGCGCGCCTTACTGCTGCGCGAGCTGTCGCGCCTCGGCTAGCGCGAAACCCTTAAGCAGATCTCCGAGGACATCTCTGCCGAGATCTCTGGCGAACTCTTCACTCGCGCGGGCGCGCGGGCAGTTCCATCGCCTGCGGGTCGTGGCCACGCCCGCGCAGCCAGTCGCGCAGGGCCAGACCGGTGGCTGCGGGCCAGTAGCGGGCGCGCTCGAATGGCACACGGATGTAATCACTCAGCTCTTCGCCCAGCACGATCTGGCCTTCGCCGACGACGTGGTAGGCGATGATGAGCTGGTTCATGCGCTCGAAGCTGTAGTGCCCGATGAAGCTGGGCGTGTGCGCCTTCAGCCCCAGTTCTTCCTCGACCTCGCGCAGCACCGCCTCGTGCGGCACTTCGTTCTTTTCGAGAAAGCCGGTGATCAGCGCGTAGAACTTGACCGGCCAGAGCTTGTTGCGCGCCAGGATCAGCTCACCTTCATGCTCGACCACCGCCGCCACCACCGGCGTCGGGTTGTCCCACCAGACGAAGCCGCAGGCGCCGTCCTCGCAGGCGCGGCGCAGGAAGCCGCCCTGTTCGCGATCGACCAGCGGGCGGGCGCAACGGGGACAGTGACGATAGACGGTCATCGCAGCGATTCGATCAAGAAGAATGGCGTCATGCTAGGCGCGCCTCTTGTGGAAATCGAGCGTCATCGCCTCGCGCTCGGACCGGATCGCTTCGGCGTTCGGCCGCACGTGATGCGACTCGGTCTCAGCGCAGGCCTTCGCGTCCCATCCATCTCAGAGCCTGACCCACCAGGTCGGCGATGCGCGCATCGCCGGTACCGCGCAGATGCACGCCCGGCTGGTCCACGCGCTCGACACGCGCCTGCGAGGCCTGCAACGACTGCCACAGCGTCTCGGTGGCTTGAGCGGGAATCAGATCGTCGTCGCCGGCCGTGATCATCAGCACGCGTTGCGAGGCGCGCAGTCGCGACGCGTAGTCTTCCGGCGCCGGCAGGCGGAATCCCCAGGTGATCGCGTTGGCCAGGCCCCAGCTCGGCGCGCGCGCCCACGCACCGTAACGCGGTTCCAGCTTGCGGATGAACTGTTGGGCGATGACGCGACGCACCTCGCCGAAGCCATGCACCAGCACCACCCCCGGCAGGTCGAGTTCCGCCGCCGAGATCACTGCGAACGGCGCACCGAGGCTGGCGCCGACGATGGTGATGCGCTGGGCATCGACATCGTCGCGGCTGCGCAGATGCGCGACCAATTGCTCGATGCCTTCGAAGGTCTGGTCGATGCCGCGCTTGAGCGCCGGCAGGTCGCCGAAGCTTTGCGGAAAGCGGAAACGCCGCGGCGGATCGAAGGGATAATCGAAGCTGGCGGCAATCAGGGGCAAATCTGACGGCACCGCATCCAGCACCGTCGCCGCCCCGCGAAAACCGCCGAACAGCAACACCACGGGCAGCGGCGCATCACGCCCCGCCGGCCCGCGCAGCTCGGCCTCGATGCGTCGCCCGTCGTCGAGTGTGAATGCCACCCGTTCCACGCGCGGCGCGGCCAGCAACGGAGTACACAGCAGCCCCAGCACCAGACCCCAGCCGATGCGCGCGCGCTTCACGTCGCGCCGCCGGCATCGGCACCGGGCAGCGCCACATACTGCGCGTCCACGCGCAGCACCTGGACGCCGCCCGCGCTCACATCGGTCGCGACCGCGATGCGGGCGCGACGGCCCTCGCGCAGCGTCGCCAAAAATGCCGGCCAGTCCGCCGCCGGCAACGCGCAATCCGCGATCAGCTCCGTGGTCGCCGGTTTCCGATACTCCAGTTCGCTGCGATGCACGACCAGGCTCGCTGCCACGTTCGCCTCCGCCAGACCGCGGTGCAGCACCGCCCAGCCGGCGACGATGCCCAGCGCCGCCAGGCTGCCGCCGAACGCGGTGCCATGCAGATTCCGGTTCGGCGTCAGCGGCGCGCTCAGGCGGATGCGCCCGGTCGCGGCGTCCAGCACGCGCAGGCCCATCGCCTCGGTCAGCGGCATGTTGCGGTGCAGAAAGGCGGTGTAGTCGTCCGGTGTCATGCCTGCACTGTAGACCGATCCGGCGCCGCGACGCGGCCGCGACGTGTGGTTAATTGTTGACCATGGCAGACTGGACGCCGCCTCGCACGACGCACCGCGAACCACGATTCCAGGAGCCTCTCCTCTATGGCCGTGCCCCACGAGCTGCCGCTGATCGCGACCCTGGCCGTCGGCCTGGGCCTGGCTTTCGCGGCAGGCTTTGGCGTCGCACGCTTGGGCTTGCCGCCGCTGGTGGGATATCTGCTGGCCGGCATCGTGATCGGGCCGCACACGCCCGGCTTCGTCGCCGATGCCGCGATCGCCGGCGAGTTCGCCGAGATCGGCGTCATCCTCCTGATGTTCGGCGTGGGCACGCATTTTTCGCTCCGTGATCTGTGGGAGGTCCGACGCATCGCGTTGCCCGGCGCGGTGGTACAGATCGCCGTCGCGACCGGCCTGAGCATGCTGGTGGCGATGGCCTGGGGCTGGACCTGGGGCGGCGCGCTGGTATTCGGCCTGGCGCTGTCGGTGGCCAGCACCGTGGTGATGCTGCGCGCCTTGCAGGATCGCGGGCTGATCGACAGCGTCAACGGCCGCATCGCCGTCGGTTGGCTGGTGGTCGAGGATCTGGTGATGGTGCTGACGCTGATCCTGCTACCGGCATTCGCGGGCTTTCTCGGCGGCACGCCCAGCCAGGTTCCGGGCGCCAGCGACACGCTGACGATGACGGTGCTGCTGACCTTTCTCAAGATCGGCCTGTTCTTCGTGCTGATGTATGCGATCGGCATGCGCCTGTTCCCGTGGCTGTCGCGCGAACTGATCCGCGGTGGCTCACGCGAGCTGATCACGATCTTCGTCACCGTGCTGGCGATCAGCATGGCCTACGGTGCCGCCGTGTGGTTCGGCGTCTCGCTCGCACTCGGCGCGTTCCTCGCTGGCGTGGTCGTCAACGAAGCAGGGCTCAGCAAGCGCTTCGCTGCGCAGGCCGAGGTGCTGGAGCACGTCTTCGCCGTGCTGTTCTTCGTCTCGGTCGGCATGCTGTTCGATCCGGGCATCCTGTTCGAACAACCGCTGCAGGTGCTGATGACGGTGGCCATCATCATGGTCGGCAAGTCGCTGGCCGCGTTCGGCATCGTCATGCTGTTTCGCCATCCGCTGAACACCGCGCTGACGGTTTCGGCGAGCCTTGCGCAGATCGGCGAGTTCTCCTTCATCCTCGCCAGCATGGGCGTGGCGCTGGGCCTGATGCCGCCGGAAGGCCGCGATCTGATCCTGGCCGGCGCGCTGCTGTCGATCACGCTCAACCCGCTGACCTTCCGCGGCATCCCCTGGATCGAGGGCGTGCTGCAGGCGCTGCGTCGCGCACCTGCAACCCCACCCGTGATCGAACCGGTGGCGCCACCGCTGCCGGGCGGACACGCGGTGCTGATCGGTTACGGCCGCGTCGGCCGCATCATCGGCAAGACCATGGCCAAGGCCGCGCTGCCGTTTCTGGTGATCGACCAGAACCCGGACATCGTCGAAAAGCTGCGCAAGCGTGGCTGGGCAGTCGTGCAGGGCGATGCCTCAAGCCCCGCGCTGCTGCGCCGCTGCCGCCTCGAAGAGGCGGGCCTGGTGCTGATCGCGATTCCCAACACCACCGAGGCGCGACGCATCTTCGATCTGGTGCGCGCCGCCTATCCCGACATCGCCGTGGTGGTGCGCACGCACGACGAGACGCAGCAGACCTACTTCATGGAACACGGCGCCGATCTGGCGCCGATGGCCGAGCAGGAAGTGGCGCAGGTGATGAGTCTGCGCGTGCTGGAGCGGCTACGGCCGCCGGAGGCGGATGCGATCACCCCCGCAGGCTTCGTCCGCGCCGATGGCGCCGCGGCGCCTGCGCGCAGCGAACCCGTCGAGCGCTGAGGCGCTTATCGCGCCGCATCGCGGTTCGCGATCCCCACTCACTTGCCGATGCAAAAGCTCGCGAAGATCTGACCCAACAGGTCTTCGGTGCTGACGCGGCCGGTGATCTCGCCCAGCGCATCCTGCGCCTGCCGCAGCTCTTCGGCGGCCAGCTCCGGCATCGTCTTCTGCGCAAGGCGCTGTCGTGCCGCGTCCAGGTGTTCGCCGGTACGACGCAGCGCATCGATGTGCCGGCTGCGGGCCGAAAACGGGCTTTCGGCGGCGTCGCCCAGGCCTGCGAAACGACGGATCTCCATGCGCAGCAGATCAAGCCCGGCGCCGCTGGCGGCGGACAGTTTCAGACGGACCTGGCCGTCGATTTCTTCACGTGCCGGTGCGCAGCCGCTGAGGTCGCATTTATTGTGAACACGCAGCACCGGCAGTTGCGGCGGCAGTTGCGACAGTGCGGCCGCGTCCTCGGCGCCGAAGCCCTCGCGGTCGTCGAGCACGAACAGCGCCAGTTCCGCTTGCTCCAGCGCCTGACGGGCACGACGCACGCCTTCCTGCTCGATCGGATCGTCGCTATCGCGCAGGCCGGCGGTATCGACCGCCGTCACCGGCAAACCGTCGAGATCCAGGTGCTCGCGCAGCACGTCGCGCGTGGTGCCGGCGATCGGCGTGACGATGGCGATATCGGCCCCGGCCAGCGCATTGAGCAGGGTCGATTTGCCGACGTTGGGCCGCCCGGTCAGTGTCACGATCAGTCCGTCGCGCAGACGACGGCCGCGTTCGCAGTCGGCGCGCAGCCGTCGCAGATTCGCCTCCAGCGTTTCGAGACGCGCATGCAGGCCATCGTGCGCCAGCCAGTCGATATCCTCGTCGGAGAAATCGAGCGCGCCTTCGACGAACACGCGCAGCGACATCAACTCATCGGTCAGGCCCTGCACCTGCCGTGATAGTTCGCCGTCGAGCGCACGCTGAGCGGCGCGCGCCGCGGCGGCACTACCGGCATTGATCAGATCAGCGACCGCTTCGGCCTGGGCCAGATCCAGGCGCTCGTTGATAAAGGCGCGCTCGGAGAACTCGCCGGCGCGCGCGGCGCGCGCGCCCAGGGCGCAGGCGGCGCGCAGCAGCTGATCCATCACCACGGGACCGCCGTGCCCCTGCAGCTCGACCACGTCCTCGCCGGTGTAGGAGCGCGGGCCGGCGAAGCACAGCACCAGCCCCTGGTCGACGATGCGGCCTTGCGCATCCCGAAACGCGCGCAGCGCCGAGCTTCGGCCGGCCGGCAAGGCACCGGCGATGCGCGTGGCGACGTCGAAGGCGCGTGGGCCGGACAGTCGCAGGATGCCGACGGCGCCACGCCCCGGCGGCGTGGCGATCGCGGCGATCGTATCGGTCGGGGCGTGTGCGCTCACGCCCGCAGCCTTATCGCTTGGTCGCCGCTTTGGCCGCGTCTTCGCGTTCGAGCTTGCGCGTGATGACCCACTGCTGCGCGATGCCGATCAGGTTGGACGTGAACCAGTACAGCACCAGACCGGATTGGAAGAATGCGAAGAACGCCGTCAGCATGATCGGCATGATGTTCATGATCTTCTGCTGCATCGGGTCCATGACCTGCGAGCCCGACAGCTTCTGCTGCACGAACATGCTGATGCCGAATAGCACCGGCAGCACGTAATAGGGGTCCGGCGAGGTCAGGTCCTGCAGCCACAACGCGAACGGCGCCTGGCGCAGCTCCACCGATTCCAGCAGCACCCAGTACAGCGCGATGAATACCGGGAACTGCACCAGCAACGGCCAGCAGCCGGCCAGCGGATTGAAGCCCTCCTTCTTGTAGAGCTCCATCATCGCCTTCTGCATGCGCTCGCGGTCGTCGCCGTGACGATCCTTGAGATCCTGGATCTTGGGCGCGAACTTCTTCATTTTCGCCATCGAGCGGTATTGCGCTTCCGATAGCTTGTACATCGCGCCCTTGACCAGCACCGTCAGCAGGATGATCGCGAAACCCCAGTTGTTCGTGAGCTTGTGCAGCCACGACAGCAGCCAGAACAGCGGCTCGGAGATCGCCGTCAGGATGCCGTAATCGACGGTCAGTTCCAGACCGGGCGCATAGTCGGCGATGCGATCCTGCAATTTCGGCCCCAGGTACAGCGGCGTGACCAGCGTTTGCGGCGCCCCCGGCGCGATCGCCACCAGCGGTCCGACGACCTGCGCGGCGTAGCCGGCGTTCGGCGCCGGCTTGGCGCTGTAGCGGTGGACCTGGTCCTGCGGCGGCAGAATCGCGGCGACGAAGTAGTGCTGCAGCATCGCGATCCAGCCACCGGTCTGCTGCGTCTCATAGGCCTCCTTCGACAGATCGCCCAGCGAGGTCTTCTTGAAACGGTAGCTGTGACCGCCGTCCTTCTGTTCGTAGAAGCCGACACCGGTGAACGTCGCCACGAACGGCGGTTCGTCGCCGGCCTTGTATTGCGTGCGCTGCAGGCGCGTGTAGGGGCTGAGCTGCAGCGCGTCGGCACCGGCGTGCTCGACCTCGTGGATCAGATCGACCTGGTAGCTGCCGCGCTTGAAGCGGTAGATCTTGCGAACCTGGTCGCCGGCCTCGCTGCGGAACGACAGCACCACGTCCAGCGTGTCGGCGCCGTCGGCCAGCTGATAGCGGGTCTGCTCGGACTGGAATGCCGTACGGTGGCTGACCAGCGCGCCGCTCGTCCCCGCCAAGCCGCTCTGCACGATGAACAAGTGGCTGCCGCGATCATCCAGCAGCGTCATCGGCTGGTCCGGCTGGCTCTTCGTCACCGGGTAGGCCTTCAGGTCCAGTCGGCGCAGATCGCCGCCGATCAGCGAGATTTGACCGGAGAAAACGTCGGTTTCGAAGAAGATGCGGGCATCCTGGCCCGGCCGCGCCGCGCCGGTACCGTTGCCGCTGCCGGCCGCATCCACCGTCGGCACGCCCGTGGCGGGATCGCCGGCCACCGGCACGTCATCGGCGAGGGAGACGGACGGCGTGGTCTCCAGCAGCGCCTCGGGCTTCGGACCATAGTCCTTCTGCCAGGCCTGATACATGAAGAACAGCACGACGCCGAGCAGGGCGATCAGGATGAAACGGCGGTTTTCCATGGCAGCGTCAGTGGCGATGAGGCGGTTCGGGGACGGGATCGTACCCGCCCGGATTCAGGGGATGGCAACGCCCGATACGGCGCAACGACAGCCAGCCGCCCCGCAAGGGGCCATGCAGGCGGATCGCGGTCTGCGCGTAATGGGAACAGCTGGGATAGTAACGGCAGCGCGGACCCAGCAGCGGGCTGATCAGCAGCTGGTAGGCGCGGATCGGCGCGAGCATCAGCGCGGCGATCAGACGGGCGCCGAGGCTTTGCTGCGGGTGGCTGCAATGCGGGTCCACAGGCGCTCCAGGATCCGACGGAGTTGCGGGTTGCCGGTTCGCGCGCAGCCCGGACGGGTCAGAACCACGATGTCCACCGCCGGCAGATCCTGCTGGTGGCGACGGAAGCTTTCTCGAATCTGCCGCTTGATGCGGTTGCGATCAACGGCCAGGGGCACCGCTTTCTTGGCGACCGCGAGCCCCAGACGCGGCCGACCCACCGTGTTGTCGCTAGCCAGAACGCTGAGATTGCGTTCGGAGCTGCGCCCGCCGCTGCTATCGAAGACCGCCTTGAACTCGGCGGGTTTCAGCAACCGCGCGCTGCGCGGAAAGCGCGCCACGGCGGGGCACGGGGTTGTGCGAGATCCCGCTTACGGGATCAGGCGCTTGCGGCCCTTGGCACGGCGACGGGCCAGCACCAGACGGCCGCCCTTGGTCGCCATGCGGGCACGGAAACCGTGCGTGCGCTTGCGACGCAGCACTTTCGGTTGATAGGTGCGCTTCGACATGACTGTACGTCCCGAGAAATAGGAAAAAAGGGCGCGGAGTTTATCCGCTGGTCAAAGAGCGTTCAAGGGGCCCGCGCGCCGCCGCCGCGCGCCAAGCCTGCCCGCGCCCCCGGTTCGGGCTGTGGATAACTTTTTCTCGAACGCGTAGACTCGCGCCGATTCGTGCGTCGCCGCGCCGCCCTGTGGCCTGCGTCGCCTTCCCGGAACACATCACGGCGCCCATGCTTGGTCGCGCCGGCACTTCATTATCGATTCGATGCAAACCGAGGATCTCTGGACGTCGAGTGTGCGCTGGCTGGAAGGGGAGCTTCCGGACCGCGACCTGCACACCTGGATCCGCCCCCTGCAGGCGGTGGCGTCGGCCGACCGGCTGCTGCTGCTGGCACCCAATCGTATCGTGCTGGACCGCGTGCGCCAGGACTTCCTCGACGCGATTCGTCGCGCGGTGCGCGCCAGTGCCGGTGGCCATGCCCCCGATGTGGAACTTGCCGTGGGGACCGCCGCCTCGCACGCCATGCAGGCGCCGGGCGCCTCCGGTGATGCAAGAGGGGCGGCGGCGCCTCTGCCGCCTGCCGTCAGCGACGAACCCCTGACCGCCGCCAAGCTCAACCCGGACTATACGTTCGAGAATTTCATCGAGGGCAAGGGCAACTCGCATGCGCGCGCCGCCGCCCAGCACGTGGTCGAAACCCCGGGCGGTGCCTACAACCCGCTGCTGATCTACGGCGCTTCGGGCCTGGGCAAAACGCATCTGATGCACGCGGTCGGCAATTCGATCCTGCGCCGCCAGGCGCGGGCGCGTATTGCCTATCTCGGCGCCGAGCAGTGGATGAACCACTTCACGGCGGCGATCCGGCACGGTCGTACCGAAGAGTTCAAGAACCTGTACCGCTCGGTGGATGCGTTGCTGATCGACGACATCCACTTCTTCGCGCACAAGGAACGCACCCAGGAAGAGTTCTTCCACACCTTCAATGCGCTGATCGACGCGCGCAAGCAGATCGTGCTGACCTCGGATCGCTATCCGAAGGAGATCGACGGCATCGATGAGCGCCTGAAATCGCGCTTCACCTGGGGGTTGTCGGTCGCCGTGGAGCCGCCGGACCTGGAAACCCGCATGGCGATCCTGATCGCCAAGGCCGAGCAGAATCACGTCGTATTGCCCAAGGAAGTGGCGATGTTCGTCGCCCAACGCGTGCGCTCCAACGTCCGCGAGCTGGAAGGGGCGCTGTTGCGGCTGACGGCGAGTTCGCGCCTGCGCGGCGAGCCGCTGACGGCCGAGTTCGCGCGCGCGACGCTGAAGGACATGCTGGCCGCTTACGAGCGCATGGTCACGATCGACAACATCAAGAAGACCGTGGCCACCTACTACAACATTCGCATCGCCGACCTGGCATCGCCGCGGCGCACGCGCATGCTGGCGCGACCGCGGCAGATCGCGATGGCGCTGTGCAAGGAACTGACGCAACACAGCCTGCCGGAGATCGGTGAGTCCTTTGGTAAGGATCACACGACGGTGCTGCATGCCTGCCGCAAGGTGTTGGAATTGCGCGAGGAGGACCTCAAGATTCGAGAGGATTACGAGAACCTGCTGCGGCAACTCGGGTTTTGAGCAAGTTGTCCGCAAGCACGGGGACAAAGCGCTGAAGAGAAGGGTCAACAAGCTGTGGATGAAATGGGCTCAGGCCTTATCCACAGCCCGCGCAACTGAAGACAGGGTGGTTCACCGGCGGCATGTTTTGTTTTTAGTGATTGTTTTTGAAAGGTTTATTTGAGTTATCCCCGCCTAGTCGGTGGGATTGTTATTACTAGGTTCTACGTGATTCCAAACCTTTAAGAATCGGGTGGTCGCATGAAACTGCAAGTGGGGAGAAACGAGCTGTTGTCGGCCTTGTCGGCGGTGATCGGGGTCGTGGAACGACGCCAGACCTTGCCGGTGCTGTCGAACTTTCTGCTCGAGCTGAAGGACGATGAACTCATCGTGACGGGTACCGATCTGGAGATCGAACTCGAAGCCCGTGCTCGCGTGCAGAACCTGGCGCCGGGTCGCGCCACGGTGCCCGCCCGCAAGCTGTTCGACATCTGCCGGGGTTTGCCGGAAGGGGCCGAGATCAGCCTCGAGGTCGGCGGTGACAAGGCGCAGCTGAAGTCCGGTCGTAGCCGCTACTCGCTGTCCTGCCTGAAAGCCGACGAGTTCCCGGCGATGGGTCGTGTCGCCGACGGCCAGACGCTGACGCTGGCACGCGCGCAGCTCAAGAATGTCATCGAGCGCACGCAGTTCGCGATGGCGCAGCAGGACGTGCGTTACTACCTCAACGGCATGCTGGTCGAGGTCAATGGCAAGCGCGTGCGCACGGTCGCGACCGACGGTCATCGTCTGGCGCTGAGCGAGGTTGAGCTGGATACCGGTTTCAAGGATCAGGTGCAGGTCATCGTGCCGCGCAAGGCGGTCCTAGAGCTGCAGCGTCTGCTCGACGCCAGCGAGGAAACCGTCAGCGTGCGCATCGGTGCCGGCCAGATCGAAGCCGACCTGGACGTCGTGCGCATGACCTCGAAGCTGATCGATGGCCGCTTCCCGGACTACGAACGCGTGGTGCCGGAATCCGGTGACAAGAAGCTGCAGGCTGATCGCGAGACAGTGAAGCGTGCGCTGGCACGGACCGCGATCCTGTCCAACGAGAAGTTCCGTGGTGTGCGCCTGGCGCTGGACGGCACGACGCTGACGCTGCAGACCCATAACCCGGAACACGAAGAGGCCGAAGAGGCGCTAGAAGTGGCCTACGACGGCGGACCGATCGAGATCGGCTTCAACGTCAACTACCTGCTCGATGCGCTGGGCGCGCTCAGCGGCGAACAGTTCGTGATGGAGCTGAAGAACTCGGATTCCAGTGGCCTGATTCACGGCGCCGACGACCTCAGCAGCAAGTACGTCGTCATGCCGATGCGCCTCTGAGCGCTGGCCACGCTATGAGGCTGGTCCAGCTCAAAGCGGACAACTTCCGTTCGTTTCAGACCTTGAGCCTGCCGATCACCGGCAGGCTCAATTTCTTTTATGGGGCGAATGCGGCTGGGAAGACGACTCTGCTCGAAAGCCTGTATTGCCTGAGCCGCGGCAAGTCGTTCCGCGGATCGTCGCCGCAGGAGCTGGCGGGTGCCGCCGGCCGGCACTGGTCCTTGTTCGCGCGCTTCGAGCGCCAGGACCAGGCACCGGATCAGGTGGGTCTCGGCTGGACGACGGAGGGTTCCGAGATTCGCCTCAACGGCCAGGCCGCGACCACGCTGGATCTGGTCCAGCGATTCCCGGTGCAGATTCTGGAACCGGGCATGCATCGCATGCTGCAGGATGGCCCGACCTATCGACGCGGCTTTCTCGATTGGGGAGTGTTCCACGTGGAACATGGCTTCATGGAAAGTTGGCGCCGGTATCGTCGGGCCTTGCGGCAACGCAATCAGGCGCTGCGGCGTCAGGCGCCGGATCGTGAGCTGAGCGTCTGGGAGCCCGAGTTGTCGGAGACGGGGCAGCAGTTGCATGCCTACCGGGAACAGCATCTGTCGGCGATCGGACCGGCGGTCGCTGCCAAGATTGTTGCGCTGCTAGGCAGCGAGGGTGCGTGGTCCTTCGACCTGCATCCGGGCTGGAGCGGGGAAGACGGGCTGGCGGCGGCGTTGGCGCGGCATCGCGACCGCGATCGCCGCATGGGCATGACGCTCGACGGC
Organism: Solimonas sp.; assembly: GCA_036405815.1. Lineage (GTDB taxonomy): Bacteria > Pseudomonadota > Gammaproteobacteria > Nevskiales > Nevskiaceae > Solimonas. Next base: position 50,962 of record DASWWX010000011.1, on the reverse strand, counting down.
CCGCATCGGGCCGAGTTGCGCATCCGCGCCGGCGATCACGCGATCCGCAATCGCATCAGCCGTGGACAGCAGAAGCTGCTGATCGCAGCCCTGTTGCTGGCGCAATGCGACCTGATTCACGCCCGCACCGGCGCGGCGCCCCTGCTGCTGGTCGACGATTTCTCTGCCGAGCTGGCGGCGGCGTTTCAGCGGTCGCTGTACGGACAGCTTCAAGCGTATCCGGGCCAGATCTTGATTACCGGGTTCGAGCCGACCGGTCTGTTCGACGATCTGGAAGCCGGCGCCATGTTCCACGTGGAACATGGCCAGATCCGGCCCATTTCGAGGCGCGTGTGAGTCGTTGCCGGCCCATGCGCGCAGTCCGTCCAAACCCTCGTCGGTGTTAGAATTACCTGTTCCCAAAAGGCCATGAATATGAGCGCGTCCCCAGCAGCGCCGCAGCCGGCGGCTTACGACGAATCCAGCATCCAGCAGCTCGAAGGTCTGGAAGCGGTCCGCAAGCGTCCGGGCATGTATATCGGCGATACCTCGGACGGCACCGGCCTGCATCACATGGTGTTCGAGGTTGTCGATAACGCGATCGACGAAGCCCTGGCCGGGCACTGCGACGATATCGTCGTCACGATCCACGCCGACAACTCGATCTCGGTCACCGACAACGGCCGCGGCATCCCGGTCGGCATCAAGTTCGACGACAAGCATGAACCCAAGCGTTCGGCCGCCGAGATCGTGATGTGCGTGCTGCACGCGGGCGGCAAGTTCAACCAGAACAGTTACAAGGTCTCGGGCGGCCTGCACGGCGTCGGGGTGTCCTGCGTCAACGCGCTGAGCAAGTGGCTGAAGCTCACGATCCGCCGCGACGGCCAGAAGCATTTCCTGGAGTTCAATCGGGGCGTGCCGGTCAACCGCGTGCTGGAGATGCAGAACGGCGTCGAAGTCTCGCCGCTGAAAATCCAGGGCGAGACCGACAAGCGCGGGACCGAGGTGCACTTCCTCGCCGACGAGGAGATCTTCGGCAAGGTCGAGTACCACTACGAGGTGTTGGCCAAGCGCCTGCGCGAGCTGTCGTTCCTCAACAACGGCGTGCGCATCCGCCTGATCGACGAGCGCAACGGCAAGGAGGAGGATTTCGCGTTCGCCGGCGGCGTGCGCGGTTTCGTCGAGTACATCAACAAGGCCAAGACGACGCTGCACCCGAGCGTGTTCCACGCCACCAGCTCGGCCATGGTCCAGGGCAGCACCGGCGCGCCGGTGCAGGTGACCGTGGAAGTCTCGATGCAGTGGAACGACTCCTATGCCGAGCAGGTACTGTGCTTCACCAACAACATCCCGCAGTCCGATGGCGGCACCCATCTGACCGGCCTGCGCGCGGCGATGACACGCGTCATCAATAAGCACATCGAAGAGAACGAGTTTGCGAAGCGGGCCAAGGTCGACATCAGCGGCGACGACATGCGCGAGGGCCTGGCCTGCGTGCTGTCGGTGAAGATGCCGGACCCGAAGTTCGCCTCGCAGACCAAGATGAAGCTGGTGTCCTCGGAAGCCCGACCGGCGGTCGAGGAAGTGGTGGCCGACAAGCTCGCCGAGTTTCTGCTGGAACGGCCGAACGAGGCCAAGACCATCTGCGGCAAGATCGTCGAGGCTGCCGCCGCGCGCGAAGCCGCGCGCAAGGCGCGCGAGATGACGCGCCGCAAGGGTGTCATGGACGGCATCGGTCTGCCGGGCAAGCTCGCGGATTGTCAGGAGAAGGATCCGGCCAAGTCCGAACTGTTCCTGGTCGAGGGTGATTCGGCCGGCGGCAGCGCCAAGCAGGGCCGTGACCGCCAGTTCCAGGCGATCCTGCCGCTGAAGGGCAAGATCCTCAATGTCGAGCGCGCCAGACTTGAAAAAATGCTTTCAAGTCAAGAAGTTGCGACGCTCATCACGGCCCTGGGCTGTGGGATCGGCAAGGACGAATTCAAGCCGGAAAAGCTGCGCTACCACCGCATCATCATTATGACCGACGCGGACGTCGACGGCGCGCACATCCGCACGCTGCTGCTGACGTTCTTCTACCGGCACATGTACACGCTGATCGAGCGCGGTCATGTCTACATCGCGCAGCCGCCGCTGTACAAGCTCAAGAGCGGCAAGCACGAAACCTACGTCAAGGACGACGGTGAACTCGATACCTGGCTGATCGGCGCGGCGCTGGACGGCGCCAGCCTGAGCCCGGCCGATGGTCGCCCGCCGCTGGCTGCCGACGTGCTGGGCGCGCTGGTCCGCGAGTACGCCGCCGTCGAGGATCTGATCGAACGCATCGCACGACGCTACGACCTGCATGTGCTGAATCAGCTGGCGCGGTCGTCGCCGGTGCCGGCCGACGAGGCCGCGCTGGGCGAGTGGGCGACGCGCTATGCGCAGGCGCTCAACGGCGAAGGGTTGCGCGGCGGTTTCAGCGTGGCGGCGCAGTGGGGCAGCGAAGGGCCGTCGGTGCGCGTCACGCGCCTGATCCACGGCAACACGCAATCCTTCAGTTTCAACAGCGACTTCTTTGCTGGTCCCGAATACCAGCGCATCGCTGCGCTGCGTCAGCGTTGCCAGCCGATCGGCGCGGTCGAGGTGCGGCGTGGCGAACGCAGCGCGGCCGTCGACGGGTTCGACGATGCCTATGCCTGGTTGCTGGGCGAGGCACGCCGCGGCCTGCACATCCAGCGCTACAAGGGCCTGGGCGAGATGAATCCTGAGCAGCTGCGCGAAACCACGCTCGACCCGAAGAACCGCCGCCTGGTGAAGGTCGATGTCGAGGACGCCGTGGCCGCGGATCAGATCTTCACGACGCTGATGGGCGAGCAGGTCGAACCGCGTCGCGAATTCATCGAGAAGAACGCGCTGCTGGTCGGCAATCTCGATCTGTGAGGTCGGCATCGCTGTGAGCACCGCGCAGACGATCCTGATCAGCGGCTGCTCCAGCGGCATCGGCCGTGCGCTGGCGCTGGAATTCCAGCGCCGCGGTCACCGCGTGATCGCCACCGCGCGCCGCCCCGAGACGCTTGCCGAACTCGCGGCGCAGGGGGTACGTACGGCCGCACTCGATGTCGATGATATGCACAGCATCGCCGCGCTGGCGCAACAGCTGGCCGATGAACCGCTGCAGCTCGATCTGCTGATCAACAACGCGGGCTTCGGCCTGATGGGCCCGCTGCTCGACATCTCGATCGACGATACCCGCCGCCAGTTCGAGACCAACGTCATCGGCCTGCTGGCGGTGACGCAGGCGCTGTTTCCGCGGCTGCGCCGGCCTGGTGCGGCAGTCGTCAACATCGGCAGTGTCTCCGGTGTGCTGACCACGCCCTTCTCCGGCGCGTACTGCGCATCCAAGGCCGCGGTGCATGCTCTGTCCGACGCGCTGCGCCTGGAGCTGCGGCCGTTCGGGATCGATGTCGTCACCGTGCAACCGGGCGCGATCCGTTCCGACTTCGGCGCCACCGCCAGCCGCAGCGCCGCGGTACGCGAGACGGCGGGCTCGCGTTATGCGGCTATCGCAGATGCGATCGCAGCGCGCGCCAACGCGTCGCAACAGCAGTCGACGTCCGCGGAAGCCTTTGCCCGCGAACTCGCCGACGGCGTGCTGCGCCCGCGCCGTCCCGGCCTGCTGCGCATCGGCCACGGTAGCACGGCGCTGCCGTTGCTGGCGCGCCTGCCGCTACGTCTGCGTGACCGTCTGCTGTCGCGCCGCTTCAAGCTCGACCGTCTCTGATTCGTTGGCCGGACGCGCGTGCGGTCGTGCGCGACCGTGCGCTGTGGGCATAATGCGGGCATCACGAGGAGCCGGGGGCCCCATGCGGATCGGCATCGTGGCAGACGCCAGCTGCGATCTGCCGCCGGAGTTCTACGCCAGACACGGGATCGACATCCTGCCGGTCACCTTGCACCTGGGCGAGGAGACGCTGGAGGACGTGCGCGATCCGGCGGCGACGCTGCGCTTCTACGCCGAGCAGCTCGCGGACAAGGGGCTGGATGCGAAAAGCTCGCCGTTCTCCGCCGAACAGATCCGCGCGCGCTTTCTCGAGCGCTTCGTGCTCGATTACGACTACGTGTTCTGCATCACGGTAATGGCTGGCCGCAGCGCGATCTTCGAGAATGCCACCAAGGCCTCGTTCGCGATTCTCAACGACTACAAGGCCACGCGTGCCCAGGCCGGCGTCGACGGTCCATTCGCGTTGCGTGTGGTGGACTCCAAGACAATGTTCTGCGGCACCGGTGTGCTGGTGGCCGAGGCCGCGAAGATGGCGGCTGCCGGCGCGCATCCGAACGACATCCGTAAACGTCTCGACGAACTGCGCGAGCACATCTGCGGCTATATGGTGCCGGGCGACCTGCACTACGTGCGCACGCGCGGCATGAAGCGGGGCGACAAGAGCGTGGGCCTGATGACCTACGCGATCGGCTCGGCGCTGGACATCAAGCCGGTGCTGCTCTGTTATCGCGGCGAGACGCAGCCGCTCGCCAAGATTCGCGGCTACGAGCGCGCGGTCGAGCGCGTGTTCCAGCACGTCACGCTGCAGATCGAGCGCGGCATCGACACGCGCCACATCGGCATCAGCTACGGCGGCGACGCTGCACGCGTTCCCACCCTGCCCGGCTATGCCGCGTTGGCGCAGGCGGCGGCGGCGCAGGGCATCGAGATTCTGGTCAGCACGATGTCGGCGTCAGCCGCAGTGAATGTCGGCGGACAGTGCCTTGCGATCGCCTATGGCGGCGAGCTGCGCCCGTTCGGTGAATAGACGCCGCTAGGCGCCGCGCTCAGGATTCGACGGCAGCCACCAGGGCGTTGAGCTGGGCCAGCCGCGCATCGCGTTCCTGCGGCGAGGCCGCGGTCACCGTGGCGTGACCAACCTTGCGCTGCGGCTTCGGCGTCTTGCCGTAGTGATGGATGTGCACGCCGGGAATCTGCGCGAGATCGACGTTCTTCGGCGCATCGCCGATGAAATTGACCATCACCGGATAACCGCGGATCGCGGTGTCGCCCAGCGGCAGTCCGGCGACGGCGCGCAGATGATTCTCGAACTGCGAGCAGACCGCGCCCTCGATGCTCCAGTGCCCCGAATTGTGCACGCGCGGCGCGATCTCGTTGGCATAGAGCCGGCCGTCGGCGACGAAGAACTCGAAAGCGAGCACGCCGACATAGCCCAGGTGCTCGATGATGCGCCGGGCGTACTCCTCGGCCTCCGACTGCAGCGGATCATCGCGCTGCGGTGTGGCCGTGCGCAGGATGCCGTCGCGATGCACGTTCTCGACCACGGGATAGAACGCGAGCTCGCCCTGCTTGCCGCGCACGGCCAGGCACGAGATCTCGCGCTGGAAGGCGACGAAGGCTTCGAGAATCAGCGGCTGGCCGCCGAGCTTGGCCCAAGCGGCGTCCAGATCTTCGATCTGGCGCAGCACGGCCTGACCCTTGCCGTCGTAGCCCAGGCGCCGCGTCTTCAGCACCGCCGGCAGGCCGATGTTGCGTACCGCCAGCTCCAGCGCCTCGCGCGTGGCCACCGGCATGTAGCGCGGCACCGGAATCTTGAGCTGATCGAACAGCTGCTTCTCCGACAAGCGATCCTGCCCGACGGTCAGCGCCACCGGCGCCGGCAGCAGCGGGATACGTCCGGCGACGAACTCGGCGGTCTTCGCCGGCACGTTCTCGAACTCGTAGGTGGCGACATCCACCGCCACACAGAATTCGGCGAGCGCGCGCTCGTCGTCGTAGTCGGCGTGGATGTGCTGGCCCAGCGGTGCGGCACAGGCCTCAGGCGCCGGATCGAGGAACACGAAATCGAAATCGAGGGGATAACCCGCCAGGGCCAGCATGCGTCCTAGCTGGCCGGCACCGAGAATGCCGATCTTCATAGGTCGGACAGTTTCAGTGGCGCGTCGTTGAGGACCTTGGCGGTCTGTTCGTCACGGAACGCATCGAGGCGCCGGCGCAGCGCGGCATCGTCATTTGCGAGGATCGCGGCGGCCAGCAGCGCGGCATTGGTGGCGCCGGCATTGCCGATCGCCAATGTGCCGACCGGAATGCCGGCCGGCATCTGCACGATCGACAGCAGCGAGTCCTTGCCGCTCAACGCTTTGGACTGCACCGGTACGCCCAGCACCGGCACCGAGGTCTTGGCCGCGCACATGCCCGGCAGGTGCGCGGCGCCGCCGGCACCGGCGATGATGACCTTGAGCCCGCGATCGCGCGCCGCTTCGGCGTACTCGAACAGCAGATCGGGCGTGCGGTGTGCGGAGACCACACGCGCCTCGTACGGGACCTTCAGGGATTCGAGCATGCGCGCGGCGTGCGCCATGGTCTCCCAGTCGGAACGGGAACCCATGATGATGCCGACGACGGGTGTCGTCTTGGCGGTCTCGGTACGGCGGAGCTTCTTGGCCACGTTCACGGGCCTCGCAAGGCCTGGCTCAGGCGGGAAGCGACGGATTATCGCACCAGCCCGCGGCGCGCGCACCCGGGCGGGATTCTCGGGCGAAGCGCCCCGGCGAGGGAGCCGGGGCGCCCGGTTCGAAAGTTGGACGGACGCGATGCCGGGCGTGGCCGTCGCGGCATCGCGGCGGCAATCAGGGCTTGATCAGGTCGAACTCGATCACGGCACTGGCGCTGTACTTGATCTCGCCGGCGGCAAAGCCCATCTCCTGGTTGCCGCCCATGTCGGCGGCTTCGGCGCGCATTGCCATGACCTTCATCGGCATCGGCGGCGGCGCGTAATCGTTGACGCGCAGCGTGCGTACCGCGCCGAGCTTCATGCCCAGCGTCTCGGCCAGCAGCTTGGCCTTGGTGCGCGCGTCGTTGGCCGCATTGACCAGGGCCTGTTCGATCAGCGCGCCGCTCTTGCTGGATTCCAGCGCCGGTGCGGAGACGTGGTTCACGCCGACCTTGGTGGCGCGCAGGATGTAGTCGCCGACCTTGTCGAGATTCTCGATGACGACGTTGATGTCGCGACGCGCGCGATAGCCGACCAGCTGCTGGCGACGCGCTTTCTCGTCCCAGACGTACTCGGGATTGATGCTGATGCCGGCGGTGGAAATGTGCTCCTCCTTGGTGCCGAGCGTCTTGGCCTCGACCAGGTAGGCGCGCACGATCTTGTTGACCTCGGCTTCCGCGGCCTTCAGATCGGCGTTCATCGCGTCGGCAGCCAGATTCAGGCGCGCGCGGTCCGGCTTGACCGAGACCTCGCCCTGACCGGTGACCGCGATCAGGCGCGGCGATTCCTCGGCCTGCGCCAGCGGCGCGGCCAGCAGCGGGGCAGCCAGCAAAACGGCCAGCAGGCCGCGACGAATCTTTGTGTTCATACCTTCCGTACTCCGATGACCGTGACGGGATCGCCATGGTGCAGGGTTTCGGCGCCGCGTACCACGACCGGATCGGCCTCCGACAGCGCGCCTTCCACCGCGATCCACTCGCCGTCGGCGACACCGGTCTTGACCGGGATGCGCTCGGCGAGCTTGCCGTCCTTGATGCGGTAGACAGCGGCGCCCTCGGCGCGGATCACGACCGCGTCACGCGGCACCGCCAGCGCCTGGCGAGCGGCGTCGAGCGGCAACTCGACGCGCACCGTGTGACCCACGGCCAGCGTCGGGAGTTCCGGCGCGTCGATCAGCGTTTCGAACGACTGCGACCGCGCATCGCCGACCGGCACGATCGCGCGCACCTGGCCGCTGCGCTCGCGGCCGTCGGCGCGCACCACCACGCGGCTGCCCGGCTGGATCGCGCGCACGTGGCGCAGCGGCAGGAACAGGCGGATCTCCAGGTGCTCGGTGTCGTGCAGGCGCGCGATGACCTCGCCGCGATTGATTTCCTCGCCTTCGCGGCGCAGGCGCTCGGACACCACGCCAGCGAACGGCGCGCGGACTTCCGTGCGCGACAAGCGCTCGTCGGTCTGACGCAGCGCCGCGCGCGCGATGTCGAGATCGGCCGAGGCCAGATCGCGCGCGTTCTCGGCCTGGTCGAGTTGATAGCGGCTGACCGCGTTGCCGGAGGCCCGCAGGCGCTCCAGCTCGCGCTCGGCTTGCTTCAGCGATACCTGCCCGCGCGTGACACGCGCCGCCTGCTCCAGGCGTTGCAGGCGCAGCTCGTCGACGTCCATGCGTGCGAGCACCGCGTTCTTGTCGACGCGCGTGCCGGGCTCGGCGACCCACTGCAGGCGCCCGGCGACCGCAGCGGCGATGGCGGCACCGGAGCGGCTCTGCACCTGCCCGGTGGCGGTCACCGTCGGTGCCAGCCGTCGTAGCTCGGCAGCGGTGACCTCGACCGCTGCCGGAGGCGGCTGTGCGCTGGCCGGCAGCACGCAGGCCAGCAGAAGGAATGAAACGAAGGATCTACGCATGCGTGGAACTCCGGACCGCGTCGTCACTTGACGGACAGGACATCGGGTGGCGGCGCGGCATCGTGCGCCGGTGTGGGCACGCGTTGCTTGCCGAGACGCAGCAAGGCGGGCATCAGGAACCACGTGAACGCGGTGCCGACGATCATGCCGCCCGACACCACGGCGGCCAGGCCGCGGTAGATCTCGGCGCCGAGGCCCGGCATCACGATCAGCGGCAGCATCCCCAGCACCGCAGCGAGCGTGGACAGCACGATCGGCCGCGCGCGCGTCTCCAGCGCCTGACGCACCGCGTCGTCGCGCGCCACGCCGGCACGTTCGCGCGCGCGCGTCTGGTCGACGAGCAGGATCGCGGCGTTGACGACGAGGCCCAGCAGGATGATGAAGCCGATCATCGTCAGCAGGTCCAGTGCCTGGAAGCCGAACCAGCCGAGCACGTTCAATGCGGCGATCCCGCCGGCGGTGGAGACCGGCAGCACCAGCATCACCAGGAAGCTGTCCCAGACCGAACGGAACAGCGCCGCCATCAGCGCGAACAGGATCAGCAGCGCCAGCAGGAAGTTCTTGGCCATCGCCACCAGGGCTTCGTGCAGTTCGTTGGCCGAGCCGGCGTAGGCCATCTGCATGCCGCCCGGCATCGCCGCGCGCACCACGGGTTCGACGCGCGCGCGCAGCAACTCGATCGCCTCGTCCAGCGACATCGTTTCCGGCGGCTCGAACGCCACCGCCACCGTGCGCCGGCCGTTGACGCGCAGCAGTCGCGAGGGGCCGACCGTGAGTTCGACCGCGGCCAGATCGCCGACGGTCTGCACGCCGGCGCCCGGCGTCATCAGCGGCAGCTCGGCGAGGGCTTCCGGCGTCTTCCAGTCGCGCGCCTTGATGATGATGTCGAGACGCTCGTTGCCGTCGAAGTACTCGCCCGCCCACAGGCCGCCGGTGAACGCGCGCAGCGCGCCGGCGACGCTGTTGCGATCCAGTCCTGCGCGCGAGATGCGCCACTCGTCCGGCCGCAGCAGGATCTCGGGCTGGTTCAGTTCCAGCGCCGGCTGCGGTTGCGGAAAGGTGTTCGGGATCGCCTTGGGGATTTCCGTCATCGCCACCGACGCAGCCTTCATCAGCGCATCCAGGTCGGGCCCCTGGAAGTAGAGCCGGATCTCGCGCGCGTTGCCGCCGTCCACGTTCAGCAGCGAGCCGCGCTGCACGAAGATGCCGGTGTCCGGAAAGCCGGTCATGATCTCCTCGCGCAGCACGCGCACCATCTCCTGAATCTCGCGCGGGTCCTTGGGATAGACCACGGCGACGCCGAACTGGCCGCGCCACGACGATAGGTTGTAGTACTTCACCGCCGGATGCCTGGTGCCTTCCAGGTGCGGCTTCAGGCGCGCGATGACCTCGGGCGCAAATTCCTGCTGCAAGGTTTCCAGGTTGCCGCCGGGCGGCAGCCGGAAGTTGTTCCAGATCAGGTCGGTCTGCGCCACCGGCAGGTAATCGAACGTGGGCGCGGCCAGCCCGACGAACAGCACCGAGCCGAACACCAGCGCGACGATCCAAGCCAGGCGCGCGCGCGCGCCATCGGTGAGCCGCATGGCGGCATGGGCCATCGCCGCCCACCAGTGACCGTGTTGATCGGCGGGAATGTGCTTCGCCAGCGCCCAGCGGTTGGCGGCGGGGATCACGCTCATCGCCACCAACAGACTGGCGCCATGCGACACACTCATCGTGATGGCGAGATCCTGGAACAGCTGGCCTTCGAGACCCTGCATGAACAGCACCGGCAGAAAGATCGCGATGCTGGTCAGCATCGATGCCAGCAGGGCCGGCATGACCTCCTGCGCGCCGTCGAGCGTCGCACGCCGGGCATCCTTGCCTTCCTGGACGTAGCGCAGGATGTTGCCCTGCACGATCAGCGCGGCATCGACGACGATGCCGGTGGAGAACGCCAGGCCCGCGAGCGAGATCACGTTGAGCGTGCGGCCGAGCATCTGCAGCGTGATGACGGCGAAGAACAGCGAGATCGGAATCGACAGGCCGATCACCAGCAACGCGCGCGGCCCGCGCAGGAAATACCAGAGGCCGCCGACCGCGAGCAGGATGCCGATGACCAGGCTCTCCTGCACGAAGCCGATCGCGCGCTTGACGTAGACCGAGGCATCCCAGGACAGGTCCATCAGCAACTGTTCGCGCGCCAGCGGGCCGGCATTGAGTTCGGCAATCGCTTCCTTGACGCCTTCGATCAATGCGACGGTATTGGAGTCGGAGGTGCGCTGCAGCGTGATGTAGTAGCCGGGCTCGCCGTTGCGGTAGGTGAAGGCCTGCGCATCCTGATAGCCGATGTCGACGTCGGCGACTTCGCGCAGGTACAGCGGCCGGTCACCGCTCCAGCCGACGATCAGCGAACCCAGATCGGCCACCGGCTCGCGGCCCTTGAGGCGCACCGTGAACTGGCGGCGCCCCATGTTGACGAAGCCGGCCGAGGCGTCGCGTGCCGCGATGACGGTCTGCGCCAGTTGCTGCGGCGTGATCCCGAGCGCGGCCAGGCGAAACGCGTCGAAACGGATCTGCACCTCGCGCGGGCGCCCGCCTTCGAGATTGACGCGCGAGACACCGGGAATCTGCGCCAGCCGCGGCTCGACCACGCTTTCCATCAGCGTCTGGTAGGTCGCGGCCAGGTCCTTGACGTGGTTGCCGGGCAGCGGCCGTACCAGCAGCGAGCCGGCGTTCTGGCCCTGCCAGTTGTCGCCGCCGAAGACCTGCGGCTCCTCCGCATCCGGCGGCAACGGCGGCAGCGTGTTGAGTCGCGAGACCACGTCGAGCATGACGCGCGTCATGTCGGTGCCGATCTCGAACACCAGCACCACGTTGCCGCCGCCGCGGTTGGATTCGGAACGCATCTCGACCAGACCCGGCAGGCCGCGCATCGCCTCCTCGATCGGCTCGACCAGCGCTTCCTCGACCTCGCTGGGCGCGGCCTCGCGCCACTCGGCGTTGATGAACAGCTGCGGCTGGCGCGTGTCCGGCAGCAGCTGGATCGGCAGCTGCAGCAGCGCCAGCACGCCGAACAGCACGACGATCAGGGCCGCCGCGGCGATCGCCGGCGGATTGGACATGGAGAAAGAGGTCAGGCGCATCGGTTCCCCCCGGAGACGGCCTGTACAGCGCGCGGTGGTCCGCTTGGATGCGGCCTAGACCTCGCGCGTTTAAACTTGGTTCCCCGCCGCGGACGCGGTTCGCGTCCGCCGCCCACCCCGGGCCGTTCCATCATCCCATGAGCGCCACCTACGAACCTGTCACCCTGAGCCGGGACGTCATCGGCATCCTGATTCCACAGGGCACCAAGGTCGAGCTGCCGGAAGGTGCCGAGGGCGCGATCACGCAGGCGCTGGGCGGCAGCTTCACGGTGCAGGTGCAGGGCCATCTGTTCCGCATCGAAGGCAAGGATGCCGATGCGATCGGGCGCGAGGTGGTCAAGGGCCCGGCGCTGGCCGCCGACGCCAGCGACGAGGAAATCGAGAAGGCGGTCTGGGATCAGCTGCGTACCTGCTACGACCCGGAGATTCCGGTCGACATCGTCGAGCTGGGTCTGATCTACAGCTGCAAGCTGGAACCGGCGACCGACGGCCAGCGCCGCGCCAAGGTCGAGATGACGTTGACCGCGCCCGGCTGCGGCATGGGCGAGATCCTGGTGGCCGACGTCAAATCCAAGGTGCTGGCGGTGCCGACCGTGACCGAGGCCGAGGTCGAACTGGTATTCGATCCGCCCTGGAACCAGTCGATGATGTCCGAGGCCGCGCGCCTCGCGACCGGCATGTTCTGAAGAAGGCGCGCCGCATGTCCGAGACCGTCACCCGCGGCATCCGCATCCTGGTGCAGCCGCGCTATGTGCCCGAGCAGTCGGAGCCCACCGCGCAGCAGTATCTGTTCGCGTACCACATCACGATCCGCAACGAGGGCGAGGAGCCGGCGCAGCTGCTGTCGCGCCACTGGGTCATCACCGATGGCGAAGGCAAGACCGACGAGGTGCGCGGCCCCGGCGTGGTCGGTCATCAGCCCCTGCTCAAGCCGGGCGAAGCCTTCGAGTACACCAGCGGCTGCCCGCTGACCACGCCGGTCGGTAGCATGCACGGCAGCTACACGATGGAATTGCCGGAACGCGGCGAACGTTTCGAGGCGCGGATCGCACCGTTCACGCTGGCGGTACCGCGCGCGCTGAACTAGCGCCGGGCCGGCAGGCCTCACCCCCCGGCGCGGTACAGCCCCGGCGTCGTGCCCGCCCAGCGCTTGAAGGCGCGCTGGAATCCGGACTGCTCCGAGAAGCCCAGCAGGAAGGCGATATCCAGCAGCGACAGCTTGGGGTCGGCGATATAGCGCAGCGCCAACGCATGGCGCACTTCATCGACCAGATCCTTGAACGTCTGATCGCGTTCGCCGAGACGGCGCTGCAGCACGCGCGCGCTGCAGCCCAGCCGCTGCGCGATGTCCTCCAGCGTCGGCGCCCCGTTCACCAGCGCGGCCGATACCGCCTGCCAGGCGTCGGCGATCATGTCGTCGCGTTGGCGGCGCCGGTCGGCCAGCAGCTGTTCGGCGTGGCCGTCCAGCAGGCGTCGCAGCGTCGGGTTCTGGTCGCGAACCGGCCGTGCCAGCAACGCCGTCGGGAACGCGACCGCGGTGTAGGGCTGGGAAAAACGCGCCGGGCAGCCGAGCACGCGTTCGTATAGCGCGGGCTCGCCGTGCGGCGCATGTTCGAAGCAGACGTACAGCGCCCGCTCGCTGTCGCCGATCAACAGGTTGGCGAAGGCGACCCAGCTCGACACATGCTCCTCGCCGATGTGGCGCGACAATCCCGCCAGCGGCGAGTGCCAGCGCAGTTCGGCCAGGTCTGTGGAGACGGCGTGCAGTTCGGAGACGCCGGTCTTGCCGACCAGATCCTGGTAGCGCCGCTGGCGCAGCAGCGCCTCGCCGAGCGTCTCGCAGGCCATCATCGCGAAACCGAGGATGCCGTACTTGCCGGGCCGCGCGACCGCGCCGGCGTGCAGACCCAGGTGCGAGTCGCCGCAGGCGTCTGCGGCGCGCGCCCACAGGCGGGCATACGCGTCGGCGCCGATGCGCCGGTCGGCGTCGTCGAGATCGGCGGGGGTCAGCGCCAGCGCGTCCAGTAACGGTGCGACGGACCGTCCCTGCTCTTCCAGGTACTGGAACAGCGCACGGACATAGGACAGGTACACCTCGCCGGTGGCAGGTGGCGTCGGGGTCGAAGACATGCGCGCGACGATAGGCGTGTGCCCCCGGCGCGCACAAGCGCCGCGGCGTCCGCGGCCCATGGCCCGGCATCCGCGGGCAATACCGGCGCGCGGCGCTGGCATAACGTGCCGGGGCACATTCCGGACCCCCGAGACATGACGCCGATCGGCGACGATCAACTGGTGCTGTATGCGATTCCCGCCTTCCTCGCACTGGTCGGGTTGGAGGCGCTGTGGCTGAAGCGGCGCGGGCGCGTCTACGACGGGCGCGATGCCTGGGCGAGTCTGGCGATGGGCGTCGGCAACGTGCTGATCGCCGTGGTCGCCAAGCTGGGCTGGTTCGCGCTGTTCCTGTGGCTCTACCAGTTCCGCCTGTTCGAACTCGATCTGCGGCTGGCCTGGGTCTGGGTGGTCGGCATCGTGCTGCAGGACTTCTGCTTCTACTGGTACCACCGGTTCTCGCATCGCGTGCGCCTGTTCTGGGGCGCGCACGTCAACCATCATTCCAGCCAGGCGTTCAACTTCACGACGGCGCTGCGCCAGTCCTGGACCACGCCGCTGTACAGCTCGGCCTTCTTCCTGCCGCTGCCGCTGCTCGGGTTCCATCCGGTCGCGGTCTACACGCTGCAGTCGATCAGCCTGATCTACCAGTTCTTTCTGCACACCGAGACCGTCAACCGGCTCGGGCCGCTGGAGTGGGTGTTCAACACGCCCTCCCACCATCGCGTTCACCACGGCAGCAATCCCGAATACATCGACCGCAACTACGGCGGCATCCTGGTTATCTGGGATCGCCTGTTCGGCAGCTTCGAACCGGAGCGCGCCAAGGTGGACTACGGCCTGACGCACAACGTCAGCAGTTACAACCCCTTCGTCATTGCCTTTCATTACTTCGCGCAACTGGCGCGCGAGATCCGTGCCGAACCGACACTGAGAAATGCGCGGCGGGTGCTGTTCGGTCCGCCGGAGTGGTCACCCGTTCCTCCGTCGACACCCGCGGCGACCGCTGCTGACGCGGGCCCACCGCTCGCCGATGTGCGCGAGCCGGTGCGGGGCCCGGCCACCTGAGTGCCCGCAAGCGTGCCGACATGAACGCATTGGCGATATCGGACGCGGTGCTGGCGCTGGTGACGCTGGTTGCCGCGATCGGCGCGCTGGCGCCACAGCCGCGAAGCGCCGGTGCCGTCCTGGCGGCCGTTGGCGGGCTGCTGTTGACGTCCGCCGGGGCGATCGGCGCCGTGCGGTATGGCGCCGTCGAGTCGCTGGCCGTCCTGCACCGCGCGGTCTCGGACCTGGCCGCGGCGGCCGGTCTGCCGGCCGTGGTGGCAGGCCTGGCATCGGCGCTGATGCGACGCCCGGCCATCGCCGCCGGCGCGGCGCTGGGCCTGAGCCTGCTGATGCTGCTCGTCGCGTTCGGCGACACGGCGTTGGCGCGGATGCTCGGCGCACTGGTCGTGCTCGCGGGCGCCGGGGCGCTGGCGTGGGCGGTGTGGCAACGGGGTCACCGCGCGCTGGCCGCGCTGTGTGGAGTCGCGCTGCTGCCGATGCTGGTTCTGGCCGGCGATCGCAGCAGCGAGGGATTGACGCGCCTGCATTACGCGCTGGCCGCCGCGCAGGCGCTCTGGTTCACGGCCTGGTGGCAGAGCCGGCGCGTGGCGGCGAGAACGACAGACAGCGAACCGCGATTCGCGTGAGGAGAACGAGGCGATGAATGACAACGCGTGGCGGTACGCGCGGGGGTGGCTGGCCGTGGGCCTGTCGCTGGCAGGCGCGCCGGCGGTGGCGCTGGATTTCCGCTGGGGCGAGGTCAGCGGCCAGCTGGATACCTTCGTCACCGTCGGCGCGGTGCAGCGCATCCAGTCGCGCGATCCCGGCCTGGTCAGCCAGGGCAACGGCGGCACCGGCCTGAGCAGCAACATCGACGACGGCAATCTCAACTACGACCGCGGCGACTGGGTCTCGGCGATCGCGTTCATCAACCAGGACCTGCAGCTGCGCTGGGATGACAGTGCCGGCGTGTTCGTGCGCGGCCTGTATTTCTACGACGCGGTCAACAGCGGCTTCGACGAGCCGGCGCGCCGCGGCGCGCCGCGACCGCACGAGGTCGAACGGCTGATCGGTCGCGGTGCCGAGCTGCTGGACGCCTACGTCTACGCCAACTTCGAGCTGGCGGATCGCCCGTTCTCGCTGCGTATCGGCCGGCAGGTGCTGAGCTGGGGCGAGAGCACCTTCATCCAGTTCGGCGTGAACCAGGCCAACACCTACGATCTCACCAAGCTGCGCTTTGCCGGCGCGGACCTGCGCAACGTGTTTACGCCGGTGCCGATGATCTCCGTGCAGACCGAGCTCACCGACGACACCGCGCTGTCGGGGTTCTATCTGCTGGATGCGCGTGAAATCTCGATCGATCCCCAGGGCAGCTACTACAGCCCGCTCGACGGGTTGGTCGAGGGGGGCGATTTCCTCGCGGTGGAAAGCCGATTCTTCGATCAGAACGAGCTGCCGGACGGCTACAAGATCTTCCGCAAGCCGGACGTGCGGGCGTCGCGCGACGGACAGTACGGTTTCGCGCTGTCGCGTTTCCTGCCGCAACTGGGCGGCCTGGAGCTGGGCCTGTACTTCCTCAACGTGCACAGCATGCTGCCCGTGACCAGCGGGTACTCGATGAGCGAGGCCCAGTTTGCGCAGCTCAACGAACTGGTGCCCGGCGTGCAGGATCCGACCGGCCTGTCGGGGGTGCTGATCATCCGCGGGCTGCTCAATCCCGAGAGCCTGACGCCCGGCCAGATCGAAACCCTGCGCGCGGCGCACCTGGGCGTGGGCGGCTACCAGCTCGAGTATCCGGAAGACCTGAAGATCTACGGCCTGACCTTCAACACGACGCTGCCGTTCGGGGTCGCGCTGCAGGGCGAGTTCTCGTACACCCAGGATCAGGTGTTCCAGATCGATGACTACGAACTCGTCTACCACGGGCTGAGCCCGGTCACGCAACTCGCCGGCCCGATCGGCGGCACGGCGTTCGCGCTGTTCTTCCCGCCGAACCAGCTCGGTCAGAACCAAACGCCCGGCGAGTATTTCCAGGGCTATCGGCGCTACGACATGCTGCAGCTGCAGTTCACCGGCACCTATCTGTTCGGACCGCGCAATCCGTTCGGCGCGCAGCAGTGGCTGCTGCTGGTGGAAGCCGGCGCCACCTACATCCCGGACCTGCCCGGCAAGTCCGAGCTGCGCTTCGAGGGCCCCGGCACGTTCGAAAAGGGTGGCACCGACGGCGTCTCGGATCGCTACTACTCGGAAAACTTCGGTTGGGGCTACCGCGTCCTGACGCAGCTTAACTACCCGAACCTGTTCGGGAGCGGCTGGGGGTTCAATCCGCAGCTGACCTTCTTCCACGATGTGGAAGGCACAGCGGCGGGTCCGGCGCGCTCGTTCGTCCAGGACAGCATGCAGAGCGCGCTGGCGCTGCGCTTCGACTACGCCGGCGCGTGGACGCTGGAGCTGGGCTGGGTCAGCTACTTCGGCATCGGCAAGGACTACCGCAACACCAATCTGCTGCACGACCGCGATCTGGTCTCGGCCACGGTCAAATATTCGTTCTAGGAGAACCGCCGTGCGAAATCTCGCGATCGCTTCGACACTGCTGACCTGGATGCTGACGACAGGGCCTGCGCTCGCTGCGGTCTCGCCCGAACAGGCGCAGCGGCTCGGGCGCGACCTGACGCCGATGGGCGGGCAACGCGCGGGCAACGCCGCCGGCACGATTCCCGAGTGGACCGGCGGACTCCCGCCGCGCGCGATGGACCCGGCGCGGGGTTATGAGAACCCGTATGCCGACGACAAGCCGCTGTTCACGATCACCGCCGAGAACCATGCGCGCTATGCCGACAAGCTGACGCCGGCGCAGCAGGAGATGTTCAAGCGCTACAAGACCTATCGCATGAACATCTATCCGTCGCGACGCAGCGCGTCGTTTCCGGAAGGCGTCTATGCGGCGGTCAAGCGCAATGCGCTGCGGGCGCAGCTCACCGGCACCGACTCGCTGTCGGGCGCAGCGACCGGCCCGGCGTTTCCGATGCCGCGCAACGGCGCCGAAGCGATCTGGAATCACCGCACCAAGTACATCGCCAGTGGCCTCAAGGGTTACTACAGCGTCGCGGTCGCCAATCGCGACGGCAGTCACTTCATCAGCCGCGTCATCCGCTATGCATCGATCAAGTACAACCGCATCGGCATCGAGCCCGAGGACCTGAAGGACAACATCTTCCTGTACTACCTGACCTACGTGCTGGGGCCGCCGCGGCTGTCCGGCAACATCGTGCTGGTGCACCAGACCATTGATCAGGACCGACAGTCCAACATGGCCTGGTCGTACAGCCCCGGGCAGCGACGGGTACGCCGCGCGCCGGAGCTGGGGTACGACAACCCGACGCTGGCCTCGGATTCGCTGGCCACCCAGGACCAGATCGATACCTTCAACGGTGCGCTGGACCGCTACGACTGGAAGCTGGTCGGCAAGCGCGAGATCTTCATTCCGTACAACGCCTACCGGCTCGAGGCGCGCGGCCTGAAGCCCGAGCAGATCATCCGGCCCAACCACATCGACCCCGCGCTCGCGCGTTACGAACTGCATCGTGTCTGGGTGGTCGATGCCACGCTGCGCGAAGGCACGCGCCACGTCTACAAGCGCCGTACGTTCTATCTGGACGAGGACTCCTGGCATATCGCGGTCGTCGACTGTTACGACCAGCGCGATCAGCTCTGGCGCATTCAGGAGTCGCACCTGATGAACGTCTACGACGTGCCGGCGACGCAGGCAGCGGTCGAGGTTGGCTACGACTTCTTCATTGGGCGCTACCTGGTCGGCGCACTGGAGAACACCGAAGCGCCCACCGACTATCGCTGGACCGCCGACGACAACTTTTTCACGCCGAGCGCGATGCGCCGCCACGGCGTGCAGTAGGGAATTCCCCCTGTCCGCGAGTGTCCGCACTGTCCGCGCCGCGGTGTCCGGACACCGCTCGGCGATCGCGGCAGGATTGAAAAAACGTTTTTGGATCAAGGCGTTGATATAAGGCACCGATCTGGCACGCGCGCTGCGTTGAAGGGGGCATGCGCTGGTCCTGGTCCCTGCCCCTTGCCCTGATCCTGTCGTGCGTCGATGCGCCCGCGTCGGCGCACGCGCTGCTCGACGCTTATCGTGCCGCGCAGCAGCAGGACCCGCAGTTGCAGCGCGCCCAGGCGCAGCGCGACATCGCGCTGCAGCAGTCGCCGCAGGCGCGGGCCGCGCTGCTGCCGTCGCTCAGCGCGGTGGCGGCGCGCGATCGTGAGCGCTACCGCCTCGACGGCGGCCGCAATCCGGTCGACGATCCGGGCAACCCGCAACCGGATCCGGATGCCGCGCGCTTCAGCGCGACGCGCACCACTTACGGCCTCGATCTGCGCCAGCCCTTGTGGAATCTCGAAGCGATCCAGCGACTGCGCGAAGCCAGCGCGGTCGGCGCGCAGGCGCAGGCGACGTATCGCGAAGCCGAGCAGCAACTGGTGCTGCGTGTCGCCGAAACCTACTTCGCGGTGCTGGCCGCCGCCGACACCTTGCGTGCGAACCGCGCCGAGCGCGAGGCCTACGGCGCGCTGGTCGATCAGGCCGACAAGCGGCTGCAGACCGGGCTCGGCGCGCGTATCGGCGTCGAGGAAGCGCAGGCCTTTTACTCGCTGACCGCGCAAGCCGTCACCGATGCCGAACTGGCGTTGCTGGACGCGCAGCGCGCGTTGATGGAGCTCACCGGCGCGCGCATCGCGGTACAGCCGCTGCGCGACGAGATTCCGCTGGAGGCGCCGCAACCGGCGCAGGCCGAGGCCTGGCTCGCGCAGGCGCACGAGGACAACCCCGGCCTGCAGGCCGCACGACTCGGGACGCGGGCGGCGCAGCGTAGCGCCGCTGCAGTCGATGCGCGGCATTGGCCGACGCTGGCGCTGCGCGGCTCGATCGGCCAGACCGATGCGCCCGAGGTGCTGGGTGGCGAGCAGCGTATCGATCGCATCGGCGTGGTCGCCGAATGGCCCTTGTTCCAGGGGGGCCTGGTGCAGGCACAGCGCCGCGAGGCCGGTGCGCGCCTGCGCGGCGCGCAGGCCGAGGCCGATGCGCGCCGGCGTACGCTGGAGCGTGACACGCTGGCCGCGTACCGCGGCGTGTTCGGCGGCATCCGCAACATCGAAGCCGCGCGGCGAGCGGTGGCCGCCAACCGCGTTGCCATGGACGCCGGCCGCAACGGCGTGGAAGCCGGCACGCGCACCGAGTTCGATCTGCTCAATGCGCAGAACAACTACTACCGCGCGCTGCGCGCCGCGTACCAGTCGCGCTACGACTATCTGCGCAGCCTGCTGCGGCTGAAGGCGCAGGCCGGCCGTCTCGACGACACCGATCTCGCCGCCATCGATGCGCTGCTCGTCGACGGCGAGACGATCCCCATGCCCCAGGAGTTCCAGCCGTGACCGGCATCCGCGATACGCGCGCGCAGGATCGCATCATCCTTCAGGAATCCGGCTGGCGCCGGCACCGCCGAACGCTGGCGATCGGCGGTGCCGTACTGCTGCTCATGCTCGCCGTGTGGGGCGTGACGCGCCTGCTGTCGGCGGAAACCTCGATCAGCCGCGAGCGCGTGGTCATCGCCACCGTCGAGCGCGGCGACTTCACGCGCGACATCGCCGCCGAGGGCCGCGTCGTCGCGGCGGTGAGTCCGACGCTGTACGCCGCTGCCAGCGGATCGGTGCGCTTCGACGTGCAGGCCGGTCATGCGGTGCAGGCCGGCGACGTGCTCGGCACTGTCGACAGTCCGGAACTGAGCAGCCAGCTTGCGCAGGAGCAGGCCAACCTGCAGGCCCTGGAGATCGATCATGCGCGCACACAGCTCGACGCGCGGCAGCAGGCCATCGTCGCCGACCAGACACTGGAGCAGGCGCGCATCGACCACGCCACGGCGCGCACCGAGCACGAGCGCACGCAGAAGGCTTTCGCGCTGGGCGTGACGGCGGAGATCGAAGTGCTGCGCACGCAGGCGGCGCTGCAGAAGGCCGGGATCGCGCTCAAGCGTGCCGAGACCGATCACACGCTGCAGAAGGAAGGTCGCCGCTTCGATGTCGACGCCAAGCGGCTTGCGCGCGATCGCCAGCAGTTGCTGGTGACGGAGCTGCAGCGCCAGGTCGATGCCTTGACGCTGCGCGCGCCGGTGTCGGGCCAGGTCGGCCAGCGCATGGTGGCGGACCGCGCCACGGTCGCCAAGGACACGGCGCTGATGACGGTCGTCGACCTGTCGGCGCTGGAGGTCGAACTGCGCGTGCCGGAAAGCTTTGCGCGCGATCTGGCGGTCGGCATGCCGGCGCAGATCCGCGGCAACAACCACACCTGGCCCGGCGAGATCAGCGCCGTGTCGCCCGAGGTCGTCAACGGCGAGGTCACCGCACGCGTGCGCTTCGCCGGCGAGCCGCCGCAGGGCCTGCGCCAGAGTCAGCGCCTGTCGGTGCGCGTGGTGCTCGATCAGCGCAAGGACGTGCTGATGGTCGCGCGCGGGCCATTCCTCGAAATCGGCCGCGGCCAGAGCGCCTATGTCGTCAACGGCGACATCGCCGAACGCCGGCGGATTCGTGCGGGCGCTTCCAGTCTCGACAAGGTCGAGATTCTGGAGGGCCTGCAGTCCGGCGAGCGCGTCGTCGTCTCCGGCACCGACGCCTTCCACGACGCCGAGCGCGTGGTGCTGAGCCGATGACCGTCGCCTCCTCCGTTTTCCACTTCCGTCTTCGCGCGTCCGCGCGTCAGGAGTTCGTTGCATGCTCAAGATGACCCATCTGTCGAAGGCCTTCCGCACCGAGGTCGTCGAGACCTATGCGCTGCGCGACTTCTCGATCCATGTGCGCGACGGCGAATTCGTTGCCGTCACCGGCCCGTCCGGTTCGGGCAAGACCACGTTCCTCAACATCGCCGGCCTGCTCGAAACCGCGACCGGCGGCCGCTACGAGCTGGACGGCCAGGATGTCAGCGATCTCGGCGACAACGAGCGCTCGCGCATCCGCAACCAGAAGATCGGGTTCATCTTCCAGGGCTTCAACCTGATTCCCGACCTGAACGTCTACGACAACATCGACGTGCCGCTGCGCTATCGCCGCATGAGCGGCGGCGAGCGTAGCAAGCGCATCGGCGAGGCGCTGGAGCGCGTCGGTCTGTCGGCGCGCATGCGCCACTACCCGGCGGAACTCTCGGGCGGCCAGCAGCAGCGTGTCGCCATCGCACGCGCGCTGGCCGGCTCGCCGAAGCTGCTGCTCGCGGACGAACCGACCGGCAATCTCGACACGCAGATGGCGCGCGCGGTGATGCAGCTGCTCGAAGAGATTCACCGCGATGGCGCCACGATCATCATGGTGACGCACGATCCGGAACTGGCCGCGCGCGCACAGCGCAATGTGCACGTCATCGACGGCCAGGTCGTCGATGTTGGCGAAGCGCCGCGGTTGCGCATCGCCGGTGCGCAGGCCTCGCCTCACGCGGCGCAGGGCTGAGACGCGCCATGTTCCGTTACTACAGCTGGCTGGCCGGGCGCAGCCTGCGCCGCAATCCGGCGCTGACGCTGCTGATGGTGATCGCGATCGGCCTCGGCATCGGTGCGACGATCACGACACTGACGGTGCTGCGCGTGCTGTCCGGCGATCCGCTGCCGGACAAGAGCGATCGCATCTTTCTGCCGCTGGTGGAGCCGCGCAACCTCAACGACTTCAGTGCTGGCGAGCCGCCGAGCGAGCACCTGACCTATCCGGACGGCATCAACCTGCTGAAGGCCGGTCGCGCCAAGTACCAGGCGCTCACCTCCGGCGGTGCGACCGTGGTGCAGACCGACGATGCGGCGGTGGAGCCGTACCTTGCCGACGCACGCCTGACCACGGCGGACTTCTTCCCGATGTTCGCGACGCCGTTCGCCTACGGCGCCGGCTGGACCGCGGCGGACGACGAGAGCCGCGCGCGCGTGGTCGTGATTTCCCAGGCGCTCAACGAGCGGCTGTACCGTGGCGAGAACAGCGTCGGTCGTCGGCTGCGCCTGCGCGGCGCGGACTTCCAGATCATCGGCGTGCTCGATCACTGGCGGCCCACGCCGCACTTCTACGACCTGGTGGTCAGCAACTACAGCGAAATCGACGAGGTCTTCCTGCCGCTGGATACCGCACTGGAACTGAACGTCGGGCGTCGCGGCACGATGAACTGCTGGGACGAGGCCGCGCAGCCCGAGCGCTCGCCGAACTGCGCGTGGATGCAGCTGTGGGTGGAGCTGGAATCGCCCGATCAGCGGGCCGATTACGAGGCCTTCCTGCGCAACTACTCCGACCAGCAGCGCGAGCTGGGCCGCTTCCAGCGGCCGACCAATGTGCGGACCTACAACATCATGGAATGGCTCGACTACAAGCGCGTCGTGCCCAGCGATGTGCGCCTGCAGGTCTGGCTCGCGTTCGGCTTTCTCGCCGTGTGCCTGGTCAACACCGTGGGCCTGATGCTGGCCAAGTTCCTGCGTCGTGCCGGCGAGATCGGCGTGCGTCGCGCCATCGGTGCCTCGCGCCGCGAGATCTTCCTGCAGTTCCTCGTGGAAGCCGGCGCCGTCGGCCTGGCCGGTGCGTTGCTCGGCGTGCTGCTGGCCCTGCTCGGACTGTGGGGCGTGCGCCAGCAGCCAGGCGATTACGCCAGTCTGGCCCACCTCGACCTGCCGATGCTGGGCCTGACCGTCGCACTCGCGCTGTTCACCAGTCTGATCGCTGGCCTGCTGCCCGCCTGGCGCGCCTGCGATGTGGCGCCCGCCCTGCAACTCAAGAGCGACTGAGAGGCACCGAACTTATGGATATCCTGCCCATCCTCGCGGCGCTCAAGCGCCAGAAAACCGCGGCGGCGCTGATCGCGATCGAGATCGCGTTGTGCTGCGCCATCGTCTGCAACGCGCTGTACCTGATCGTGCATCGCATCGAGCGCAGCAGCATCGAAAGCGGCCTTGCCGAATCCGAACTGATCCAGGTCATCACCGCCGGCATGGGCACCGAGGACGCGAGCCAGCGCCAGCGCGAGGACCTGCGCACGCTGGCGGCGCTGCCCGGCGTCAAGCACGCGGCCGTCATCAACCAGATGCCGTTCTGGCGTTCGGCGTGGAACACCAGCATCCGCATGAACGCAGAAGACCAGAACAGTGTCATGGACGCCGGCGCCTACTACGCCGACGAGAATCTCATCGACACCTTCGGTTTGCGGCTGATCGCCGGGCGCAACTTCACGCCGGACGAGATCGTGGAGTTCCAGGCGCTGTACTCGGGCGAGCAGTATCCCAGCGTCGTCATCATCACCGCGTCGCTGGCCCGATCGCTGTTCGGCGACGAGGACCCGCTCGGCAAGCAGTTCTACCCGGCCAACGAACCGACCCGGGTCATCGGTGTGGTCGAACGCCTGATCCGCCCCAACATCAGCGAGGACCCGGCGTTCACCGGCGCCAGCATGATCCTGCCGATCCGGCTCAGCGAGGGCGTCGGCTTCTTCGTGCTGCGCACCGATCCAGCGGACCGCGCTGCGGTGATCCAGGCGGCGACCGAGAAGCTGCGCGAGACCTCGCCGAACCGCATCGTGCTCGGCGCCAAGACGATGGAAGAACTGCGCGACAAGCACTTCAGGCAGGACCGCGTGATGGCTGGCCTGCTGGCGGCGGTGGTCGTCTCGCTGCTGGTGGTGACCGCGCTCGGGATCGTCGGGCTGGCCAGCTTCTGGGTGCAGCGCCGCCGCCGCCAGATCGGCATCCGTCGCGCGCTCGGCGCCACGCGCGGCGACATCCTGCGTTACTTCCAGACCGAGAACTTCCTGATCGTCACGGTCGGCATCGTGCTGGGCGTGCTCGCGGCATTCGCGATCAGCGGCTGGCTGATGCGCCAGTACGAACTGCCGCGCCTGCCGCTGTACTACCTGCCGGCCAGCGCCATCACGCTATGGCTGCTCGGGCAGCTCGCGGTGCTCGCACCGGCGCTGCGCGCGGCCTCGGTGCCGCCGGCCACGGCAACCCGCACGGTATGATGCCCGGCGACACCGTCGCGGCTGCGCGGTGTCGCCTTCTCCACGGATAAGCGGCAGGCGAACGCCATGCGCACGGTATTGATCGTCGACGACAACGCGGGTGTGCGCGAGGCGCTGAGCCTGCTGCTGTCGCTGCGCGATATCCGCGTGCGCACCGCGGCGATGCCGGACGAGTGCCTGGCGATGCTGGCGGTCGAGCGCGTCGATCTGGTTATCGCCGACATGAACTTCACCGCCGATACCACCTCCGGCGACGAAGGCGTGGCGTTGTTCCGCGCGATCCGCGAGCAGCATCCGGACCTGCCGGTGATGCTGCTGACCGCGTGGACGAATCTGGAAACCGCGGTGGAGCTGGTGAAGGCCGGCGCCGCCGACTACCTCGCCAAGCCCTGGGACGACCACAAGCTGCTGACCACGGTCGAGAACCTGCTGGAACTGGCGGAAACCAACCGCACGATGTCACGGCTGCAGCGCGAGCGCCGCCGCCGTCGCGAGGAACTGGCGCGGCGCTTCGATCTGCGCGGGCTGGTCTATGGTTCCGAGGCGATGGAGCGCGTCGTCGAACTCGCCTGCAAGGTCGCGCGCGCCGAAGTGCCGGTGCTGATCACTGGCCCCAATGGCGCCGGCAAGGAGCGCATCGCACAGATCGTTCACGCCAACTCCGCGGTCAAGGACGGCCCGTTCATCGCCGTGAACTGCGGCGCGCTGCCGGGCGACCTGATCGAGGCCGAGCTGTTCGGCGCCGAGGCCGGCGCCTATACCGGCGCCAATCGCGCACGCGAGGGTCGCTTCGATTCGGCCGACGGCGGCACGCTGTTCCTCGACGAGATCGGCAACCTGCCGCTGTCCGGCCAGATCAAGCTGCTGCGCGTGCTGGAGACCGGGCAGTTCGAACGCCTGGGCTCTTCACGCACGCGCCAGGTCAAGGTGCGCGTGCTGTCGGCCACGAACGCGGACCTGCCGAAGATGATCGCCGACGGCACGTTCCGACAAGACCTGTTCTACCGCCTGAACCTGATCGAGATCGCGTTGCCGCCGCTGGCGGAGCGCGCCGACGACATCCTGCCGATGGCCGAATTCTTCCTCGGCGGCCAGGCGCAGCTCGCCGACGATGCGCGCGAGGCGTTGATGGAATACGGCTGGCCCGGCAACGTGCGTGAGCTGCGCAATGTGCTGGAGCGCGCGCGCCTGCTGTGCAGCGACGGCACGATTCACGCCGCCGACCTGAGCCTGCCCAGACGCGCCGCCGCACCCTCGCGCAATGCCGACGAGCCGGACCGCGACACGATCGCCGCAACCCTGAAGGCGGTGGGTGGCAACATCAGCCGCGCCGCACAGGCGCTGGGCCTGTCGCGACAGGCGCTGTACCGGCGCATGGAGCGCCACGGCTTCGAGACCGGCGCGCACTAACGTGTGCCGCGCTGCCATCTGATGCGCCCGCTGTCGCTCGACGCCCGTTTCGCGCTGGCGCTGATGGCGCTGGCGATGGTCAGCGCCGGTATCGCGCTGGTGGTGCAGCGCTGGCTGGCGTCCACCGAGCTGGCCGCCGTCGCCGCGGGCCTCGTCGCGCTGATCGGCGGCCTGATGCTGTCGCGTCGCTTCAGCGCGCCGATCCAGCAACTGCTGCGCGCGGTCGAAGGGGCCGTGGCCAGCTATCGCGACGGCGATTTCAGTTTCTCGATCGCCAGCGAGCGCGGCGATGAACTCGGTGAGCTGGCGCGCCAGCACAACCGTCTCAGCCATACGCTGCGCGAACAGCGTCAGCATCTGGCGCAGCGCGAGCTGCTGCTCGACACGGTGGTGCAGAACACGCCGGTGGCGCTGGTGCTGGTCGACGATGCCGGGCGGGTGACCTACGCCAATCTCGCTGCGCGGCAGCTGTTCAACGACAACCGCAGCCTCAACGGCCTGGCCTTCGACGGCATCGTCGAGACCAGCCCGCCGGCGATGCGCGAAGCGATGGCCAGCGGTGGCGATGCCTTGTTCAGTGTCGAACTGCCGGATGGCGAGGAAGCGTTCCACCTGTCGCAGCGCGGCTTCCGCCTGCAGGGCCGTGCGCATCGCCTGTACCTGTTCCGCCGCATGACGCGCGAGCTGTCGCGCCAGGAAGTGGCGACCTGGAAGAAAGTCATTCGGGTGATGAGCCACGAGTTGAACAACTCGCTGGCACCGATCTCGTCGATGGCGCACTCCGGCGCCGAACTCGCGCGACGCGGCCAGATCGAACGGCTGCCGGAGGTGTTCAACAGCATCGGCGGACGCGCCAAGCACCTGCATCAGTTCATCGAGGGCTATGCCAAGTTCGCACGCCTGCCGGCACCACGGCTGGAGGCCTTGCGCTGGTCCGAGCTGATCGAAGCGCTGGCGCCGCAGGCGGTGTTCCGCATCGTCGGCGCCGTGCCGGATGCGAGCGTGCGCGTCGATCCGGCGCAGCTCGAACAGGTGCTGATCAACTTGATCAAGAACGCGCACGAGGCCGGTAGCGCGGAAGACGCGGTCGAGCTGGAAATCCGCGAGGTGGGGATCGAGTGGCGCATCGAGGTGCGCGACCGCGGCAGCGGCATGAGCGAGACGGTACTGGCCAGCGCGCTGCTGCCGTTCTACTCGACCAAGCGCAGCGGTACCGGGCTGGGCCTGGCGCTGGCGCGCGAGATCATCGAGGCGCACGGCGGCCGTATCCAGCTCGCCAATCGCGACGGCGGCGGGCTGCGCATCACGCTGACGCTGCCCGCGCGTTGAAGCGGCGCGTGCGCTGTAGGCCCAACCGCCGCAGGCCCACGCTTCACTCGCCGGGCGGTGCGATCCCCTGGTCCAGATCGCGCCGCGCCTTGCGCATGCGTGCCGAGACGAGCTGCTCGTCGGCGAGGTAAGCAAAAAACGCCTTGCCGACGCCGCGCGCCAGATCCGGTTCGAGCCCGTCGGCGAGACGGAACAGCTGCTGGTAGTACCAGCCCTGCTGGCCCAGCACGTTGATCAGCTTGATGAAGAACCAGGGGCTTGCCGCCGACAGCCAGCGCGCCTTGCCAAGCGTCAGCGTCTTCTCGTAGCGCGGCGCCTCGTCGATCGCGCGCGCGAGCAGGCGCTTCGGAAAATCGGTGTGTGTGCATAGCGGCCGGCCGAGGCCGATCACGTCGCAGTGCCCCCCGTCGATGGCCTCCTCCATGCCAGCGCGGCTGCGGAAGCCGCCGGTCACCATGAGCGGCATCGTGGCGACCTGCCGGATGCGCTCGGCGTAATCGAGGAAGTAGGCCTCGCGCTGGCGCGTGCTCTGGCGCTGCGGTTCGGCGACCGAATCGTCGCGGCCGCTGAAACCGAGCAGGCGCGGCTGCTCGTAGGTGCCGCCGGAGATCTCCAGCAGATCCACGGATTCCGCGTTCAGCAGTTCGACAACGCGCAGGCAATCGTCGTTGGAGAAGCCGCCTTTGCGGAAGTCGTCGGAGTTGAGCTTGATGGCGACCGGAAAATCCGCGCCGACCGCCGCGCGCGTCGCCCGCACCGTTTCGATCAGGAAGCGCGCGCGGTTGTCGATGCTGCCGCCCCAGGCGTCGGTGCGGACGTTGGTGACCGGCGACAGGAACGAGCTGAGCAGATAACCGTGCGCCGAGTGGATCTGCACGCCGGTGAAGCCGGTGTCGCGAGCGACGCGAGCGGCGTGTGCGAAGCGCCGGATGAAATCGAGGATCTCGTCCTCGCGTAGCGCGCGCGGCTTTGCGTAGTTGCCGAACAGCTCGAGCTGCACGGCCGACGGGCCGAGCGGTGCGCCGGTGATGTAGCGCGGCGACTGCCGGCCGGCATGCGAGATCTGCATCCACAGGTGGTTGCCGGCGACGGTGCCGGCGCGCGCCCAGGCCCGCAGCGGCGCGAGCCCGCCGTTGCCGTCGATCGCGACGTTGCCCGGCCGCTCCAGCACGCGGCGGTCGATCTGCACGTTGCCGGTGATCAGCAGGCCGGCGCCGCCTTCGCTCCAGCGCCGATACAGCGTGGCGTGGCGTTCGGTGGCGCGCAGCCAGGGATCGGCGATGCTCTCGGTCATCGCGCCCTTGCACAGGCGATTGGGCAGCGTCGCGCCGCAGGGCAGGCGCAGCGGCTGGGCGAGGACGTCGTTCATGGCGAAACTCCGGCGGATTGGGAACGCGAGGTCGTGGATGGGCTCGCCCAGTGCCGGCGCAGCATCCACAACGGCACGGCGATGCTCGCGGCGGCAACGGCATTGAGCGCGATCGCGGCCGGAAAGCCGGCGCGCCAGCACAGCAGGCTGTCGAGCGGCGCCCACACCATCAGGGCGAGCAGCAGCGCATCGCTGGCCCAGCGCTGCCGCGCGCGCAGGCCGTGGCGCACCAGCACGAACATCAGCACGCCCCAGCTCGCGACCGTGGGGCCGAACACGGCGGCCCAGAAGCCGGCGTTGGCCGGCATCGCCGCGATCAGCGCCGGCCACAACGGCAACAGCAGCGGCAGCGCGAGACCCGACACGATGTGCAGCACGGCGATCAGCGACAGCAGATCGCTGAGGCGGCGCTCGGTGGCGTCGAGCGGCCTCGTCATCGCTGACAGCCGGGGCAGTAGCAGGACGCGCGCTGGCCGAGTACCAGATGCCGGATCGTGGTGCCGCAGACCGCGCAGGGCTCGCCGTCGCGGCCGTAGACGTTGAGGCGCTGCTGGAAATAGCCGGAGGCGCCGTCGGCGCCGAAGAAATCGCGTAGCGTCGTGCCGCCCTGCTCGACGGCTTCGGCGAGCACGCAGCGGATCGCCTGTGCCAGTCGCTCGCAATCTGCGCGGCTCAGCTTGCCGGCGGCGCGCGTCGGGCGGATGCCGGCGCGGAACAGCGCTTCGGCGGCGTAGATGTTGCCGGCGCCGACGACGATGCGGCCGTCCATGACGAAGGGTTTCACCGGCGCGCTGCGACCGCGCGACTTGCGAAACAGGTGCTCGCCGTCGAACGCGGGATCGAAGGGCTCCGGCCCCATGCCGGCGAGCAGGGGATGTGAGGCCTCGTCGCGCGCCCACCACAGCAAGGCGCCGAAGCGGCGCGGATCGTGGAAGCGGATGAGGTGGCCGCTGTCGAGCAGGAAATCGACGTGGTCGTGTTTCTTCAGCGGATGCGCGGCGTCGAGCACGAACAGGCGCCCCGACATGCCCAGGTGCAGGATCAGGCGGTCGCCGGAGTCCAGCGTTGCGATCAGGTACTTGCCGCGCCGGTCGAGTCGCTCGACGCGGCGACCGGCGCTGCGGCGTGCCAGCGTCGCCGGCACCGGCCAGCGCAGTCGCGGCTCGCGCACCACGACGCGCGCGATGCGACGGCCGACCCAGTGCGGCTCCAGGCCACGACGGACGGTTTCGACTTCCGGCAGTTCAGGCACGCGCGCTCCGGCAACCCGCAGGACAACACCCATGAAAAGGCCCGCACGAGGCGGGCCGAAATTGTTTCACAGCCGTCGCGATCGGCGTCAGGGGGCGGGTGCGTCGGCGTCGGACTCGGCATCAGGCGCGTCGCCGACGGGCAACGGCAGCTGGCCGGGCAGCGCGGCCCCGGCGGCCGGTGCGGGCGCCGGCAGTTGCAGCAGTTCGCCCTCCAGGGCCTTGGACAGCGTGTACCGCACCTTCAGGGCCGGATTCTCGATGATCAATTGCGGCGTGCGCGCAACGACGACGAGTTCGAACACGCGGCCGTCCTTGAGCAGGATCGTCACCGGCTCGCCAGGGCCCCCTTCGGCGGCGGCATTCCACATCGCGCGTGCCGAGCGCCAGGCGTCCATCAGCTGCTGCTTCTGGTCGGCGCCGACGTCGGCCTGGTCGGGCATCAGCACCCAGCTCTGGCCGTCGGTGCTGCGCGCCACCGTCAGGTCCGGCAGCGCGAGGCTCTGAATCTCCGCGCCGGCCGGCAGCAGTTCCTTGGCGACCAGATCGCTGTAGTCGGCATCGAGCGCGGCGGCGGACGGCTCGGCGATCAGCGCCACGTCGTCGCCGACCCGCACGTAGCGACGGAAATCGATCGGCTCGCTGTCGCCGAAGTCCAGGCGCGTGTCGTTCAAGGTCAGCGTGTACTGCGGCGGGTCGAGCTTGAGTTCCTTCAGCTCGACCTCGGCGACCGGCAGCTTGCGCTGCGCCTCGGCGCCCGCGAGGCTGACGATGGACGCGACTTCCATCGCATCCGCCGCCGCGTGCACCGGCTCGGTGAGCTGCCAGGCGCCGTCCTGCTTCTGCAGGACGATCGCCGGTGCACCCGGATGCTCGATGCGGATGCGTTCCAGCGTCGCGTCGGTCAGCGGCGTCAGCGGCGGCCCTTTCTCGGGTTGCTCGCGGGTGAGGTACAGCGTCGCCGCCAGTGCGCCGACGATGACGACCAGGGCCAGGTTGAGCTGCAGGCGGTTCATGCGTGCCTCACTTGCGGCGACGGACGATCCAGCGCGTCACGCCGATGCCGAGCAGCAGCAGCGGCAGCACCAGCACGAAGCCGGCGGCGATCAGCATCGTCGCCCAGCCCGGCAGGAACAGCGAGGTATCCGGCGCCTTGGGCACGTCGATGTTGAGCTGCGAGTCACGCGAGGCCAGCCACTGCACGAGGTTGAGGCCGAGCTGCTGGTTGCCGACTTCGCCGAGGTAGGCGTCGGACAGGAAGTCGGCGTCGCCGATCAGCGCGATGCGCTGCGGATGCGGTTTCGGCGCCGCGTCGCCCTCACCCTCACCCTTGTCCTGGGCGGCCGCCGGCGTGAACACGCGCGTCAGCGTGGCGCCGATGGTCAGCGGCCCGGGAATGTCGTTCGGGTCCAGTGCGACCTGGCCGGATTCGATGTCGCCGGTCTCCAGCCACGCGGCCTCGGAGGTCTGCAGCAGCGGCTGCGCGGTCCAGCCTTCCGGCGGCGCGGTCGTCAGCGAGCGCACCAGCGGGAACAGCGTGACCATGTCCAGGCCCTGCGTGACCGGGTTGCGCGGGTAGTCCATCGCCGCGAAGAAGCCGGGATGACCGGTGCCGAGCAGCTGATACTCCGGCAGGATCGCGTAGCCGTTCTGCCACTGCACGCCGAGCTGCTGCGCCAGCGGTTCAAGGCCGGCCGGGAAGTCCGGATCGGCCAGCCACAGCAGGTTGCCGCCGCGATCGACGAATTCCTGGATCAGCTTGATCTCGCCGTCGAACAGCTTCGACGTCGGCGAGGCGATGACCAGCACGCTGGTGTTGTCCGGCACCTTCGGGTTCTGCACCAGGTTCAGCGGCTGCACCTTCAGGCCCTTCTCGCGCAGCGCGGTGGCGAAACGGCTGAACGCCGCCGGGCCGCCCTCCACCGTCGAGCGCTCGCCGTGGCCTTCGAGGAACACCACCCACTGCTCGCCCGAGAAGCTGAGGCGTTGCAGCGCGCTGGTGATCGCCGGTTCGGTGGTCGCGGTCAGCGTTTCGCGGCGGCCCTGGTACTCGACGACGACCTGGCCGACGAAGTTGATGTTGAACTCGCGCACCTTCTGCGGCGAGACGCTGGGATCGACGAACTCCAGCGCGATGTCCTGCTTCTGGCGGCGGTACTTGGCCAGATCGGTTTCGACCGCGCGCCGGGTATCGGCGCCGCTGGGCGCGAAGACGTAGAAGCGGATCGCATCCGGCATCGCCTCCAGCTGTTTCACGCTGGCGTCGGTCAGCGTGTTGCGCTTGTTCGCGGTCCAGTCGAGTTCGGTCTTGAAGCGGACCGACAGAAAGCCGAGCAGCACGATGACGGCGAGCACCAGCAGGCCGTTGAGCAGCTGCTGGGCGAGGGTCCCCTTCTTGTTGATGCCCTTGTTCATATTCTTCAGACCCGGATCAGTTGCGTTCGATGTCGAGGCGCAGCACCGTGAGCGACAGGAACAGCGCCGAGAACAGCACGTAGTAGATGGCGTCGGCGGTATCGAACACGCCGCGGCGCAGGCTCTCGTAGTGATCGATCAGCGACAGGTAGGCGAACAGCTCCTTGAACGGAATGCTGTCGTTGTACGCCAGGATGTTGACCAGCCAGACCAGCAGCAGCAGGCCGAAGCTGCCGACCGCGGCGATCGTCGGCTCGCGGGTGCACGAGGAGACGAACAGGCCGGCGGCAGCGAACGCCGACATCAGCAGGAACAGGCCGAACAGGCCGGCGGCGATGCGGCCCCAGTCGAGGTTGGTCGACCAGGCCAGCGACAGCGGCATCAGCGCCATCAGCACCAGCACCGCGGCGATGAAGCCGAGGATGGCGAGGAACTTGCCGAGCACGATTTCCGTTAGCGACACCGGCGCCGAGAACAGCAGCGTGATCGCGCCGGATTTCCGCTCCTCGGCGAACAGGCGCATCGTCATCAGCGGCATCACCATCAGCAGCAGGATCGTCGCGAAGCCGTACAGCGAGCCGCCGATGTAATCAGAGACGCCGAACTGGTCGTTGCCGCCCATGCCGGCGCTGGCGGCGTATTCGACCAGCAGATTGATGAACACGAAGCCGAGGATGAACTGCAGCACCGCGAGCACCGCCCAGGCCAGCGGCGACAGGAAGATGCGGCGCAGTTCGGCGCGCGCGATATTCAGGACGTTGCTGATCATGCGGCGTTCCTCAGGTCGTCGCCGGACGTCAGTTCGACGAAGGTTTCCTCTAGCGTGCGCGTCTGCGCGTACAGCTCGTACAGGCCCCAGCCGCGTTCGCCGGCGCGCTGCGCGATCGCTTCGCGCGGGTCGGCGCCGTCGGCGCACGTGAACACGAAGCGGCCGTCGCCCTGCGCGGTCACCTGCTGGATGCCGGCGATCGCGTTGAGTGCCGACAGCTCGGCCGGCGCGCGATGGAAAGCGGCGACCACGCTGTTGAACTGGCCGGCGCGGATCGCGTCCAGCGGTTCGTTGTAGACCACGCGACCGCGCGCGATGATCATCACGCGTCCGCACACCGCCTGGATCTCCGGCAGGATGTGGCTGGACAGGATCACCGAGTGGTTCTTGCCGAGATCGGCGATCAGCGAGCGGATCTCGCGGATCTGGATCGGGTCCAGGCCCACGGTCGGCTCGTCGAGGATCACCACCGGCGGCCGGTGGATGATCGCCTGCGCGATGCCGACGCGCTGCTGATAACCCTTCGACAGATTGCCGACCAGGCGGTGACCGACATCGGCCAGGCCGCAGTCGCGCTTGGCGGATGCCACCGCGGCGGTGCGTTCCTGCTTCGCCACGCCGTGCAGGCCGGCGCAGTACCCGAGATATTCGTCGACGGTCAGCTCCGGATAGACCGGCGGCTGTTCCGGCAGATAACCGAGATGCTGCTTGGCGGCCTTGGGCTGCTCCCGTAGCGAGAGCCCCTTGATGCGCACCTCGCCCTCGCTGGGCGCGAGGTTGCCGGTCAGCATCTTCATCGTCGTCGACTTGCCGGCGCCGTTGGGGCCGAGCAGGCCGAGGATTTCGCCCTTGCGCAGGGTCAGGTCCAGGTTGTCGACGGCGACAGTCGGACCGTAGCGACGCGTGAGCGCACGCGCCTCGATCAGGATTTCGCTCTCCATGGGGCTCTTGGTTGTTATCGTGGATGGACGGAACCGCAACGCGGTGTGTGACCGAAGGTCGGCGCCGCGAGTTCCGATCGGCAGCGATTGTACGGGTCGTGCCCGTCGCGGCAAGCCGTTGAATGGCGCCGCTTTGTTCAGTCGTAGAGGCGTGGTTCGCCGGCCGGCCGGCGCCGGAAGCGCTTGTAGCCCCACCAGTACTGTTCGAGGCAGTCGCGCGCGCACTGCTCCAGGCCGGCGTTCATGCCGGCCACCGAGGTCTCGAGGTCGGGGCTGTAGATCGCCTCGGGGGCCGCGAAGAAATGCGCGATGAACCCCGCCCCGCGCGGCAGGCGTTCGCCGTAGAAGAACACCACGCGTGCGCCGGTCTGCTGCACCAGCTTGGCCACCAGCGTCGGCGTATGCGCGGCCACGCCGAAGAACGGCGCGTACACGCCACGCCCCGGCGGCGGGTCCTGGTCCGGCATGAAATAGACGGTTTCGTTGCGCGCCAGGATGTCGATCAGCTTGCGGCCGACGCCGCCTTCGGCGGGCAGCATCTTGCCGCCAAAGCGGCAGCGCCCGATCAGCGACAACGCATCGATGGTCGCGCCCGGCTGCGGCTTGTAGAGGCCGGTGGCGGTGTAGTCCTTGGAGAACGGGATGGCCGGGGCTTCCCAGTTGCCCTGGTGCAAGGTCAGCAGAATCATGCCCTTGCCGTGCGCCAGCGCCTCGTCGAGCAGGTGCTTGTTGCGCCATTCCCGGATCAGGCCGAGCACGCGCGTGGCGTCGCCGAGCCAGATCACCGGCATCTCCAATACGGTCTTGACCTCGTGCTGCACCGAGGCGCGGGCGATGCGGCGGCGCTGCGCGGCCGGCAGGTCCGGCAGGCACAGGTCGATGTTGCGCATCGCCACGTTGCGCCGGCCCTTGGGCAGCAGCCACAGGATCCAGCCGATCAGGTCGCCGAGCCCGTGCAGCAGACGCAGGGGCCAGCGGGACAGAAAATGGAAGAGGACGCGCATGGCGCGGTATTGTGCGCAGCGGCTTGCGGCGGCGCAAAAGAAAAACCCGACGGGGTCGTCGGGCTTAAAGGAGGAGGAAAAACCATGTGCCGGCTCGCGCCAGGGGACCCGGCTCGATACGGCAGGGTCAGTCTGAGGCTCCGCCGCCGTTCGCACTGTCCGCCAGACCTCCCGACACCCTGTAAGAAAATTCCCATTATTGAATGATTGGTCTATTGCAAAGGGTGACGCAGGCCGAGGTAACCGTGGCCGGGGAAACGGTCGGTGCCATCGGGGCTGGCCTGCTGGTCCTGGTGGGGGTGCAGCCCGGCGACGAGACGCCTCAGGCCGAGCGCCTGTTGCAGCGTCTGCTCGGTTACCGCGTCTTCGCCGACGCGCAGGGACGCATGAACCGCAGCCTGCGTGACACCGGCGGCGGCCTGCTGCTGGTGCCGCAGTTCACGCTGGCGGCCGACACGGATTCCGGCCTGCGGCCGAGCTTCTCCACCGCCGCACCGCCGGAGCAGGCCCGGCGCCTGTTCGAGACGCTGGTTGCGCGGGCGCAGGAGGCGCATGCCGTCGTAGCCAGTGGCCGCTTCGGCGCCGACATGCGGGTGGCGCTGGTCAACGACGGCCCGGTGACGTTCTGGCTGGAAGCGGACTGATCGCCGGCGACGTTACAGCGCCTTACAGGTCAAGGTTCAGGCGCACGCCGTAGGTGCGCGGTGGCGCCAGCGAGTCGTGGCGCCCGAAGTCGGTGTGGAACTGCGCGAGGTTGTAGCGCTCGTCGCCGAGGTTGTCGCCGAACACGGTCAGCCGCAGGCCCCAGCGCCGGTGCAGATAGCTGACGCGCGCGTTGATCAACGCGTAGGCGTCCTCGAACGTGTTCTCGGAGTTCTGCGCCAGGTAGTAGTAGCCGTCGTTGTAGTAATAGTCGGCGGCGAATTCGAGCAGGCCGCCGGGCAGCTCGAAGCCCTGCACCAGCGTCGCACCGGCGCTGAACTCGGGTGTGCGGACGATGCGGTTGCCGCTGAAGTCGCCATCGTTATAGGCAAACCCGTCCGGCGCCACGGCGCAGCTTTGCGGGTTGCCGGCAAAGCCCTGCTCGCAGAAGCCGCGTGCGTTCTGATAGTCGAGATAG
This sequence comes from Solimonas sp., assembly GCA_036405815.1. GTDB lineage: Bacteria > Pseudomonadota > Gammaproteobacteria > Nevskiales > Nevskiaceae > Solimonas. Next base: position 14,687 of record DASWWX010000011.1, on the reverse strand, counting down.
ACCGCATCCAGCCAGCTCGCGTTGCCGGAGAGCTGCAGTCCCGGATTCCATCGCGGCAGCGGCTGCCAGACGGTCTCGACCTCGACGCCCCGGATGCGCGCCTGACCCGCGTTCTCCAGATTGACCGCGCCGCCGGAGGTGAACGACATGAAGCCGGTCTGCTGGTTCTCGATGTCGTTGCGGAACGCCGCGACGTTGACGCGCAGCGTGCGCGCCAGCCATTCCGACTTGATCCCGACTTCCCAGGAGGAGACTTCCTCGGGTTCGACGTACTCGGGCTGCGCGAAGATATTGATGATGTTGTAGGTGCCGCTCTTGAAGCCGCGCTGGAACGAGGCGTAAATCAGGAAATCGTCGAACGGACGCAGGTCCAGCGAGACCTTGGGCGAGACGTTGTGGGCGCTGCTCTCCGCTGGCTGGAAACCGTAGGCGCGGACCAGGTTGCCGCTGAGATTGCGGACCGACACGTCGGATTGCACGAGATGGCGGGTTTCGTACTGCCAGCGGCCGCCGAGCGTCAGGTCCAGCCAGTCCGTGAGGCTCGCCGTGGTCTGCAGGTAACCGGACCAGGACTCGGTGTCGAGCAGACCGGTGAAGAAAAACGTCAGCGACTGCGGCACTGGGGCGCCGCCGAGCACGGTGCCGGCCAGGTTGCCGAGGAAGGTGCCGAGCACCGGGAATTCCTGCAGGACGTCGCCGACCGGGAGTTGCACGAGGTCGATCAGCCGCAGGTAGCCGGGGTCGTAACCGCCCTGGCTTTGCAGGTAGTAGATGCCGCCGACCCACTTCAGCCAGCTCGCGCCCCAGCTATCGTCGTTAGAGCTGAACTGCAGCTCGCCGGTCACGAAACGCTGGAACTCGTTGTCCGCGCCGTAGGTGGCGATCGGCTGGCGCGTGCCGTCGAAATCGTAGACGTAGTCGTAGGCGCGCACGTGGTAGTAGCTGCCCAGCAACTTGGTGTCGATGCCCGGATGGTTCCAGTTGAACTGGCCGTAGAACGCGCGCGAATCGGTGGTCAGCTTCGGCTCTGAATTCGCGGTGGCGACGTACTCGCGGGTTTCCGGCTGCAGCGCGGCGCCGAACAGGCCGGTCGGATCGACGTTGGCCGACACCGTGGTGCTGGTGCCGCGTTGTCGTGCGACCAGCCCGGTCAGGATCAGCGAGGCCTGTTCGCTGAAGTTGAAACCCAGGCGCACGCGTGCACCCTGGTTGACCTCCGATGGCAACGCATCGCCGGTGCCGTTGTCGAGCGTGTAATAGCTGTCGCGCTGGTTATAGAACGCCGACAGGCTGGCGGCGAGCGTGTCGCCCAGCGGGATGTTGGCGTGCAGGCGCGAACGCCAGTCGTCGTATTCCGCGTAGCTCGACTGGATCGACAGGGCCGGCGTCGGGTCCGGGGCCTGGCTCCAGATGGACAGCGCGCCGCCGGTGGAATTGCGACCGAACAGGGTGCCCTGCGGGCCCTTGAGTACCTCGACGCGCTCCAGTGCGCCGAAGGACTGCGCGAGGCTGTGGCCTGACGGGAAATAGATGCCGTCCAGATAGGTCGCCACACTGGGCTCGGACGACGGAATGAAGATGTCGGTGCCGACGCCGCGCAGATAGATCAGGTTGTAGCCGCCGAGGTCGGTGACCGTAAGCCCCGGCACGATCTGCGCCAGATCGCGCAGGGTAGTCGCGCCGCGAGCGTCGAGCTGGGCGCCGGAGAACGCGGAAACCGACACCGGTACGTTCTGCAGGCGCTCGGCGCGCTTGCGCGCGGTGACCACGATGTCGTCCAGCGCCACCGGTGCGGCGCTTTCCGCCAGGGGCGGCGGCGCGTCCGGTGCCGGCGTGGCCACGGGGATCGTCGCGAGCGCCTCGTCGTGAGCCTCCGTCTGTGCCGTCGCCGTTCCCGCCGCCAGCATGCCCATCGTCAGCAGGCCGGCGATCCGCCCCGCGCGTCCGAAGTCCCCGCTCATGTCCGCAACCCCCTGAACCCGATCAACAACGGCGCGCTTTATGACGGAAAACGCGGCGCGCGGAAAGTAATAAGTCGGTCTATCTTTATGCTGCCGCCTCGGCTGGACGGTCCGCGGCGCCCTCGGGCGGCACTGCCTCCGGTCTCGCAAGTGGCCGCACCGGTTCAAATTTGCCGGGGCCGAGAGTATCCTTTGCGCCCTTTTTGCTGCCGTGACCGCCGCATGCAAGCCCGCAAGGCCAGCGTAGAGCGCAACACCCGCGAAACGCAGATCCGCGTCGAGTTGAATCTCGATGGCACCGGCGCCTCGCGTTTCGAGACCGGAATCCCGTTCCTCGACCACATGCTCGACCAGGTGGCGCGTCACGGCCTGATCGACCTCACGGTGATCGCCAACGGCGACCGCGAGATCGACGATCACCACACGGTCGAGGACATTGGCATCACGCTGGGCCAGGCTTTCGATCAGGCCGTCGGCGACAAGAAAGGCGTGGTGCGCTACGGCCACAGCTACGTGCCGCTGGACGAGGCGCTGTCGCGCGTCGTCGTCGATCTGTCCGGCCGGCCCGGACTGGAGTACGGCGTCGAGTTTCCGCGGGCGCGGATCGGCGAGTTCGACGTGGACCTGTTCCGCGAGTTCTTCCAGGGTTTCGTCAACCACGCCAAGGTCACGCTGCATATCGACAACCTGCGTGGTCGCAACGCGCACCACATCGTCGAAACCGTGTTCAAGGCTTTCGGCCGCGCGCTGCGCATGGCCGTCAGCCCGGACCCGCGCATGGGTGACGTGACGCCGTCGACCAAGGGCACGCTGTAAATCCCAGGTATCGGGTTCAGGCCAATCCTTCGTCGCCGCTCGCGCACACCGCTCGCCGGCTCCCTTTCGTCCCCGCGACCCCACCACGACCCTCGCCACCCCGCGTTCTATGGCAGCCATCGGTGTCATCGATTACGGCATGGGCAACCTGCACTCGCTGGGCAAGGCCCTGGAGCGCGTTGCATCGAACAGCCGTGTGGTCGTCAGCTACGACCCGGACGTGCTGCTCAAGTGCGACCGCCTGGTGCTGCCCGGCGTCGGCGGCGTGCGCGAATGCATGAAGGAACTGCGTCGGCTCGAGCTGAACGAAATGGTGGTCGAGGCGGCACGCACCAAGCCGATGCTCGGCGTCTGCCTCGGCATGCAGGTCATGCTGGAATGGAGCGACGAGAACGGCGGTGTGCCGGCGCTGGGCCTGTTTCCCGGCCGTGTGGTGCGCTTTCCCGATCCGCCAGCCGATGCGGTCGAGCGCCTCAAGGTGCCGCACATGGGCTGGAACCGCGTGCGCCAGAACGCGCACCCGATCTGGGCCGGCATCGCCGACGACACCTGGTTCTACTTCGTCCATAGCTATCACGCGCAGCCGGCGAATCCCGGGCAGGTCATCGGCATGGCCGACTACACGCATTCTTTCGCCGCCGCGATCGCGCGCGACAACATCGTCGCCTTCCAATTCCACCCTGAAAAATCGCAGGGTCCGGGCATGGCGCTGCTCGCGAATTTCGCGCAGTGGTCGCCCTGAACGACCGCGCACTGCTCGGCTTGCCATCGTCGCGGGACTGCGGCACAGTGCCTTCAACGTCAGGACTCGAATCCTCAAGGCCGTTTCCGCAGCAGCACTCTCCGGCTCGCCCCACCGCTCCCGCTCCCACCTGACCGTGTTCCGCCGCGTATGTTGTTGATCCCAGCAATCGATCTCAAAGGCGGCCAGTGCGTGCGCCTGCGTCAGGGGCGGATGGACGACGCCACCGTGTTTTCCGACACGCCGGCCGATGTCGCCAAGCGCTGGGCCGCAGAAGGCGCCGAACGCATCCATGTGGTCGATCTCGATGGTGCGTTCAAGGGCCAGCCGGTCAACCTCAAGCAGGTCGAGGAGATCGTGCGCGCGGTCGACGTGCCGGTGCAGATCGGCGGCGGCATTCGCGACGAGGAGACCGTGCAGCGGTATCTCGACGTCGGCGTGCAGTACGTGATCATCGGCACCAAGGCGGTCAATGCGCCGCATTTCCTGCATGACCTGTGCATCGAGTTTCCGACGCACATCATCGTCGGCCTCGATGCCAAGGACGGCCGCGTCGCGCTCAACGGCTGGGCCAAGGTCACCGGCCATGACGTCATCGAGACCGCGATCCACTGCGAACGCGATGGTGTGGAAGCGATCATCTACACCGACATCGCCCGCGACGGCATGATGCAGGGCTTCAACGCCGAGGCCACGCGCAAGCTCGCGCAGGCGGTGAAGACGCCGATCATCGCCTCCGGCGGCGTCAGCAGCCTCGACGACATCCATCGCCTCAAGGACATCGAGGGCGACGGCGTTGCCGGCGCGGTCATCGGCCGCGCGCTCTACGAAGGCACGCTCGATTTCAAGGAAGCGGTCAAGATCGCCAAGGGCTGAGGTTCAGCTTCGCGCCCGCCTCGCGCGGTGCGCCCACCGGTTTCTTTCATGCTCGCCAAACGCATCATTCCCTGCCTGGACATCGACCGCGGCCGCGTGGTCAAGGGCATCAAGTTCGAGGACGTGCAGGACGCCGGCGATCCGGTCGAGGTCGCGCGCAAGTACGATGCGCAGGGCGCCGACGAGCTGGTGTTTCTCGACATCACCGCCAGCGTGGACGACCGGCCGACGCTGTTCCAGACCGTCGAGGCCGTGGCCCGTGAAATCTACATCCCGTTGACGGTCGGCGGCGGCGTTCGCAACTGCGCCGACGTGCGTGCCTTGCTCTCCGCGGGCGCCGACAAGGTCAGCATCAACACCTCTGCGGTGGACAACCCCGATTTCGTGACCGAAGCGGGCAGCCGCTATGGCGTGCAGTGCATCGTCGTGGCCATCGACGCCAAGCGCGTCAACAAGAAGAAAGAAGCGCCTCGCTGGGAGGTGTTCACCCACGGTGGGCGCAAGAGCACCGGCCTGGATGCGATCGAGTGGGCGCGCACCATCGTCGGCAAGGGCGCCGGCGAACTGCTGGTGACCAGCATCGACCGCGATGGCACCAAGGGCGGCTACGACAACGAGCTGCTGCGCGCGATCTCGGATTCGGTGAACGTGCCGGTGATCGCTTCCGGCGGCGTCGGCACGCTGGAACACCTGTACGAAGGGTTTGCTGCCGGCCGCGCCGATGCCGTGCTGGCGGCCAGCATCTTCCATCAGGGCGCCTATACCGTCGGCCAGGCCAAGGACTACCTTGCGGACAAAGGCGTGCGCGTCCGCCGTTGATCGCAGGCGGCGGTGACCGCGGCCGATGGCCCGGCGCAATCGGCGTAAACTGTCGTCGGCCTGTCACTTGGAACCGTCACACTTGAACGCTGCCGCTCCTTCCGATGTGTTGCGCGCGCTGTACGCGACGCTGGAATCGCGCAAGACCGCGGATCCTTCGTCCTCGTATGTCGCCGGCCTCTACGCCAAGGGCGTGGATGCGATCCTGAAGAAGGTCGGCGAAGAGGCGGCGGAAACGCTGATCGCGGCCAAGAATCCGGACGCGACGGCGCTGGTCCATGAAGTGGCGGACCTCTGGTTCCATACGCTGGTGCTGCTGTCGCACCGCGATCTGGATCTGCAACAGCTGACGGACGAACTGGCGCGCCGCTTCGGCACGTCGGGTCTGGCCGAGAAGGCCGCCCGCAGCAAGTAGACGAGAGAAGACGATGGGTACATTCAGCATCTGGCATTGGTTGATCGTCCTGCTGGTGGTCGTGCTGATCTTCGGTACGAAGAAGCTGCGCAATCTCGGCGGCGATCTCGGCAGTGCGATCAAGAACTTCAAGTCCTCGATGAAAGAGGGTGAAGGCGAAGCGCAGGCGCAGGTCGAACAGCTGCGCGCCGGCGACAAGGACGTCAAGGCCGACGACGCCAAATCCCGGCAGACCGAAAAGTCCTGAGGCCGCGGCGGGCGTCCGGCCATGCTCGACATCAGCTTTTCCGAGCTGCTGATCTGCTTTGTCGTGGCCCTGGTGGTGCTGGGCCCGGAGAAGGTGCCCAAACTCGTGCGTACGATCGGCAACTGGACCGGCCGCGCGCGCGTCTACATGCGCAACCTCACCGCCGAACTGGATCGCGAGTCGCGACTGTCGGAACTCAAGCAGCAACTCGAGGAAGCCAACCAGCTGGTGCGTGACCAGCAACGCGCCGTGCAGAACCTGATGACGCGTGCCGAAAGCGGCTTCCGTGACGTCAGCGAGCAGGTCCGGTCGGCGACCGCCGCGCCTGCGGATGCCGCAGCCGTGACGGCCGATCCGACGGACCGTCCGTCGCCAGGCGCCGCAGCCGGCGTGGCCACCGACGCAGCCACCGACACGGCGGTCGAGGGTTTGCCCGCAGCAAGCGAGCCCCGGTCGGCAGACGGCGCCGCACCCAAGGCCTGAGCGCGCCCATGAGCGAGACGTCGCCGAGCACCGAACAACCGCTGATCGCGCACCTGCTCGAGCTGCGCGATCGGTTGCTGCGCATCGTCGTCGGCATCCTGCTGACCTTCATTCCGCTCGCCGTGTTTGCCAAGGAGCTGTACGCCTGGCTGGCGCAGCCCTTGCTGGCCCTGATGCCGGCCGGCACGTCGATGATCGCCACCGAAGTGGCTTCACCGTTCTTCGTCCCGATCAAACTCGCCGGCCTGCTCGCCTTTGCCATCTCGATCCCATGGACGCTATGGCAGATCTGGGGCTTCGTTGCGCCAGGGCTCTACAAGAGCGAGAAGCGTCTGGCGATGCCGTTGCTGCTGTCGAGCACCCTGCTGTTCTACGCCGGCATCGCCTTCGCCTATTTTCTGGTACTGCCGAGCGTGTTCAAGTTCACGATCGCCTTCGCGCCCGAGGGCGTCGCGGTGATGACCGACATCGGCAAGTACCTGGATTTCGTGCTGACGCTGTTCCTGGCCTTTGGCCTGGCCTTCGAAACCCCGGTGGCGCTGGTGCTGATGGTGATGACCGGCTTCGTGACGCCGGCCAAACTGGCGTCGGTGCGCGAGTACGTCCTGGTCGGCGCCTTCGTCGTCGGCGCCATCTTCACGCCACCGGACGTCATCTCGCAGCTGATGCTCGCGATCCCGGTCTATCTGCTGTACGAACTCGGCATCATCGCTGCGCGCGTCCTGGTTCCGGGCAGCCGCGAGGTCGAGGAACAGCAGCGCTCGTCGGGCGATCTGGGGCGCTGACGGGCGGCAGATTTCGGGCTCGGCGGCGCCGCCCCCGTGCCGGCCGCGCCGATATGATGCGCACCTCGAAGAACGCCGGGGAGCGGATTCCATGTACGCATTGCAGAACAAGGTCGTCGTCGTCACCGGCGCCGGTTCGGGCATCGGCCGCGCGCTCGCGCAGCAACTCGCCGCCAAGGGTTGCCGGCTTGCGATCAGCGACATCAACGCGACGACGCTGGCGGAGACGGCGGCGCTGTTGCCGCAACCGGCGCTGGTGCAGGTGCTGGATGTGGCGGATCGCGCGGCGGTGTATGCCTTTGCCGAGCGCGTGCAGCAGGAGCTGGGCGGCGCTCACGTAGTGATCAACAACGCCGGCGTTGCGGTCTCGCAGACCATCGAGAACACCAGCTACGACGATCTCGAATGGCTGATGGGCATCAACTTCTGGGGCGTGGTCTACGGCAGCAAGGCGTTCCTGCCGCAGCTGCGCGCACGTGGCGACGGCGCCATCGTCAATCTCTCCAGCATCTTCGGCATCATCGCGGTGCCGGCCAACGGCGCGTATCACTGTGCCAAGTTCGCGGTGCGCGGCTTCACCGAATGCCTGCGACAGGAGTTGCACGGTAGCGGCATCAATGCGATCAGCGTCCATCCCGGCGGCATCAAGACCAACATCGTGCGCAACGCGCGGCTCTACGTCGATGCCGACGGCGGTACCGACACGGCGCGCATGGTCGATCGCTTCCAGAAGCTGGCGCGCACCACGCCCGAGGAAGCGGCGCGCGTCATCATCGATGGCATCGAGCGTCAGCGGCCGCGCGTGCTGATCGGCGCCGACGCACGGTTCATGGAGCGCGTGCAGCGCTGGGCGCCGGAGTCCTACCCGGCCGTGTTCCGCTGGCTGCTGGGCAAGCTGAAGCAGTAGGCGCGGCTCAGGCGCGCAGGCGGTCGATGACGGCCTGCGTCTGTGGGCGCACGCCGCGCCAGCGTTCGAACGCTGCCGCGGCCTGCTCCACCAGCATGCCGAGCCCGTCGGCGATGCGCGTCGCACCCTGCGCCTGTGCCCAGGCGCGGAACGGTTCGAAGGCCTTGCCGTAGGACAGGTCGTAGCAGGCGCCGCCGTCGGCGAGCAGCGGCCCCGGCAATCTGGGGAACGCGCCGGCATGACCGGCCGAGGTGGCGTGGATGATCAGATCGTAACGATCGCCCTTGAGTGCGATATGCGTGCACGGCCGGATCGCGCCTGCGGCCTTGAACTGCTCGGCCAGCGCTTCCGGCTTCCAGGGATTGCGGTTGGAGACGACCAGCTCCTGCGGCTGTTCGGCGAGCAGCGGCCCGAGAATGCCGCGCACCGCGCCGCCGGCACCAATGATCAGCACGCGCTGACCCTTCACCGTGTAGCCGAGTCGCTGCAGGTCGCGCAGCAGGCCTTCGCCATCGGTGTTGTCGCCTTGCCAGCCGCTGTCGGTGCGCAGCAGCGTATTGACCGCACCGGCGAGCTGCGCGCGTTCCGAGACCTGTTCGCACAGCGCCATCACCGCGACCTTGTGCGGCAGCGTGACGTTGAGCCCCCGGAAGTGCTGCGCATGCAGTTCCTGCAACGCCGCCGGCAGCACGTCGGTTTCGACCTCGACCGCGTCGTAGCTCAGGGCCTGGCCGGTTTGCTGGGCGAACTGCGCGTGGATCTGCGGCGAGCGGCTGTGCGCGACGGGATGGCCGATGACGGCGTAGCGGTCCATGGGGATCGGGAGAGGAGAAGGGTTATTCAGCGAGCCACTGCGCCGCCTGCTTGGCGTAGTAGCTCAGGATGATGTCGGCGCCGGCACGGCGGAAGCACAGCAGCGCTTCCATCATCGCCTTGCGTTCGTCGAGCCAGCCGTTCTGCGCGGCGGCCTTGAGCATCGCGTACTCGCCGCTGACCTGGTAGGCCGCGACCGGCACGGAGAACTCGTCCTTCACGCGGCGGATGATGTCGAGGTACGGCATGCCCGGCTTGACCATGACGATGTCGGCGCCCTCGGCGATGTCGAGCGCGACTTCGCGCAGCGCCTCGTCGGTGTTGGCCGGGTCCATCTGGTAAGTCTCCTTGCCACCCTTGCCGAGGTTGGCGGCCGAGCCGACCGCGTCGCGGAACGGGCCGTAGAAGCTGGAGGCGTACTTCGCCGCGTAGGCAAGGATCAGCGTGTTCTTGAAACCGTCGCGTTCCAGCACCTGCCGGATATGGCCGACGCGGCCGTCCATCATGTCGGACGGTGCGACCACATCGACGCCGGCGCGCGCGTAGATCAGCGCCTGGCGCCGCAGGATCTCGCAGGTCAGATCGTTGTCGACGTCGCCGTGCTCGTCGAGCACGCCGTCCTGGCCGTGGCTGGTGTACGGATCCAGCGCCACGTCGGCAATGACGCCCAGGCCAGAGACGCGCTGCTTCACCGCCTTGATGGCGCGGCACATCAGGCTGTCCGGATTCAGCGCCTCGTCGCCGTTCGGCGTCTTCAACGCAGCCGGCGTCACCGGGAACAGCGCCACCGCGCCGACGCCGAGCTGGCGCAGCTGCTCGCACTCGCGCACCAGCTCGTCGAGATCGTGACGCACCACGCCGGGCATAGACACCACGGGCCCTTTCAAGGCGCCCTCGGCGACGAACAGCGGCTGGATCAGCTGGCCCGGCACCAGACGCGTTTCGCGCACCATCTCGCGGATGAAGATCGCCTGGCGCGTGCGCCGCAAACGGGTGGCGGGATAGGCGGAAGACGTCACGCGAGAACTCCTGGCATCGGCGGCGGCGGGGCGCACCATTATATCGGCCGCATCCATCCGGCCCCCATCAACGTAAGGGCGTCCGCGCCGCGACCTGGGATAGACTGCGGCGGTCCACCCGCATATTCCCATGGCCGACGCCGAACGCCTCATCCGCCTGCTCGACGCCACCGCCGGTGGCGATCAGCGCGCCTTCCGCGACCTCTACGACAGCAGCAGCGCGCATCTGTTCGGGCTGCTGGTCCGTATGCTCAAACGTCGGGACTGGGCCGAGGAGGCGTTGCAGGATTGCTACCTGAAGATCTGGCAGAAGGCCGACAGCTACGCACCGGAGAAGGGTGCGCCGCTGACCTGGCTGATGACCGTGGCCCGCTATCGCGCGCTGGATTTGCTGCGCCAGAAGCGGCCCGAGGTCGAACTGCCGGACGAGTCCGAGGCGGCGCCGATGACGTTCGCCGATGAGGATTCAGCGATCGATCCGGAATCCGGCGCGATCGCACAGGAAGGCGTGGGTCGGTTGTCCGACTGCATGCAGGATTTGCAGGACGAGCAGCGGCGCAGTGTGCTGCTCGCGTACTACGAAGGGTATACGCACCAGGAGCTGGCGCAGGTGCTGAATGCGCCACTGGGAACAGTGAAGAGCTGGGTGCGTCGCGGCTTGCAGCGGCTGCGGGAGTGTCTGGGCCAATGAAGATCGAGGAAGCGAAACTCAAGCAAGTGCTGGCGGCCGAGTATGTACTCGGCACGCTGCGCGGCGGCGCGCGTCGTCGATTCCTTGGCCTGCTGAAGACGCGCACCGACCTGCAGGCCGAGGTGCGGTACTGGGAATCGCGCCTGGCTGCACTGCAGGCCGGCTTCAAGCCCGAGGCGCCGCGCGCCGTGGTCTGGGCCGAGATCGATCGCCGTATCAACGCCGTCACGGTGACCCCGCTGAAACCGGCAACCGCCGGTTCCACCGGGGCCCTGCAGTTCTGGCGCGCCTGGGCCGGCGTCGCCACGGCCGCCTCCGCCATTCTTGCGCTCGCCTTGTACCGGCAGGCCAACCTGCCGCCGCCGGCACCGCAGATCGTGCGCGTCGAAGTGCCGGTGGCGCAGCCGCTGCCGTACGTGGCGATGCTGCAGCCGGAAGGTGCCGACGCCAAATGGATGGTCAGCGTCTCGCCGGAGCGCAAGCTGATCAAGGTCGCCGCCACCGGGGGCTACAGCCTGCCGAGCAGCGAATGTCTGGAGCTGTGGGTGATCGGCGACGACGGCAAGCCGAGTTCGCTGGGTGTGCTGCCGATGGACGGCGAAGGCCAGATGGCCATGCCGCGCGGCCTCAACATGCCCGCCAAGCCGGTGCTCGCGGTCAGCAAGGAACCCATCGGTGGTTCGCCTACGGGGCTGCCGACCGGGCCGGTGATTCTGGCAGCGCCAGCACTGCGCGCGAGCTGAGGCGCCCTCGAAGGCCTCAGCGCAGGTGCTCGCCGATCCAGCGCGATAGATCGCGCGTGACCTGCTCCCGGCAGGTGTCATTCAAAAGCTCGTGCCGGGCGCCTGCGTAGAGTTTCAACGCGACATCGTCGAGTCCAGCTTCGCGATAGATGCGTTCCAGTGCACGCGCGCCGGTCGCGCCGCGACAGGCCGGGTCGTCTTCCCCGTTGATCAACAGCACCGGCAGGTTCTTTGGCACGCGCGCGAGCCGCTGTGGATCATCCATACGCGCGCCCATCGCCATCAGCTCCAGCCATAGCGCGCAAGAGCAGCGGAAACCGCAGAGCGGATCGGCGACGTAGGCATCCACTTCGGCGGCATCGCGCGACAGCCAGTCGAAATCCGTGCGCGCCGGCTTGAAGCGGCGGTTGAAGTCCTTGAAGGTCAGGTGATCGGCGATGGCGCTGCGATGCGCGCGCCCATGCCACAGGGCTTCCAGCCGCAGCAGGCCGGTGCCGATGGCGCGCAACGGCCCCAGGTCGCCGTTGCCGGCCGAGAATATGGCGCCGGCCAGGCCGCGACCGTGTTCGATCACATAGTCCTGCAACAGGAACGAGCCGCGACTGTGGCCGAGCAGGAACAGCGGCGCGCCGCGTTGTTCGCGCTCGGCAAGGCTGCGCACGGCGTTGATCGCCGCCAGCGTCTGCGTCCAGCCTTCGGTGTCGTCGACGTGACCCAGTTCGTCGGCCGCGCGCACGCTGCGACCATGGCCCGGCAGGTCCTGCGCGTAGACCGCGTAGCCGGCCGCGACCAGGGCCTGCGCCAGCCGTGCGTAACGCGCGCCGTGCTCGGCCATGCCGTGCACGATCTGCACGATGGCGCGCGCCGGCGCCTTGCTCGCATCCGGTGTCCAGCGGTGCACGAAGGCGGTGTGGATGTCGCTGCAGCGGTGGTGGAACTGGTCGTGTTGCACGTGTATGGTCCCCTCGCGCGGATGCTTCCACAAAGAACGAGGAGACGCCAATGACCGCCATCCTGGCCATCGACCAGGGCACGACCAGCACGCGCGCCATCGTCTTCGACCGCAACGGGCGCAAGCTCGGCACCGGCCAGCGCGAACTGCCGCAGTCGTATCCGCAGCCGGGTTGGGTCGAGCACGACGCCGAACATATCTGGGCCGATACCGTCGAATGCGTGCGCGCGGCGTTGCGCGAGGCCAAGCTCGGCGCTACGGACATCGCCAGTCTCGGCATCACCAATCAGCGCGAAACCACGGTGATCTGGGATCGCGCCAGCGGCAAGCCCATCCACCCGGCCATCGTCTGGCAGGACCGCCGCACCAGTGCGTTCTGCCAGCAGCATCAGTCGCGATCCGGCTGGCTCGCGGACAAGACTGGCCTATTGCTGGACCCCTATTTCTCGGCGACCAAGATCGCCTGGCTGCTCGATCAGGTGCCCGGCGCGCGCGCGCGCGCCGAGAAAGGCGAACTTGCCTTTGGCACGATCGACAGCTGGCTGTTGTGGAAACTCACGGCCGGTCGCGTGCATGCCACCGATGCCACCAACGCCTCGCGCACCGCGCTGTTCAATCTGCGCACGCAGGCCTGGGACGACGAACTGCTGACATTCTTCAACGTGCCGCGCGCGCTGCTGCCCGAGGTGCGTGACAGCGCCGCCGACTATGGCCGCACGACCGCCGAGCTGTTTGGCGGCGAGATCGCGATCGGCGGCATCGCCGGCGACCAGCAGGCGGCGACGGTCGGCCAGGCCTGTTTCGAGCCGGGCATGATCAAGTCCACCTACGGCACCGGCTGCTTCATGGTGCTGAATACCGGCCGCGAGTTCCGGCTGTCCAAGAATCGCCTGCTGTCCACAGTCGCGTACCGTCTCAATGGCGAGACCACGTATGCGCTGGAAGGCAGCATCTTCGTCGCCGGCGCCGCGGTGCAGTGGCTGCGCGACGCGGTGCACCTGATTCGCGCCGCCGGCGATACCGAGAGCCTGGCGCGCTCGATCGAGGACACGCAGGGCGTCTACCTCGTGCCTGCCTTTACCGGCCTCGGCGCGCCGTACTGGGATCCGGAGGCGCGCGGCGCGATCCTGGGTCTGACGCGCGACAGCGGCATCGCTCACATCGTGCGCGCGGCGCTGGAGTCGGTCGGCTTCCAGACGCGCGATCTGCTGGTGGCCATGGCCGAGGACGCGGTGGCGCCGAAGGAGCTGCGCGTGGATGGCGGCATGGTGGTCAACGACTGGCTGACGCAGTGCCTCGCCGACCTGTTGCAGACACCGGTGGTGCGGCCGCAGACCGTGGAGACGACCGCGCTGGGCGCGGCGTTTCTCGCCGGCCTGCAGGCGGGCGTCTATGGCTCGCTCGAGGAAATCGCGGCGCTATGGCAGGCCCAGGCGCGCTTTGCGCCGAAGATGCCGGCAACGCGCGCCGAGGCGCTGTACGCCGGTTGGCGCGATGCGGTGGCGCGCGTGCGCTCATGAACGCTACCGTCAGACCTTTAGATCGTTCCGCTCAAAGCGGCGCTTTGGCGGTTGTTTCCGATGCTTAAGGCTTCTAAGGCGAGCGCGGCTTGATTTTAGTCGCCATGTGGTTAAGCTCGGGTTAAGCAAGTCGACGGGGGCCATCTTCGGATGGGGTCGGCAGGCAATCGTCAATGTGGGGATCGATCGATGAAATACGCGAGCCTGGCCGCGACTGCGGCCGCCATTCTCCTGCTGTCCGGCTGCGCTTCGACAGTTCCGCAATATACGGCCTCGGATGCCACGGCAATAACGGGGGCCTCGGCGACGACGACCTCTGAGGCCGATCCGTCGACGCCGGAGATTCCGGAGCCAATCTATGGAAATACCGGGGCATTTCTATGCCCTTTCACGGAAGATGGCACCGTCGCCCCTTGGGTCGAGAAAGGTATGAGTGCTTCCGTCGGCGGCAGCTTGGGCGGCACCGTCGGAGGCTATGCCGGCCAGAAGGCGTTAGAGCAAGTGCCGTTCGTTGGTGGCTGGTTGGGCGGCATGGCAGGCAAAAAAGCCGGGCGCGAGATTGCGATCGCGGCGGCTGGCGGCTGGGACAACATCCGAGAAACATCGGATTTGTCTTTCACATCTGTCAGCGACATGGCGACTTACGTCATGGCCAAGCACTCCACGCATCCTCAATTCAGCAAAGTCCTCGAGGCGACTTACGGCATCTATCCGGAGTTTCGTGATGCCATGGTTGTTGTGATGCGTAGCCGCTGAGTTGACAGGAGATTCCCGTGTCTTCAAAAGAAATGAAAGCGATTGCGATCACTGCTTGCTTCGCAGCCCTGTTGTCGGGATGCGTCTCGACTCGCGTCGACAACAGCGCTGGGCGACCCACCGTCTACGAGGATCCACGGAC
>DASWWX010000010.1:0-9629 GCA_036405815.1 Solimonas sp. | reverse complement strand
GACGAACGCATGGTCGGAATCAGGCCTCGGCGAGAAAGTCGGCGATCAATGCGCCGGTGGCGGTCGGTGCGTCGAAGTGCAGCATGTGTCCGGCCTTTTCGACCACCGCGCTGCGGTGACGGGTAAAGCAGTCGCGACGCTGCGTCGCCTCGTCGGCCGGGATCGCGTTGCGGAAGGCCGAGTCGCCGCCGTCGATGAACAAGGTCGAGGCGGTGATCTGGCGCCAGATCGCCATCGATTCACCCGCGCGATACAGGCCCGGACTGCTGAGCCGGTGCTTGGGATCGGCCAGCAGGCGGATGCGGCCATGGCCATCGGCTTCGCCCCAGCAGCGCGCAATGAACAGCGCGCGTTCCGGCGACAGCTGCGGATGCTGCACGCGCACGCGCTCGGCCAGCGCCTCGAACGAGGCATAGGTCTTCGGACGCGGCAGTTCGCGCCATTGGTCGAGCCAGCGCGTGTAGCGCTTCGGCGCGAGATCCGCCGGCATGTCCGGCATGAACAGGCCGTCGAGAATCACCAGCTTGGCGACGCGCGCCGGCCGCAGGCCGGCGTAGAGGCTGACGATCTGTGCGCCCATGCTGTGGCCGATCAGCCACAGCGGCTGCTCGGGCTGCAGGTGGGCGATCAGCGCGTCGAGATCGGCGATGTAGTCGGGAAACCAGTAGCCGTCCTGCGGCCATTGGCTGTGGCCGAAGCCGCGCCAGTCCGGCGCCAGGACCTGGCAGACCGGCAGCAGCGGCTGCACCAGGTCCTGGAACGTGGCGGAGACGTCGAGAAAGCCATGGCCGAGAATGGCGAGCGGTTTGCCCGGATCGCCCCAGCGTCGCAGGTGGTGACGCAGCCCGCGGGCGCGGACGAATTCGGAGCGGCTGGCCTGGTCGGTCATGGCGGGTTCACGGGGCGGCGGCAGTATAAGGCCGTGCCCGGTGGGCGGCATGGCATTTATCTTGCCAGTGGAAGTCGGGATCGTTCGGTGTAGTCCTGGAAAGCAATGTCCATCCACGTCGCGCTGTATCACGAGACGCTGTACCGCTACGACCGCCGCGTCGGCCTGTCGCCGCAGCTGATCCGGCTGCGGCCGGCGCCGCATACGCGCACGGCGGTGCCGAGCTATGCGCTGAAGATCGAACCGGCCGCGCATTTCCTGAACTGGCAGCAGGATCCATTCGGCAACTGGCAGGCGCGCGTGGTGTTTCCGGAGCCGGTGACCGAGTTCAAGGTGGTGGTCGATCTGGTCGCCGATCTGACGGTCATCAATCCCTTCGACTTCTTCGTCGAGAAGGAGGCCGAGCCGTTTCCGTTCGACTACGACGAGGCGCTGACGGTGCAGCTCGCGCCGTATCGCGTCGCCGCGCCGGCCGGGCCGTCGCTGCGGGAACTGCTGGACGGTCTGCCGAAGACCGCGCCGAGCACCATCGATTTTCTGGTCGGGCTCAATCGCGACCTGCAGCAGCGCATCCGCTACCTGATCCGCATGGAGCCGGGCGTGCAGACGCCGGAGCAGACGCTGGAGAAGGCGGCCGGCTCCTGCCGCGATTCGTCCTGGCTGCTGGTGCAGTTGCTGCGCCATCTCGGACTGGCCGCGCGCTTCGTCTCCGGCTACCTGATCCAGCTCAAGCCGGACGTGAAATCGCTGGACGGTCCCAGCGGCACCGATCACGACTTCACCGACCTGCACGCTTGGGCCGAGGTCTATGTGCCTGGCGCCGGCTGGCTTGGGCTCGATCCGACCTCCGGTCTGTTCGCGGGCGAGGGTCACATCCCCTTGTCGGCGACGCCGGAGCCGGCCTCGGCGGCGCCGATCACCGGTGCGGTCGATGAATGCAAGGTGGAATTCGAGCACCACATGCGCGTGCAGCGCATCGCCGAATCGCCGCGCGTGACGCTGCCGTACAGCGATGCGCAATGGCAGGCGATCGATGCGCTCGGCGCCAAGGTGGATGCGCGTCTGAGTGAGGACGACGTGCGCCTGACGATGGGCGGCGAACCGACCTTCGTCGCCGTCGACGATCCGCAGGGCGCGGAGTGGAACACCGCGGCGGTGGGGCCGACCAAGCAGCAGCGCGCCTACGAACTGGCGCTGCGCCTGCGCGAGCATCACGCGCCCGAGGGCCTGCTGACCTATGGCCAGGGCAAGTGGTATCCGGGCGAATCGCTGCCGCGCTGGGTCTACTCCTTGTATTGGCGCAAGGACGGTCGGCCGCTATGGCGCGTGCCGCCGCGCGCGGCCAGCGCGCCGCCGACGTTGCTGCAGGCCAACCAGTTCATGCTCGGTCTGGCCGAACGGCTCGATCTGGACGGCCGCAACGTGCTGGAAGCCTATGAAGATGCGCTGCACTACCTGGTGCGCGAGCGGCGCCTGCCGGTCAACGTCGACCCTTCCGATCCGAAACTGCAGGACCCCGAGGAGCGCGCGCGCCTGATCGGGGTGTTCGAGCGCGGGCTCGGTACGCCGCGCGGTTATGTGTTGCCGATCCAGCGCTGGCAGTCCGCCGCGCGCTGGATGAGCGAGCGCTGGCTGCTGCGCGCCGGCAAGCTTTTCCTGATGCCGGGCGATTCGCCGATCGGTCTGCGCCTGCCGCTGGAGGCGCTGCCCTGGGCGCCGGCGGGTGGCGTGCCGGTGGCGTATCCGCTCGACCCTTCCGCGTTGCCGCCGACGCTGCCGGCGCCCGATCCGCGCCGCCAGCCATATCTGCAGATGCAGGGCCGTGCCCATACCGGTGCGCCCGGCCAGCGCCTGACGGCGGAGGACAAGCAGCCGCCGCCGTCGCGCCGCGGCGGGTTCCTCAACGGCGCCAATGTGCGCACCGCCCTGTCGGTCGAGGCGCGCGAGCAATGGATCAATGTGTTCCTGCCGCCGGTGGGCCGGACCGAGGATTTCCTGGACCTGGTCGCGGCGATCGAGGACGTGGCGGCGGAAACCAGGTTGCCGGTGCGTATCGAAGGCTATGCGCCGCCGCCGGATGCGCGACTGGAAGTGCTCAAGATCACGCCGGATCCCGGCGTCATCGAGGTCAACATCCAGCCCGCCCGCTCCTGGCAGGAACTGCGCGACAACACCGAGCACCTGTACGAGGCCGCGCGCCAGTCGCGCCTGTCGACGGAAAAATTCCTGATCGACGGCCGCGCGGTCGGCACCGGCGGCGGCAACCATGTGGTCGTCGGCGGCGCGACACCCGGCGACTCGCCGTTTCTGCGTCGGCCGGATGTGCTCGGCAGCTTGCTGCGCTACTGGCAGAACCATCCCTCGCTGTCGTATCTGTTCTCCGGCCTGTTCATCGGCCCGACCTCGCAGCATCCGCGCATCGACGAGGCGCGCGACAGCCAGCTGTACGAACTGGAACTGGCGCTGGCGCAACTGCCGCCGCGCGGCGCGTCGTCACCGCCGTGGATCGTCGATCGCACCCTGCGCAACCTGCTGGTGGATCTGACCGGCAACACGCATCGCGCCGAGTTCTGCATCGACAAGCTGTACTCGCCGGATGGGCCCACCGGCCGCCTCGGGCTGGTCGAACTGCGCGGTTTCGAGATGCCGCCGCACGCGCGCATGAGCCTGGCGCAGCAGCTGCTGGTGCGCGCGCTGATCGCCTGGTTCTGGCGTGAGCCCTACACGCGCCCGCTCATCCGCTGGGGCACGCAGCTGCACGATCGCTGGATGTTGCCGCACGACAACTGGCTTGATCTGGGCGACGTCGTCGACGACCTGTCGCGCGCCGGCTTCGAGTTCCGCCGCGACTGGTTCGCGCCGCATCACGAGTTCCGCTTCCCCTGCCATGGCGTTCTTGAGTACCGCGATGTGTCGGTGGAACTGCGGCACGCGCTGGAGCCCTGGCCGGTGCTCGGCGAGGAGCCGGGCGCGGGTGGCACCACGCGCTACGTCGACTCCTCGCTGGAGCGCCTGCAGCTCAAGGCGCGGCACCTGGTGCCGGGTCGTTATGCGCTGGCCTGCAACGGCGTCGAGCTGCCGCTGCGCGGCACCGGCACGCAGGGCGAGGCGGTGAGCGCGGTGCGCTATCGCGCCTGGCAGCCGTACGCCTGCCTGCATCCGACCATCGGCGTGCACACGCCGCTGCGCTTCGACTTGTACGACCGCTGGAACGGACGGGCGGTGGCGGGTTGCACCTATCACGTCGCGCATCCGGCGGGACGCAACTACGAGCACTACCCGGTCAACGCGTTCGAGGCCGAGGCGCGTCGTGTGGCCCGCTTCGAGGCCCTGGGCCATACCGCCGGTGCCTATGCGCTGCGCACGGTGCCGCTCAATCCGGATGCGCCCTGCACGCTGGATCTGCGCGCCGTCTCGCCATAGCGGGCCTGTCGCGGTTGAAGCTGAAGCCGAGACGGACGCTGGCGTCGGCGGCCGCCCCTCGGGCCGCCAGGGGCTCGACTCGAAGCGATCGTTACTGCGGCGTGCCGCCGTCCGTGTCCTGCACGACGCGGCCCGGCGGGCGCGGCGGCGCGGGTTCACGCAGTGCGCGTGCCCGCAGGTCGAAGCGCACGGCGACCGGGTCCTGTACTGCGAGCAGCCCGCCCAGCACCGAATACGGTTCCAGACCGAAGTCGCGGTGCCGCACCACGAACTCGCCACGTACACGCAGCCCGTCGGCGTCGCGGTCCACCTGCAGCAGCAGGTCCTGTTCGCGGGTTACACCGCGCAGCGTGATCGCGGTGCGGGCAACCAGCATCGGCCAGTCGCCTTCGATGCGGACGGAACGCAGTACGACCAATGGATGCGTGTCGGCGTCGAGCCCGCGCGGGCCGAGCAGGTTGCGTCGCGTGCCCTCGATGTCGGTGGCCGAGCGTTCGCCCGCGAAGGCGCCGCCGGTCTGTTCGCGTAGCGCCGGCAGGTCGACTGCCAGCAAGGCCAGCGGCACGCGCAGCAGAAAGACGGCGTCGGCTGCCGCGTCGGACGGCAGCAGTACCTCGCCGTCGACCTCGGTCACGGCGATCACATGGTTGTGGCCGGCCCGCGCGGCGCGACCGCCGCGGAACACGTAGAGCCGCGCATCCGAGGCGCTGGCGTCGACCCGGTAGCGAGTGCCGGTGCCGTTCAGCGGTGCGGGCGGCGCGGCCGCCGCTGTCGCCGGAGCCGGTGCTGATGCCGTATGCGTCGGCGTACTGCTGCAGGCGGTCAGGCCCGTGGTCAGCGCGGCGGCCAGCAGAGCTGCGACCGTCCAGCTTCTGCAGGCACGCGCCGACCTCGTCACGCGCGCCTCAGACGTCCAGGCGGCCGGACAGCACGGCTTCCATCAACACGAAGCGGTCGTTGCCCCAGAACATCTGCTTGCCGATGAAGAAGGTCGGTGCGCCGAACACGCCGCGTGCCACCGCCTCGTCGGTATTGGCTTTGAGCCGGTCCTTGACCACCGGGTCCTGGGCCAGCGCCAGCGTCGCCTCCGGATCAAGTCCCAGGCTTCGGGCAACGGCCTTGAGCACGTCCGGCTGGCCGATGTCCTGATCCTGGGTCCAGTAGGCGGTCATCACCGCCAGCGCCCAGTGGCCGACCTGTTCCGGCGGCAGGCCGCAGGCGATGCGCAGCGATGTGAGGCTTGCGACCGGAAACACGCTGGGGAAGCGGAACGGCACGCCGTAGTGCTTGGCCCATAGCGCGAGGTCGCGGAACATGTACTTGCCCTTGGCCGGGATCGTTGCCGGCGCCTTGTTGCCGCTGGCCTCGAAGGCCTTGCCGAGCAGGAACGGCTTCCACTGCGCCGTCGCGCCGTGGCGCGCCGCCAGCGCCTCGATCTGGGTCGCCGCGAGATAGGTGTAGGGGCTGGCGGAATCCCAGAAGAATTCGATGCTTGGCGCGGTCATGGTGCGGTCCGGTGGGGTGCGCCGAGTCTGGCACGCGGTTTTCGGCAGGCACAAGTTATGCATCAGGCAGGTCGCTGCTTCTACACTACGCGCCCTGCAATCCGAGCCGAACGCCGCTGCCATGACGTACTGCGTTGCCATCAAGGTCGACGACGGACTGGTCTTCGCCGCCGACACGCGCACCAGCGCCGGGGTCGACGACGTACGCACCTATAACAAGCTGCACGTGTTCGACGTGCCCGGACAGCGCGTCTTCGTGGTGCTGTCCGCCGGCAACCTGGCGACGACGCAGGCGGTGCTGGCCCACCTCAAGCGCGATATCGACAACCAGGCGCCGGTGAGCCTGCTGACGGTGCAGCACATGTACGACGCGGCCGAGTACGTCGGCCAGCTCTCGCTGCGCTCGCAGCGTGAATCGGCCTCGCATGCGCAGCAGTCGACGGTCGATTTCCGCACCACGCTGATTCTCGGCGGCCAGATCATGGGTGAGGAGCCGGCGCTGTACCTGATCTACCCGGAAGGCAACTGCATCAGCAGTTCGCCGGAGACGCCTTATTTGCAGATCGGCGAGAGCAAGTACGGCAAGCCGATTCTCGATCGCGTGATCCGCCCCGAACTGCCGCTGGGCGACGCCGCGCGCTGTGCGCTGGTGTCGCTGGACTCCACGATGAAGTCCAACCTGTCGGTCGGTCCGCCGCTGGATATCGCATTGGTCCGTCGCGATTCGCACACGATCGGCCAGAAGCTGCGGCTGGATCTGGATACGCCGTACTACGCCCAGCTCAAGGAAGCCTGGGGCCAGCAATTGGCGATGGCGTTCCGCAATCTGCCGCGCTTCGATTGGGAAGCGCCGCCGGTGCAGGGCACGCTGCTCGACGGGCCGGTCTGAGTCGCCTGGCGCCGCGGCGCCGCGTGCCGGTGCGCGACGCTCAGGTCTTGAAATAGGCGGCGCTGATCGCCTCGTGCAGCTTGCCGAGTCCCACCTGGATCTCGTCGATGTGCTCGTGCAGGCCGGCTTCGAGCAGTTTTTCCAGATGGGCGTCGCGCACCAGCGCACGCGTACGCTCCAGTGCGCGTTCCGTGGCGCGACTGGGCGGCAGCAGCGGCAGCGTGCCGCCGACACTGTTGAGGCAGAACGTCACCGAGCGCGGGAACTCGCGGTTCTGCAGCAGGAAGCGCAGCACCGCGGCGCCGGTGACGCGCGCGCGCTCGTGCCGCCGGTACATGTGGTAGGCCATCAGCGAGCGCAGCACGCTCATCCACTGGATGTTCTGGAACGGCCGCAGCGCGTCACCGCCACGTTCGCCGGCCGGCACGATCAGGCTGGAACTGCGCACATCAATGATGCGCGTGGTCATGTCGGCCTGTTCCAGGTTGGTGCCCAGGCGCAGGAACTGGAAGCCGACGTCGTGGCTCATGTTCGACAGCAGGACGCCGTCGAGCAGCAGTGCGCTGTCGATGATTCGTGACAGCAGCTCAAAGCGCTTAGCGCGGCCCAGGCTCTTCTCGCCCTTTTCCTGCAGCAGGAAGTGCAGGTCGTTGAGCTTCTCCCAGGCGTCGATCGGCATGGCGTCGCGGATCGTGCGCAGGATCTCGCGTGCGTAGTGCAGCGAGCTGGCGATCGAGCTGGGGTTCTGCTCGTCGACGATCAGAAAGCGCACGACATTGGCTTCGGTTGCCTCGCCGTAGCGCGAATTGAAGTCGTCGTCGACGCCGAGAATCTGCACCAGCGGTGCCCAGCCGAACTGCACGTTGCGCGGCAGGTCCAGCAGCAGGTGCGCGTGCACGCTGACCAGACGCGCGGTGTTCTCGACGCGTTGGAGGTAGCGTCCGAACCAGTAGAGGTTGTTGGCGACGCGCGAGAGCATCAGCGGGCACCTCCGCGTGGCGACGAGGACTGCGTCTGGCTTTGCGACGCGGAGGTCGAGGCCGATGGGGTCGGTGCCGACGGCTCACTGTCCAGGTCCACGATCCAGGTGTCCTTGGCGCCGCCACCCTGCGAGCTGTTGACCACCAGCGAGCCCTTGATCATCGCCACACGCGTCAGGCCGCCGGTGGTGACGTAGGCGTCGCCGTCGCCGCGCGACAGGATGAACGGGCGCAGGTCCAGGTGGCGCGGTTCGGCGCCCTCGTCGGTCAGCGTCGGCGCCGTGGACAGCGACAGCGTCGGCTGCGCCATGTAGTTGCGCGGGTCGGCTTCGATCAGGGCGCGGAATTTTTCGCGCTCCTTCTTGGAAGCGCGTGGGCCGATCAGCATGCCGTAGCCGCCGGATTCGTTGGCCGGCTTGACCACCAGCTTGTCGAGGTTGGCCAGCACGTGATCGCGGTCCTTCTTGCGCATGCACAGGAAACTCGGCACGTTCGGCAGGATCGGCGTCTCGCCCAGGTAGTAGCGGATCATCTCCGGCACGAAGGCGTAGACCACCTTGTCGTCCGCCACGCCGGCGCCGGGCGCGTTGACCAGCGCGACCTTGCCCTTGAGCCAGGCACGCATCAGGCCCGGCACGCCGAGCACGGAATCCGGGTGGAAGGTTTCCGGGTCGAGGAACAGGTCGTCGATGCGGCGATAGATCACGTCCACGCGCTGCGGGCCGTGCACGGTGCGCATGTAGACGGTGTCGTGTTCGTCGACGAACAGATCCGGGCCTTCGACCAGCTCGATGCCCATTTGCCGTGCCAGCCAGGAATGCTCGAAGTAGGCCGAGTTGTAGATGCCGGGCGTCAGCAGCACCACGCTCGGGCTGTCGCCGGGGCGGGGTGACATCGCCGCCAGCATGTCGTAGAGCTGCGCGGGATAGTCGTCCACCGGCAGGATCGCGCCGGCTTCGAACAGCTCCGGGAATACGCGCTTGGTGACCAGGCGGTTCTCCACCATGTAGCTGACGCCGGAGGGCACGCGCAGGTTGTCTTCCAGCACGTACATCGTGCCGTCGGTGTCGCGCACCAAGTCGCTGCCGCAGATGTGCGCCCAGATGCCGGCGTGCGGCGTCATGCCGACGCACTGCGGCCGGAAGTTGACCGACTCCTTCAGCAGCGCCGCCGGGAACACGCCCGCCTTGACGATGCGCTGCGCGCCGTAGACGTCCTGGATGAAATGGTTGAGCGCGCGCACGCGCTGCTGCAGGCCGCGCTCGGTGACCTGCCATTCGGCACGCGGGATCGTGCGCGGAATGATGTCGAAGGGCCAGGCGCGGTCGACGTTGCGGCCTTCCGAGTAGACGGTGAACGTGACGCCCATGACCTTGATCGCCAGTTCGGCGGCGAGCCGGCGTTCGGCCAGCTCGCTGCCGCTGAGGCTGGCGAGGTAGTCGGCCAGATGCTGCGCCGCCGGTCGCGGTTGGCCCGGACCGGCGAACAGTTCGTCGTAACTCGTCTCGCAGCGGTACTGGCGCCAGTCGATGGGCATGCGCGTCTGAGGGTCTTTCCGGTTTGGGTGCGGCGTGCACCAGGACAAAGCAAAACGCAGGCCAACCGCCGATCCGCCGGCCTGGCCGTGTAGAATTCGCCAACTTTGCTGACTGTTCCATGACGCAACACAAAGCGCTCGAATTCAAGGGCCGCATGCTCTCGCTGACGCGGGTGCGCGTGCTGGACCCCGGACTTCCCGCCATCAGCGCCCAGCTTCGCGACTTCGCCCGGCAGATGCCGTCGGCGGTCCAGGGCATGCCCGTGATCCTGGAGGCGAGCGCGCCGATGGATCTGGGCGGCCTGATCGCGGCCCTGCGCGAGGTCGGCATGCAGCCGGTCGGCGTCGCCGACGGCCCGCTCAACGAGGCCGGCCGCGCCTGGGGCCTGGCGGTGCTGCCGGCCGA
>DASWWX010000009.1:0-42780 GCA_036405815.1 Solimonas sp. | reverse complement strand
GGTGCTGGAGCGGCGCGGCATCGTTGGCGGCGCCGCCGTCAGCGAGGAGATCGCGCCGGGCTATCGCGCCTCCACTGCGTCCTACCTGATCTCGCTGTTGTTGCCGCAGGTCGAGCGCGACCTGGAACTCAAGGCGCATGGCTACCGGGTGCTGGCGCGCAATCCGTCGTCTTTCACGCCGTTGCCGGATGGCCGTTCGCTGCTGATGGGGCCGGACGAGGCGCTGAACCGGCGCGAGATCGCCAAGTTCTCGGCGCACGACGCCGAGGCCTATCCGCGCTACGAAGCCTGGCTCACGCGCGTCGCCGAGGCGCTGGAGCCGGCGCTGGAAGACATTCCGCCGGACCTGCTGCCGCTGCCCGCGTCGTTCCGTCGCCGCGGTCTGCGCGATCGCGTGCAGAACCTGCTGCGCGCGCTGCGCTTTCACCGCAGCCTGAAACAGCTGGGCGCCGACCTGCCGTCGGCGCTGGAACTGCTGGCCGGTCCGGCGCGACCGATTCTCGACCGCTGGTTCGAGTCCGAGGCGCTGAAAGTGACGCTGGCCACCGACGCGATCATCGGTGCGATGGCGCCGCCGTCGGCGCCCGGCACCGGCTACGTGCTGCTGCATCACGTCATGGGCACCGCGGGTGGTGCGCGCGGCGTGTGGGGGTATGTCGAGGGCGGCATGGGGGCGTTGACGCAGGCGCTGCGTCGTTCCGCCGAGGCCGCCGGCGTGGAGGTGCGTACCGATGCCGAGGTGGCGCGCATCGAGGTACGCGATGGTGCGGTCAGCGGCGTGCGTCTGCGCTCCGGCGAGTCGATCGCGGCGCCGTGCGTGGCGTCCAATGCCACGCCCGAGGTCACGTTCCGTCAGCTGCTCGAAGCCTCGGCGTTGCCGGCCGAATTCCGCAGTGCGGTGGCGCGCATCGATTACTCCAGCGCGGTGATGAAGATCAATCTCGCGGTCTCGGAGCTGCCGGATTTCACCTGCCTGCCGGGCAAGGCCGAAGTCGGGCCGCAGCATCGCGGCACGATCCACATCAGCCCGACGCAGGACTATCTCGAAGCCGCCTACGAAGATGCACGCCGCGGCGAGCCCTCGCGCGAGCCGGTGATCGAGCTGACGATTCCGACCTCGGTGGATCGCACGCTGGCGCCGGCCGGCCATCACATCGTGCAGATGTTCGTGCAGTACGCGCCCTACAAGCTCGTCGGCGCGCAATGGGACGACATCAAGGACGCGTTCGCGCAGCGCTGCATCGATACGGTCACGCGTTATGCGCCGAACTTTGCTGCGTCCGTCCTGCATCGACAGGTCTTGTCGCCGCTGGACCTGGAGCGCCGCTTCGGGCTGACGGGCGGCAACATCTTCCACGGCGCGATGCCGCTGCATCAGCTGTTCGGCTTCCGGCCGGTGCCGGGCTGGAGCGACTACCGCACGCCGGTGCGCGGTCTGTATCTGTGCGGTGCCGGCGCGCACCCGGGCGGGGGCGTCAGCGGCGCGCCAGGGCGCAATGCAGCGCGCGTGATGCTCGGCGACTGACGCAGACGCCGGGGCAGCGCGCCGCGGCTGGCCGTCGTCCTCGCCCTCGTCATCGTCATCGTCATCGGATCGGTGCCGGACTTTCGCGACGATTGAACTGTTAGGCTTGAATTCAGGTCGCTGGCCGCAACTCAGCGTCCTTCCATCGCAGGAGCAGGGGGCGGGGTCATGGCGGTCGAAGCGCAGGGCAGCGAGCTGGTCAAGGTGGTGGCCCTGCTGGCCGCCGGCGTCATTGCGGTGCCGCTGTTCAAGCGCATCGGCCTGGGCTCCGTACTGGGATATCTCGCGGCGGGCCTGGTCATCGGGCCGTTCGGCCTGGGGCTGTTCTCCGATCCACAGGCGATCCTGCATGTCGCCGAACTCGGCGTGGTCATGTTCCTGTTCGTGATCGGCCTGGAGATGCAGCCCTCGCATCTGTGGAACCTGCGCCGCGAAATCTTCGGCCTCGGTACGCTGCAGATCGGCCTGTGCATGGCGACGCTGACCGGCGTGGGACTGGCGTTCGGATTCCCGCTGCCGGTGGCTTTCATCTGCGCGTCCGGTTTCGTGCTGACCTCCACGGCCATCGTCATGCAGCTGCTCGACGAGCGCGGTGACATCGCGTTGCCGCGTGGGCAGCGGATCGTGTCGATCCTGCTGTTCGAGGATCTGCTGGTGGTGCCGCTGCTGGCCTTCGTCGCGTTCATGGCGCCGCAGCATGTCGGCGGCGGCAACGGCGGCATCCACTGGTCCAGCGTCGGCATCGCGATGGCGTCGCTGGCCGGCCTGGTCGCGGCCGGCGTCTGGCTGCTGAACCCGATGTTCCGTCTGCTCGCCGCCGCCAAGGCACGCGAGGTCATGACCGCGGCGGCCTTGCTGGTGGTGCTGGGCGCGGCCCTGCTGATGGATCTCGGTGGTCTGTCGATGGCGATGGGCGCGTTTCTCGCCGGCGTGTTGCTGTCGGAGTCCACGTTCCGTCACCAGCTCGAAGCGGACATCGAACCATTCCGCGGCATCCTGCTGGGCCTGTTCTTCCTCAGCGTGGGCATGGCGCTGGATCTGGCGGTGGTGGCGCGCAACTGGCCGCTGATCGTCTCCGGTGTGCTGGCGCTGATGCTGGTCAAGGCGGCGACGATCTATGGCGTGGCGCGCGTGCTGCGGTCGAGTCACGCCGAGGCGCTGGATCGCGCGGTGCTGATGGCGCAGGGCGGCGAGTTCGCGTTCGTGCTGTTTGCGGCTGCGGTCGATGCCGGCGTCATCGATGCCACCGTCAACGCCAATCTGACCGCGATCGTCGTGCTGTCGATGGTGCTGACGCCGCTGGCGGTGCTGGTGCTCAAGCGCGTGCTGCCCAAGCACAACGTGTCGATGGACGGCGTCGATACGGCGCAGGACCTGAACGGCACCGTGCTGATGATCGGCTTCGGCCGCTTCGGCCAGGTCGCGAGCCAGGCCTTGCTGGCGCGCGGCTTCGAGGTGGCCATCATCGACACCGATACCGAGATGATCCGCAGCGCCGCGGATTTCGGCTTCAAGGTCTATTACGGCGATGGCACGCGGCTCGACGTGTTGCACGCCTCGGGCGCCGCACGGGCGCAGGCGATCCTGGTCTGCGTCGATGACGCGACGACCTCGAATCGTATCGTCGAGCGCGTGCGTCATGAATTTCCGCGCGCCAAGCTGCTGGTGCGCGCGATCGATCGTCAGCATGCGCTGGCGCTGATGGAAGCCAACGTCGATTACCACGTTCGCGAACTGTTCGAGTCGGCCAGCCTGTTCGGCGAGAACGCGTTGCGCCAGCTCGGCGTGCCGGAGGACGAAGCGGCCGAGATCGCCGCCGATGTGCGGCGCCGCGATGACGAGCGTCTGGCGTTGCAGTTCAGCGGCGGCATCAATGCGGGCCGAGACCTGATGCACAGCAATCGTCTGAAGCCGCAGCCGCTGGTCACGCCGCAGAAGCCGGGTCAGGCCCTGAGCGCGGAGACAGTGGAGGCCACGGGCGTCGAGCCGGCGGCTTGAAGGCGGCGCGGCCGGATCGCAGAACGATGACGCGATCTTCGATCCGCGCGTTCGAGGCCGGCATCGAACGCGGCATCGTGAAACCGGGGCGCGGCGGACGTCGCGCATGAGCGCGGTTGCCGCCATGCAGGTCTACGTCTGGGACCGGCGCTTTCTGCTGTGCGCCCAGTCTTTCATGCTGCCGCGGGCAGCCCGACCGCACCGGCGCCTGTCGGCGACGGTACTAATGGCGCGCGCGCGCCCGTTCGCGATGGAAGGCATCGGCACGCCGGGCCAGCGTTATCAAGGGGTGATCCTGGCGCCGAACGTGCCTCGGCTGTCGCTGGAAGCCGAAGGCTCCGAGCTGACGCTGCTCGATGCCGGTGTCGGCACCGCGGCCTACTATCGGCTGCAGCCGATGCTGAGGCCAGGCGGTGTGCGTGCGCTCGGCGTTGACGAGCTGTCGCGCGTGCACGCGGTGCCGGCGCCATCGCCCGACATGGACGCGGCTGCCGCCTCGCTGCACTACGAACAGGTGCTCGCTGCGCTGGTGGGCGACGCCCTGCCGTCACCCCAAGCGGATGCGCGTGTGGCGCGCGCTTGTGCGCTGATCGACGAGCAGCCGATGGACGTCCTGAGCATGACCCAACTCGCCGCCGCCGTCGGCGTCTCGCCGTCACGACTGCGCGCGCTGTTCCAGCGCGAGCTGGGCTGCGCGCCGGCGCAGTACGCGCGCTGGGCCAGCGCATGGAAGGCGATCCGCCGCTGGCGCAAGGGCGCGCGCCTGACCGATCTGGCAATGGACGCGGGGTTTCATGATCTGCCGCACATCCATCGTTCGATCAAGGCGCTGTTCGGCATGAACCCGTCCTCGATCGCGCAGGCGCGAGACGTGCGCCTGCTGCAGTGCGGGGACTGAGGTCGCCAGGCAGGCGATCCGTACAAGCATCCGCTCCGGATCGGGCGTACCGTCCTCGCAGGCCCCGTAGAGGGTGGCGGTCCGTGCGAAGCGAGGATGCGACGATGCACAAGCTCTTAGAGGCTCTGGTCCTGGCCGCAGCGGTGGCCGTGGCCGTGACGGTCGCCGGCTGTGGCGGCGGCACTGATGACGGGGGCGCGGGCGGCGGCAAAAGCGGCTGGACCGATCTGGGCGCGCGCAGTCGCGACAGCGGACCCGCGACCGTCATGCGCGATCCCGCCGGCAGCGGCTGGCGCGAGTACGACCCGCCGGCGATCTACCCCGGCGTGGTCGCCGAGGAGAATCAGAGCCTGACCGTCGACGACGGCGTCACGATCACGTTGAACGTTGTGCGACCGGCGCGGGCCGATGGCGCGGCGGAGACCCAACCGCTGCCGACCCTGGTGACGCTGACGCCGTACAACAAGAACGTCGGCAACACGATTCCGCTGGGTGGCGGCATCAACAACTACTTCGTGCAGCGTGGCTACAACCACGTGCTGGTGGACGTGCGCGGGACCGGCCGCTCCGGCGGTGCCTGGGACCCCTTCAGCGCACGCGAGCGGCAGGACTATCCGCAGGTGCTGGACTGGATCGTGCGTCAGCCCTGGAGCAACGGCGTGATCGGTCTGTGGGGCATCTCGGCGACGGCGTCGACCTCGATGCTGGCCGCGGGTCAGAACCATCCCTCGATCGGCGCGGTGTTCGCGATCGTGCCGCATGGCGATATCTACCGCGACGTGGTTTTCGTCGGCGGTCAGGCCAGCATTGCCTTCCTGCCGGCCTGGATGAGCGTGGTGACGATGCTGGCGACGCTCGATCCGGCGTTCTACGTCGATCCGGCGCAGTACCTGCGCGCGGTCGGCGATCACCTGCTCGGCCTCAACGGCTTCCTGGTGCGGCGCACGCTCGGCGTGCTGCTGGAGGAAAAGGAATCGGCCTTCGACAACGCGTACTGGGCCGATAAGGCGCCGCTGGAGCAGCCGGGTGCGGCGCGCGCGCCCACCTTCATCGTCGGCGGGCTGTACGACATCTTCCAGCGCAGCGAGCCGCTGAACTACGAAGCACTCAAGGCACACACCACGGCCAAGCTGCTGATCGGCCCGTGGCATCACCTGCAGGCGGCGGTGGGCGAGGGCCTGCCGATGGATGGCGTACCGCCGCTGGATCAGATCGCGCTGATGTGGTTCGACCATTACCTGAAGGGTATGGACAGCGGGGCGACGCGCCTGCCCAACGTCACGCAATGGGTCTGGGGTCACGAGCGTTTCGCCAGCAGCGCGGACTGGCCGCATCCGCAGGCGCGGGCGGCACGCTACTTCCTCCAGGCCGGGGGCGGTCTCGACACCGCAGCGCCGGCCGCCAATGCCGCACCGTCACGCGTCTTGCAGCAGCCGGTCAACGGCGTCTGCTCGGAAAGCGCGATGCAGATCTCGCTGGGGCTGCTGGCCTACGCGCCGCTGCCGTGCTGGTACGAGGACAATCTGGTGCAGCAGCTCGAAGCGACCTTCGATACCGCGCCACTGACCGAGGACCTGTACATCAACGG
Source organism: Solimonas sp. (assembly GCA_036405815.1). Lineage (GTDB taxonomy): Bacteria > Pseudomonadota > Gammaproteobacteria > Nevskiales > Nevskiaceae > Solimonas. The sequence continues at coordinate 36,771 of DASWWX010000009.1, read as the reverse complement.
ACCGATCCAGGCCGATATCTGGATGTCGACCACGGCGCTCAACGCCGGGCTCGTGGTGCGCGTCTCCGATCTGCAGCCCGACGGCACCGCGCGCGCGCTGACCAGCGGCCTGCAGACCGCGTCGCTGCGGGCGGTGGACGAAAGCCGTTCGCGCTATCTCGACGGCGAAATGATCCAGCCCTGGCATCCGTTCACGCACGAATCGGTGGAGCGCGTCGGTATCGGCAGCATCGTCAAGGTGCCGGTCGAGGTGTTCCAGACCAGCGCGCTGATCCGCAAGGGCCATCGCCTGCGCATCTCGGTGGGTGCGGCGAATTTCCCGTTCGCGGCGATGCCGCTGCCGAGCCTGCTGCCATCCGCCGCCGGTATCCTCAGCGTCTATCACGATGCCGAGCAGGCCTCGAGTGTCGTGCTGCCGGTGGTGCCGGCGCGCCTGCTCGATTAGCAGCCTGCTCGAACAGCGCACGGTCGATTCGTCAGCGCCGCCGCTGCGTGCCGATACCGGGTGCGATCCCAGGTGAGCCATCCCCTGATGCTCGACAACCCGCGCCCAAAAAAGAAGCGGGCCATCGAGGCCCGCTTCTGATGACGCGCACAAGGGCGCGCCATTTGTGGCCGCCGGGCCTTTAGCCCGCCGGCACCTCGCGGCAACGTTCGCGATAGCTCACCTCCTGATCCGGATAGTGCTTCTTCGCGACCTTGTTGCCCGCGTAGGCGCCACCGACCGCACCGACGGCCGTTGCGGCGTCCTTGCCGCTGCCGCCGCCGATCTGGTGGCCGATCGCCGCGCCCGCGGCGCCGCCCAGGATGGTGCCGGCCACGGAGTTGGCGCCCCATTCCTTGTTGGTGACGACGCGTTCGGTCGTGCACTCGGTCTTCGTCGCCGCGACTTCGGTCTTGTCGTCGCCACGTGTTGCAAACACCAACGCAGACGTTGCAACCAGTGCGACGGCGACGCCACCCGCGATACCCGCTACCAGATTGTTCATGACTCATCCCTCTCAGCTATGAGCGCCAACCTGCGCCCGATGGCGGCAATGTAGTGACACGGCCTGAATCCGAACTGATCGAGCGCACTCAGCCCGCGTTCAGCGAAGCCGCAGTGCCGGTCGACAACCGGTCTCGACGTTTCGGTTGCCACCCGAGCACGCGGCAGCTCAAGCATTCGGAAAGCCGCTGCGTTGAGTTGGGTAGCGGTCCGGGCGCGCGCGCGATCTGCATGAGCAAGAAGCGGCTCGGGCCCGTGGGCTGCGAGCGCTTCTCGTCTGCCGGCATCCCCCATAATGCGCGGCATCTCGCGGCGCCGGCAGCCCAGTCAGTTCGATGGGGCCAGCATGCGAGATCAGCCGCTCCGGAGAAAGTCATGACTGCCGAACTCTTCTGTCTGCTCGCCGCCGGTGTCTTCTTCATGAGCGGCCTGCTCACCGGCGTGTGGAAGTACACGTCGATGATGGCCTCGAAGGAGGCGCAGGCGCCGGTCTACGTCGACATCGCCCATCGCACCAGCCTGATGTACGCGTTCTCGGCGATCCTGCTGCGCGAGTTCGTGCCGTATTCGCCGCTGGGGCCGACCGGCACGCTGTGGGCGGTCGCGGTGCCGATCCTGTTCTTCGCCTCGGCGATCGCGATGTACATCCTGCACGGCATCCTGCGGGACACCGACAACCAGCTGCGCCGTCCCCACGTGCTGGGCCGCGGTACGGTGCCGGGCGCGCTGATCACGGTCTACATGGTGGCGCTGATCGTCGGCGAAATCGGCGGCTTTGCGATCCTGTTCTTCGGGCTGCTGCGCAGCGTGTTCTGATGCCGGCACCCGCTACGCCTCGCTGGCGGGGCACCCTTGCCGCATAGCATCTGCGGCACTTGATGTATCGGCCTGATCGTCAGCAAAGCGTGACGATTGGCGCTTCCTCTCAATAGCGCGTAGTGTGACTGCAGCAAGTACGCCAGCCTTGCCGCCAGTACGCATCAGGACATGTTGGCCCGCCCGCCGGCATCCCGTCTTGAATCTCGTCGCCAGTTCCCAGGTTTTCCTGACCGCTGCCGTGTGCGGCATGGACGCACATCGGCTGCGCGACCGCACCGCTCAGACCAGATGCGATGTCGATCGTAATCCCGCGATGTTCGCATCATGACCATGGTCGAACGGCCCAGGCTGATCGGGCGCGAGCCGGGGCGCTGGGGCGAGGTCAAGGGCATCAACGCAGAACGCCGCCGCGTCGCGATTATTACGGATTGGGGCTATGCCGTGGCCACGCTGCGCGCCGGCGTGCTGCGCGTTGGTGATCCGGTTCTGGGCGAAGTCGAGTCGATGGGCGTAACGACGTTGCGCAATCTGCGCACCCGTGAGCCGGTGACGCTGGAGATTACCCACGTCCAGGTCACCATGGTGCTGGCCGCCACCTTGCTTGAAAGCTGACGGCGGTTGGGTTGGCGCGATGCCGGTTGCCGGCTAGCTGCGTGCCGCTGGAATGCCGCAGCTGCGCAGCGCCGCGGGCTCGAAGCTTTGAGTGCGTTTGACGGCGCCGCGGGTCCACGCGCACCGCACGAGACCACTGTCAGCCTCGATGCTCGCCACCTTCATGCGCTGTCCGTTCTCGCGTCGTTCGACCACATCACCCACCTTGAAGGACGTCTGCATCGTTTCGCTCCGCGCGCGGGGATGGTCGGCGCGAACCCACGGTGCGCTTCTGCGAGCCGCCTTGCAAGCCGCGCCGGTTTCCCTCGACTGCTGATATTGTCCGCCCCGATGAACGATGCCGCCTCCGCCCCGTCCTCTCAGGCCGCGCCGACCGATCTGCTCGAAAGCCTGACGGCGCCCGCGCCGACGCAGCGCCGACTGTCCGCGCTCGGCGGCCTGTGGCCGTTCCTGAAGCCGTACCGCCGTCAGGTCGTCTACGCCTTCGTGCTGCTGTGCCTGGCGTCCGCGGCGATGCTGGCGGTGCCGCTGGCGCTTCGCGACCTGATCGACCATGGCTTCGACGGCGCCGCCGCGATCCATCATTACTTCCTCGGCCTGTTCGGCATCGCGCTGTTCTGGGGTGCGGCGGTGGCCGGACGCTTCTATTACGTGAGCTGGATCGGCGAGCGCGTGACCGCCGACCTGCGCGATGCCGTGTACGCGCAGATGCTGGCGCAGTCGCCGGCGTACTTCGAGACCACGCGTACTGGCGAGGTACTGTCGCGCCTGACCGCTGACACGACGCTGGTGCAGACCGTGGTCGGTTCCTCCATCTCGATGGGCCTGCGCAGCGGGTTCCAGTTCCTCGGCGGCCTGATCATGCTGGCGGTGACCAGCCTCAAGCTGTTCGCGGTGACGCTGGCGCTGCTGGTGCTGGTCGTACTGCCGCTGATCGCGACCAGCCTGCGCATCAAGCGCCTGTCGCGCGAGTCGCAGGACCGCATCGCCGACACCTCGGCCGTGGCCGGCGAAATCCTCAACGCGATTCCGACCGTGCAGGCCTTCGTCAAGGAACGAGACGAGGCGCAGCGGTATGCGCGGACCGTCGAGCAGAGCTTCGACAGCGCGATCCGGCGCACGCGCTGGCGCGCCGGCATGACCGCGGCGGCGATCGTCGGCGTGTTCGGTGCCATCGTGTTCGTGCTGTGGCTCGGCGCGCAGGCGGTGATTGCCGGCACGATGAGTGCGGGCCAGCTCGCGTCCTTCGTGCTGTACGCGGTGTTCACCGCTGGTGGCATCGGCGTCATCGCCGAAGTCTGGGGCGATGTGATGCGCGCGGCCGGCGCCACCGAGCGCCTGATGGAACTGCTGGCGGCGGTGCCGGCAATCCGCACGCCGGCGCAGCCCGAGCGGCTGCCGGAGACGCGGCGGGCGCGCGTGGCGTTCGAGAACGTGCGCTTCCACTATCCGTCGCGCCCGCAGCAGCCGGCGCTGGACGGCATCGCGCTCGACATTCGCGAGGGCGAAACCGTGGCGCTGGTCGGCCCCAGCGGCGCCGGCAAGACCACGATCTTCCAGTTGCTGCTGCGCTTCTACGACATCAGTGGCGGACGCATCACCTTCAACGGGGTGGATATACGCCGGCTCGACCCGGCGGCGCTGCGCGCGCACATCGGCATCGTGCCGCAGGACGCGGTGATGTTCTCGGCCGACGCGATGGAGAACATCCGCTACGGCAATGCGCAGGCCACCGACGAGCAGGTCATCGCCGCGGCACGCACCGCGCTGGCCGACGAATTCATCACGCGGCTGCCGGAGGGCTACAAGACCTTCCTCGGTGAGCGCGGCCTGCGGCTGTCCGGCGGCCAGCGCCAGCGCATCTCGATCGCACGCGCGATCCTGCGCAATCCGCCGCTGCTGTTGCTGGACGAGGCCACCAGCGCGCTCGACGCCGAGAGCGAGGCGCTGGTGCAGCGTGGCCTGGAGGCGGCAATGAAGGGCCGGACCACGCTGGTGATCGCGCACCGCCTGTCCACCGTGCAGCGCGCCGACCGCATCGTCGTCATGGAACAGGGCCGCATCGTCGAGACCGGCACGCCGCAGCAGCTGATGCAGCAGGGCGGCCTGTATGCGCGGCTGGCGAGCCTGCAGGTTGTGGCCTGAGCGATTGGTCTGAGCGCTGGGCCTCGTCGTTCGGCTGGGCGCGTCCTGGCTGAACGGCCTGACCGAACGACCTTGCCCGCGCATCGCCGATTCAGAACGCGCGGCTGCCGCGTCGGGCGGGCGCCGAACCGCAGGTTCTTCTGCAAAACAAGCCGTTGGTCGCAGGACGTTGCCACGGCCATCGGCGGCATTTGGGCGCTGCCGCCGATCGACTTATATTCGGCGCATGGACACTTTGCTGAGCCGCCTCGCCCAATCCGTGACCGGCGCCGACGATCTCGAAAGTCTGACGCGGCCGATGCTCGAACTGCTGGAAGCCGTGACCGGCCTTGAATCGACCTACCTCACGCGCGTCGATCAAGGCCGCGGCGTCCAGCACATTCTCTACTCGCGCAACAGCCAGCAGATGCAGATTCCCGAGGGCCTGTCCGTGCCCTGGGGCGACACGCTCTGCAAGCGCGCGCTGGAAGAGAATCGCGCCTATACCGACGACGTCGCCGGCTGCTGGGGCGAATCCGATGCGGCCCGCGAGCTGGGCATCCGCACCTACCTGAGCCAGCCGATCCGTCATCTGGATGGCGAGCTGTACGGCACGCTCTGCGCTGCCAGTGCCGAGCGCGTGGCCGTTGCGCCCGAAACGGTGCGCGTGCTGACCATGTTCGCGCAGCTGATCGCGCACCAGGTGGAGCGCGAGCAGCTGGTGAACCTGTTGCGGCGCGACAACGCGCAGCTTTCCGAACATGCGCTGCTGGACCCCCTGACGGGGGTCGCCAACCGGCGTGCGCTGATCCAGACATTACAGCGCCTGCTGGCGCAGACCCAGCGGGATGGCAGTTCAGTGCAGGTCGGCTTTCTCGATCTCAATGGCTTCAAGAAGATCAACGATCAGCATGGCCATGAAATCGGCGATCGTTTCCTGGTGCAGATCGCCTCGCGGCTGGCCAGCGGTGTGCGCAGCGGCGATTTCGTGGCGCGCTATGGCGGCGATGAATTCGTCGTACTGACGCCGGGCGCGGGCGCGGCCGATCTGCGCGAGCGTCTCGAAGCGCTGGTGCGCGGACGCTACACGCTCGGCTCGATCGTGCTGGACTACGAAGGTGCCGCCGTCGGGGTGGTGCACTCCGAGCCGGGCGATGTCGACGCCGAGCGCCTGCTCGCGCGCGCCGACGCGGCGATGTACGCCGCCAAGAAGTCGCGCCGGCACTGAGCCGCCCGTCGATCGGGTGTGCCCGAGGCACAGCCCCGACAGGACTGTCGATAGCGGATGTGCAGTCCCGGCGGGGCGGCGGTGAAACTCCGACTAAAGTCGTAGTACCACTCACGGATACCGGCGGCGGCGAGGCTGGCGGATTCTTGCGTTCACGCATTGAACGCAAGGGGAACGCCGTGAAACGCCAGCATCTCGAGATGACGCCGTACTGCCGTCCGGCCTTCGTCCGCACGATCATCGCGAGCGCCATTCTGCTGATGAACGCGCCGGCAGGTCACGCCAGCGTCTGCGAGCTCATCGGTATCGGCCCCGGCAGCAGCGCTGGCGGCGGCGTGAACTCGCTGGCCTGCGGTCACTTCAACACTGCGGGCGGAGCCGGTGGCACTGCCGTCGGCAACAGCAACAACGCGAGCAATACCAACGCCAGTGCCGTCGGATTCAACAACCGTGCGTCGGGTGGGTCCAGCAGCGCGTTCGGCAATGACAGTCAGGCCTCGGGCACGTTCAGCAACGCGTTCGGTGCGAGCAACCAGGCCAGTGGGGAGCGCAGCACCGCGGTGGGCGTGAGCACGATCGCCTCTGGCGAGCGCAGTACCGCGGTTGGCCACGAGTCGCGCGCAAACGGTGGCAGCTCCCAGGCCTTCGGTGCGGGCAGTTGGGCGACGAGCGCGAACTCGACGGCGGTCGGCGCCGACAATCGCAGTTGGGGCCAGCGCACCAGCAGCTTCGGTTTCGGCAACATCGCGGGCAACCAGGCCGACCCGGCCAATGCCCCGGATGCCACCGCGGTCGGCAGCGGCAACGAGGCGTCGGGTGTCGCCAGCACCGCAGTGGGCTGGAGCAATCTGGCCACTGGCGCGCGCACGACGGCGGTGGGCTTCGACAACACGGCCAACGAGGAGAACGCCTCGGCGCTGGGCCATCGCAACACCGCGAGCGGCATCGCCAGTACCGCGGTCGGCAATCGCAACAGTGCGAGCGGCATCGACAGCACGTCCGTGGGCCGCGATAACGTGGCGAGCGGTGATCGCAGCAATGCGATCGGCTACGACAACACGGCCAGCGGTGCGACCAGCACGTCGGTCGGTGCCTCCAGCGCGGCCACGGCAGAGTTCTCTCTGGCCATCGGCAACGCGAACAACGCGGCCAGCGGTGCCCGCGTCGGCGCAGGCGCCACCAAAGGCATCGCCATCGGCCACAACGCAGCCGTCGCCGCCGGTGCCGAGGACGCCATCGCCCTGGGGACCGATACGTACGCCGAAGGCGAGAACGCGCTGGCGGTGGGTGAGGGCAACGAAGCCATCGGTCGCGCCAGTACCGCGATCGGCAACCGGAACGCCGCGATCGGTTTCGACAGCACGGCGATCGGCTATCGCAACGAGACCGAGGGCGAGGACAGCAACGCCTTCGGTTATCGCAACGTCGCAACCGGATTCAGGGCAACGGCGGTCGGCAGCTATGGCACGGCGGCGGCGGACCACGCCATCGCCATCGGCAGCTCGGCGACCGATGCGGCTGCGGGCGCGCGCGTCGAAACCGGGGCCACCCGCGGTATGGCCATCGGCAGCGACGCCCGCGTGGCTGCCAATGCCATCGATGCGATTGCCGTCGGCTCCAACGCGGTGGCCTCTGGCGTCAGCAGCACGGCGCTGGGCGAGGGCACCACGGCCTCGGGCACGCAAAGCACCGCGCTGGGCGCAGACAACACCGCGAGCGGTGGCAGCAGCACCGCGGTGGGTCGGGACAATACGGCCAGTGGTTCGGAATCGCTGGCCTTGGGCAGCACCAATACGGCCGGCGCGCAACGCAGCACCGCGATCGGCAGCGGCAATCAGGCGACTGCGCAGGGCAGTACGGCGATCGGCCGCAGCAACGTGGCGTCGGGTGATTTCAGCACCGTGCTGGGTGTGGGCAGCGACGCCGTCGGCACGCGCGCCACGGCGCTCGGTTCGCACAGCACCGCGGGCGCCGATTACTCGCTGGCCATCGGCAATTCGGATGGCGATGCGTCCGGCGCTCGTGTCGCGGCAGGCGCGACCAACGGCATCGCCATCGGTCGCAATGCCAGCGTCGCCGCGGCCGGCACGGACGCGATGGCGCTTGGCAGCGGCGCATCGGCTACGGCGGCCAACAGCGTGGCGCTGGGGCAGGGTTCGGTGGCGGGCACGGCCAACACCGTGTCGGTCGGTTCGTCCACCAACCAGCGGCGCATCGTCAACGTCGGCGCCGGCGCCTTGAGCGCGGCGAGTACCGATGCGGTCAACGGCTCGCAGCTGTTTGCCACCAACCAGAATGTCGCTGCCAACAGCAGCGCGATCACGGCGCTGGATGGACGTCTCGACACGGCCGAGGCGACGATCGCGACACACACCACGCAGATCGCCGGCAACACCGCCGCCATCAATGCGCTGGACGGTCGCGTCGATACGCTGGAAGCCACGGTCGCCAGCAGTGCCACCGCGATCAGCGGACTGGATACCCGTCTGGGAACGGCCGAGACCGCCATCGCACAGAACACGACCCACATCACCGGCCTGACGACCAGCCTGGGCGCGCTCACGACGCGGGTGACCGCGACCGAGAGCGACATCGACGCCCTGGAGGCGCGCAGCACGGTCAACGAGGCTGCCATCGCCCAGAACGCAACCAACATTTCCGGTCTGAGCCTGCGCATGGACACGGCCGAGACCACGATCCTGCAACACACCGCCGACATCGCCGGTCTGGGCACGCGCATGACGACGGCCGAGAGCGACATCGCCGGCCTCGATACGCGCGTGACCACGGCGGAGGACGGCATCACGCAGAACGCGGCCGACATCGCGGCGCTGGACAGCCGGGTCACCACGACGGAGAGCGACATCGCCGCTCTGGATACGCGTGTCGGTACGGCCGAAGTCGAGATCGACGAACTGCAGGGTCGCGTCGGCACGGTCGAGACGGAGGTAGGGCAACTGAATGATCGGGTCTCCACGGTGGAAGGGTCGATCGATGGGATCCGTGGCGATGTCGTCCAGGCGCAGAATACCGCCGACGCGGCGCTGGCACTGGCGGCCGACACCGCGGCCTTCTGCGGTCGCGGCGACGCCGCTGGCTCGATCAACTGCGGTGCCAATTCGATCGTCGACGACGGCGCCGTCAACGGCATCGCCATCGGCACCGATGCCCGTGTGCAGGCGGCCGGCGGCATCGCGCTGGGCGCCAACGCAACGGCGGTGCAATCCAACTCGGTCGCGATCGGATCGGGCGCCGTCGCCCGCTCCTCGGTCGCCGTCGGCACCGGCGCCCAGGCGCTGGGCACCAACACCACGGCGGTGGGCGACAACGCCGCGGCCACCGGCGACTACGCGGTGGCAGTCGGCAACAACGCGCAGGCCACGGCCGACAACAGCGTGGCGCTGGGCAACGGTTCGGTCGCCGATCAGGCGAATACCGTCTCGGTCGGTTCGGCCAGCCAGCAGCGCCGCATCACCCACGTCGCCGCCGGTGTCGAGGCCACCGACGCCGTCAACCTCGGTCAGCTCGACAGCTACCGCCAGCAGATGCTCACCCGTTTCCAGAAGCAGGACGAGCGCATCGATCGCATCGGCGCGCTGGGTGCCGCGCAGGCGCAGGCCAGCGCCGCCGCCTCCGGACTGCGGGGCGACACGCGGCTGGCGGTGGGGCTCGGCCAGATGGGCAGTGCCAGCGCTTTGGCGCTGGGCCTCTACCAGCAGGTCAACGACCGCACCGCGCTCACGCTCGGCGGCAGTTTCAGTGGCGGCGAGAACGTGGTGGGTGTCGGCCTTGGCGTGAGCTGGTAGCGCAGTGCATCCGATCCAGTCCGGAGAACGTGTATGGATACGCAAGCGGTTCTGATCGACAAGCACGAGAAGTACGACAAGTACGAAAAGTCGTGGGCGATGGAGACGTCCTCTGCATCGGCCGACCGCGGCAGCGAGGAACAGGCCTCATGGCTGAGCGGCTTCCTGTGCGGATTCCTCGCGGCAACCGGAGCCGACACCCAGGGCGCGGAAGCCGTGAGCGCCTTGGAGGCGCGGCTGGAACGGCGCCTGCTCGCGCTGAACATCGCGGAGACGGAGGCACTCGCCGACGGCGTGATGCGGCTGGTGGCTCGCCTGCGCCTGTCGCCGGGCCCCGCGGTGCTGCTGATGAGAAACCTCGCGTCGCCGCCCGCTTCGCGCACGGATGCTCGCGTGGCGCCGATGAGGCAGGAGCCGGTCAAGCTGCGAGCCCTGGAACTGCTGATGCGCGGCATCGAACGCCGGATCGACCGCGCGGCGATGCGCGAGTGGCAGCGCGAGAGCATGGACGTCTGGGTTTACGACGCTGCGCGCTGGACACTGGTCTCGCCCAGCGGCGACAGCGTCCAGCTCTCGCTGGCGGAATCACAACTGATCCGCTGTCTGTTCGCGCGTCGCAATGAAGTGGTGGCGCGGGAGGAGATTCTCACGATGCTCAATCGTCCGCATCTGGAAGCGTACAGCCGCAATCTGGATGTCACCGTCTCGCGGCTGCGCAAGAAGGTCGATGAGCACTGCCGCGAGAAGTTGCCGGTGATTTCGGCGCGAGGCCTCGGCTACGCCTTCAGCGCGCCGGCCATGATTCTCAGCTGACGGTCGCCGGGCGCGCGCCTGGATCGGCAGCCGGGTGGGCAGCCGGGCGGGCGGCGGCGCTCACTCGCCGGCCAGCAGTTGCTGCGCCAGCACGGCGGCCTGCGTGCGGCTTTGCAGATCCAGCTTGCGCAGCAGCGTGCTGATGTGGGTCTTGACGGTGGATTCGGCGATACCGAGATCGTCGGCGATCTGCTTGTTGAGGCGCCCCGCCTTGATCTGCAGCAGGATGCGCAGCTCCTGACGTGACAGCCGCTCGATGCGCGAGGCCATCGGGCTCTCCGGCGCACCCGGCGCCAGGTTCTCGGATTCGGGCCACCATGATCCGCCGTCCAGCAGCGTCTGCAGGATCTGCAGTGTCTGCTCCGGCCGTGTCGACTTCGGGATGAAAGCGACGGCGCCGAGCGCTTCGGCTGCGCGCACCCACAGGCGCGCGGGCGCGCCCGAGACGATGGCCACGCGCAGGCTCGGCGCCACCTCACGCAGATACTGCAGCGCGGACAGGCCCTCCACATCCGGCATCATCAGATCGAGCAGCACCAGGCTGACCTGCGGGGTGCGTTGCACGGTCTCCCGAAGCTCCGCGAACGAGGCGACCTCGACGATCGTGGCCTCCGGCGCCACGCGCTGGACGCCCAGCCGCAGCGCCACGCCGAACAGCGGGTGATCGTCCGCGATGATGATCGTCTGGTGACCCTGGCTCATGGCTTCCCGAGGCAGTGCTTTCTGCTGGCGTCGATGACGTGTCGCATGGTGGCGTTCAATCGGCTTGCGGCGAACCGGGCTGCTGATCGGGCTGCTGATCGGGGCGCCCATCGAGCCGACCCTCCCACCAGCGACGAAGATCGTGGCACAGATCGAGATAACGGCCGCTCAGCGGTTTGATCGACAGGCTCGCCGTCGCGGCGTCGAGGCTCGGGGCGTCGAGGCTCGCTGCGGCGGCTCCCCATTGGTCGGCCAGATTGGCGGCGCCAACCATCGCGCAGTTTGCCTGCAGGCTGGCGAGCAGCGGGCGCGCCGCAGCGGCGTCGCCGCGATCCCGTGCAGCGGTCAGCTCTGCAAGCGTGGCGGCGGCGCTGTCCGTCATGACCCGGACGATCTCTCCGACCGCGTCGCTTCCCAGCGAGTCGGTCAGCGCCTGCAGGCACCGCGGATCGAAGGAGGGTGCCGGTCGCGACGCGATGCTGGCCAGCGCCTGCGCCAGCTCCTCGCGGCGGAAGGGCTTGGCCAGATGGCGGTCCATGCCGGCGTCGAGGCAGGCCTGCCGCTCGTTATCGAGCACGCTGGCGCTCATCGCGAAGATGCGCGGTTGCCGGATCGACGGCAGTGCACGAATGCGGCGCGTGGCTTCCAGCCCGTCCATCACCGGCATGTGGACGTCCATCAGCAGCAGGTCGTAGGGTGCGCGGCTCACGGCCTCGACCGCTTCCGCACCGTTGTGGGCGATGTCGGCGCGATAGCCCAGCGATTCCAGCATGCGCGTGCCGACCTGGCGGTTGAACAGGTTGTCTTCCACCAGCAGGATGCGCAGCGGCGCGCGGTCGCCGGGTGTCGGGATCGCGGGCGCGATGGCCTGCTGTGCTGCCGCCGTCGGCTGCAACAGATCGAGTAGCGCATCCAGCAGGCCGTTGCGCCGCAGCGGCTTGAGGCGCACCAGGTCGAAGTCGTGCGCGGCGCCGCCGGCATGGCGCGCGCTGCTCAGCAACAGCAGGCGCAGCGATGCGTGATCGCGATGCTCGCGGATCGCCGCTGCCAGGGCGATGCCGTCCATCTCCGGCATGAAGTAATCGAGGATGCCGAGATCGAACGGCTCACCGCGCTGGATCATCGCCAGCGCCACGTGCGGCGAATGCGTATCGACCGCCGCCATGCCCCAGTCCTGCACCGTGGCCCGCAGGATGCGGCGGTTGGTGTCGTTGTCGTCGACGATCAGCACGCGCTTGCCGCGCAGCGCCTGCAGATCGAGCCGCTGCGGGGGGTGCCAGACCGGATCGGTGGCGGCGACGAAGCTGAAGGAGAACGTGGAGCCGCGCCCCGGATGACTGTCGACCGCCACGTCGCCGCCCATCATCTCGGCGAGCCGCTTGCAGATCGCCAGGCCCAGGCCGCTGCCGCCGTAGCGGCGCGTGGTGGAGGCATCCACCTGGCTGAACGACTTGAACAGCCGGTCGAGGCGATCGGAGGCAATGCCGATGCCGGTATCGCGCACGGCAACGCGAAAGCGATGCTGTGTCGGGCCCAAAGCCTGCGCCGAGACCTCCACGGCCACATCGCCGGCTTCCGTGAACTTGATTGCGTTGGACAGGTAGTTCGCCAGGATCTGACGCACGCGCCCCGCATCGCCGCGTGCCATCTCCGGTGTGCCGGGCGCGATGTCGCAGGCCAGGTCGAGCCGCTTGCGCGCGGCAGGGTGAGCGACCAGTTCCAGTGCTTCCTCCACCGTGCGGCGCAGATCGAAGACCTCGTTCTCCAGCGCCAGCATGCCGGCCTCGACCTTGGCGAAGTCGAGGATGTCGTTGATGACGCCCAGCAGGTGGTCGCCGCTCTGCTGGATCGTCTCCAGGCTTTGCTGCTGCTCGGCGTCCAGCGGCGTATCGCCCAGCAGTTCCGCCGTGCCGAGGATGGCGTTGAGCGGCGTGCGGATCTCGTGGCTCATGTTGGCGAGGAAGTTGCTCTTCGCCTCGTTGGCCGAATCCGCGGCCTTGCGCGCCTCGCGCAGGCCCTCGGCCTGCTCGGCGAGCACGCGTGCCTGGGCCTGCCACTGCGCGCCGGCGCGCGCCAGAACGTACAGCAGCAGCGTGGCCATCAGGCCGCCGAAGGCGACCAGCCACGGCATGATGCGTTCCGTCAGCGTGACGAAGCCAGGCCGGGTGCGGAAGTGCGCCGTCCACTCACGGCCGGGCATCTGCAGCACCACGGACGTCTCGAATCGCGGGTGCGCTTCCTCGATCCGTCCCGGCAGCGGTGCGCCGTCCGCGCTCACGCCCGCGGTGGAGTAGAGCAGGGTGTCGGGGCTGATCGTGGTGTCGTCGTAGACCTCGAAGGCCAGACCGTCGCGCGCCGGCGGCAGCAGCCCCTGCATGAAGGGTTCGGCGTGGAAGTTGGCGTTGACCCAGGCGATGTGCTGCCCCTGGCGGTAGGTCGGCATGTAGGCGATGAAGCCGACCTGCGTGCTGCCGTCGGCGCGCAACAGTCGCAGGCGCTTGGAGAGCACGGCATCGTTCTTGGCCAGCGCGGCTTCCAGCGCCAGGCGCCGACCCACGTCGCGCATCATGTCGATGCCGATCGCGTTTTCGGTGCTCACCGACAGCGGCTCGGTGTAGAGCACCGGCGCATGCACGGCCGGTATCGTTGGCGTGATCGGCGGCGGCGGATCGCGCAGCGCGAACTGCCGGATCAGATCGGGATTGGTGAACCGATCGGTCGGCTCGCGCCGCACGGCGTCGATGAAGGCCGTCAGATCCTGCGGCATCACCCGCGGCACGAAAGTCATGGAGCGGATGCCCGGATACCGTTCTCGCAGTTGCAGCTGCTCGACGTACAGGCGCCAGTCGTCGCGGCTGACGTGATCCGATGCCTCCACCATTCCACGACCACCGCGCAGAATCTGCACGTAGGCGTTCATGCGCTGCTCGATCGCGTACTCGATGCGCTGCACCTCGTACTCGAAGCGCGCCTGCTGATGTTGCTCGATGACGCTCGCCGTCTTCCACGCCAGCAGCAGGCTGGTGAGCAGCACCAGGCCGCAGAGCGCGAGGCTGCGGTTCGAAGGGCGCGAAGGGCTCGTTTCAGGCGTCATGCAGTTTCTCCTGCACGCGGCGGATCAGCGCCTCGTGGCGTTGCAGCAACTGCGCGGCTTCCGCAGCCTGGGGTGCGAGGGCTGCTTCTGCGGCCGGGTGCTCGACGCGATCCCAGGCCTCGGCCAGCGACACCGCGCCGAACTGCAGGGCGACGCCGCGCAGGCTGTGTGCGAGCGATCGGAGGGCCTTGTCGTCCTGCGCACCTGAGGCCGTTTCCAGGCGCTGCTGTTGCTGCGGCAGATCACGCTGCAACGCTGCGATCATCTCGGCCACGCCAGCGCGGCCGAACACGGTGAGCAGTTCGTTCCAGAGCGCGGCATCGACGTCTTCGGCTTCCGTGCCGGTGGTGCGCGAGTCGGCCGGCTGCAGCGCCGCCTTGAGCGACGGCAGGTCGAGCGGCTTGCGCAGGCGCAGAGCATGCGGCGCCGGCAGCGGCCGGTCGTGCGTGCTCATCACGATCACCGTCGTGCCCCCGGCGGCCGGCCAGGCCAGGTCGTCTTCCGGCAGATCGCCCTCGTCGATCAGCAAGAATTTGCAAGATTTCAGCGCCGCCGCATCCAGCGTTTCGCGCAACACGGGCGCGCCCAGACCGAGGGTCTGGACCATGCGCGAGGCGAGCACCCGCGTCACCGGATCGCGGCAGATCAGCACGATGGCCGTAGGGAGCGCCTGCGTAGAAGGGGGGGGTTGCCGGTCCGTCATGGAGACCACGGGGCACGAGCCGCGTCGAACAGGCGCAGGAGCTTAGCACCGGCGCCGCGGTTCGCCCGGTCAGGTTCGCCGGAGGTTTCCCGCGAGGTTTCCCGCGAGGTTTCCCGCGTGGCTGCCTTTGGGGGCCGACGCACCGGGTCGATACGCGCCCGCCGGCTGTGCGCTTACCGTGTATCGGCCGCGCCGGTACGGATCGGTTCAGGCCCCTGAAGGCCGCTCACGGGCCTACAGCCAGCGCAGGCCCTCGCGCAGCACGCGCTTGGCGTCGTGCGTGATGTTGTCGCCGTGCGCCACCATCACGCGCTCGATCGGCAGCGCGAGGATGCGGTCGATCGACGCGCGCGCCTTGCGGCGGCCGAGATAGACGAAGCGCATCAGCCGGTGCCAGCTCGCGCGGCCGTAGATGCCGCCGATCTTCAGGTACCAGCGTGTCGGCCAGTGATCGTGGTGTGAAAAATTCTCGACCAGGTCCGCCGAGATCAGCGTGCCCGAGGCGCCATGAAACAGCACGGTCTCGTTGAGCATGCTGCCGTCGATGGTGATGCACTGCAGGTCCTGCCCCCAGTCGGGATGCGGGGCTTCCGACAGCGTGGCGTCGAAGCGCAGGTCGGTGCGCTTCTCCTGCAGCTTGGCCGGGCCGTGCAGCAGCGCCTGCGGCCAGCGCTGCTGGGCATCGCCGCCGTACAGGTGATGAAAGAGGTTGGGGCAGACGATGTGACGCACCGGGCCGAGCGCGTCGATCTGCCGTTGCAGCTCGGGCGAGATCGCGATCGGCGAGTGCAGCAGCAGGCCGCCGTTGGACAGGCGCAGCACCGTCATCTGCGTGCCGACATGCAGGCCAAGAAAGGACTGCGGCGCGCGCGCGGACCAGAGGTTGTCGGTGATGGCTTCGAGCGTCTGCACGGTGCGGGTCTCCATCCTCACGTTTCTCAATTCACGGGGCGCAATTCTCTGGGCCCAATTCACTGCGCCCAGTTCACGGGGCCCCATTCACGGCAACAACTTCACGGCACCAGCACGACCCGTCCGAAGCGGGCGTTGTCGTCCAGCGGCGTGATCGCGCGCAGCCGGTCGAGGCGCAGGCGCTGCTGCGTGCCTGCGGCATCGGCCACCACCAGGAACTCTTCCTTGCTCGGCGCGGTTTCGGTATCCAATGCCTGCGCGTCGAGCCGGCTGCCGTCGATCAGTTCGATGCGCAGGCGGTAGTGGTGCTCGCAGGCGATCTCCAGGTAATCATGCAGCTCGCATGCAATCGGCGTGTAGGTCGGCTCACTCATGCGCTATTCCGGCGTACGGTCGAAGCGCCGCTCTGGCTTACCAGACGCCGTTGGTCACGCGCACCACGTAGAAGCCACCGAAGCCGTCGGTGTACCAGATCTCCTTGCGCTCCGGCACGAACGACGGGCTGGACATCGCCCAGTTGCTGGCCTCGAACACCGGCGTGACGCGCGGCTTCACCGGCGCATTGAAGTAGGCGATCTCGCGCGGATTCTTGGGGTCGCGGATATCGAAGATGCGCAGGCCGGAGACGATCATGCTGCACGCGGCGATGTCCGGGTTCACGCGCGTCGGCACGTTGCAGTAGTGGCCCGCATAGCCCTGGATCGGCAGGAACGCGCCCGGATCGCCGGCAATCGCCGCGCGGTTCTCGGGCTCGTGCACTTCCAGCCGCAGGTTGGAGACGATGGTGGGCTGCGTCTCATCGCTGATGTCGATGATGCGGCCGGCGCCGACGATATCGCCGTGCGCGGTCACGGTGCCGCCGTTGGACGAGTACTCATCCACCTCCAGCAGGTAGGGCTTGCCGTTGCGCGTGAACGGAATCGCGTTCTGCGGAATGGTCTGGTTGTCCCACGAGATCGTCGCGATCTCGCGCACCTGCGGATTGGCCTTGCGCGCCTGGATTTCGGAGACATCGAGAATCAGCACGCCGTTGCCGTTGCCGGCGGCCAGATACGCGCGGGTGCCGTCGTTGCTGATCGACAGGCCGTGCGAGCGGTAGTTGCCGGTCCAGACCGGCATCGACAGCAACGGGTTGGAGATATCCACCGCCGTCAGCGTCGGCGTGCCCGGCGAGGCGGAATAGAAGGTCTTGCCGTCCGGCGCCATGCCGCTTTCGTGACCGAGGAAGCCGGTCAGCGCCGAGGAGCGCAGGCGCGGCTGCCGGCAATCCGGCTCCAGGTCATAGACATCGACGATGCCCGGATACAGCGCGGGGTTGCCGAGCACGGCGGCCAGCACGCCGGCCTCCTGCGAGACCACCAGCGACTCGTGCGGCGAGAGCATGGCCGGCGTCACCAGGCGCGCGGTGCGCACCGGCTTGGTCGGATCGCTCATGTCCAGCACGTTCACGCCCGCTTCCAGATCGAGCAGGTTGGTCGGGTACAGCAGCGTGGTGTCGTAGTAGGCGCAGTCGCGCCCGGCCTTGTCGGTGTAGCGCTCCACCTTGAAGCCGCCGACCGTGCCGATCGGATTGGCGGCACCGAAGAAGCCGACCATCTCCGTGTTGCAGGTGTAGCCCTCGGCGGCGCGGCCGCTCTGGTGATCCTCGCGGCTCACGCGCCCCTGCAGGCCGGTTTCCGGCTTCGAGCCGGGCCCGCAGCTCGCCTTGGGGGTGGGGCCATCCGGCACCACGACGACGTCGCCGCTCTCGCTGCTGCTGCCGCAGCCCGACAGCATGAGGATCGCGATGGCCGAGCCGGCCAGCGTGTGGACGATGGTTTTCATGAAGCTCCCCCGGCCGCGAGGCGGCCCGCTTTTGTGGCGCCGAGTATATCGGCGGCCTTTTCAGGGCACGCTGGCCGCAGCCATCGCCTGCTGTGTCCGCAGGATCAACCCGACTTCCTGGGACTGCTCCAGCACCACGCGTGCGGCCAGCTCGCGCACGACGGGGATGTTCGCCTGCTCGGCGGCAAAGCGCGCCATCGGCAGGCCACCCTGGTGATGCGCCAGCATCAGCGTCAGGAAATGCGCATCGCGCGCGCGGCCGTCGAGGTGGCGCAGCCGATCCATGTCCGCATCCGTGGCCAGGCCCAGCATGCCGGTCGGCGAGCGCTGGCAGTCCAGCAGGTACTGCAGCAAGTCCTCGCCCGGCGCCTCGCGCCCCAGCAGCATCCAGCCCATGTCACGCCGGTCGGCAGCAAGCAGAGGTTTGCCCCACAACCGCAACCAGCCGCGCATCTCGCCCAGCTCCAGCAACTGCGCCGTGACGATGCCGCGCGCCATCGGCGCCAGCGGCGTCGGCCGGCCATCGAGCATCAGGTTGGCCATACCGATTGCCTGCTGATGATGCAGGCTCATGGCTTGGGCGAAGCCGATGTCGATGGGGGAGGGTTCGGAGAGGCGGGTGCGGTCTGCTTGCAACGACCAGGCGCCAGCCACTACCGCACCGAGAAGAGCGGCGACAAAGAGGCCAGCGCCGATCTGGGCGGTCGAATTTCTGACGGAGGACATGAAGCGGATTGTAGCGACAGCCTGATTCGCGCCAAGCGACGTGCATGAAAGAGCAAACCCCGGTGTCAGCTTTCAGCCCAGAGCCGTCGTGGCCTAACTCAACTACGTACCCCCGAAGCGGAACAGGGGTGGCTGAAGCGGCAGCGCACCGAGTTTTCCGCGCCAAGCTCGGTCCGTAAGCGCGCGCGATCTCTGCATCTACCCCTCTCTCTTGGCCGCAAATGGATAAGCACCAGTGGCGGCCCGCCTGGGCGCGACGAACAACGAGAGAATCATCGTCAGGGTCAGGATCGCGGCGGTAACGCCCAGAGACCACGCCACCGGGATCTTGTACACGTCGATCAGCAGCATCTTGAAGCCGATGAAGGTCAGTACGAGCGCCAGGCCATAGCTGAGCAGGTGAAATTTCTTATGCACACCGGCGAGCAAGAAATACATCGCACGCAGACCCAGGATGGCGAACACGTTCGAGGTGAGCACGATGAAGGGATCGGTGGTGATGGCAAAGATCGCCGGGATGGAATCCACTGCGAAGACCAGATCCACGATACCGATCAAAACGATGACGATCGCCAGCGGTGTGGCCATGCGGATGCCATTCACCACGGTGAAGAATTTCTCGCCGTCGTAGTGGGGCGCAATCTTCACCTTGCGCCGCAGCCACTTCAGTGCCGGGTTAGCTTCAAGGTCAGGCTCCTTGCCCGCCGCCCACCACATCTTGATGCCGGTAAAGACCAGGAAGGCGCCGAATACGTAAAGCAACCAGTGGAACTGCGAGATCAGCCAGGCTCCCACGAGAATCATCACCGCGCGCAGCATCAATGCGCCCAGCACGCCCAGCATCAGCACGCGCTTCTGGAATTCCGGCGGCACCGCGAAATAGGTAAACAACATCAGGAAGACAAACACGTTGTCCACCGCCAGCGCTTTCTCGATCAGATAGCCGGTGATGAACTCGATGGCCTTGGTGTCAGCAGCCGCCTTTGCAGTCGCATCGCTCGACAGTCCGCCCAGATGCCACCACATCCATCCCACAAAGACGAACGACACCGCTACCCAAACCAGTGACCAGATGCCTGCCTCGCGCATCGAAACCTTGTGAGCCCCCTGACGGTTGAGAGCAAAGAAATCGAGCGCGAGCGCAATCATGACGAAGCCCGCGAAGAGTGCCCACATGGTGGGAGTGCCAATGCTGCTCATGCGTGAGGTCCGTTCCGGTGTCTGTCTTGAGAATTCGAAAAATGCTCGCGTACGACCGCCTCGAAGATTCCTCGCCGGCCACGCGACGGATGCTTTGTGTTACAGAGCAAGCTCCATTCCGAGAATAGGCGCGTGGCCGACGGCATCGGGACCGCCATCGCTGATGTCTTGCTGGCGAAGGTAGGCCGCGCTCAAAGAGAGCCGCGAGTTGATGTCGTAGGAAAAACCGATCTGCGTGCGCAGGCCGGTGAGGCCGGTATCACCGCTATCGCTGATGCTGCGCAGGGTGAAGAACAACTCCGCGTCCGTCTTGAATTGAAGGCGTTTATCATCGGCTATCGGCAGTGCAAGCCCTATTCGAGGGCGAATACGCAATCCGGCATCGTCCGCGCTCTCGACGAACCGCTGCTCCAAACGCAGCCGCGTGCGGACGACGCCGTGGCGGGTCGAAAGCTGCTGGATCAATCGGGTCTCATTCGACCCGCCGTCGTTGATTCGTCGCTCAAGTGCCCCGCTCAGGGTCACGTTATCCGCGACGTCTTGATTGAGCCACAGGCGCGCGAAGTAGGTGTCTGGCCGACCATCCGAATCGCTCCTGAGGCGTTGTGCGGTCTCCAGCTCTAGCCCCGTGTCGTCATCCAGATCGAACGACAGCGAAGGGTTAAACCAATACTCAGCTGCCTCATCTGTCGCGCGAGCAACATTCGGACTGAACACCAGGGTCGCAAGCAGTGCGAGAGCGGCGGAAGTATTCATGGTCGGTTTGGTGCGTGGTGGGTATTTCGGTCATTCCTACCGGCGGCACCCGACCAAAAGCACCCGAGACGCAGGTGCTTTTGGCGGGGACATCCCTGGCCGCGCAAGGTCAGCCCTGCTCTCGAGCGTCCTTTTGCAGGCTTCCACGCTGGCCGGCGGGCTTGAAGTGGACCTCGAAATGCTCGATCACATCGACCGCGAACCCGTCATCAATAGGCACCTTCACATACTTGCGAGTTAGCTCGCAGTCGCCGGTCGGTTCGATTCGCTGGCTCTTGAAGAGCCAGCTGCCCGTCTCCCGTACATTCGCGCAAACCACCGTCTTTCCCTCGGCGTCGTAGACAACCTTGCGACTGTCCGTGTTGTAGGCGAGGCCGGGTATGGCAACACGGTGAGACTCATTGGTTTCCGAGAAGGAATGCGTAACGTCGATCTCTACCCAGGCGCGGCCCAGCTCCGGATTGATGGCGAATCTCTTGGACTTGTGGGCCTCCTGGCCGATGGGCGCGGTGAAGACCGGCGTGGGTTCCGCTGCGACCGCATTCGCGGCAGAGAGCGATAGGCCGAGGACCAAGGCGGTGGTGGCAATACGATTAAACATGGTGTGTCTCCTAATGGGTGGTGGGAGAGAGGTGCAAGACAGCGCTTAGAGGCGGTAGCCCAGATCGATGCTGAAAACGAAAGGATCGATCTCGACCGAGCCGACCTCCTGACCGTCGATGGACGCGTCCGAGTCGATATCCATGTAGCGGGCGCCGAGTCCCAAGCGCCAATCGGCGTTGAGCGGGATAAGGGTTCGAATGTTCATGGAATGGAAGGTGTTCTGGGCTTGGGTTCGGCGCTGTCGAGACGGTGGGTGCCAGGGGCGGCACCCACCGCGGCTCTGCTAAAGAATCAGTTGCTGAACGGCAGCGAGGAGTGGTGCAACACGATGCGTAGCGCGCCCTGATCGTCACGGACATAGCCAAACGACTTGTCGACCGTGGTGACCTTGCCGGTCTTGTCGGTGAAGCTCACGTTGCCGATGCTGAGTGCGGTATCGCCGTGCAGCTGAATGGCCGCATTCTTGAACTCCACCTTGCGCCAGCTTTTCAGCGCGAAGCCCTTGTCATCGGGAAAGCTCTTGTCGTCGCCTACGAAGTAGGCGAGCGCGCCCTCCTTGGTGGTGCGGATGTTCTGCGGCATCGCCGCCAGCGTTGGCTTGAACAGCACCGGGCCGTACTGGTACGCATAGGCGCTGTCGAGCACCGCATCGGCAGTCGCCTTCGCCTTGGCAAGGCCCTGCGTGTCGTATTCGGTGGCGATCTGCACCACCGCCGCCCCCCAGGCGCGCTGCGCGGCCAGCACGTCGGCTTCGGTGATGTTGTGGGTCACTACCGGCGCGGAACCCCCGATGTGCGATGACGTCGGGATCTTGGCAGTGGCGATGCTGGAAACTCCCAGGCTGCCGGCAAAGGCGAGTCCGAGGGCGAGGTTGCGAGGGGTCAGGTTCTTCGTCATGGCTGCTCTCCGGTTGAAAGTGAGTCCGTCATTGGACGACCCCACTTTCCGAGAACGCAGGGCTTCTCCAATCTGCTTAGCGGCATAGCACGACATATGCGGTTCGACATATGATCAAGACATGGCCGGAACCCCTGATATCTCTGCTCGCGCGCTGCGCGATCGATTTCGCAGCAGCGAGAGCGAAGCCACCCGCCTGCGCTTGTTGGAGGCCGCTGCTACATCGCTGGCCCAGGAGACCCAGCTCAAGTCCGCGCTCGCCAGCGTCCTGATGCAGGGCATGCGCTTTCTCGCCGCCGATTCCGGCCTGGTGCTGCTGCTGGAAGGTGGCGGTCTGACCGTGCAGGCCGCCCAGGGTGCGGTGCTGCCGGTCGGTGCGCGCATCCCGCTCGGAGGTGCGCTGGGCACGGTGCTGCGCCCGCCTATGCAGCCCAGCCTGCGCGAGCACATCGAAAGCCGCTTGCGGATCGGCAAGAGTCCCGAGGTAGCGCTGGAATTGCTGCTGCCGCTGTGCTTCGGCGGCAAGGCCTTGGGCGTGCTGGCCCTGATGAGCGAAGCGGGGCGCGTGATGCCCACGGAGGAAGACCTGCAAACCCTCCGGACCCTGGCCACCTTGATCGGCTGCGCCGCCGGCAACCTCGGCGCGGCCCGACCGCGCGCCCCGCGCCGCGAAGTGGCGGATTCGCTCGCGCGGCTCACCGCGCGAGAACAGCAGGTGTTCGCGCTGCTGCCGCGCGGCCTGAGCAATGCGGAGATCGGCGAGCAACTCGGTATTGCAACCGGCACCGCGAAGATCCACATCGAACGCATCCTGCACAAGCTAGGCTTGAAGGACCGCACGCAGGCCGCTGTACGCGCCGCGGAATGGGGACATCGCGCATGAGCCGCTCACGCTGGTTGCACTGGACCGACTGGTCGCTCGCCGCCAAGAGCGCTGCTGCCCTCGCGATGCCGCTCACGCTGCTCGCGGTCGCGCTGGTCTTCAGTTATCGCCTGCAGCAGGACATCGCGGACACCGAGGCGGACGTGCGACGCGCACTGGCCATCCAGGGCGAAATCCAGACGCTGCACTCACTCATTGCCGTATCGGCTACGGCGGTGCGGGGCTATCTGCTGACGGGACTTGACGACTTTCTCGCACCCTACCGCACAGCCCGGGAAGAACTGCCCGTCACACTCACCACCCTGCGGCGCAATATCCGCGATGCGGGAATGAAGGCGCATCTGGAGCACATCCACGAGTTGCTGGATCGCAAGGTCCAAAGCCTTGATGAACTGAGCATCAGAGGTCGAGCATTGAGTCCGCCGGATCTCCAGGCTCACCTGCTGGAGAGCAAGGGCATTCTGGATGATCTGCGCGCCGAGATCCGTGCCATGAGTCACCGCGAGGCGAATCTGCTGGCGCAGTACTCCGATGCCGCCAGCCAGGCGCTGCGGCGTAATCTGTGGGTCGATGCCATCAGCAGCCTGCTCGCGCTGATCACCGGCATCGCGGCGTTCATCCTGCTGT
This sequence comes from Solimonas sp., assembly GCA_036405815.1. Taxonomy (GTDB): domain Bacteria; phylum Pseudomonadota; class Gammaproteobacteria; order Nevskiales; family Nevskiaceae; genus Solimonas. Next base: position 13,454 of record DASWWX010000009.1, on the reverse strand, counting down.
TCAGCGGTGTGGTCTGGCGAGTGAAACGCCTCACAGTCAACGCCGAGCGGCTGGCGCAGGGGGAGTCGCTCGCTCCCTTTCCAGCAGGTCGCGACGAACTGGGTCTGCTGGCGGAGCGCCTGCAGAACACCAGCCTGCTGCTGGCTGCGCGCGCCGCCGAGGCCCGATCTGCCAACCAGGCCAAGAGCCAGTTCCTATCGCGCACCAGCCACGAGCTGCGCACCCCGCTCAACGCGATCCTGGGCTTCGCTCAGTTGCTGGAACTCGACCTCAAGGACGGGACGCACGCGGCTCAGGTTGCACACATCCTGAGCGCGGGCAGACACCTGCTGGGATTGATCGACGAAGTGCTCGACATCGCCCGCATCGAGTCTGGCGAGATGGTGCTGGAACTGGCGCCGCAGGCGCTCGCACCGCTCGCGCTGGAGCTGCGCGAGCTGATTGCCCCGCTCGCCCGCGAGCACGGCGTGACGGTCTACCTGGGCGACTCGCTCGGCGGGCTCGCCGTGCAGGCGGACCAGCGCCGTCTGCGGCAGGTGCTGCTCAACCTGCTGTCGAACGCGGTCAAGTACAACCGCGCCGGCGGCGAGGTTCATCTGGATGCCGAGCGGCAAGGTGCGCAGATTGCACTCACCGTGCGCGACACGGGCGTCGGCTTTGCGCCGGCGCTGATGTCGAGATTGTTCACGCCGTTTGACCGGCTCGATGCCGAGCAAGGCCCGGTCGAAGGCACGGGCCTGGGTCTCGCGGTATCCCGGCAGCTCGTGCAGTGCATGGGTGGTGACATCGAGGCGCACAGCACTCCGGGCGCGGGCAGCACGTTCTGCGTGTATCTGCCCGCGGTGGCGGCGCCCCGCGGTGAGGGCCAGGCCATGACCGCCGCGTCCGCCACGCCGACTGCCACCGCGCCGCGCGCCGGGCGCACCGTGCTGGCCATTGAAGACAATGCATCCAATCTAGCCTTGATCCAGGCGCTCGTTGCCCGTCGGCCAGAGTGGCGACTGGTGACGGCCACGGATGGACAGCAGGGCCTGAGCCGCGCGCTCGAACTCAAGCCCGAACTGATCCTGCTCGATCTCAATCTGCCGGGCGTCGGTGGAGAGGCCGTGCTCGCCGCGCTGCGTGCCGAGGCCGCGGTGCCGCGTCCGCACATCGTTATCGTGAGCGCCGACGCACAGCCCGACACGATCACCCGCCTGCGCGACGCGGGCGCGGACGACTATCTGACCAAGCCACTCGCCGTTCCCGGCGTACTGGCACTGCTCGACCGAGTCCCGCAATGAGCGAAGACGATCTGCTGGCATCCCGTATCCTCATCGTCGACGATCAGCAGGCCAACCTTCGGCTGCTGGAAGATCTTCTGGGGCGGGAAGGCTTCAGCAACCTGGTGAGCACGACGGAGCCCGAGCAGGCGCTGCAACTCCACACTGCCTTCGACCCGGATCTGGTGCTGCTCGATCTGATGATGCCGGGGATGAGCGGCTACGCCGTGCTCGAACAGCTGGAGCGAATGCGGCCGCCGCATGAGTTTCGTCCCGTTCTGGTGCTCACCGCCGATGCCACCAGCCAAGCCAAACGGCGAGCGCTCTCATTGGGTGCGAAGGATTTCCTCACCAAGCCGTTCGACTCAGTGGAAGCCATGCTCCGAGTGTGGAACCTGCTCGAGACCCGCACGCTACACAAGCGACTGCGAAGCTTGGTACCTGATGGCGCTCTGCTGCCGTCGCGGAGAAAGGTCTGAGCGGATACAAGGTGCGGAGGCGAGACTGCCCACGATCGGGAAACCGGCTTCTACGGCAGACGATGCACCATAAACAGCAGTGGCGACGCCGTGGTCTATGGCGAAGCGTTGCTCGCGTCACAACCAACCTGATAACGGTCACTCGTTGACAGCAGCAACTGGCACGAAGCTGCCGTTCTCAGACTTGATGCGGTAACTGTCTCCTCCGCCCCCGCTTCAACCGCTCACTCACACTCACAATCGCCGCAATCGCCGGCTGCAGTTCCGCGCCCAGCGGCGTCAGTGAGTACTCGACGGTCGGCGGTGAGGTCTGCATGACCTCGCGGTTGACGACGCCGTCGGCTTCGAGCTGGCGCAGGCGTGCGGACAGCACCTTGGCGGAGACGGCGCGGATGTCGCCCTTCAATTCGCTGAAGCGGCGTGGGCCTTCGCGCAGGTACCAGATGATGTGTGGCGCCCAGGCGCCGCTGATCAGGCGCATGCAGTCCGATAGCGGGCATTCGCCATTGCAGGGCGGGGCGACTTTGCTTTTGCGGACTTTGACCATGTGACGGAGGGGGTCGTGACGGCGCCGTGATGGCGCCGGTAATGGTTACCGGGAGGAAACCGGATTTTGTTGGTTTCCGCAAGTTTCCTGGTTCCCATTGGTAACCATGGCGCCTATAGTGCGGCCTCGTTTCCTCACTGGAGCGCTGGCATGTGGCGAGACAACGCACTGACCCGATTGCTCGGCCTGCGGGTGCCGATCGTGCAGGGGCCGTTCGGCAGCGGCTTGTCGTCGGAGGCGATGCTGGTGGCGGTGTCGGAAGCCGGCGGGCTGGGCTCCTTCGGCATGCAGCATCTGTCGCCGGCGCAGATTCGTGAGCAGGGCGCGCGGCTGCAGGCGGCCACGAGCAAGCCGTTCAATCTCAATCTGTGGGTCTCGAATTACGACGAGGGCGGTTTAGCGCTGAGCGCGGCGGCGTTTGCGCAGGCGGTCGAACGCTTCCAGCCGTATTACGAGGCGCTCGGGGTTCCGCCACCTGAGATGCCCGAGCGTTACGGCTGGCGCTTCGAGGATCAGTTCGAGGCGCTGCTGGCGGTGAAGCCGGCGGTGTTCAGTTTCGTGTTCGGCATTCCGTCGCCGGAAATGCTGGCGGCGTGCCGCCAGCGGGGCATCGTCACGGCCGGTGCGGTGACGACGCTGGACGAGGCGCTGGCGATGGACGCGGCCGGCGTGGACCTGATCGTGGCCAGCGGCATGGAAGCGGGCGGGCATCGTGTGTCGTTCCTGCGGCCAGCCGAGGAATCTTTGACCGGCACGCTGGCGCTGATCCCGCAGATTGTGGATCGCGTGCGCGCGCCAGTGATTGCGGCGGGCGGCATCGCGGATGGGCGCGGCATTGCCGCCGCGCTGATGCTGGGTGCGCAGGGTGTGCAGATCGGCACCGCGTTCCTGGCCTGCGACGAATCCGGTACCAGTGATCTGCATCGTCGCGAACTGTTTACGGATCGTGCGCGCCGCACCGCGCTGACGCGCGCGTTCAGCGGTCGGCTGGCGCGCGGCCTCCACAATCGCTTTGTCGATGACTGGCAGGGTCGTGAATCGGAACTGTTGCCGTATCCGATCCAGGGCTGGTTCACCGGCGGCTTGCGCAAGGCGGCGGTGGCGCAGGAGCGGCCGGAGGCGATGTCGCTATGGGCCGGTCAGGCGGCGCCGCTGTTGAGGCACCGCCGCACGGCCGAGTTGTTCGAGTCGCTGGTGCGGGAGACGGACGCCTTGCTGGCGCGGACGTCAGCCCCCACCTCTGCGGCAACGTCTTCCTGAAGCGGCACCCAGTCCGCGTTACCTCCACCCCTCACTCCGGAACACTCGCATGACCATGACCCTGTATTTCTCTCCCGGCGCCTGCTCGCTGGCCTCGCACATCGCGCTACACGAACTCGGCCTGCCGCATGCGGTGGTCAAGGTCGATCTGCGGCAGCACAAGACCGCGAGCGGCGACGACTTCTACGCGATCAATCCCAAGGGCTATGTGCCGGCGCTGACGCTGGACGACGGCAGCCTGCTGACCGAAGGCCCGGCGATCCTGCAGTACCTCGCCGACCGCAAGCCGGAAACGGGCCTGGCGCCGGCGGCCGGCACGCTGGCGCGCTATCGCCTGCAGGAGTGGCTGGCGTACCTGAACTCCGAGATCCACAAGACCTTCGGCGTTTACTTCAACTCCGACAGCACCGATGCCGAGAAGGCCAATGCCGGCAAGCGGCTCGCCCAGAAGTTCGACTGGTTGCAGCAGCAGATCGGCGAGCGGGCCTCGCTGATGAGCGAGGGCTACTCGGTGGCCGATGCCTACCTGTACACGCTGCTGGGGTGGACGGCGTATGTCGGCATCGACCTCGGCCGCTGGCCGGGGCTGAAGGCGTATCACGGCAAGATCGGTGCGCGCGCCGCGGTGCAGGCGGCGCACGCGGCCGAGAAGGCGGCCTGAATTCAGGCCGCCGTCGCGGTTGAAGTGAGGGTGTCGCGGGCGGCGTCAGTTGAACTGCGTCGCCAGCGACAGCACCACGCCGGCGCCCGGCGCGTCGATGCCGGAGCCGTGTTCGCGATAGCCCTGGTCGAGCAGGTTGTGGCCGGTGAGCTGCACGCGCGTCTGCGTGGTCGGCGTCCAGCCCAGGCGCAGGTTCAGTGAGCCCCAGCCCGGCGTGCCGCCGGGTGCGATGCGGATGTCGCCCTGATCGTCCGCATCGAGTCGGCGCTGTTCGTCGGCCCACAGCAGGTAGGGTTCGATCTCGACGTTCGCCAGCGGTGCGTAACGCAGGCCGAGCTGGCCGTTGATCGGCGGTACGCGGTTGGCCGGCGTCCTGGCTTCGCCGTCGCGCTGCTCGGTGCCGCGGGTGAGGTTGACCACCGCGTACAGGTCCAGCATCGAGACCGGCGTCCAGCGCAGCCCGCTTTCCAGGCCCCAGTAGCGGGCCTCGCTGATGTTGCGGCTCTGCACTTCCGGGCAGCCGTCGGCGGCGGCGCAGCCGAAGCTGCCGTTGGGAATCGTGTTGCCGGTGGGTTCGCGCGCTTCGATGCGATCGCGGTAGCGCGACCAGAAGCCGACCACTTCCGCCTTCAACGTCGGCGACGACCAGCGCAGGCCGGTGTCGGCACCGATCACCGTTTCCGGCTGCAGGCCCGGATTCGGCACGTTGATCTGAGTGGAGCCGCCGCGCGGGCCGAGTGTGCCCAGGTCGAACAGGTTCGGGGCGCGGAAGCCGCGCGCGACGTTGGCGGTCCAGCTCAGGCCCGGCCGCAGCGTGAGCTGCGAGGCGAGGTGGCCGGTGATGTCGTCGTCATCGACCGTCGCCGCCGGGCTCAGCGCGGTTTCGGTGAGATCGGTACGCACGCGGCTGTAGCGCAGGCCGGCTTCGAGGCGCCAGGTGTCCAGCGCGCGCCATTGCAGCAGGCCGTAGAGGCCGCCGCTGTCCTGTTCGGAGCCGTCGGCGAACACCGGCACCACCGTGGTGGCGCCGCAGTTGCCGGCCAGCGGTTCGCAGCGCTTGGTGCTGTCGACGGCGTCGCGATACAGGTCGAGGCCATAGACCAGGCGCAGGTTGTCGCGCAGGGCTTTGTCGAGCTGCAGCGTGAGGCCGTCGAGCGTGCTGCGGTTGTGTTCGAGTTCGCGGCGGCCGGCGGCCTCCGTCGGGCGCTGCGGAATCACCGAGCGGTCGTCGTCGATGACCTGACGCGCGAGGTGCAGTTCCAGCGAGTCGGCCTGCAGGAACGGGTGGGTCAGGCGGTAGCGCGCGTGCAGGAAGTCGCGCGAGTTCGGCTTGAAGCGTGCGTCCGTGCGCTGCGGCACGCCGGCCGGATTGCTGTTGGGTTGCGCGGAGATTTCGAAGTAGCGCGGCAGGTTCGGATACTCGAAGGACTGCGCGCTGAGCATCAGCTCGTGACCGGGCGCGGGCGTCCACAGCGCCTTCACGTCATAGCCGCCGGCGCGGTGCGCGACCTGCTCGTTCGGCAGGCGGCCGCCGTTGCCGCTGTCGTAGCTGTCGATGTCCAGGGCAGTGATGCCGCCGGAGACGGAGAAGCCGCCGTTGCCGAACGCGGCCCAGGCGCGACCGGCGCGCGACAGGTCGTGGCTGCCGAACTGCGCCTTGGCGCCGGCGCGCCAGCCCAGGGTCTCACCGTCGAAGCGCTGTTCCGGCGTCAGGAACTGCACGACGCCGCCCATCGCGTCCGAGCCGTACAGCGTGGCGCCGGAACCGCGCAGCACTTCGATCTGTTCCAGGTTGAAGGGGTCGATCAGCGCGAGGTACTGGTTCGGCGAGTTGCGGAAGAAGGTCATGTTCAGGCGCATGCCATCGACCAGGTGCAGCACTTCCGAACCCTTGAGGCCGCGCACGATGACGATGCCCTGGCCGGGGCCGGAGGACTGCAGGAACACGCCGGGCTGGCCGCGCAGCAGGTCGGTGGCGATGCGCGGCGTGCCGCGCGCGATGGCCTCGGCACCGACGATCGTCACCGCCTGCGGGGTATCCGCCGCGGCCGTCGGCACGCGGCTGGCGGTGACCTGGATCGGGTCGAGCTGCGTGGCGGCCTTGGTGTTCCCCTGCGCCAGCGCCGCGCCCGTGCCTGCCAGTGCCGCGCACAGTGCGCCCGCGTGCAGCCAGTGCGCGCGCAGCCCGCCAGGGCCGGGCAAGGCCCGGCGTTCGATCGTTTGCATCGTGTTGTCCCCTGTCCCGCGTTGAACGCCGGCCCCCGCCAGCGAGATGCGCCGGATCATGCCCGAGGCCGCGGGGGCGTCACAACAATAATTTCCACCAGGACAATCGCTTAGGTGAAAACCCGCGCGCCGTTGCGAGCGGCGTGTCGATTTCCGCCGGTCTGCTTCGACATCCCAGTAGAAGCGCCGAACGGAATGCGGGCGGCGCCACGGCTACATGAACAGGAGAAACGACGATGCGCGTGATGGTGATCGTGAAAGCGACGGCCGATTCGGAAGCCAGCGTGATGCCCAGCGAGCAGATGCTGGCCGAGATGGGCCGCTACAACGAGGAACTGGTGAAAGCGGGTGTGATGCTCGCCGGCGAAGGCCTGCATCCCAGCAGCAAGGGCAAACGCGTGCAGTTCTCCGGCCGCACGCGCACGGTCGTCGACGGGCCGTTTACGGAAACCAAGGAACTCGTGGCCGGTTTCTGGCTGTGGCAGGTGCGCTCGATGGAAGAGGCGGTGGAATGGGTGAAGCGCTGCCCCAATCCGATGCCGGGCGATTCCGAGATCGAGATTCGCCGCGTGTTCGAGGCCGAGGATTTCGGCGCCGAGTTCACGCCGGAGTTGCGCGCGCAGGAAGACCTTCTGCGCGAGACGCTGGCGGCGCGCCAGTAAGTCCTAGCTTTTTGAATCGGCGGCGGCGCGCGATGTCGATGCTCGGTGCCTGGATGCGCACGCTGCCGCTGCGACGGCAGGTGCGCGACGAGAGCGCCGCCGTCGAGAGCCGTCGCATCAACGCATCATCGGCCGATGCCGATCTTTCCAATCCGACCATCCCCATCAGGAGTGCCTCATGCAAATCCAACCCTATCTGTTCTTCGAAGGCCGCTGCGAGGAAGCGCTCGCGCTCTACAGCCAGGCCATCGGCGCCGAGACGCTGACGCGGATGCGTTACCGCGACAGCCCTGAAGCGCCGCCGCCGGATGTCGTCCCGCCCGGTGCCGAGGACAAGGTGATGCACGCCGAGTTTCGTGTGGGCGATTCGGTGTTGATGGGCTCGGACGGCGCCTGCAACGGCAAGCCGGGATTCCAGGGATTTTCGCTGTCGCTGGTGTGCGCCAACGCGGCGGAGGGCGAGCGTCGCTTCAAGGCGCTGGCCGACGGCGGCACGGTGACGATGCCGCTGGGCCAGACGTTCTGGTCGCCGTGCTTCGGCATGCTGGTCGATCGCTATGGCATCGGCTGGATGATCAACGTGCCGCCGCAATCCTGAGCGACGACCCTCTGCTTTCGACTACTGGAGTTTCGTTCCATGGCTTCCCAGATTTTCGTCAACCTGCCAGTCAAAGACCTGCAACGATCCGTCGCATTCTTCACAGCGCTGGGCTATACCTTCAATCCGCAGTTCACCGACGAGAATGCGACCTGCATGATCGTCTCCGATCACATCTTCGTGATGCTGTTGGTCGAGCCGTTCTTCAAGACGTTTACGCAAAAGCCGGTCGCTGATGCGACGACGTGCACCGAGGTTCTGATTTGTCTGTCGCTCGATAGCCGCGCCGCGGTGGAGGAGATGATCCGCAAGGCCGTCGCCAACGGCGCCAGGACCCCGATGCCGGAACAGGATCATGGGTTCATGTACCAGCACGGTTTCGAGGATCTCGACGGGCACCAGTGGGAGTACGCCTACATGTCCGGCATGCCGGGCTGAACGGCGCGCGCGAACCAGGGACCGCGATCCCGTCCGCGGTGGACGCTCACGCCCCGACAGGATGCAATGGAAACCATGATGAAGAAGTATCTGTGTCTGGCCTACTACGACGAGCGCAAGTTCGAAGCGCTGTCGCCCGATGCCGTCAGGGCGTTGGTCGAGCAGTGTCCACCGCGCGATGCCGAACTGCACGCAACCGGACGCCTGCTGCTCGTGGCCTCGCTGGGGGCGTCGCGGGAGAGCGTGGCGCTTCGGCCCAACGAAGGACGCGCGCGGGTCACGGACGGCCCGTTCGCCGAAACCAAGGAAATGATCGGGAGCTTCTTCGTCATCGAAGCCGCGGACCGCGACGAGGCGGTCGCCATCGCCTCAAAGCATCCGGCCGCTCAGCTGGGTGAACACGTGGGCTGGGGCGTTGAGGTCCGGCCGATCGAATACTGGTTTGCCGCGACGGCCTGAGCGCGCCATGTCCGACCAGACCCGAAAGACGATCGAGGCCCTGTGGCGCATGGAGTCGGCCAAGGTCGTCGCGATCCTGACGCGCCTGATGCGCGATGTCGGGCTCGCCGAGGAACTGGCGCAGGACGCGCTGGTCGCGGCGCTGGAGCAGTGGCCGCGCGAAGGCATTCCAGACAAGCCGTTGGCCTGGCTGGTGGCGAGCGCCAAGCACCGCGCGATCGACCGCATTCGCCGCGAGCGCATGGCGGCGCGCAAGCACGAGCAGATCGGCCACGAGCTGGCCGAGGAGGAAGCCGCCATGCCCGATTTCGAAGCGGCGGTCGATGACGACATCGGCGACGACCTGCTGCGCCTGATCTTCATCGCCTGTCATCCGGTGCTGTCCACCGAGGCGCGCCTGGCATTGACGCTGCGGTTGCTCGGCGGCCTGACCACCGACGAGATCGCGCGCGCGTTCCTGGTGCCGGAGCCGACCGTGGCGCAGCGCATCGTGCGCGCCAAGCGCACGCTGAGCGAGACGCGCGTGCCGTTCGAAGTGCCGCGCGGTACCGATCGCGCCGAGCGCCTGGCGTCGGTACTGGAAGTGATCTACCTGATTTTCAACGAAGGCTATGCGGCCACCGCCGGCGAGGACTGGACGCGGCCGGCGCTGTGCGAGGAAGCGCAGCGGCTTGGCCGTGTGCTCGCCGGGCTGACGCCGCAGGAGCCCGAGGTGCAGGCGCTGCTGGCCTTGATGGAACTGCAGGCCTCGCGCTTGCCGGCGCGCATTGGTGCCGACGGCGAGCCGGTGCTGCTGCTGGACCAGAACCGCGCGCGCTGGGATCGGGTGCTGATCCGCCGTGGCCTTGACGCGCTGGCGCGCGCCGAGTCTCTGGGTGGGCGGCTGGGGCCGTATGCGCTGCAGGCGGCGATTGCGGCCTGTCACGCGCGGGCGCGCACCGCCGAGGCGACGGACTGGGCGCGCATCGCCGCGCTCTATGACGCGCTGGCGCAGATGCAGCCTTCGCCCGTGATCGAGTTGAACCGCGCGGTGGCGATCGCCATGGCCTTCGGACCGGCGGCCGGGTTGGAACTGGTCGATGCCTTGCGCGAGGAACCGGCGCTACGGCAGTACCACCTGCTGCCGAGCGTGCGTGGCGATCTGCTGTTCAAGCTCGGTCGCTATGATGAGGCGCGCGCCGAGTTCGAACGCGCGGCGGCGATGACCCGCAACGCGCGCGAGCGGCAGCTATTGCTGGACCGCGCCGGACAGAGCACGGGTGCGCAAGGTGCGCGCCTGCAGTAATCCCCTGCAGTAACGAAACAACGACACGGAGTGTTGCGATGGCTTACATGCTGTTGATCGTCGAAGGCGTGAACGACCGCCGCCAGCGCCCGACCGCGCAGGGTCAGGACTGCATGGCGCGCATGCAGGCGTTCGCCGCCGAACTGCAGGCGGCGGGGCAGGTGGCGGCCGTGGAGTCGCTGAGTACGCGCGCTACGCGTATCGAGCGCCGGCAGAACCGCACGCATCGCATCGATGGACCGTTCGCCGAAGCCAAGGAGATGATCGGCGGCTTCTTCCTGCTGACCTGCAAGACGCGCGAGGAGGCGCTGGCGCTGGCCGAGCGTTGCCCGGCGGTGGAGTGGGCGACGGTCGAAGTGCGCGAAGTCGGGCCCTGTTTCGAGGATTGAAAATCGCACGGGCCGCGATGAGGACGGCCCGTGCGGTGCAGCGTGCTGCGTCGGCGCTGCTTACTGCTTCTTTTTCTTCTTGCCGCCGTCTTCGACGATCAGCGCTTCCATCTGGATGCGTAGCGCCACGTCCATGTTGAAGCCGTAGTACTTGCCGGCCGTGAGGCCGTAGGCGTCGCGCTGGAACACGGCGTAGGCATCGGCACCGCACAGCTCGCGCTTGTAGAGCGGGTGCGGGATGCACTTGAACAGCTTCACATCCAGCGTCAGCGGCTGCGTGACGCCGTGCAGTGTCAGCTCGCCGACGACCTGGGTCGGCACACCGTCCTTGAACGCGGCGAGCGTGCCCTTGTAGGTGGCGGTCGGATATTTCTCCACGTTGAAGAAATCCGGCGACAGCGCATGCTCGTTCATCTTGTCGTGACCGAAATCGACGCTGGCGATGTCGATCACCGCTTCGACCTGGCCGGTCTGGGCGGCGCGGTCCAGCACCATCGTGCCGGTGGTCTTGTTGAACTTGCCGCGCCACACGGAGATGCCCATGTGATCGGCCTCGAAGCTTGGGAAGGTGTGTTCCGGATCGAGTTCGTAGGTCTGCGCTGCCGCCGTGGCGGCGGTGGCAGTGGCCGCCATGACCAGCGCCGCAGCCAGCGTTGCGCGCTTGCGCTTCATGGTCATCACAGTTCGATGAACGGCTTGAAGCCGCCCCAGAACATGCGCTTGCCGTCGAAGGGCATCTTCTTCGGGTCCATCTGCAGGCGCGGGTCGGCCATGACCTTCTTGATCACGCGGTCGCGATCGCGGCGAGACGGGTACACCGCGTAGGCGAAGATCACGGTCTCGTCGGCCTTGAGCTTCACGCTCTGCGGGAACGAGGTCCACTTGCCGGGCTTGACGTCGTCGGCGATGGCCTCGACGTAGGCGAGTGCGCCATGTTCGCGCCAGACCTTGCCGGCCTTGCGGGCCTCCTTGCGGTAGGCGGCGAGGTTCTTCTTCGGAACCGGCAGAACAAAACTGTCGATGTAGGCCATGACTGCTCCGGGTGGCTTGGGAGCGCCTACGTTACACCCAGGCCTGGCCCTGCGCCCGGTCGATGCCGGCGCGCAGGGTGCGAGCGGAAGTCGGCGTCAGCGTCAGCAGACGCGCGCGCCGCGCAGGCGCTGTTGTGCGTCGGCGTCGAGGCCGAGCTTGTCGAGAATCGCGGCCGTGTGCTCGCCGAGCTTCGGTGCCGCGCCGGTGGTGGCCGGCACCGCATCGCGGAACTGCAGCGGCGAGCCGATGGCCGGCTTGCCGTTGTCGTTCTCGACCAGGTTGCGTGCACGCACCTGCTCGTTCTCCAGCGCCTCCTCCAGCGAGTAGATGCCGCTGGTGCAGGCATCGGCCGGCGCGAGGAAAGTTTCCCACTCGTCGCGCGTCTTGGTCTTGAACAGCGCGGCGACCTCGGCTTTCACATCCTCGGCGAGCTTGCCGGGTGCCATCGGCTTCTTGGCCAGATCGTCGCGGCCGATGCGCGTGCAGAAGCTCTGCCAGAACTTCATCTCCAGCGTGCCGAGCGCGAACCACTTGCCGTCGGCGCATTCGTAGAGGTTGTAGTTGGGGATGGCGCCGGTGAGCATGTCCTGGCCGCGCGGCAGCGTCTTGCCGATCGTGCGCAGTGTGCCGAGCGCGACCACCTGCAGTGCCAGCGTGCCGTCGAGCATCGACGAATCCACGAACGCGCCCTGGCCCGAGGCCTTGGCACCGATCACGGCGGCGAGGATGCCGACCGCGCAGGTCAGCGAGCCGCCGGCCAGGTCGGCGATCTGCGTGTTGGACAGCACGGCGCCGCCGCCCGCGCGACCGATCTGGTCGAGCGCGCCGGCGTAGCCGCAGTAGTTCATGTCGTGGCCCGCGCGATCGCGGTAGGGGCCGGTCTGGCCGTAGCCGGTCAGCGCGGCGTAGACCAGTTTCGGATTCACGGCCTTCAGCGTCTCGTAGCCGCAGCCGAGCTTGTCCATGACGCCGGGACGGAAGGATTCCAGCAGCACGTCGGCGTCGGCCACCAGCTTCTTCAGAATCTCCACGCCTTCCGGCTTGCGCAGGTCCAGCGTCAGCGACTGCTTGCCGCGGTTGATGACCGAGAACATCTCCGTGGACATGCTGCGCGCATAGTCGCCGCCATTGGGTTCCTCGATCTTGATGATCTCGGCGCCGAGCTGGGCCAGCAGCATCGTGCAGTGCGGGCCGGGCAGCAGGCGCGACAGGTCGAGAACGCGGATGCCGCGGAGCAGGGGATTGGTCATCGCAGGATTGTCCGTTGAAGTCATGGAAAAGCCCGCGCCGTGAAGCGCGGGCTTTCGTTTCAGGCCGCCATCAGTCAGGGTGCCGCCACGCGCTTACAGGAAGCGCCCGATCAGTTCCTTCATGATCTCGTTGGTGCCGCCGTAGATGCGCTGCACGCGCGAGTCGCGCCACAGCCGCGAGATCGGATACTCGTCCATGTAGCCGTAGCCGCCGTGCAGCTGCAGGCACAGGTCCGCGATCTCGAACTGCTTGTCGGTGGTCCAGTACTTGGCCATCGCCGCCGTCACCGCGTCGAGCTTCTTCTTCAGCAGCAGCTCGGTGCACTTTTCGACGAGGATGCGGCCCAGCATCGCTTCGGTGCGCGCTTCGGCGAGCTTGAAGCGCGTGTTCTGGAAGTCGATCACGCGCTTGCCGAAGGCCTTGCGGTCCTTGACGTAGGTGGTGGTCAGATCCAGCGCCAGCTCGATCGCCGCCACCGCCGCCCAGGCGACGATCAGGCGCTCCTGCGGCAGCTGTTCCATCAGCTGCATGAAGCCCATGCCTTCGCCCTTGCCGAGCAGGTTGGACTTGGGGATGCGCACGTTCTCGAAGAACAGCTCGGACGTGTCCTGCCCGTGCATGCCGACCTTCTCGAGATTGCGGCCGCGGCGGAAGCCCTGCACGGCGCCGGTTTCGACGACGACCAGCGACACGCCCTTGGCCTTCTCGTTCGGGTCGGTCTTGGCGACGACGATGATCAGGTCCGCCTGCTGGCCGTTGGTGATGAACACCTTCTGGCCGTTGACGACGTACTCCTCACCCTCGGCGATCGCCGTGGTGCGCACGCTCTGCAGGTCCGAGCCGGTGCCCGGCTCGGTCATCGCGATCGCGCCGACCCATTCGCCGGAAGCGAGCTTCGGCAGCCC
>DASWWX010000008.1:0-1809 GCA_036405815.1 Solimonas sp. | reverse complement strand
CGGCGCCATCGCGTTGATGACGAACTGGGCGGGGTTGTCGCTCCACAGGATGATGTCCACGCGCTCGCCGTTGAGCTCGTTGGTCACCGCCTGCACGCGCGAACCGCGCATGCCGATGCAGGCGCCGATCGGATCGGTGCGATTGTCGTGCGCGAGCACGGCGATCTTGGCGCGATCACCCGGATCGCGGGCGCAGCCCATGATCGAGACCAGGCCCTGGCCGACTTCCGGCACCTCGAGCTTGAACAGCTCGATCATGAATTCGGGCGCAGCGCGGCTGATGAACAGCTGCGGGCCGCGCGGCTCGCTGCGCACGTCGAACAGGTAACCGCGCACGCGGTCGCCGGTGCGCAGCACGTCGCGCGGGATGCCCTTGTCCTTGGAGATGATCGCCTCGGCGTTGCCGCCCAGGTCGACATAGACGTTGCCGCGCTCGACGCGCTTGACCACGCCGGTGACCAGCTCGCCCACGCGGTCCTTCCACGCATCGACCACCTGCTGGCGCTCGGCCTCGCGCACGCGCTGCACGATCACCTGCTTGGCGGCCTGCGCGGCGATGCGGCCGAATTCCGGGTTCTCGATCTGCTCCTCGATGTAGTCGCCGACCTCGACCTCGTCGCTTTCGTCCAGCGCGTCCATCAGGCGCACCTGGCGGTCCGGGGATTCCATCACCACGTCGTCGGCCACCACTTCCCAGCGGCGGAACGTCTCGTAGCTGCCGTCCTTGGGATCGATCTGCACGCGCACCAGCACGTCCTGCTCGACGTAGCGCTTCTTCGCGGCCGAGGCCAGCGCGGCTTCGATGGCCTCGAGGATCACCGATTCCGGCACGCCCTTCTCAGCCGCGACCGCATCGACGACCAGCAACAGTTCCTTGCTCATGCCCGCTTACTCCGCATCGGGCGACCCGCTGGCCGCCGGCTTGTTGGTTGGATTCTTCTTCGCCGCGGGCTTGCCCGCCGCGCCTTGTTTCTTGCCCGGCTGCTTCTGCTTGCCCGGCCGCATGTCGCGCCCGGACTTGTCCAGCGCCGGCGCCAGGCCCAGCGCGGCCCAATCGGGGACCAGCCGCGCCTTGTCGATGTTGGCCGCGGCCACCGCGAATTCCGCGCCGTCCACGTCGAACACAACGGTATCGCCGTCCACGCGCAGGATCGCGCCCTGCAGCCGGCGGCGGCCGTCCTGCGGCAACTTCAGGGTGACCTTGGCGCTCTCGCCGACGAAGCGGGCGAACTGCCCCGCGCCGAACAGCGGCCGGTCGATCCCCGGCGACGACACCTCGAGGGTGTAGTTGCCGCTGATCGGGTCCTCGACGTCGAGCTGCGCGGACACCTCGCGGCTGACCGCTTCGCATTCCTCGATGCCGACGCTGCGTGCCTCGGCGTCCGCCTGCGGCACGTCGATGTACAGGCGCACCGTGGCGCCGCCCGGAGCGGGCAGGTATTCGATGCCAAGCAACTCCAGCCCCATCGATGCGACGGTGGGCGAAAGCAGCGCGGCGATGTCGTCGGCCTTGTCTGTCACGTTTTCCTGCCGGAAACCTGAAATGCGGAACCAAAACCCGGAAACGAAAAAAGGGCCCTCTGGGCCCTTTTCCGATGACGCTGGATTGCGAAAGCTTGGAGAGACTTTCGCGGCCCGAGCCTAGTGTCGAAACGCAACACTGAAACTTGGTAGCGGGGGCAGGATTTGAACCTGCGACCTTCGGGTTATGAGCCCGACGAGCTGCCAGACTGCTCCACCCCGCAGCAGAGTCGCGCATTGTAGGGAAGCCATCGCGTCCGTGCAAGCACTTTCATCAAAGTGTTTGCC
>DASWWX010000007.1:0-1873 GCA_036405815.1 Solimonas sp. | reverse complement strand
GCGCCGATGAAGCAATGGTCTTCGATGATGGTGGGGCTGGCCTGCAGCGGCTCCAGCACGCCGCCGATGCCGGCGCCGCCGGACAGGTGGCAATGCTTGCCGATCTGGGCGCACGAACCCACCGTCGCCCAGGTGTCGACCATGGTGCCTTCGCCGACGTATGCGCCGATGTTGACGAAGCTCGGCATCAGCACGACGTCCTTGCCGAAGTAGCTACCGCGGCGCGCGATCGCACCCGGGACGACGCGCACGCCCAGCTTGCGGAAGTCGTTCTCGTCGAACGCACCGAACCGCGCTTCGACCTTGTCCCAGAACGGGGCGGGATACGCCTCGACCAGCTCCATCTCGTTGACGCGGAAATACAGCAGCACGGCTTTCTTCAGCCACTCGTTGACCTTCCAGCCGCCTTTGCCGTCCGGTTCGGCCACGCGCAACTTGCCGGCTTCCAGGCCTTCGATGGCCAGTTCGACGGCAGGGCGGGTGGAGCCCTCGATCTCGGCCGGTGTCAGCTCGGCGCGGCGCTCGAACGCGCTCTCGATGGTGGACTTCAGTTCTTCGGTCTTGGTGGCTTTGCGGGTCATCAAACGTCCTGCTGGGTTCTGCTCAGGTGGGGGTATCGAGGCCGGCGCGCAGCGCGTCGCGCAGCGCATCCTGTTCGACGGTGTCGGTAAGGGGCTGGTCGTGTTCGTCGGTGATCTGGAATACGTCCTCGGCGCGTTCGCCGAAGGTCGCGATGCGCGCGTCGTGCACGCGCAGGCGCTGGCGGCGCAGCACCTGGGCGACGTCGGACAGCAGGCCGGGGCGATCGGGCGCGACCAGGCCGAGGATCGTGCGGCGACCATCCGGCGTGGTGCCGAATTCGATGCGCGGCGCGAACCGGAAATGCTTCAGTTGGCGCGGCACGGCGCGGCGCGACGTGCGCACGCTGTCCAGCGGTCGCGACAGCGCTTCGCCAAGCCCCTGCTCGATGTCGGCCGGGTCGCGTGGCGCATAGGTGTCGGCCGGCAACACTTCGAAGGTATCGAAGATGGCGCCCTGCGGCCCCACCAGCACACGCGCCTGGTGAATGGCGAAGCCCATGCGATCCAACGTGGCCAGGATGGCGGCGAACAGACCGTCGCGATCCGGCGAATGGACGAACACTTCCATCGCATCGGCATCGTCGGCGATCCGACGTGCTCGCACGCGGGTCTCGCCCGACGCCGCACCGCGAATCGCATGGGCCTGCCAGGCCAGCTGCTCGGGCCGGAAGCGCAGGAAACTCTCTTCCGGCATCGTGGCGAACAAGGTGTCGGCCTGTGCCGCCGTCATTCCCTGCACTTCCAGGAGCGCGCGCACGCTGCCGCGCGCTTCGAAGAGCCGCTCCTCCATGGCCACCGGATTCTCGAGTCCTTCGCGTAGCACGCGGCGCGCGGCGAAGTAGAGGTCGGCGAGCAGCCGGTCCTTCCACGCATTCCAGAGCTTCGGGCTGGTGCCTGCGATATCGGCGCAGGTGAGCAGGTAGAGGTAGTCCAGCCGTTCGCGGTCCTTTACCAGGGCGGCGAACGCATGGATCACGTCGGGGTCGGCGATGTCCTGCTTCTGCGCCGTCACCGACATGCGCAGGTGCTGCTCCACCAGCCAGGCCACCAGTTCGGTGTCGGATTCGCTGAGCGCATGCGCGGCGCAGAATTCGCGCGCGTCGACCGCCCCAAGTTCGGAATGGTCGCCACCGCGACCCTTGGCGATATCATGGAAGAGCCCGGCCAGCAGCAGCAGCTCGGGCTTGCGCAGGCGCGGCCACACTTCGTGCGCGATCGAGAAGCGCTCATCGGCGCGACCGGCGGCGAAGGCGGCGATGTTCCGCAGCACCATCAGCGTGTGCTGGTCGACG
>DASWWX010000006.1:0-1594 GCA_036405815.1 Solimonas sp. | reverse complement strand
ACGAGGCCCGATCAAGAAATGAGCGAAATCGAATCCCTGTCCACCCAGGCACTGGCCGACATCGCCGCCGCGCAGTCGCCCGAGGTGGTGGAACAACTGCGCGTCGCCCTGCTCGGCAAGAGCGGCAGCATCACCACGCAGCTGAAGCAATTGGGTGCATTGCCTGCCGACCAGCGCAAGGCCGCCGGTGAAGCGATCAACCGCGCGCGCGATGCGATCGGCGAGGCCTTGTCGGTGCGCAAGTCCGTGCTGGAGGACGCCGCGCTCGACGCGCGCCTGGCCGGCGAGACCATCGACGTGACGCTGCCCGGCCGCAACGGTGCGCGCGGTGGCCTGCACCCGATCAGCCGCACGCTTGAGCGCATCGCCGACATCTTCGGCCGTCTGGGCTATGAGCTGGCCGACGGTCCCGAGATCGAGGACGACCAGCACAACTTCGAGGCGCTGAACTTCCTGCCGCACCATCCGGCGCGCGCCATGCACGACACGTTCTATTTCGGCGACGGCCGGCTGCTGCGCACGCACACCTCCGGCGTGCAGGTGCGCTACATGGACACGCACCAGCCGCCGCTGCGCATGATCGCGGCCGGCAAGGTCTACCGCAGCGACAGCGACCAGACCCATTCGCCGATGTTCCACCAGGTGGAAGGCCTGCTGGTGGACGAGCACTCGACCTTCGCCGATCTCAAGGGCACGCTGGCCGAATTCGTTCGTGCGTTCTTCGAGCGCGACTTCGAGATGCGTTTCCGTCCCAGCTACTTCCCGTTCGTCGAGCCCGGCGCCGAAGTCGACATCGCCTGGCAGCAACCCGATGGCAGCACGCGCTGGCTGGAAGTGCTGGGCTGCGGCATGGTGCACCCGAACGTGCTGCGCAACTGCGGCATCGATCCGGAGCGCTATACCGGCTTCGCTTTCGGCCTCGGCGTGGAGCGCTTCGCGATGCTGCGCTACGGCGTCAACGACCTGCGCGCGTTCTTCGAGAACGACGTGCGGTTCCTGAAGCAGTTCGCGTAAGCGACCTTCGACGCGGCGCCTTTCCGGCATCACGACATCCGACACATGGCAATGGCGGGCCGGGCCCGCCCTACGGTAACGAGACGATGAAATTCTCCGAAAACTGGCTGCGCAGCCACGTCCCCACCCAGGCTTCCCGCGATGAGTTGTCCGCGACGTTGACCGCCATCGGCCTGGAGGTCGAAGACGTCACGGCGCTGGGCGATGGACTGGCGAACGTGGTGGTGGCGCGCATCGTCGACTGCGCCAAGCATCCCGAGGCCGATCGCCTGCAGGTCTGCCAAGTCGATGCGGGACAGGGCACCCTGCTGCAGATCGTCTGCGGCGCGCCGAACGCGCGTCCGGGCCTGCTGGCGCCGCTGGCGATGGTCGGCGCGAACGTCGGCGGCATCGCCATCAAGGCGGCGAAGCTGCGCGGCGTGGAATCCAAAGGCATGCTGTGCTCGGCCAAGGAGCTCGGCATCGATGCCGATGCCTCCGGGCTGCTGGAACTGCCGGCGAATGCGCCGGTCGGTACGGCGATCGGCGACTATCTGGGTCTGCCGGACGCCAGCATCGAGATCAAGCTGACGCCGAACCG
>DASWWX010000005.1:0-2186 GCA_036405815.1 Solimonas sp. | reverse complement strand
GTTCATCTCGCTGTGCGACGGCACGCGCCGCATCGAAGGCGTCTGGCGCGGCAAGACCAAGACCTACGACATGCGCGGGCGCAAGTTCGCGGTGGTGATGGCGGGCAACCCGTACACGGAATCCGGCGAGGTCTTCAAGATTCCGGACATGCTGGCCAACCGCGCCGACATCTACAACCTGGGCGACGTGCTCGGCGGCATGGAGGACGCATTCCTGCTGAGCTACGTGGAGAACTGCCTGACGTCCAACCCGGTACTGGCGCCGCTCGCGACCCGCGACATGGTCGATCTCTACCTGCTGGTCGACAAGGCGCGCGGCAAGGACGTCAGCACCAACCAGCTGTCGCACGCGTACAGCGGCGCGGAGATCGGCGAGATCGTCGCCGTGCTGCAGCGCCTGCTGACCGTGCGCGACGTGGTCTATCGCGTCAACCAGCAATACATCGCCAGCGCCGCGCAGGCCGACAAGTACCGGGTGGAGCCGCCGTTCCGCCTGCAGGGCAGCTACCGCAACATGAACAAGCTGGCGGAGAAAATCTCGCCGGTGATGAACGCCGCCGAGCTGCAGCAGCTGATCTCCGACCACTACCTGGGCGAGGCGCAGCTGTTGACCACCGGTGCGGAGGAGAACCTGCTGAAGCTCGGCGAGCTTCGCGGCACGCTGGCCGGCGACGAACTGGCGCGCTGGCAGCAGATCAAGGCCGACTTCCTGCGCAACAAGGCGATGGGTGCGGAGGACGCCGATGTCGGCGGCCGCGTCGTCGCGCAGCTGGCCGACATCGCCGTCGGCCTGCAGCGCCTGGGCGAACCGGCGCAGGTCGAAGCAGCGCCGCCCGCACCGTGGGAAGCACTGCTGTCCGCACTGCAGTCGCTGCGCATGCCGGAACCGGTCTCGGCGCCAGCGCCCACGCCGGCACCGATGATCGATACCGCGCCGGTGCTGGACGCGCTGCAGCAGACGATGGTACGCCAGGACCAGCTCAATGCGGCGCTCGTCGCGCTGGCGCAGGCGATGCGCAGCACCGCGACGGCGCCTGCGCCTGCGGGCACGCGCAAGGCCAAGCCGCGTTCGCCGCGCGAAGCGGAGTTCGACCAGGTGATCGCGAGCCTCGCCTTCAAGGAAGAACGTCCGACGCCGACGCTGGATGTGTCGCCGTTGACGCAGGACGACGGCGAGGGAGACTTGCCGAGGTGAACCTGCCTCCCGCGGACACCGACACTCCAGGCCTGGCCGACCACGCCGCGGCCATCCGTGCATTGGCGCAGGCCAGTGCGGGCGACCTGCAGACGACGCTTCGCGACCTGCGCACCGTGCTGCTCTCGGCAGACCCACGTGCACTGCGTCGCAGCGTCGGCTTCTGGGGTCGCCTGATCGGCCGCGACATCCGCCTCGCCGCGGAGGCGCGCTCGCTACGCGAACGCAGCGGCATTCTGTTGCGACAGGCCGGCTTCGAGGCAGAGCGACTGCATCGGCAGCATGCGACACTCTCCGGGCATGCGCAGCGGCTACGCGACGCCTGTGTGCAGCTACAGCAGGAGATCGATAGCCTCGCGCGCCGACAGGCTGCCGCAGAAGGCGGCACGCCTGCCGGCACCTCGCGGCTCGCGCATCTCGTCACGCTGCGCAGCGCCTACGAGATCACCGCCAGCCAGCTTGATCTCGTCGCTGCCAACGCGCTCGCCATCGCCGAACGCCACGCGCAGCAGCTGCCACGCCTGTCCGTGCTGCTGGACCAGCAGCAGGGCGTCGCCGCCGGTGCAGGTCACGGAATGCAGCTATCCTCCGCCATGCGGACGATAGATGAGCTGGAAGCCCACATCGAACACCTGCCCTCGCCGGCAGCCACGCCACCGGCGACGCAGCGAACCCAACCCCAGGAGGCCCCATGACGACGACGAATCCCGAACAGACGCTGGTCCCCGCGGCGCTGTCGCCACAGTTGCTGACCGACCTGGGCCTGGAAAGTGCCGACATCCCGCGCATCCAGGAAGCGGCGAAGGCGCTGCAGGACATCGCGCCCGGCAATCTGCACACCTACGGCCGCGAAGCCACGACGAAGACCAGCGCCTTCAGCACGCAGCTGCTGGACAAGGTCCGCAATGCCGACCTCGACAGCAGCGGCGACAAGCTGGGCGACGTCGTACGCATCGCGCGTTCGCTGAACCTCGACTCCTTCCACGGCCGC
>DASWWX010000004.1:0-12135 GCA_036405815.1 Solimonas sp. | reverse complement strand
GCTGCTGCCGGTGACGCGGCGCTTCATCTTCATGGAAGAAGGCGACGTCGCCGACATCCGACTGGATCGCGTCACGGTGTTCGACGTGAAGGGGGCAGTCGTCGAGCGGCCGGTGCATGAGTCCAGCCTGTCGGCTGACGCAGTCGAGCGCGGCGAGTTCGCGCACTACATGCTCAAGGAAATCCACGAGCAGCCGCGCGCCGTCGCCGACACGCTGTCCGAGCGCATCGCCGGCGATCACGTGCTGCAAGCGTCGTTCGGCCCGCGCGCCGCCGACATCCTGCCGCGCGTGCAGCAGGTCCACATCGTGGCCTGCGGCACCAGCTACCACGCGGGCCTGGTGGCGCGGTACTACCTGGAGCAGGGCGCGCGCATCCCGTGCAGCGTCGAGGTCGCCAGCGAATACCGCTATCGCGAACCGGTCGTGCCGGCCGGCACGCTGTTCCTTGCGATCTCGCAGTCCGGCGAGACCGCGGACACGCTGGCCGCGCTGCGTGAGGCCAAGAAACTCGGATACGTTGCCACCGCCGCCATCTGCAACGTGCCGGAATCCTCGCTGGTGCGCGAAGCCGACCTGTCGCTGATGACGCGCGCCGGTCCCGAGATCGGCGTGGCCAGCACCAAGGCGTTCACGACCCAGCTCGCGGCGCTGAGCCTGCTGGGCCTGGCGATCGCACAGCATCGCGGCATCGACCGGCGCATCGTCGGCCTCTACACGCGCCAGCTGCGCCGCGTGCCCGAGATGATCGAGCACACGCTGCGGCTGGACGCGCCGATCCGCGCCTGGGCGCATCGCTTCGCCGACAAGCACCACGCGCTGTTCCTGGGCCGTGGTCCGAGCTATCCGATCGCGATGGAAGGCGCGCTCAAGCTCAAGGAAATCTCGTACATCCACGCCGAGGCCTACGCCGCTGGCGAACTCAAGCACGGTCCGCTGGCGCTCGTGGACGACGACATGCCGGTGATCGCGGTCGCGCCCAACAACGCGCTGCTGGAAAAACTGAAATCCAACCTGCAGGAAGTACGCGCGCGTGGCGGCCAGCTGTTCGTGTTCGCTGACCCCAATGCCGGCATCGAGCCGAGCGACGGCGTCGAGGTCATCACGATGCCGGACCATATCGAGCCGCTGCAGGCGCCGCTGGTCTACACGGTGCCGCTGCAGCTGCTCAGCTACCACGTCGCCGTGATCCGCGGCACCGACGTTGATCAGCCGCGCAACCTCGCCAAGTCGGTGACGGTGGAGTAGGCCTTGTGAAGGCGCTCAAGGCGTGTTGAGCGCCTCGCGCTGGGCCGTTTTCATCGACCGCTGGGAGACGACATGACGCTTGCCACCATCATCGACCTGCGCGATCTGGCCGCGCTGGTGGAAGGCGCCTACCAGCCGGAGACGCCCGTGGTGGCGTCGTCCGAATCGGCGCTCGGCGAGTCGCTGGAGTATTTCGAGACGCCGGCGGCCATCCTGTCCAAGGCCGCACAGTGCATCGATGCGCGGATGCATAACTATGCGTTCGGATTCTGGTACCCCTCGATGCAGGGGGCGATCCTGGAGCGACGGGTGACTTTGGATCCGCCCCGCGAAGGAAAGAACTTCCGGTACTCGCTGTCCGGCTGGGGGCTCATTCATCTGCATCTGTATGCGGCGTCACCCGGCACGCTCCAATGCAGGATCGCGGTCAATTCCGAAGCGCGCGCCAAGGCGCGCGAGCGCCGCTATCCGGAACTGGGCGCGGCTGCAGAGTGGAACTGGCCGGTGGTGGAACGCTACGCCTTCAGGCTCTCCCGCCGGCTGGCGGCCATGGGGGTTACGGCACCGGTGGCGCAGCCGCCGGTGTGACGCTGCGGTCATCGCCATCGTGGCGATGACTGACCGCTCCGCTTCCGTGACGGCTCTCCGACGACGGCCTCACAGCAGGCCCGGAATCAGCGCCTTGCGGTCCTTCGGATAGTCCGGGAATTTCTGCAGATACCAATGGTGGTGCGAGATCGCGCGCGGGCCGAGGTTGGCAGCCGTGAAGATCGCAAACAGCGCCCCCGCCGCCGTCCACGACAGGACCGCCCAGCCGGTCCACAGCATGATTTCGCCGAGATAGTTGGCGCTGGACACCCAGCGGAACAGGCCGCCGTGCGGGATCTTGTAGCCGGTGCTGCCGTCACCGCGCAGCTGGATGAGCGTCGAGTCGGCGTGGAAGTTGATCAGCCAGCCGACGACGGCGAGCAGCAGGCCGCCGACGAAGCGTGGATCGGAGAACCAGGCGTTGCTGGCCAGGTGCGGCGCATGCACCACGGCATAGCCGTTGGCGAAACCGTTGAGCGCGTTGAACAGCACACCGAAGATCACGCCGCTGAGCGGGAATTGCTTGCCCTGGTCGTTGCGGCGCAGCGGATAGATGATCGCGCGGTAGACGTAGTGCGACTGCCACAGTGCGAACAGCACGATGGCCGGCGCCGATGGCGATTGCGCGGTGAGCCAGAACGTCAGCGCGAACGCCCACCACTGCGGACATTCGAACAGCAGCCAGGCGGGACGCGCGGCCATCATCGCGGTCTGGCCGGGGAAAACATGGCGTCCGTAGGGATTGGCCTTGCGGTAGGTGCCGAGAAAGCTGGAGACCGCGAGCAGGGCGATGAACACCAGAACGCCCTGGTAGATCGTGTGCAGCATGCCGACTCCCCCTTTGTTGTTTTTGAGTGCGACGCCGGATGGTAACGCCGGCGCGGGGTTCGGCGTCTAGAGCACGAGATGCCAGGCGGGAACGGTCAGCAGCGACAGCAGGATGCCGGCGCCGAGGATGCTGTTGGCCAGCGGCGGTTCGAGGTTGTGCTGGTCGGCGAGGATCGCGGCCGAGATCATCGGCGCCATTGATGCCTGCATCACGCCGATGGCGAGCACATCGCCGCGCACGCCGCTGATCCAGCCGAGCGCGAACACCAGTGCAGGCGCCATGGCCAGCTTCCAGACCAGGCCCAGCGTCAGCGGCAGGGCCTGATCGCCGCCCAGTTGCAGGCGGAAGCGCAGGCCGACCGAGAACAGCGCCAGCGGCACCAGCGTGGCACCGAGGCGCTGCAGGATGTCGTCGACGGCGGTCGGCCAACCGCCGAGCTGTCCGGCGAGCGCGCCGACCAGCAGCGCGAGGAAGGCCGGGAACAGCAGGACACGCTTGGCGATCTCACGCGGCCGCGCCTGCGCGCCGGAGTACAGCGCCGCGACCAGTGTGCCGCCGATCGCCAGCACGATGAAGCAGCCGAGCTGGTCGGCGACCACGCCCAGTGCGAGGCCCTCGCGACCGCGTAGCGCCTCCAGCAGCGGGAAGCCGAGGAACGAGGTGTTGCCGAGGCCGCAGACCAGTGTCAGCGCGCCGATGCGGCCGCGGCTCCAGTCCAGGCGCGCGCCGATCCAGCGGAACAGCAGGAAGGCGCCGACGAAGACGATCCACTGCGAGACGATCAGGAACCAGAACTGCAGTTCGAAACGCAGTTGCGGAATCAGCTCCAGCACCAGCGCCGGCAGCGCGATGTGGATGACCCACCAGTTCAGGCCCTGCGCCAGCCCCATCGGCGGCCGCGCGTAACGGGCGACCAGCACGCCGAGCGCAAGGCAGGTCAGCAGCAGCGCGAAGGCATTCATGATCGCGGGCCGTGGGTGGCTTCGGCGCGCGGCCTCAGTCGTCCGTCAGGACTTCGGCGTTCAGGTCGTGTTCGCTGGCCTGCAGCACGCGCGCGCGCACGATCTGGCCGGCGCGCAGCGGCCGGTCGCAGGACAGGTACACCTTGCCGTCGATCTCCGGCGCGTCGGCCTTGGAGCGGCCGATCATCAGGCCGTCCTCGTCGGGGCCATCGACCAGCACCTCGAGGGTCTTGCCGATCTTCTTCTTCAGCTTGGCGCGGCTGATCTTCTCCTGCACCTGCATGAAGCGCGCGTGACGTTCGGCCTTGACCTCGTCCGGCACCGCGCCGGGCAACGCGTTGGCGGTGGCGCCCTCGACCGGCGAGTACTCGAAGCAACCCACGCGGTCGAGCTGTGCTTCCTTGAGCCAGGCCAGCAGTTCCTCGAAGTCGGCGTCGGTCTCGCCGGGGAAGCCGACGATGAAGGTGCTGCGCACCGTCAGGTCCGGGCAGATCGAGCGCCAGGTGCGCAGGCGTTCCAGCGTGTCCTCGGCCGCGGCTGGGCGCTTCATCGCCTTGAGCACCGCGCGCGAGGCGTGCTGAAACGGGATGTCGAGGTACGGCAGCACCTTGCCCTCGGCCATCAGCGGGATGATCGAGTCGACGTGCGGATACGGGTAGACGTAGTGCAGGCGCACCCAGGCGCCCAGCTCGCCGAGACCCGAGCACAGGTCCTTCAGGCGCGTCTCGTAATCGCGGTCGCGCCAGCGGCCGGGTGCGTACTTCAGGTCCGCGCCGTAGGCCGAGGTGTCCTGCGAGATGACCAGCAGCTCTTTCACGCCGGCCTTCACCAGGCGCTCGCCCTCGCTCAGCACGTCCGCGATCGGGCGCGAGGCCAGCTTGCCGCGCATCGACGGGATGATGCAGAAGCTGCACTTGTGGTTGCAGCCCTCGGAAATCTTCAGGTACGCGTAGTGTCGCGGCGTCAGCTTGATGCCTTGCGGCGGCAGCAGGTCGAAGAACGGATCGTGCTTGGGCGGCACCACCTTGTGCACCGCGCTCATCACGCTGGCGAAGTCCTGCGGCCCGCTGATCGACAGCAGGTCGGGAAACTTCTCGCGCACCAGCTGGCTCTTGGGGCCGGTGCCCATGCAGCCGGTGACGATGACCTTGCCGTTCTCGGCCATCGCCTCGCCGATCGCCTCCAGCGACTCCTCCACCGCCGAGTCGATGAAGCCGCAGGTGTTGACCACGACCACATCGGCCGCATCGTAGGTCTTGGCGGTGTCGTACCCCTCCGCGCGCAGCTGCGTGAGGATGCGTTCGGAATCGACCAGCGCCTTCGGGCAGCCGAGCGAAACGAAGCCGATCTTGCGGCTGGCTTCGGGACGGGCCTTGGCGGCCTTGGGGGTGCGGCTTGCGGAACGGGCGGGCATGCGCGAGGCGGGCGGGACGACGGCGCATTCTACGTGAGCGCCGCCCGCGGCAGCGGCGCGTGGGCGACCGCTCGTCAGCTGTCGTCGTCGCCGTCGGCCGCCGAACCCAGCAGCTGCGCGGCCTCGGTCCCGGGCAGTTCCTGCACGTTCTTGAGGCGCCGCGTGATCGCGCGCGTGCGTACGCCGGTGGCATCGAGCTGGTTGGTGGCCTCGTCGAGCTTCTTGCGGACCTTGTCGAGCACGTCGCCGAACTTGCCGAACTCTGTCTTGACCGCGCCGAGCACCTGCCAGACCTCGCTGGAGCGCTTCTCGATCGTCAGCGTGCGGAAGCCCATCTGCAGGCTGTTGAGGAAGGCCAGCAGGTTGGTCGGCCCGGCGACGGTGACGCGGTGCTCGCGCTGCAGCGCCTCGAACAGGCCGGGCCGGCGCAGGACTTCCGCATACAGGCCTTCGGTCGGCAGGAACAGCAGCGCGAAGTCGGTGGTATGCGGCGGCGCCACGTACTTGGCGGCGATGGCGCGCGCCTCGTCGCGGATGCGGCGCTCCAGCGCACTCGCGGCGGTTTCGGCCGCGGCCGGGTCGGCGCGATCCTGCGCCTCGATCAGGCGTTCGTAGTCCTCTCGCGGGAACTTGGCGTCGATCGGCAGCCACACCGGCTGCTCGTCGTCGCCGCGGCCGGGCAGGCGGATCGCGTACTCGACGCGCTCGCCGCTACCCGGTCGCGTGGCGACGTTGGCGGCGTACTGCTCGATGGTCAGCACTTGCTCCAGCAGCGCGCCGAGCTGCACTTCGCCGAAGATGCCGCGCGATTTCACATTGGTCAGCACGCGCTTGAGATCGCCGACGCCGGTGGCCAGCGTCTGCATCTCGCCCAGACCCTTGTGCACCTGTTCCAGGCGTTCGCTGACCAGCTTGAACGAGTCGCCCAGACGCTTTTCCAGCGTCTCGTGCAGCTTCTCGTCGACGGTGCGTCGCATCTGCTCCAGCTTCTCGGCGTTGTCCTGGCGCAGGGTCTTCAGGTTTTCGTCCAGCGTGCTGCGCAGCGCCTGGGCCTGCAGCGCCTGGGCCTCGCCGAAACGCGACAGACCTTGCTGCTGGCTCTCGCCGAAGCCGGCGAGCGCGGTGCGTTGTTCGGCGCGACCGGCGCGGGCTTCCTCCAGCGACTGCCGCTGTGCCTCGGACAACTGCTGGCCGAAGGCCTGCAGCAGTTGCGTAAGTTCGCTGCGCTGGCTGCGGGCCAGTTCGCCCGCCTCGCGGCGCGCATGGGCGGCGTCCTCGCGCTGTTGGCGTTCCAGCCGGTCCAGGCGTTCCTGCAGCGCGCCGTCGTTCGGGGGCCGCGAGAACCAGCGCACCGCCAGCGCCGCGCCGATCAGGGCGCCGAACAAGGAGGCCAGCAGAACGATCAAGGCGGTGTTCATGTGGCGATTGTAGCGGTGCCTCGTCCGCCGCCGCGCTTGCTCGGCGCATGCGAGGGTGGGAATCTTGCGGCCTCGATCCGGTCGTAAGGCCGTCCCTTCGGAGTGTCACGTATGCGCCCCCTGTTGCCCGTGCTGATCTGTACCGCATTGCTTGCCGCCTGCGAGGACGGTCGCCTCGATCTGGCGATTGCCGATGCGCCGGTGGACGGCGCCACCGCCGTGGTCGTGCGCTTCACCGGCGTGACGCTGGAACACCAGGACGGCGACAGCGAGCGCATCGATTTCAATCCGCCGCGCGACATCGACCTGTTTCGACTGCAGGGCGGCGACAGCGAACTGCTGCTCAGCGATGCCGGCCTGCCCTCCGGTACCTATCGCCGCATCCGCCTGCGCGTGCAGGCCAGCCGCAACGGCGGCGAGTCCTACGTCGAGACCGCGCAGGGCCGGCGCACGCTGTACTTGCCGAGCAACGCCGAGTCGAGCCTGACGCTGGAAGGCTCGTTCGAGCTGCCCGAGGACGAGAAGGTCTCGTACACGATCGACTTCGACCTGCGCCGCTCGGTGCGCGAGCCGGAGGACAGCACCGCCGATTACGTGCTGCGTCCGGCGTTGCGCATCGTCGAGACCGATCGCGCCGGCGCGATTGGCGGCGCCGTGGCGGCGAGCCGCGTGCCGAACGGCTGCACGCCGGCGGTCTATGCCTATACCGGCGGCTCGATAACGCCGGATGATGTCGGCGGCAGCGGTGCGCAGCCACTCACCTCGACGCGCGTCGAGGCGCAGCTCGGTTCGGGCGAGCTGCGCTACCAACTCGCCTTCTTGCCGGAAGCGCGTTACACGGTGGCGTTCACCTGCGATGCGTTGCGCGACGATCCGGCGCGCAACGACGATCTGCGCTTCGTGACCCAGGAGGCGGAGGTGCGTGCGGGGCGTACCGCGACGCTGAATTTCCAGTAGCCGCCGTCGGTGGCGCGCGCAGCAGCGTGTGCGCGCCGAGAAGAGAAAAGGCCGCGATGACGCGGCCTTTTCTCGTTGCTGCTGTGGTGGCTCTTCTCAGCGTGCCTGCTGCGCTGCCTGGTTCTGCGCCAGCTTCTTCTTGCTCGGCAGGATGCCCATGACCTTGCAGATGATGCCGAGCATGATCTCGTCGGCGCCGCCGCCGATCGAGATCAGGCGCGTGTCGCGATAGGCGCGCGAGACGTTGTTGTCCCACATGTAGCCCTGGCCGCCCCAGTACTGCAGGCAGGCGTCGGTGACCTCGCGACCGACGCGGCCGATCTTCAGCTTGCACATGCTGGCCAGCATCGCAATCTGTTCCGGCGACTTCTTGCCGACGATGTATTCCTCGGTGGTCTGGTAGATCAGCGCCTTCAGCGATTCGACCTCGGTGCGCAGCTCCGCCATGCGGAAGTGCACCGACTGGTTGTCGATCAGCGACTGGCCGAAGGCCTGGCGCTGGCGGGTGTATTCGATCGTTTCCTGGATGATGTTGAACAGGCCGTCGATGCCGGAGGCGGCGCCGAACAGGCGCTCCTCCTGGAATTGCAGCATCTGGTAGGTGAAGCCCATGCCTTCCTGGCCGATCAAGTTGCGGCGCGGCACGCGCACGTTGTCGAGGAAGATCATCGCCGTATCCGACGAGCGCATGCCGAGCTTGTCGAGCTTGGTCTTGCGGTCGATGCCCTTGGCGTCCATCGGCACCACGATCAGGCTCTTGTTCAGATGCGCCTTGCCGTCCGAGGTGTTGACCAGCATGCAGGCCCAGTCGGACTGCGTGCCGTTGGTGATCCACATCTTCGAACCGTTGATGACGTAGTCGTCGCCGTCCTTGACCGCCGTGGTCTTGATCGCCGCGACGTCGGAGCCGGCGCCGGCTTCCGAGACCGCGATCGAGACGACCATGTCGCCGCTGATCGCCGGTTCCAGGTATTCCTTCTTCAGCGCCGCCGAGCCGAAGCGGGCGAGCGCCGGCGTTGCCATGTCGGTCTGCACGCCCACGCCCATCGGCACGCCGCCGCAGATGCAGTTGCCCAGGGCCTGCGCGAACACGACCTCATAGCTGTAGTCGAGACCGAGACCGCCGTGCTCCACCGGCTTGGTGATGCCGAGCAGACCGAGGTCGCCCATCTTCTTCAGCACCTCGCGCGCCGGCCAGATGCCGGCCTTCTCCCATTCCGCGACATTCGGATTGAGTTCGTCCTCGACGAACTTCTTCGTCGTGCGATACAGCTCTTGATGCTCGTGCGTAAGTTGCATTACCGGCTCCGCGGATGGAAATCGTCGCGGCGTTTATAGAGGTGGCGGCTGCCCGCGGTCAAACGATTCACGATGCGCGAGCGGTGCGTCCCCGCTGCGCAGGAAAGCAGGCTTACCGCGCCGTTCGCCGATCAGGGCGCGTCGGGCGGAAGCGCAGGCCAGTCGATCGCGATCTCGAACAGCTGCGGCCAGCGTTTGCCGGTCACGTAGAGGTGACCGCTGCCGGGGTCGTAGGCGATGCCGTTGAGCACGTCTTCGCGCGGGATCAGGCGGCGGCTGCCCTGCAGGCGTGCAGGCAGTGCCGACAGATCGAGCCAGGCGCGCACGCGGCCATTGCGCGGGTCGATCATCGCGATGCGATCGGTCTGCCAGACGTTGGCCAGGACCCAGCCGCGCGCGTACTCCAGCTCGTTGAGCCACTCGACCGGCGCGTCTCCATCGCGCACGTCGACGCGCCGAACGATCGCGAACGTCTCCGGGTCGCGGAAGCTCAGTCGCGCGCTGCCGTCGCTCATGATCAGCTGCGCGCCGTCGTTGGTCAGGCCCCAACCTTCACCGTCGTAGCGGAACGAGCGCTGCAGCTGGAAGTCGGGTGAGAACACGAACGCGATGCGCTCGCGCCAGGTCAGTACGAACAGCCGATCGTCGATGCGTGTCAGCCCTTCGGCGAACACCTCGCGCGGTAGATCGAAGCGCCGCAGCACCGCGCCGTTTGCGCGTTTTTTCTCGAACAGGCCCGAAACGCCGTACCCGCCGGCGGTCTCGAGCAACCGTCCGTCGCGCCATTCCAGGCCTTGCGTGAAGTGCGTTTCGTCATGCGGAAACGTCGCAACGATACGCGGCTGCAGCACCGTCGCAACCTGCATTTCTCCTACGTAATCGATGCGAGACGATGCACACGCAACGAGCGCAAACAACAGTGCGCCGCCTGCCGCGAAAGTGATGCGAAGCGCGAGCCGCCGAGAAGTCTTCATGATCCGTGTCGCATAAGGGCGTTGATTTGCAAACTTTTATTCAGTAAAAATTCACACCGTGGAAACGCAATGTAGCGTTCCCTGACCGGCGCGGAGAGTTTCCGCGTTATCTAAAAGTGATGGAGGGTGTATCGATGGCGACTGCGAAGAAAGCTGCGAAGAAGACCGTGAAGAAGGCTGCCAAGAAGGTTGCGAAGAAGGCCGTGAAGGCCAAGAAGGCCGTGAAGAAGGTTGCGAAGAAGGCCGTGAAGAAGGTTGCGAAGAAGGCCGCGGCGAAGAAGAAGTAAGCGGGCTGATCCCCGACGGGCGGTCCGCATTCGTCTTCGCTGACAGCTTCCGCCCGTAATTAATCCAAAAAGTCAGCACCGCTTCATCCCTACGCCGCGGCTACTCGACTCGATCGTGTAGCCGCGTTTTCTTTTCCCGCATCCTGTTCGTTCCCGCGTCGCTTGCGACGCCCGCCTGCGCCGTGCAGGTCAGCCGGTACAATGCCGGCAACTTCAGGGAGCGACCACACATGATCCGCAGCATGACGGGCTATGCCCGCGTCGAGTCCTCCGGCGCTTGGGGGCGCATGAGCTGGGAGCTGCGCGCCGTCAACCACCGCTATCTCGACATCCAGTTGAAGATGCCGGAGGAGTTCCGTGCGCTCGAAGGCGAACTGCGCCAGCTGGCCGGCACGCGCATTGCGCGCGGCAAGATCGAGTGCGGACTGCGTTACCTGCGCGAGGCCGCGCCGGGCGACCGCATCGAGCTGAATCTGCCGCGCCTGGCGCAGCTGCGTGCGGCGATGGACCAGGTTGCGCACGAGATCGGCGCCACCGCGGTGCCGGACCCGATGCGCGTGCTGGCCTTCCCGGGTGTGCTCGACGAGCAGCCGGTGGACTTCGCGCCGATGCTGGCGCAGGCGCGTCAGCTGTTCGAGGCCGCCGTCGCCGACTTCACGCAGACGCGCGAGCGCGAGGGCCAGCGCCTGCTGCAGTTCATCCTCGAGCGTTGCGACGCCATCGCGACGCTGACCGAGCAGGTGCGGCAGCGCTTCCCGCAGGTGCGCGAACAGTGGCTGGCGCGCGTGCGTGCGCGCTGCGCCGAGCTCGGCATCGAGGTCGAGCCGCAGCGGCTGGCGCAGGAAATCGCGCTGTCCTCGCAGCGGCTCGATGTGGAGGAGGAGATGTCGCGCCTGCTCAGCCACCTCGAGGAAGTGCGCCAGGCGCTGGCGCGCGGCGAGTCGGTGGGCCGCCGTCTGGACTTCCTGATGCAGGAGCTCAACCGCGAGGCCAACACGCTGTCGTCGAAGTCTCAGGATGCCGAGATGACCCGCTGCGCGGTGGAGATGAAGGTCGCGATCGAGCAGATCCGCGAGCAGGTGCAGAACATCGAGTGAAACGAAACGGCCGCCGGGCAAGCCGGCGGCCGTGGGTTGCTAGTGCGTCAGGACGGCGCCCGAGAGACCGCCTCAGCTTTCCCAGATCACCGGCTGGCGCGTCTGGAACCAGCGATCCACCTGCGGCTGGTAACGCTTCTCGATGATGTTGCGACGGATCTTCATCGTCGGCGTCAGGAAGCCGTTGTCGATGTTCCAGGCCTCCTTGACGACGACCGCGAACTGCAACTGTTCATGCGGGTCCAGGGTCGCATTGACATGTTCGAGCAGCGTGGCCAGCTCGGCGGCGATCTCGTCGCGATTGCCGCCGGCGGCGACGTGCTTGCGCGACTCCTCGGACAGCAGCACCAGTGCGAATGTCGCCGTCTGATCGGCGCCGCCCACGCAGACGGCCTCGATCTTCGGATGGGCGCCGAGCTTGTTCTCGATCGGCACCGGCGCCACGTACTTGCCCTTGCTGGTCTTGAACAGTTCCTTGACGCGGCCGGTGATGCGCAAGCGACCCTGGTCGTCGATCTCGCCCATGTCGCCAGTGCGGAAGAAGTCGTCGGCGGTCATGCATTCGGCGGTCTTCTGCGGCTCCTTGTAGTAGCCCATCATCTGGCCCGGGCTCTTGACCAGGACCTCGTGGGTCTGCGGATCGATGCGGCATTCGACGCCGATGTTGGCCTGGCCGACGTAGCCGATGCGCGCGGCGTTGGGCCGCGTGAAGTGCGAATAGGCCATGTTCTCGGTCATGCCGTAGGCCTCGAGCAGTTCGAGGCCCAGGCTGCGATACCAGGCAATGGTCGGCGGCGGCAGCGGAGCAGCGCCGGTCAGCGCGATGCGTACCTGATCGAGTCCGAGTCCCTGCAGGATCTTGCGCTTGACCTTGCCGCCCAGGATCGGGATGCGGAACAGGATTTTCTGTTTCTTCTTCGGCAGCTTGGCCTCCACGCCGAGCTGGAACTTGGTCCACAGCCGCGGCACCGAAAAGAAGATCGTGGGGCGCGCGCGCTGCACGTCGGCGACGAAAGTGTCGAGTGATTCGGCGAAGTAGACGTGAAAGCCGTGATACAGGGACT
>DASWWX010000003.1:0-4044 GCA_036405815.1 Solimonas sp. | reverse complement strand
GGCGGCACGCATCAGATCGGTCGGCGAGTGACCGTGTCGCGGATAGAGCGCGACGCCGATCGAAATGGTCAGCGTGCCCAGCGCGCTGCCATGAAAGCTCAGTTCGAGGTTCTCGACGGCGGCCCGCAGCATTTCGGCGCGTGCCAGCGCGGCGTCGCGGTCGGCTTCCGGCAGCACCAGCGTGAATTCCTCGCCGCCATAGCGTGCGGCGATGTCCGATTCGCGCGCCTGGTCGCGCAGCAGCCGGCCGACCGTGCGCAGCACGGCGTCGCCGGCTTCGTGGCCGTGCCTGTCGTTGAACTGCTTGAAGTGATCGACGTCGATCATGAATACCGCGACCGTCAGGTTCTTGCGCTGCGCACGCGCGCATTCGCGCGCCAGCGATTCCTCCAGGTAGCGGCGGTTGGACAGTCCGGTCAGTGCGTCGCGCACCGACTGCTGGCGCAGCGTCTCGCGCAGCTGCAGGTTGCCGATCGACAGAGCGACCTGTTCCAGCGTCTGCGCCAACTGTTCTTCGCTGAGCGCGTACTCGTGGCCGCGGCCATGCAGGCCGATCAGACCGATCACCTCGCCGTGCGCGGTGATCGGCAGGCAGCGGCTGCCGGCGTTCTCGGGGGCGTGCAGGTGAGCGCAGCGGGTGGGCGCCTCGGCGTCCGGTTGCGTGTAGGGCTGGCCGCGGCGCAGGCCCCAGCAGTCACCCGGTTCGAAGAATTCGTCGTTCGGAATGTCGCCCCACTGGCAGGCCAGTCGCAGCTGGTTGCGCGATGCGGCGGTCAGGTAGAGCGCGCCGGCCGGTATTGCAAAGACCTGCGGCAGGTAGTGGTCGAGCAGCGCCATCGCCTCGTCCATGTCGCGCGAGGACTGCAGGAAGCGCCCGAGTTCGGACAGCGCGTTGCTGTGCGCGCTCTGCCGTGCCGTGCTGTCCAGGGCCTCGGCGAGTGCGCGGTTGCGCGACTGCAGTTCCGCTTCCGCCTGCGCACTGCTGCGGGCCGAATTGCGTATCAGCCAGGCGACCAGCACGACCAGCAGCACGCTGATCGCGGTCGAAATGGTGAAGGTGAGGTAGGCGTGGCGGATGGCTTCGGCCTGGCGGCCGAAGTGCATGTCGAGGATGGCCTGCTCGGCGGTCCGGTAGTCGTCCATCAGCCGACGCACCCGTTCCATCCGCTCGCGGCCGTGACCTTCGGCCACGCGCATCAATGCGGCGTCGCGGTCGCCTTGGCTGAACAGCGTCGCCTTCTCGTCCAGTTCGGCCAGCTTGTCGTCGATGGCCTGGTCCAGTTCGGGCACGCGCCGCGCGTGTGCCGGATCGTCGGACATCAGCCGCGAAACCTCGCCGCGCACGCGTTGCAGCGTGGTCAGGGCGCTGTGATAGGGCTGCAGGAAGCGCCGGTCACCGGTCAGCAGGTAGCCGCGCAGGCTGGATTCCGCTTCGAGCAGCGTTTCCAGCAGCACGCGGCTGGTACGCAGGCGGTTCTGTACGTGTTCGACCGGGGTCTTGGCCTCGACCAGGGTGTCCATGCTCTGCAACACCCAGGCCGAGTTGCCGGCGATGACCAGCAGGCAGAATATCCAGATGACGCCGCGTCGGCGCAGGCTGGATTGAATCAGGCTGGACAAGACGCTGGTGACCGGTGGCGGCGCTCAGACCACGAAGCGCCCGACGTTGTCCTGCAGCTGGCCGGCCAGCACTTCGAGGCCATGCGTCTGACCGTCGGCACGACGGGTGATGTCGGCATTCTGCTCGGCCATGCCCGCGATGCGTTCGACGCCTTGCGCCACCGACTGGCTGGCGCTGCTCTGTTCGCGCGTGGCAGCGGCGATTTCCTTCATCGCCTCGGCGGTGCGCTCGCTCTGTTCGCTGATCACGCGCAGCACTTCGCCCGCTTCGGTGGCCAGCGTCACGCCTGCTCCGACCTGACCGCTGACCTCGCCGATGCGGCGTACCACCTTGTCGGCATCGGCCTGCACGCTGCTCACCATATTGGCGATCTCCTGCGTCGACGCGGCGGTGCGCTCGGCCAGCTTGCGCACTTCGTCGGCGACGACCGCGAAGCCGCGGCCGGATTCGCCGGCGCGCGCCGCTTCGATCGCCGCGTTGAGTGCCAGCAGATTGGTCTGTTCGGCGATCTCCTGGATGATGCGACCGACGTTCGAAATCTCCCGCGTACGACCGGCGAGATCGGTCACGGCCGACGAGGCGTCGCCGATCTCGGCGGCGATGCGCTGCATGCCCTCGACCATGCTGGACAGCTTCTGCTCGCCCTGCGTGGCCGCACTGCGCGCCTCGCGCGTGATGCCGTCGGCGACGCCGGCGCTGTCGGCCACGTGCGTGATGCTGACCGACAGTTCCTCGATCGCGGCTGCCAGACCGGCGGCCGCGCTGCTCTGTTCGGTCGAGCCATTCACCACTTCGCTCGATCCGGCGCGCAGTTCCCGCGCCGCATTGCCGACCGCCCGCGCCGCCTCGGCGGTGGCGGTGATCAGCGCGGCGGTCTTGCGCGTCGCTTCGTTCATCTGGATCGAAATCAGGTCCAGTTCGTTGTGCGTCGTGCCAGTCACCACGTCAAGGCGCTGGCTGAAGTCGCCGTTGCCGAGCCGGGTCATCGCGGCAGACACCTTGTTCAGGCGGCTCAGCCGGCTTCGTGCCAGCCACCAGGTCAGGGCGGCGAACATCAGTGCCGAGGCGACGCAGATGCCGATCAGCAGATTGCGCAGCTGGATGTTCGAGCGCGTGAATTCCTCGACGTGAGCGCCGGACGATACGATCCAGCCCCAGTTGTCCGACAGGCGGTAGGCCGCGATCTTCGGCGCCAGCGAGCCGTCTTCGCGCGGCCAGTCGTAGATGTGGTCGCCGTTCTTCGTGCTGATCTGTTCGCCGATGATGCGGGTCAGCGTGTCGTTGCCGATCTCCTTCACCGTCTTGCCGGCGTGCACCGGGTGGAACAGCATGGTCGTGTCATCGGCGCTCTCGCCCGGCCGGAGCACGTGGATGTAGCCGGTTTCGCCGACGCGGATGGACTTCAGCGATTCGAACAGTTGATCGATGCCCTGCTGCACGTCGACGCGTGCGGACAGTGCGCCGACCACGCGACCGGCGGCGTCCTTGATCGGTTCGAGCGAGGAAATGTAGAAGCGCCCGTTGCGCATCACCACGCCCTGGTAGCTGTCGCCCTTGAGCAGTGCCGCGGTATCCGGTCCGCTCTTGATCGCGACGCCGGCCTGCGAACGGCCCTCGGCGTCCTTGAGCAGTGTCGCCACGCGGACGAATTCGTCGCCTACGCGCACCATCACAGCCGGATCGGCGCCGATCAGATCCCGCGTTGATTTCATCCGGGCTTCGTCACCGTTGAGTACGTTGCCGCCCGCACGCGCCACGCGCACGGCCGGATACTTGCCCATGGCCACGGTGTCGTCGTCAACGGTGACGGTGCCCAGGGCGCCCTTCAGCGCCGCCATGCCCTTGGCCGCATTGGCCAGTGCGTTCTCGTAGCTCAGATCGAGCAGTTTTGCCGTCGCGTCGGCCTGATCGCCGAGGGCGCTCTGGGTCTGCTCCATCGCAGCGCGATTGCTCGATACCGACACGACCGCAATCAGTGCGACAAAAATGACCGCGCAGAGCAGGCCGATCGAAATCGAGAGCTGGCTGACAACCGACATACGGTTGAATGAAATCATGGCTCGTCTCCTGTGCATCCGTACCGGGCGGGATGCCCGTGTCGGACGATTCATCGTGTCTGGATAACGGCACGATTGTTAAAAACTGGAGCGTCAAGTCACTGATTCAATTCGACAGCCTGCCGCAGCGAGGCGCGCGAGCACGCCGTCGGGGCCAGCAAGGTGGGAGGCGCCGAAGGCGGAAAACACGCCGCCGGCCTGAATTTCCGGCAGCAGCCGCTCGGTGAAGCGGGCGTTGCGCGCGCCGAGCAGGGACTGCATGAACAGCCGGGCATGCTCGCGCAGCGCCGGGTCTTCGGACATCAGCCCGCTGTTGATGCGCGACAGTTCGCCCACCTCGCCGGCCAGCCAGGCGACGGTCATCGG
>DASWWX010000002.1:0-1547 GCA_036405815.1 Solimonas sp. | reverse complement strand
GCGAAGCGCGGATTGCTGGCCGGCACCAGGCCAGCGAAGAACGAGGCGTAGCGTCCTTTCGCGTAGCCGCCGCCGGCCGCGATGCGGGCGGTACCGGTCTTGCCCGCCACGCGATAACCCAGCACCCCGGCGCGCTTGGCGCCGCCCTGGGTCACGACCGTTTCCATCATGCCGACGACTTCGCGTGCGATCGCCGGATCCAGGACCTGCGGCGCCTCCGCACGCTGGCCCTTCACGAAGGTCGGTGTCACCAGCCGGCCGCCGTTGCCCAGCGCCGAGTAGGCACGCGCGATCTGCAGCGGCGTCACCGCCAGGCCGTAGCCGTACGACATGGTCGCCTTCTGCAAACCGTTCCAACGATCCGGCGGCGCGAGCACGCCAGCCGATTCGCCCGGAAAGCCGCTACCCGGCTTCTGTCCGTAGCCGAAGCTGTGGATGCTGTCGTAGAAGTAGGTGTTCTGCAGCTTCTCCGCGATCTTGATCGACCCGATGTTCGAACTCTTTGTGATCACACCGGTGACGGTCAGCACGCCGTTGTTACGCGGCACGTCGCGGATGGTGTAGCGGCTGTTCAACGCCATGTAGCCGGGGTTGGTGTTGATCAGCGTGGAAGGCGTGACCACGCCGGCCTTCAATGCCGTCGACACGGTCAGCGGCTTCATCGTCGAACCCGGCTCGATCATGTCGGTCAGCGCGCGGTTGCGCCGCGCATCCGGCTTCACCCGCTCGATCGCGTTCGGGTTGTAGGTCGGCAGGTTGACCATCGCGAGCACTTCGCCGGTGGCGACGTCCATGATCACGATCGAGCCGCTGCTGGCCTGGTGCTCGAGCAGCGCATTGCGCAACTCGCGGTGCGCGAGGTACTGGATGCGGCGATCGATACTGAGCGTCAGGTCCTTGCCCGGCTGCGCGGAGCGGATCAGGTCCACGTTCTCGACGATGCGGCCGCGGTTGTCGCGGATCACCTTCTGCGCACCCGG
The DNA here is from genome assembly GCA_036405815.1 of Solimonas sp. GTDB lineage: Bacteria > Pseudomonadota > Gammaproteobacteria > Nevskiales > Nevskiaceae > Solimonas. Next base: position 567 of record DASWWX010000002.1, on the reverse strand, counting down.
CGTGCCGCTGAGCCATTCGTCGAAGGCCAGTTCCAGCCCTTCCTGGCCGCGGTCGTCGATGTTGGTGAAGCCCAGCACGTGGGCCATCGCCGGGCCCTGCGGATAGAAGCGACGGAACTCGCGCTGCGAGAACACACCGGGAATCTTGTGCGCCAGGATCTTCTGCGCCTCGTCCGGGTTGATCCGGCGCTTGAGGTACAGGAATTCCTTGTCGGCCTTCTGCGACAGCCGGTTGGTCAGGTGGTCCAGCGGCACGCCCAGCGCCTGCGCCAGCTCGGGCAGGCGGTCGGGCGCCTTCAGCAGCTCCTGCGGATTGCCCCACACCGATTCCACCGGCGAGGACACCGCCACCGGCTCGCCGTTGCGGTCCGTGATCATGCCGCGCGAGGTCGGGATCGGGATCTCGCGCAGGAAGCGCGCATCGCCCTGCCGCTGGTAGAAATCGTGGTTGATCAGCTGCACGTACGCCGCGCGCCCGACTAGGCTGATCGAGCACAGGCCCATCGCGCCCAGCACCAATGCCAGCCGGCCGCGCAGGTTGAAGCGCGCGCGGTTGCGGTTCTTGGC
>DASWWX010000001.1:0-75022 GCA_036405815.1 Solimonas sp. | reverse complement strand
ACGCATTGCTTCGACGTTGGCGGCGAGCCGATGCGGCGCGCGTATTCGATTTCCAGCGCCGAGGGTCAGCGTCTCGCGTGCACGATCAAGGCGCTGGCCGACGGTCGCGTGTCGCAGCACGTGGTGCAGAAGCTCAAGGCGGGCGATCGTTACGCAGTGCTGGGCCCCAGTGGCGACTTCGTGCTGCCGGACGACACGCAGTCGCCGCTGTTGTTTCTCGCCGGCGGTTCCGGCATCACGCCGGTGGCGAGCCTGATCGAGACGGCGCTGGCGCAGAATCCGGCACGCGCGATCCGGCTGGCCTACGTCAATCGCGAGCCGTCGCAGGCGATCTTCGGCGAGCGGCTCGAACGCCTGGCGGCGCGTCACCCGAGTTTCCAGATCAAGCTGCTGTGGACCGGCCGCAAGACGCGACCGGACGCCGCATCGCTGGTGCGCGCCCTGCATCCGGCGTCGAATGCGATCGCCTATCTGTGCGGCCCGCAGGGCCTGATGGATGCGGGCCTGTTCGCGCTGCGTGCCGCCGGATTTCCCGAGGCGCGCATCCATCGCGAGCGCTTTCTGGCCGCGCCGCGCCCACAGCCGCGTCCGAAGGCGGCGCAGCAGATCGTGTTCCAGCGGAGCGGGCGCAACGTCGCACAGCAGCCGGGTGAATCGATCCTCGACGCGGCGCTGCGCGCCGGACTCAAGCTCGACTTCAGCTGCACCGTCGGCGGCTGTGGCCACTGCAAGATCAAGGTGGTGAGCGGCACGACACTGATCAACGAACCCAATTGCCTGTCCGACGCCGAACGCGCCGACGGCTGGACGCTGGCCTGCTCGGCCTGCGCCACCGAGCCGCTGACCGTGGACGCCTGAAGCGCTGACCTGAAGGAGCACCCTGAATGGCGACGATGGACCGCATGCTCGACGGACTGCCGCGCAAGGCGCAGAACACGATCTACAGCGCGCTCGACAACCTGCGCGTGATGTCGTCGGTCGGCAATCTCAAGGTTGCCGCCAGCATGGCGCCGTCGGTGATGCGCGGCCTCGTGCTGGGCCGCGCGCGCAGCGGCGATGCGGTGCCGATGGCCGCGCATCATGCCGCGCATTTCGACCTGACCTACCAGGGCGAGTTTCCGGAGATGTACGACCTCTATCGCCGCGCCGTTGCCAATCAGTGGAACGGCGATCGCGATCTGGACTGGAGCACGTCGGTCGATCCGGAGAATCCGGAGACGGCGGTGATGCCGCTGGACTACCCGCCGTTTGCGGGCCTCGAAGCCAAGGGCATCAAGCTCAACCCCAAGGAGAAGCTGCGCTTCGCCAACGACATCGCCAGCTGGACGCTGTCGCAGTTCATGCACGGCGAGCAGGGCGCGCTGTACGCGGCGGCGCAGGTCACCGAATCGGTGCAGTGGCTGGACGGCAAGCTCTATGGCGCGACGCAGGTCATGGACGAGGGCCGCCACCTCGAGGTGTTTCTGCGCTACCTCGACACCAAGCTGCAGAAAACCTACGTCGTCAACGACAACCTGTTCGTGATCCTCGACGATCTGCTCACCGATTCGCGCTGGGACGTGAAGTTCCTCGGCATGCAGATCATGGTCGAGGGCCTGGCGCTCGGCGCTTTCGGCACGATGTACAACTTCACCAAGGAGCCGCTGCTCAAGCAACTGCTCAAGTACGTGATCCAGGACGAGGCGCGGCACGTGCATTACGGCGTGCTGGCGCTGCGGGAGCACATCTCCAAGGAACTGAGCCCGTCGGAGATCCGCGAGCGCGAGGACTGGGCCTACGAAGTGGCCTTGCTGATGCGCAATCGCTTCCTGTCGCACGAGCTGTACTACGAATGGTTCGAGGGTCGCCTGTCGCTGAAGGACTGGGATGAGGTGATCCTGAGCGCACCGTCGATGAGTGCCTTCCGGCACCTGATGTTCCTGCGCCTGATTCCGAACCTGGAGTACATCGGCCTGATGAGCGACCGCATCAAGGCGCATTACGACAAGGCGGGGCTCACCCGCTTCCTCGGCGGGCGCAACGCCACGCAGTTGTCAGGGGAAGACCTACTCCACGATATCGCCGCGTACGACGCCAAGGCGGCGTCACACTGACCGCGGCACCGGTCGTCGCGTCTCGGCCGCCGCCCACGCCGGCGGCCGGTCGAATCCCGTGGGGCGGGCCTTAGGCTGCGTCCATCTCCGGGAGGCGAGCCATGCCCTTGACCGATGACAGACCCCGCGTAACGGTCAGAGCGGCCGCACCCCAGGTGGAGCCGCTGGCGGTGGATCGCCTGCGCTTTCGCATCGAGCAGTTGCTGGACGCGGCCGAGGTGGTCGGCGTCGAACTGCGCGTCGGGCCGTACTGGGGCTTTATCAGCCGGTCACGCCGCGAGTTGTTTTGGAGCGCGGTGCTCGACGATGCCGGCGTCGAATGGTTGTTGCGCGGCCCGGTACAGGCGCATGCGGTATCGCGCGACGATCGCCGAGTGCTGAGCCGATTGCAGCGCGAATGCACCGATCCGATCGACTGGGACTGGCTGTTGGCGCGCGCCCGCCGGCTCGCGGACTTCATGCAGCGCATGTCCGATACGCCGGGCCAGACGTCTTCATCGCAGGCGTCGGAGCCGTATCTGTTCTAGCCGGCGAACCGGGCCGTCGGCCTGGTCTGTCGTGAAAGCGGCGTCAGGGTCTTAAAACAAGAATGCCGGCGTTGTGCGCCGGCATTCGAGTGCGATGGGAGATCGGGCGGATCATGTTGCGGCAGCGGTGCGGCTGCGGCGGTTGACCCACCAGCCGAACAGCCCTGCGGTGACGAACATGATGACGCTGTAGACCGCCGCCGGAATCGCCATCGTCGGATTGTTGAGCATCATCGGCGACAGCGCGATCGCGATGGCCAGCGTGCCGTTGTGAATGCCGATTTCCATGCCGATCGCGATCGACTGGCGCTCGCTGATCTTGACCAGTCGCGGCACCCAGTAGCCGACGGCGAGGCTGGTCAGGTTGAAGACCAGGCAGGCCGCGCCGACCACCGCTGCGTAGGCGACGATGTTGTCGAAGTCCTTGTTGATCGCCAGGCTGATGATTGCGACCAGGAACAGGACCGACAGCCATTTCACCGGCTTGAGCAGGCGTTGCGTCAGCGCCGGCGCCTTGGCGTTGAGCAGCATGCCGAGCGCGACCGGGCCGAGCACGATCACGAAGACCTGGATCACCTTGGTGAACTGCAGCGGAATGGCCTGGCCTTCGCCCATGAAGTGCACCAGCGACAGGTTGACGATGATCGGCAGCGTGATGATCGCCAGCACCGAGTTGATCGCCGTCAGGGTGATGTTCAGCGCGACGTCGCCGTTGGCGAGGTGGCTATAGAGATTGGCGGTGGCGCCGCCGGGCGAGGCGGCGAGCAGCATCAGGCCGACTGCCAGCACCGGGTCCAGATTGAAAGCGTGCGCGATGCCGGCACAGGCCAGCGGCAGCAGCAGCACCTGACAGCTCAGGCCGACGACGACCGCCTTCGGATACACCAGCACGCGCGTGAAATCGGCGATACGCAGCGTCAGGCCGAGGCCGAACATGATGAAGCCGAGCGCAAGCGGCAGGAACGCTGTGGTGATCGGATCAGCCGTCATCGGAAAATCTCCCCCGTGCTTGGTGCAGGATTTTTATGAGTGTGGCGCGCCGGCCTGCGGCGCGCAGCGCGATACTGCCTCAAACCGCCGCGACCCTGCACTGAGAATCGGCGCCATGGCGTGCCGGCCCGGTCGTGAACAAACCCGCAGCGCCGGGCTTGAGCGCTGAGGCGGACCCTGGCAATCGGGCCTCCCTGCCAGACGTCGGTGCGAGACACCAGTGCCGGACATCGGCGCCGGATAGCAGCGCCAGACGCCAGCGCCAGACGTCAGCGGCGGGCTTCCAGACGCAGCGGCGCAACCTGGTAACGCGCACTCAGCTCGGCGTCGCGCTGGGAGATTTCGTCGAGCAACTGCGCATGATCGGCGGCACGCTGATCGAAGTCGCGTTCGGCGCGCCGGCGCTCGCCGGGCCCGAGCAGTTCGGCGGCTGGCGGCTGGCGGCCGCTGCGCACGGCGGCGATGTGCGCGTCGCTGCGACGATCGTCCTCCGCCAGGGTCTCGCCGATCTGATCCAGCTCGCGCTCCAGCGTGCGCAGCGAGGCAACACGCGAGGCCAGCTCGCGACCGTCGCGCCAGGCCGGGCGGAACTCGGCGTCGGACGCCGGTGGGCAGACGTCGCCGTAGCTCGCGCCGTCGCGGCCTTCGCGATAGCCGTTGGCGGCGGTGCAGTACTGCCCCTGGCCCTGCACATAGCCGACGTGCCAGGCGTTGTTATCGGCGGCCACGCCATGCGCGCTGCAGCTCTTCTGGTGTTCGGCCAGTCGCCCTGTGCCGTGGCCTCGCAGACCATCCTGGTAGCCGATCTGGCGCCAGTCGCCGGTGCGACAGGTGCCCTCGTCCAGCGTGGCGCAGGCGCTGCAGGCCAGTAGCAGGCCCATCGACAGGGTGGTTCGTATCGTGTTCATGAGGATCCCCAAGGCTGCGCGGATACTGCCGAATCCGCGATCGGCCTGCATCTGCGGTCTGCCGGAAAACGCCCTTGCTGCACCGCCGGCGCTTGGCTAAGGTGCTCGCCAAGCCGGGGGTGCCCGTGGTCACGGGCTGAGATCACACCCTTGGAACCTGACCGCAACCGGCGGTGAGGGAAGGCTGAAGGCGACGCTTGCGTCGCCGCTCGCGCTTTTCCTCGTCGCCCGACGAGAGCCGATATGAGCGCTGTGCCCGAAACCCTGTTCACCAAGGCCGCCGAGCTGTCGGCGGAGGTCCGCCGCCCGTTTCCCGGCAGCCGCAAGATTCACGTCGAGGGGCCGCAGGGCGTGCGCGTGGCGATGCGCGAAATCGCGCTGACGCCGACCAAGACCCGCGACGGCCTGTCGCCGAATCCGCCGGTTACCGTCTACGACACCAGCGGGCCTTACACCGATCCGGACGCGCGCATCGATCTCGTCGCCGGACTAGCGCCGCTGCGCGCGCCGTGGATCGAGGCGCGTGGCGATACCGAGCAGTTGCGCGGGCCAAGTTCGATCTACGGGCGCATCCGTGCGGCCGACGACAAGACCGCCGACCTGCGCTTCGCCCACATCCGCGCGCCGCGCAAGGCCCGCGCCGGTGCCAACGTCTCGCAGATGCACTACGCGCGCCGCGGCATCGTCACGCCGGAGATGGAGTACATCGCGATCCGCGAGAACGCGCGGCTCGAAGAACTGCGCGCGAGCTACGAGCAGGCCGGCTACCTGCGGCGCATGCATCGCGGGCAGCGCTTCGGCGCGCAACTGCCGGACGCGATCACGGCCGAGTTCGTGCGCGACGAGGTCGCGCGCGGACGCGCGATCATCCCGGCCAACATCAATCACCCGGAACTGGAGCCGATGATCATCGGCCGCGGCTTCCGCGTGAAGATCAACGCCAACATCGGCAACTCCGCGGTGACGTCCAGCATCGCCGAGGAAGTGGAAAAGATGGTGTGGTCCACGCGCTGGGGCGGTGACACGGTGATGGACCTGTCCACGGGCAAGAACATCCACGAGACGCGCGAGTGGATCCTGCGCAACGCGCCGGTGCCGATCGGCACGGTGCCGATCTACCAGGCGCTGGAGAAGGTCAACGGCAAGGCTGAAGAGCTCACCTGGGAGATCTTCCGCGACACGCTGATCGAGCAGGCCGAGCAGGGCGTGGACTACTTCACGATCCACGCCGGCGTGCTGCTGCGCTACATCCCATGGACGGCGGAGCGCGTCACCGGCATCGTCTCGCGCGGCGGCAGCATCATGGCCAAGTGGTGCCTCGCACACCACAAGGAAAATTTCCTCTTCACGCACTTCGAGGACATCTGCGAGATCATGAGGGCGTACGACGTGTCGTTCTCGCTCGGTGACGGCTTGCGGCCTGGCTGCATCGCCGACGCCAACGACGACGCACAGTTCGGCGAGCTGCACACGCTCGGCGAGCTGACGCAGGTCGCCTGGAAGCACGACGTGCAGGTCATGATCGAAGGCCCGGGCCATGTGCCGTTGCACCTGGTCAAGGAGAACATGGACGAGCAGCTCAAGCACTGCTTCGAGGCGCCGTTCTACACGCTGGGCCCGCTGACCACCGACATCGCGCCGGGCTACGACCACATTACCTCCGGCATCGGCGCCGCCAACATCGGCTGGTACGGCTGCGCGATGCTCTGCTACGTGACGCCCAAGGAGCACCTCGGCCTGCCAGACAAGGACGACGTGCGCGAAGGCATCGTCACCTACAAGATTGCCGCACATGCCGCGGACCTGGCCAAGGGGCATCCTGGCGCGCAGGTGCGTGACAATGCGCTGTCCAAGGCGCGCTTCGAGTTTCGCTGGGAGGATCAATTCAATCTGGGCCTGGATCCGGAGAAGGCGCAGGAATTTCACGACGAGACGCTGCCGCAGGAAGGCGCCAAGCTCGCGCACTTCTGCAGCATGTGCGGCCCGCATTTCTGTTCGATGAAGATCACGCAGGATGTGCGCGACTACGCCGCCAGCGTGGGTGCCGACGATCATGCGGCCCTGGCGCAGGGCATGGCGGAGAAGTCCGCGGAGTTTCGTGCCGGCGGTGCCGAGGTTTATCGCCGCGATTGACGCGTCGGATATGGGCGAGCACGCGGCGCGGCTGAACCGAGGCTGAAGTCGCGGGGTTGTCGGTGCGCGCTGCGGCAGGTTAAAAAGAGGCGGTCGTGCGCCTCGTCGTTACGTGCTGCGTCGATACGATCTTCTCTCCGTTCTGTGTGCGTTCGCCTCGATGTGAGCGTGCCCCTCTTCGATCCAGGAGCATGCGATGTTGCTTGAACTCGAAATTCTCGAAAATCCCTTGCGCCACTGGCTGACGGCACTGGCCATCGCGCTCGCGATCAACCTGGTGGTCGGCCTGCTGAAGTGGGTCATCACGCGCCGCCTGGCGACGCTCGCCGAGCGCAGTTCGATGGCGCTGGACGATGCAATCATCGAGATCGCTAAGCGCACGCGGCAGTTGCTGATCTTCGGTGTCACGCTATTTGTCGCCAGCCATTACCTGTCGCTACCCGAGCGCGCGGAGACCGTGCTCAAGTGGACCGCGACGATCTCCGCGTTTCTGCAGATCGGTCTGTGGGCCGGCGCCGGGCTCGATTTCTGGCTCAATCGCTATCGTCAGCGCTCGCTGCAGACGGACGCCGGCACCGCGACCAGCCTGGCGGCGCTCAGCTTCATCGGCCGTGTACTGCTGTGGGCCATCGTGCTGCTCTTGGCGCTGGACAACCTCGGCGTCAACGTCACGGCGCTGGTTGCCGGTCTGGGCGTCGGCGGTATCGCGGTGGCACTGGCCGTGCAGAACATCCTGGGCGATCTGTTTGCATCGCTGTCGATCGTGATGGACAAGCCATTCGTGATCGGCGACTTCATCGTCGTCGACGGCTTCTCGGGGACCGTCGAGTATGTCGGCCTGAAGACCACGCGTATTCGCAGCATCGGCGGCGAACAGCTGGTGTTCTCCAACAGCGACCTGCTCAAGGCGCGGCTGCGCAACTACAAGCGCATGTCCGAGCGGCGCAACGTGTTCACTTTCGGCGTGCTGTACCAGACCACGCCCGAGCAACTCGAGAAGATTCCCGGCATCGTCAAGACCATTATCGATTCGCAGGAGCAGGCGCGGTTTGATCGTGCGCACTTCACCAAGTTCGGCGATTCCTCGCTCGACTTCGAGGTGGTGTACTGGATGAAGGTGCCGGACTACATCACGATGATGGACACGCAGCAGTCGATCAATCTGGCGCTGTTCCGCGCGCTGTCAGCCGAGAAGATCGGCTTCGCCTATCCCTCCCGCTCGATCTACGTCGAGAATCCGGTGCGGGTCGAAGCGGTCGCGCCGCCCTCAGACGACCCGACGTGATGCGCGGCCGCTGGCCACTCCGTTCGTCGTGCGCCGTCCGGCGTGCCGGCGACGGGGCGTAGGCTCCACGGCCAGCGCGGTTGCCATCGCGGCGCAGTGACGGATTCTCAGCGCCGTCCATCTGAGTAGAAACCTCCTCCTGCGCCGTCAGGCGCTGCTCTAGAGTGCCGACGTGGACCACCGCGTTCGCTAGGTCCGCCGGTCCGCCGGGGCGGATTGATTCCAAGAGTGACAGGGAGCGAAGGATGACCATGATCGTAGGATCGCGCGCCGCGGTGCGCGCGTCGTCGCCTGTGCGCGACATCGGCGCCGCGGGCAGCGCCGTCGCAGTCGCGCTGATGCTGGTGGGCGGTGCCGGCCTGTCGCCGCCGGCGCTGGCGCAGCAGGGCTGTGCGCTGGCCGCAGGTACCCATGTGCTGCACAGCTGGACCGCGACCGCGGCGCCGGCCGTGCTGGGCGTGACCCTGCCGCTGGCGTCGGTGCCGGAGGAAACCTTTGCGTTGCCCGGTGCCTGCAATGTCGCCCGGCTGAGCGTGCGCATCGAGTGGTCGTCGTCGATGCAGGATGTCGATCTGGAGGTGCTGGCGCCGGACAGTGCGTCCTATCGCTCGGAGCAGGGCGGCACGACCTTCGAAGAGATCCTGCTCGAAGCGCCGCCGTCCGGCGAGTATCGGGCCCGCGTCGCCGGCTTCCTCAACGCCAGCCTGCAGATCACCGGCACCGCGACGGTCGAGGTTGCCGGCGATTCGGGGGGTGGCAACAACGGGGGTAACAACGGGGGCAGCGACGGCGGCGACAACGGCGGCGGTTACGGCAGTGTCCCGTCCGATCCGCTGCGTGCGCGCGTGGTCGTCGCCGACGCCGACTCGGCGATCAATCCGTACCACGATTTCTATTACGCCGATGGCCCGCTCTATGCCGGCACGGCGCCGTCCGCGGTCACGCAGGAGATCCTGACCGCTTTCGGCGTGAAGCCCGAGAACGTCGTGCGTCTGACGCGCACCGGCAACTTTGCGGCCGATCTCGCGGCCGACGCCGCGTTCTGGTCGCGCGTGGTGCGCGGTGAGAACTATCACTTCCTCGGCACCAACCTGATCGTCACGTCGCAGGTCGCCGACAGCTTCTCGCCGCTGCTTCCGGTGGTGGAGAAAAGCGCGCATGGCGTCGGTACCAGCGCCGCGGTGCTGGCCGCCAACCCCGATGCGGTGCTGTTCTTCATCGAGACGGAAGGCGCGCTGGGCAGCGATCTGTCGCATGAGCGCGCGTTCTTGCATCCGGCGGTGGACATCGTCACCACCAGTTACGGTGCGTCGTTGGCGCTGGGGCTGCTGCCGATTCCCGAGGCGTCGCCGTTTCACGCCAGCTACCAGGGCGTGGTCGAGCGCGGCAAGCTGCATTTCAGCTCCGCCGGCAACGGTCCGGGCCTGTCGCCGCTGCGCGCGGGCGCCGGCCCCTGGTGGAGCATCGGCGTGTCCGGCATCGAGGAGGATTCCTCGGAAGGCGACACGCTGCTGTCCGGCCAGCTGCCGGATTTCTCGTCCGACTACACGCAGACGCTGCCGTACTGCATGGACTGCGCGACCGGACTCGACGAGCTGGTCGGCGGTACCAGTTTCTCGACGCCGCGCGCGGCGGGCGTGGCCTCGCGCGTGCTGCTCGAAGCGCGGCGCCGGCTCGGCCACGCCGGTGGCATCGTCGCCACCGCCAGCCGCCCGGCGATGGCGGTCGGCAAGGGCTTCACGATCGACAACTGGTTCCTGCGCCGCGCGCTGGAACAGGCCGCCTGGGTGCCGGGTCCGCTGGACTACGACCCGATCAACGGCGTGTTCGATCTGGTCGGCCTGCCGGTGAATCCGATCGCGCCGTGGCTGCAGATCGGCTGGGGCGACGTCAGCGCCGCACCGGGGCGCGGTGTCGTCGATGCGGCGCTCGGGCACCTGGGGCTGGGCGTCACCTTGCGCAGCAAGGCGCCGGGCTTCTGCGAGTTCCAGACCGGACTGATCGAATTCCGCAAGCAGTACTGGGATGCGGCGTCGGGCTTCACGACCGATCCCGATCCGTTCATCTACTGCAGCGGCCTGCTGACGCCGTCGTCCAACGATCCGGGCGGCCAGCCGGTCGATACCGATGGCGACGGCGTGGTCGATGCGCTCGACAACTGCCCGACGGTCGCCAACGCCAACCAGGCGGATGCGGACCAGGACGGCATCGGCGACGCCTGCGAGACGGTGACGCCGCCGACCGATCCCGATGCGGACGGCGATGGCGTGCCCGATGCCGACGACAACTGCCCGACCATCGCCAATCCGACCCAGGCCGACAGCGACGGCGATGGCATCGGCGATGCCTGCGACACCGACGCGCCGGATCCGGAAACGGACAGCGATGGCGACGGTGTCCCCGACGTCGAGGACAACTGCCCGACGGTGGCCAATCCGACGCAGGCCGACGCGGATGGCGATGGTCGTGGTGACGCCTGCGACATCGATCCGGCCAACGCCGGCGGCAGCGCGGGCGTGGTCGGTAGTGCGTCGACGGTCAGCGCCGCGCCCGGCAGCTCGGTGCGCGTCGGCCATCTGCGACTGCGCAACACCGGCGGCGCGGTGCACCGCGTGCGCACCGTGACGCTGACGTTGGATCGTCCCCAGGGGCTTTCGCAGCTGTGGGCGATGGCCGGCAGCGTGCGCTTCGTCTGCGCGCCGACGCTGCCGGCGGCCCGCAACATCTGCACCGCCAACGCGGCGCTGGATCTGGCGCCGGGCGAACACGTCGATCTGGCGATCTGGGCGACGCTGCCGTCCTCGCAGGCGGCCGCGGCGCCGTTGATGGTCGCGGGCCTGGGCGGCGGCGGCGCGATGCTGCTGCTGGTCGGCGGGCTCGGCGCCGGTCGCCGGCGCGTGCCGCCGCGCACCATCTGGCTGCTGGCCGCAGCACTGTGCCTGAGCGCCTGCGGCGGTGGCGGCAGCAGCGACGGAGACGGCAACGAGCCGCCGCCGGGGTCGGCGCAGAGCGTGACGGTGACGCTGGAGGCGCTGGACGTGCGCGATCCGGAAGGCGCGGCGGTCAATTACCGCGTGCCCACGGGCGGCATCCGCATCGGCACGGTCGAACCCACGAACTGAGCGTCCGGTTGTGACCAAGGCGCCGCGGGCTTTAGCCTAGCGGCGCCTTTTCATTTCTGGGAGCGGCACGATGATCGTGACCCCGTTGTACGCCGGCTTGCTGGCGATCCTCTATCTGGCCCTGAGCTGGCGCGTGGTGCAGCAGCGCGGCCACGGCGAAGTCAGCCTGGGCGACGGCGGCGATGCCGCCTTGCTGCGCCGCATTCGCGGCCACGGCAACTTCGCCGAGTACACGCCGTTCATCCTGCTGATGATGGCGCTGCTGGAAATCGGCGGCGCCACGTCGATCTACCTGCTGCACGGGCTCGGCATCGCGCTGGTCGTGGCGCGCGTGCTGCACGGCATCGCCCTGTCGTTCACCGGCAGCTGGAAGTTCGGGCGCTTCTACGGGACGTTGCTGACCTTCATCCTGCTGCTGGTCTGCGGTCTGCTGTGCCTGTGGCGCGGGCTGATGGGACTGATGCTCTGACATGAGCGAGCGCGGCGACGCAGCGAAACCCGACGCTTACGGTCTCGACGAACTGGCGGCGCGCCAGGCGCGCGCGCTGGCGATGGGCGGCGAGGACAAGCTGGCGCGTCAGCGCACCAAGGGGCGGTTGAACGCGCGGGAGCGCATCGACGGTCTGCTCGACCCCGGCAGCTTCCAGGAGCTGGGCCTGCTGGCGCAGAGCGATCGTGCGGAGGTGGCGGCGCTGACGCCGGCCGACGGCAAGATCTGCGGGCATGGCGCGATCGAGGGCCGGCCGGTGTTCGTCGGCGCCGACGATGTGACGGTGATGGCCGGTGCCGGCGGTCGAGTGGGCGTCGGCAAGCTGCTGCGGCACATGGCCTATGCGGTGGAGAAAGGTTATCCCTGCATCCAGCTCGGCGACGCTGGCGGCGCCCGCGTGCCGGACATCATGGGGGCCGCCGGCATGATGAGCATGGTCTATCCGATCGAGCATCAGCCGCCGCGCGATCGCCGCGTGCCGCTGATCACCGCGATCATGGGTGAATGCTTCGGCGGCTCCACGTGGACCGCCTCGCTGTCCGATCTGGTGGTGCAGGTGAAGGGCAGCGCGATGTGCGTCGGCGGCCCATCGATTCTGGAGATCGCGACCGGCGAACAGGCCAGCGTCGAAGAGCTGGGCGGTTGGGAGTTGCATGCGCGCACCACCGGCCAGGTCGATCTGTTCGCCGACAGCGATGCCGAGGCGCTGAAGCTGGTACGGCGCGCGCTGGGCTACTTCCCCCAGCATGCCGGCGCCTTGCCGTCGCGCCTGCGCGGTGAGGATACGGCGCAGCGCCGTCTCGACGACGTATTCGACCTCGTGCCGGAAGACCCGCGTCGCGTCTACGACATGCACCGGCTGATCGACGCGATTGTCGATCCGGGCAGCGTACTGGAGCTGAAACCCCATTACGACGGCAGCCTGATCACCGCGCTGGCGCGCATCGACGGTCGCGTCGTCGGCCTGCTCGCCAACAATCCCAAGGTCACCGCCGGCGCGATGGGGCCGGGTGCCTGCGAGAAGGCGACGAGCTTCATCTGCCTGTGCGACAGCTTCCACATCCCGCTGGTGTTCCTGCACGACACGCCGGGCTTCTTCGTCGGCAAGCGCGCCGAGGAGCGGCAGATGCCGCTGAAGATCATGACGATGATCGAAGCCCTGCATCAGTGCAGCGTGCCGCGCATCAGCGTGATCGTGCGCAAGTCCTACGGCATGGCCCACTGCAACATGAGCGGCGGCAACATGGGCGCCGACTGCGTGCTGGCCTGGCCGACCGCGGACATTTCCTTCATGGCGCCGGCGGTGGCGGTCAACGTCGTGCATGGCCGCAAGCTCGCGGCGATGGCCGACGGCGCCGCCGCGCGGCAGGCGTTAATGGACGAGATCGCACGCGCCAACGCGCCCTGGGAGGCGGCGGCGCGCAACTACATCGACCGCATCATCGATCCGCGCGATACCCGCATCGAGCTGGTGCAGGCGCTGGCGCGTGCCTGCGGACCGGACGGCGAAGGCGCGCGCAGCCGGCGCCGGCTCGCCAACTGGCCGCGCATGGCCTGAGGGCAGTGATGGACGGCAAACCTTTCTCCGCTGCCTGCGAGCGCAACCGCGAGCCGATTCTCGCGGTGCTGCGCACGCAATTCGCCGACCGCCGTCGTGTGCTCGAGATCGGCAGCGGCACCGGCCAGCACGCCGTGCATTTCGCCGCGGCACTGCCGCAACTCGTCTGGCAGTGCAGCGATCGCGCGCCCAACCTGCCGGGTATCCGCGCGTGGCTGGACGAGGCGGCGCTGACCAACACGCCGCCACCGCTGACGCTGGATGTGCAGCAGGACGACTGGCCGACGGCGTGCTTCGATGCGATCTACAGCGCCAACACGCTGCACATCATGGGCTGGCCCGAGGTCGAGCGATTTTTCCGCAAGCTGCCGTCGGTCGCGACCGACGACGCACGCTTGCTGATCTATGGTCCGTTCAACGACGCCGGTCGTTACAGCAGCGACAGCAATGCCGCCTTCGACCGGCAGCTGCGCGCGCAAGACCCGCGCATGGGGCTGCGCGATGTGGAGGCGGTGGATGCGCTGGCGCGCGCCGCCGGCTTCGCCGGCCTGACGCCGATCGCGATGCCCGCCAACAACCGCTGTCTGCTGTGGACGCGCGCATGAACGACATCCGTGATGCTTCTTGGCGCGCTCGACTCACGCGTTCCCCGTGGCGGATCGGCGTGATCGTCCTGCTGTCGCTGGTGGCGCTGCTGCTGGTCGGCCAGCGTCTGGCCGCCGAGGTCCTGCGCGATCGCGTGCTTGAAGCGCTGGGCCCTTCAGCGGCGATCGGGCGCGTGACGCTGGGGCTGGACCGCGTCGTCATCGAGGACTTGAGGCTGCACGCGCCCGAGGGTTGGCCGGCGCCGGATGCGCTGCGTGCCGCGCGTGTCGTGTTGTACCCGGATCTGCGCACACTGTTTTCCGCGACCACGCGCGTCGACACGGTGGAAGTGGAGCAGGCCTATCTGTCGGTCTGGCGCACCCAGGATGAGGGTTTGCGACTGTTGCCGGACCTGTTGCACGAGCGCCGTCTCGACGAGCTGCGCGAGGCCGCGCCGCGCGCCGTGCTGGACTCGATCCGCTTTGAAGACGGGGTGATCGAGCTGTTCGACGGCAGCGTGCGCCAGCCGCCGCACCGCCTGCGGCTGAACGCGGTGCGTGTCGAGGTGGGCGAGCTGCGCGTGCCGACGCTGGACGGCCGCACCTCGCTGCGACTCGACGGCACGCTGGGGGACCGCGAGGTGCCGGGCCGCGTGACGGTCGAGGGCTGGATCGAGCCGATGGCCGGCAACTCGTCGTTCGAGAGCCAGTTGCAGCGTGTCGACCTGAAGCTGCTGGAGCCGTACCTGATCCGCGACTCGGAAACCGGTGTGCGTGGCGGCACACTCGATCTGCAGGTCCGCTCCACGGTGACCGATCAGCGCCTGAAGGCGCCGGGCACGCTGGTGCTGGAGGATCTGGAACTGGAGCCGGCCGGCGGTCTGGGCGCCACGTTCATGGGGCTGTCGCGGCAGGCGGTGATTGCGACGATGAAGAATCGCGATCGCCGCATCGAACTGGATTTCACGCTCGAAGGCGCGCTCGACGATCCCCGGTTCTCACTGAACGAGGTGCTGTCGATCCGGCTTGCGGTCGGCATCGCGCGCACGCTGGGGCTGAGCCTGGAGGGCGTGGTGCGCGGCATCGGCGATCTCGGTGGCCAGGGCCTGAAGGCGGTCGGCGGCGCGATCGAGGAGGTCGGCGACTGGATCGTCGGCGACGATGACGAAGAAGAAAAACAGCAGCCGGACGCTCGCTGATTCGCCCGCCGATTGTCCCTGCGGCACCGCGCGTCCGTACGCGGCCTGCTGTGGGCGCTATCACGACGGTGCGGCGGCGCCCGATGCCGAGTCGCTGATGCGCTCCCGTTACAGCGCCTACGTGCGAGGGCTGGCGCCCTATCTGTTGCAGACCTGGCATGCCTCGACGCGACCGCCGTCTGTGGCGCTGTCGTCGGCCACGGTCTGGCTCGGCCTCAAGGTGCTGGGGTACGACTGCGCCGAACCGGATCGCGCGTGGGTGGAGTTCGTGGCGCGCGGCCGCGAGAGCGGTGCCTCGGCGTTCCGTCTGCACGAGCGCAGCCGTTTCGCACGCGAGGACGACGGCCGCTGGTACTACGTCGACGGCGAGTTCCCGCAGGCATAATCGCGCTCCCCACCGTCCCAGTCCGAAGCCGATGCCGCGTCTGCGTTGCGAGATCATTCCCGTCACTGCGTTCCAGCAGAACTGTTCGCTGCTGTGGGATGCCGACAGCGGCGTCGGCACGCTGATCGATGCCGGTGGCGATCTCGACCGTCTGCTCGAACGCGTGGCGCATCATGGCGTGCGCCTGGAGAAGCTGCTGGTCACGCATGGCCATCTCGATCATGCCAGCGGCGTGCGTGATCTGGCCGAGCGCCTGCAGATTCCCGTCGAAGGCCCGCACGAGGACGACCGCTTCTGGATCGAGGAGTTGCCGGAAGCGGCGGCCCGCTACGGCTTTCCGCCGGCCCGCGCGTTCGAGCCGGACCGCTGGCTGCAGCACGGCGATACCGTGCAGGTCGGCGGGCTGACGCTCGACGTGCTGCATTGCCCTGGGCACACGCCAGGGCACGTGGTGTTTCATTCGGCACCGGATCAGCTCGCCTTTGTCGGCGATGTGCTGTTCGCCGGCTCCATCGGCCGCACCGATTTTCCGCGCGGCAACCATGAGGATCTGGTGTGCTCCATTCGGGAGCGCCTGTTCCCGCTCGGCGACGACGTGCGTTTCGTGCCGGGGCACGGCCCGATGTCCACTTTCGGTGCGGAGCGCCGCAGCAACCCCTTCGTCGCCGATCGTCGCTTTGGCTGAACGCAAGACCGAACGTTCGATCAGCGATACAGCTGAACCGATTCAGCCCGCCAATCGTGATGCCGGGTGACGCGCCGATCAGGACATTTCGTCTGCGCTGACGCGGGGCGTGGGCGGCGCCGACGCTGGCGTGTTCATTGCATATCCATCTTCGGTCCCTAGGCTCATCCAGTGTCACGGAGGAGGCGAAGATGAACGAACGCGCGGTGCTCTATACGCTCTCTGCGTCCCAGGCCAGCGAAAAAATCCGGTGGTCGCTCGACGCCGCCGGCATCGAATACGCCGAACACCGGCTCACGCCCTTCCTGCATCTGCCACGCAGTCTGCTGTCGTCGCGTGCCGTGGGTGCCCATCTGCCGCTGCTGGAAGCCGACGGCGAGAGCATCGTCGACAGCACCCGGATTCTCGAATGGCTGGCCGTTCATCGCGCGCCGTTTGCGTTGATGCCGTCCGATCCCGAGCGGCGTCAGGCGGTCATGAACGCGGAATCACGTTTCGATCACCTGGCCCGGCACGTGCTGCGCTGCGTCTATGCGCAGTTGCTGCAGCAGCCCGCACTGGTGTGGCGCATCTGGACGGTCGATGCCGGCCTGGCCGAGTCGCTGGCCCTGCGCGCGGCGCTGCCGATGCTCGCGCGGATGTTCGCGAGTGGGCTGAACCTCCAGCCGCATGCCGTGGCGCGCTCACGGCGCATGATCGAGCATGGCCTGGCGGAGCTGGATCTGGCTGCGCAGGAGCGCCGCCGATATCTGGTGGGCGGGCGCCTCAGCGTCGCCGACATCACCGCGGCCGCGATGCTGGCGCCGCTGGCTTGCCCGGACGAGCACCCGGTGTACGCGCGCGCCGACTATCGCGCGGCCATCGCGCCGCTGATGCAGGATTGTGCCTCGCATCGCGGACTCGACTGGGTACGCCATCTGTATCGGCGCCACCGCGGGGCGGAGCTGGGGCAGACCGTGCCCGCGCGCCCCATCACGCGGCGGCGGCGCGCAGCGGCCTGAGGCGGCGGGGCGTCGTGCTCGGCCTTCGCCGCACCTCGCGCCGGCAAGGCCCGCCCCCCACGCACGCCGGTGTCAGAACGAGCGACGCGGCTTGTGCTTGCCGCCACCGGGGCGCGGTTTGCCGATGGGGCGGCCGAGACGTTCGCCTGTTTTGCCACGCGCATCGAAGCGCGCCTTCGGCGATGCCGGCTTGGCGCCGCGTGGGGTCGATTCTTCGCGCGGCGCGTGGCCCTTCTTCGGGTGACGCGGCGGTGGCTGCACCGCCGGCGCCTCGTCGCCTGCGGCGGCGTCCATGCGGCGCAGGTTGAGCTGCCGGCCGGCGACCCAGACCTTCTGCAGGTGGCGGAAGATGGCGCGCGGCATGCCTTCGGGCAGATCGACGAGACTGTGGTCGTCGTAGATGCGCACGCGGCCGATGTGGGCGCTGTCCAGGCCAGCCTCGTTGGCGATGGCGCCGACGATGTTGCCCGGCTTGACCCCATGCTGCAGGCCGACGTCGAGCCGGTAGGTTTCCAGGCCCTCGTCCGACGGGGCTTCACGCTCGGGACGCTGGACGCGCTCGATGCGCTCCGGGCGTTCGACGCGTTCGGCACGCTCGCGCCGCTCGGTGGATTCGCTCGCGTCCCGCGCGTCGCGTGAGGGTCGGCGCGGCTCGTTGGTCGCGAAGGGCGACGCCACGGGCGAGAAGTCCGCTTTCCTGGGGCTCGCGGGCTCGGTCTTCGTCGCTGTGGGCGCTGGCGCGCGTGCGGGCGCGTCGCGCATGGGGCCTTCGGCGAAGGTCTTGCGCGAGGCCGGCGCAGGTGCCGTCGGCGCGCTGTCAGTGCCATCGCGGCGCGCGGACGGGGACCCGCCCTGCGCCATGCGCGCCAGCGCGGCGGCGATCTCCAGCGCGCTGATGCCCAGTTCCTGTTCCAGCTCGGCGACGAGCTGGCGCTGCGCGTCGAGGTCGCCGGCCGTCAGCGTCTCGGCGATCGATCGCTTGAAGCGCGCATTGCGCTGATCCTGGATCGCCTCCAGCGTCGGCAGCGGCATTGGCGCTACCGGCTGACGCGTGGCGCGCTCGATCATCTTCAGCAGATGCCGTTCGCGCGGCATCACGAACAGGATCGCCTCGCCGCTGCGGCCGGCGCGGCCGGTACGGCCGATGCGGTGCACGTAGGACTCGGTATCGGTCGGAATATCGAAATTGACGACGTGGCTGATGCGCTCCACGTCCAGGCCGCGCGCCGCCACATCGGTGGCGACGACGATGTCGACGCTGCCGTCGCGCAGGCGCGCCACCGTGCGCTCGCGGTCGCGCTGCGCGATGTCGCCGTGCAGCGCCGCCGCCGAGTAGCCCCGCGCCGCCAGCTTCTCGGCGAGCTCCGCCGCCGCGAGCTTGGTGCGCGAGAACACGATCATCGCGTCGAAGGTCTCGGCTTCGAGAATGCGCGTCAGCGCATCGAGCTTGGACAGGCCGCTGACCAGCCAGTAGCGCTGGCGGATGTTGGCGGCGGTCGTGGTCTTGGCCGCGATCGTGACCTCGGCCGGGTCCTTGAGATAGGTTTGCGCGATGCGCCGGATCGGCGGCGGCATCGTCGCCGAGAACAGCGCGACCTGGCGCTGTTCCGGCAGTTGCTGCAGCACCCACTCCACGTCCTCGATGAAGCCCATGCGCAGCATTTCGTCGGCCTCGTCGAGCACGAGCTGGCGCAGGTGGTCGAGCTGCAGCGTGCCGCGTTTCAGGTGATCGACGACGCGGCCCGGCGTGCCGACGACGACGTGCACGCCCCGGCGCAGCGCGCGCAGCTGCGGTTCATAGCTCTGGCCGCCGTAGATCGGCAGCACATGGAAATTCGGGATATGCGCCGCGTACTTCTGGAACGCCTCGGCGACCTGGATCGCCAGTTCGCGCGTTGGTGCCAGCACCAGCGCCTGCGGGCGCGCAAGACCCGGGTTCAGCAGCGTCAGGATCGGCAGCGCGAACGCGGCGGTCTTGCCGGTGCCGGTCTGCGCCTGGCCGAGCACGTCGCGGCCCTCGATCAGCATCGGGATCGTCGCGGCCTGGATCGGCGAGGGCGATTCGTAGCCGATCGCGTCCAGCGCGGTCAGCACCGGCTCGGACAGCGACAACTCACGGAAACTGGGTGTGGCGGCGGCGGATTCGGACATGGCGGGACGCTCCGGGGCTTGCGGGTGCGCGGGCTGCGGTGACCGTGCCGGGTCGCGCAGTTTACACCCGCAGGCCGCCGCACCGACGTGATGCGCCGCCGCGCTATGCTGGCGCGGTTCATGAGGAGCCGTCGATGAAACTGCCGCCGCTGGTGTTGCTGCTGGGCTATTCCGGTCTGCTGCCGTTCCTGATCGGGCCCGCCTGGTGGACGTTTTCGCCTGAGACCGCGCCGGATTGGCTCGATGCCGCCTGGCATGGCTACACCGCGATGATCGCCAGCTTTATGGCCGGCACGTTCTGGGGTTTCGCGCTGCCCGCCGCGCAGGGCAGCGCCGGCAAGGCGGGCCTGGCGATCTCGGTCGTGCTGATGCTGCTGGCCTGGGTAGCGCTGGGGCTGGCGCCGCTGTACTCGCTGCTGCTGCTGGCCGGCGTGTTCGTGCTGCTGCTGATCGCCGACGTCTGGCGCGAGCGCACGCTGGGCAGCGTCGAAGGCTACTTCGCGATGCGCACCACGCTCACCGTGGGCGTGATCGTGGCGATCGTCTGGCGGCTACTGTTGTAGCGGCCGCCGTCGATCGACGGCGCAGCATGCATCCTTCATCGCCCCGCTCGTAACTGGCCGTTCGGACAGCTTGTCCGGTGCTTCTGCGCAGCGCAGATTGGACGTGTCGCCTTCGGAGCAATCGCTGCAGCGGCTCATAACTGCCCGCTGCGCGATGGAGCGGAACCCATGCGAATTTTCGTCGTCGCCGATTACGTCTCGGCCGTTGCGCTGCGCGATGCACTAAACGCGCGCAACCCCTGCGCCTCGGGCTGGGAGCTGCTGAGCGAGCCTCGGGTGGTCATCGAGGACCTGACCCTGGGGCTGGATCGTTCCGTCCCGATGTCCCAGGGCCGCTGGATGGTCGTCTGCCGTGACGACATCTGATGTCTGCCCGCTGACGATGCGCTATCGGCGCTGGGTCGCGATCGTCGCGCCGGACTTCAGCGTCAGCGTCACCGGCGTCTTTTCGGCGATCTCCAGCAGCCGCGTCCACTGGGTTTCGTCAAGCGTGCCGTCGGCAGCGAGCTGACGTTCGATGCGCGTCTCGCCTTCCTTGTTCTTCAGCAGTTGCAGGGTCACGGTCAGTCGGCCCAGCGTCCAGCCCTTCTTCTCCGCATACATGCGCAGCGTGATCGCAGTGCAGGCGCCGAGGCTGGACAGCAGCAGGTCGTAGGGTGCGGGGCCGGCATCGGCACCGCCGGCATGCGGCGGTTCGTCGGCGACGAGCGTGTGCGTGCCGGTGCGGATGTCGTGGCGGTAGTGGACGTCGCCGGAGACGACGGTGGCGTTCGAGATTTCCTTCATGGCGTTCTCACTCTCCTTGCGGTTGTGCCCAGGGCGGCAGCGGGGCGACGAGGCGCGCGCCGTCGTAACCCTTGACGTTGCCCATGGAGTCGGCGCCGGCGTTCCAGTCGCGCACGTACTGCGTGATTTCCTCTTTCTCGCGACCGATGAAGTTCCACCACATCAGCAGGCCGTCGGTGAACGGCGTGCCGCCGAGCAGCAAGGTGCGAGACGCGCCATCGCTGTGAACGTCGGCATGGTGATGGCCGGTCGGCACGTAGAGCAGTTCGCCGGGCTTGGCGGTTTCGCCGCAGAAGCGGATTGCGCCTTCGAGCACCAGCACGCCGTATTCGAAGTCCGGCTGCAGCGGCAGCGCCAGCGTGCCACCTTTCGCGCTCAGCAGTTCGAGGCCGACCAGTGGCGAGTACAGCCGCACCGGCGAGCGCAGGCCCAGCGCTTCGCCGGCCATCACGGTGATGCGATAGCCGTCGCGCTCCAGGCTCGGGATGTCGGCGTAGTGCTCGAAGGCCGGGTCGATGTGACGATGGCTGTCCGGCAATGCGATCCACAGCTGCGCGCCGTGCAGCGTCGGCGAGCGGTCGGTGGGCGACTCCTCGGAGTGCGAGATGCCGCGGCCGGCGGTCATCAGGTTGACCTGCCCTGGGCGGATCACCTGCTGATAGCCGAGGCTGTCGCGGTGCAGGATTTCGCCGGCGATCGGCCAGGTGAACGTCTGCAGGCCGGTATGCGGATGCGGGCCGACCCGCAGCCCGGCGCCGTGCTCGACGCCGATCGGGCCGAAGTGATCGAGGAAGCACCAGGCGCCGATCGTGCGGCGTTCGCGCGTCGGCAGCGCGCGGCGGATTTTCATGCCTTCGCCGAGCACGCTTTCGCGCGCGGCGATGCGTTGCAGGTCGCCGGCGGCGCAGGGGCGTGCGGCGTGCGGATTCGGTTGGGGATCGGTGGCGCTCATCGTCAGGGCTTCCGGGTCTATGCGTGTTGAGCCGCGGGTTGCGTAGGCGCGATGCGCCCGCGCAACCGCAGCGATTGGCGTGTCTAGGCGGCGAGTCGGCCGCGCCGGTAGTCGTCCAGCGCCTGTTCGATCTCTTCGCGCGTGTTCATCACGAAAGGCCCGTACTGCACGACCGGCTCGCGCAGCGGCTTGCCGGCGATCAGGATGAAGCGTGCGCCGTCGGCGCCCGCCGCGAGGGTCACCGTATCGCCGTCGGACAGCACGCCGGCGGCATAGGTCTTCAGCGATTTGCCGTCGATGGCGAGCGTGCCTTCGTAGACGTAGACCAGCGCGTTGTGGCCGGCCGGCACCGCCTGTGTGAACGCGGTGCCCGTCGGCAGCTGCACGTCGAGATACAGCGGGTCGGTCGCCATCGCGCCCGGTTGCGGGTTGATCGCGCCGGCGAGTTCGCGGCCCTCCAGCGTCGCGCGGCCGGCGATGACCTTCACGCTGCCGCCGCCGGGCAGCATTGCCTGCGGAATCTCCGCGGCGGGAATGTCGCGGTAGGCGGCCGGCTTCATCTTCTCGCCGGCCGGCAGATTGATCCATAGCTGGAAGCCGCGCATGCGGCCGCTTTCCTGCTGTGGCATCTCGGAGTGGATCACGCCACGACCGGCGGTCATCCACTGCACGCCGCCGCTCTTCAGCTCCCCGACGTTGCCGAGGTGATCCTCGTGGCGCATATGGCCGTCGAGCATGTAGGTCACGGTCTCGAAGCCGCGATGCGGGTGCGGCGGAAAGCCGGCGATGTAGTCGTCGGGGTTCTCGGTGCCGAACTCGTCGAGCATCAGGAACGGATCCAGGCGCAGGCCGGGCGCGGCGCCGATCGAGCGGCGCAGTTTCACGCCGGCGCCATCCGAGGTCTCCATGCCCGGAATGATTTGCTGCAGGGTACGGGAAGTCATTGGGGGTCTCCGTAGGCCCGCGCGCCTTGCGATTCGCGATTCGGCGCGCGGGCGACGTTCAAGATTGTTTGAACAGCTTGGCGTCCAGGCTCAACGGACCGGCGCCGTTGCCGACCAGGAACAGGAAGCCGCCGGCCATCGCCAGGTTCTTCATGAACAGGATCTGCTGCATCTGGTCCGCGAAATTGGCGTGGAACAGGAAGGCCGACAGCACGCTGAAGATCGCCAGACCTAACGCTGCAAAGCGCGTCAGGAAGCCGAGCACGATCGCCAGGCCACCGCCGAGTTCGACCAGGATCACCAGCGGCAGCAGTCCGCCCGGCACGCTCATCGATTCCATGTAGGCCTGGGTGCCGGCGTAGCCGCCGATCTTGCCGTAGCCGGCGCCGACGAAGATCAGCGCGATCAGCAGACGGCCGACCAGATCGGTATACGGCTTCAGCAGGACGAAAAAGGCGTTCATGCGAGTGCTCCGTTGTCGTTGTGCGGGGATCTGCGTCGCTCAGGCGGCGAGACGGTCAATCTGCGCCGCAGCCTCACGCAGCGCAAGCTGCTTCGGCGCCTCGCCCAGGTTCAGACCTTCGGCGTAGACGAACTCGATGTCGGTGATGCCAATGAAGTTGAAGAAGCTTTGGATGAAGCCGGTCTGCGTGTCGGCCGGCGTGCCGAGATACTTGCCGCCGCGCGCCGCGAACACGTAGAGCTTGCGGCCGCCGACCAGACCTTCCGGACCGGTGGCGGTATAGCGGAAGGTGACGCCGGCGCGGGCCACGTGATCGATCCAGGCCTTCAGCTGCGAGGGGACGCCGAAGTTGTAGAGCGGCAGACCGAGCACGATCACGTCCGCGGCCTTCAATTCGGCGATCAGGGCGTCGCTCTCGGCGACCACGGCCTGCTGCTCGGCCGTGCGTTCCTCGGGCTTGGCGAGAAAGGCGCCGAAGCGCGCCGCATCCAGATGCGGCAGCGGCTGCTGGGCGAGGTCGCGCACGATCACGCGGCCGTCCGCTTGGCGTGCTTGCCAGGCGGCGACGAACTCGTTGGCGAGCTTGGAGGACTGGCCGTTCTCGGCGAAGAGGCTGGTGTTGAGCTGCAGTAGCGTGGTCATGGCGGCACTCCGTTTCGGGGCAAGCGGGTTGCTTGCGGGTGTCGCCATTTAAGTATTGCTTTGTTCGATAAAAAAGCAGAATTTATAGGCCATATAAATCTAATGGATCGATAAATGTCCGCTCCCCGCATCGCACTCGACCAGTGGCGAGCCCTGGTATCCGTTGTGGAATCAGGCGGTTACGCGCAGGCCGCCGAGGGCCTGCACAAGACCCAGTCCACGATCACTTATGCGGTGCAGAAGATCGAGCGCCTGCTCGGCCTCAAGGCCTTCGTCGTCGAGGGCCGCAAGGCGCGGCTGACGCCGGAAGGGCAGGTGCTGTACCGGCGCGCCCGCGCTTTGCTCGATGAAGCCGAGAAGCTGGAGCGTGGCGCGGCGCAGATGGCAGCCGGCTGGGAGCCGGAGATCCGCGTTGCGGTGGAGATCATCTTTCCGACCTGGCTGCTGCTGCAGTGCTTCGGCCGCTTTTCGCTGGAGCGTCCGGAGACGCGGCTGCAACTGCACGAGACCGTGCTTGGCGGCACGGTCGAGGCGCTGGTCGAGAAGCGCGTGGATTTTGCGATCACCAGTATCGTGCCGCAGGGCTTCGTCGCCGAGTCGCTGATGCAGCTGCGCTTCCTCGCCTGCGCGCATCCCGACCATCCGCTGCATCGCCTCGGTCGTGAACTGACGCACGAGGATTTGCGTCCGCATCGTCAGCTCGTGATCCGCGATTCCGCGCAGCACAAGCCGGCCGAGAGTGGATCGTGGCTCGGCGCCGAGCAGCGCTGGACGGTCAGCAACAAGGCCACCTCGATCGCGGCGGCGACGATGGGCCTGGGGTTCGCGTGGTATCCCGAAGAAACGGTGCAGGCCGAACTGGAGCGTGGCACGCTCAAGCCGCTGCCCTTGCGCGAGGGCGGCGAGCGCCACGCCGAACTGTTCCTGATCTTTGCGGACCGCGACTATCCGGGACATGGCGCGCGCCGGCTCGCCGATCTGATCCGTGAGTCCACGGCCACGCTGTGTCGCAGCGCCAAGGCGGCAGCGAGCACGTAACATCCCAGCTTCAGAATCACCCGATTTCCCAGATCATCCCGGTTCCGATCATGGCTCCGCTGACCCGACGTGAACTCCTGCGCGCCGCTGCTGCGGCCGCGCTGCTGCCGCCGCTGGTGGCTTGCGACAGCGATCCGGCGCCGGGTGCGGGCGGTGCCGGCGAGGCGCCGCTGCAGTTCACGCATGGGGTCGCCAGCGGCGATCCGCTGCCGGACGCGGTGATGCTGTGGACGCGCGCGGTACCGGAAGAAGTGGCGCGCCAGCGCGCGTCGCTGCGCTGGATCGTCGCGCGCGACACCGAGCTGCGCGACGTGGTGCTGAGCGGCGATGCGCAGACCGACGCGGCGCGCGATTTCACCGTGAAGGTCGACGCCATCGGCCTGGAGGCCGGCACGACCTACTACTACGCCTTCGAGTCGGCCGGCACGCGCTCGCCGATCGGGCGCACACGCACCGCGCCACTGGGGCCGACCGCGCGCCTGCGCTTCGCGGTCGTGACCTGCGGCGATTACACGCGCGGGCTTTTCCACGCGTATGCGCGCGTGGCGGAACGCGCCGATCTGGATGTGGTGATCCACCTCGGCGATTACATCTACGAAACCGATCGCCAGGATCGTGTGCGCCCACACCAGCCGCCGGTGGAGCTGCGTCGCGTCGACGAGTATCGCGGTCGTTACGCCAGCTACCGGCTCGATCCGGCGCTGCAGGCGTTGCACCGCCAGCATCCGATGATCTGGGTCTGGGACGATCACGAAACCTGCAACGGCACCTGGATGAACGGCGCCGGCCCGTCGAATCACAACGATGCCGAGGATGGTCCGTTCGCCGAGCGCAAGGCCGCGGCGCTGCAGGCGGCGCTGGAATGGCTGCCGATCCGCAGCCCTGATCCTTCGAACTTAGAGCGCATCTATCGCGGCTTCGAGTTCGGCGATCTGGTCAACCTGACGATGATCGACACGCGTCGCATCGGCCGCGAACAGCCGCTGGAACCGAACGGCGTCTTCGGCCCGCTCGGATTGCCGGCGTTCACGCAGACCGGCGGCTTCGCCGATCCGGCGCGGCAGATTCTCGGCGCCGATCAGGAGGCCTGGCTGATCGACCGCCTGCGTCGCAGCCAGGCACGCTGGACGCTGATCGGCAACCAGGTCGTGTTCTCGCAGCTCAAAGTGCTGGGTTTGCCGGAGGCGACGCGGCTGTCGCTGTTCGTCAATCCGGACCAGTGGGATGGCTACGCCGCGGCACGCGATCGCCTGCTCGATGCGATCGACGGCGAGGTCGAGAACCTCGTCGTGCTGACGGGCGACGTGCATGCCGCCTTCGCGATGGACGTCTCGCGCGATCCCAACAATCCGCTGGTCTACAACCCGCTGACGGGCGGCGGCACGGTCGGCGTCGAGTTCGTCACGCCGTCGATCTCCTCGGCCGGCGATCCGAAAGCGCCGGACGGTGCCGACGAACTGCTGGAGCAACTCGTGCTCGGCAGTCCGCAACTGGTGCGCACGCTCAATCCGCACATCAAGCTTCTGGACTCGCGCAACGGCTATCTGCTGCTGGACGTGACGCCGGAGCGCGTGCAGGGCGATTTCTGGTTTGTGCCCTTCGTCGAGCAACCGACCGACGAGCAGGTGTTCGGCGGTGCGTTCGCGACCGCCTCGGGCGAATCGCGCCTGCGCCCAGTCAATGCGCCGACCGAACCGCGTGCGGACGCGCCGGCCTTCGCGCCCTGAAATCCCAACGCTTCAGTTTGCCGGGGTTTGCGGGCCGACGTAGGTGAAGCGCGGAACTTCAGCGCCGTGGTCGTCGCGCACGCTCTGGTTCCAGACCTCGAGCCGGCGCGTGCTCATCGGCAGGCCGTCGCGCTCGTACAGCCGCACGTAGACCACAACCACGGCGTCAGTCTCGTCCTCGCGCGCCAGGCCCAGCGCCAGATAGTGCCGGCCCTTGTAATGGCGATAGACGCCGGGGCGGAACGTCTCTGCGCTCACATCTTGATCCGGTAGCCGGTGCGGAACATCCAGCGCACGATGCCGAGGCACAGCAGCAGGAATACGCCGATCATGGCGAGGCTGATCTCGACGCCGACGTCGGAGACGCCGTAGAAGCTCCAGCGGAAGCCGCTGATCAGGTACACGACCGGGTTGAACAGCGTGATCGTCTGCCACACCGGCGGCAGCATGTTGATCGAGTAGAACGCGCCGCCGAGGAAGGTCAGTGGCGTAACGACCATCAACGGGATGACCTGCAGCTTCTCGAAGTTGTCGGCCCAGACGCCGATGATGAAGCCGAACAGACTGAACGTGACCGCGGTCAGCACCAGGAACAGCAGCATCCACACCGGGTGTGCGATCTCGTAGTCGACGAAGACGCGTGCGGTGACCAGCATCAAGATGCCGATCATCACCGACTTGCTGGCCGCCGCGCCGACGTAGCCGATCACGACCTCGGCCCACGATACCGGCGCCGACAGCAGTTCGTAGATCGTGCCGGACCATTTCGGCATGTAGATGCCGAACGAGGCGTTGGAGATGCTCTCGCTGAGTAGCGACAGCATGATCAGGCCCGGGATGATGAAGGCGCCGTAGCTGACGCCGTCGATATCGCCCATGCGCGAGCCGATCGCGGCACCGAACACGACGAAGTACAGCGAGGTCGACAGCACTGGCGAGGCGATGCTCTGCATCAGCGTGCGGAAGGTGCGCGCCATCTCGAAGTGATAGATCGCGCGGATCGCGTGGAGGTTCATGCGCGGTCCCTAACCAGGCTGACGAAGATGTCTTCCAGCGAACTCTGGCTCGATTGCAGTTCGCGGAAGTCGATGCCGTGCTCGCCAAGGCGGCGCAGCAGCGCGGCGATGCCGGTCTCCTCGCTTTGGGCGTCGAAGGTATAGACCAGCTGCTGGCCGTCCGCGGCCAGTTCCAGCGTCGGATCGGCGAGGGCCTCGGGCATCGCGGCGAGCGGCGCCTTCAGGTGCAGCGTGAGCTGTTTCTTGCCGAGCTTGCGCATCAGCGCGTGCTTTTCCTCGACCAGGATCAGTTCGCCCTTGCTGATGACGCCGATGCGGTCGGCCATCTCCTCGGCTTCTTCGATGTAATGCGTCGTCAGGATGATGGTGACGCCGCGCTCGCGTAAGGCCCGTACCATCGCCCACATGTCGCGGCGCAGTTCGACGTCGACGCCGGCGCTGGGTTCGTCGAGAAACAGGATCGTCGGTTCATGCGACAGCGCCTTGGCGATCATCACGCGGCGCTTCATGCCGCCGGACAGCGTCATGATCTTGGCGTCGCGCTTTTCCCACAGCGACAGGTCGCGCAGGATCTTTTCGATCAGTGCGGGATCGCGCGGCTTGCCGAACAGGCCGCGGCTGAAGCTGACGGTGGCCCATACGCTTTCGAAGGCGTCGGTGCTCAGCTCCTGCGGCACCAGGCCGATCTTCTCGCGGGCGGCGCGGAAGTCGCGGACGATGTCGTGCCCGTCTGCCACGATCGTGCCGGTGCTGGGTTTGACCAGGCCGCAGATCGTGCCGATCAGCGTGGTCTTGCCGGCGCCGTTGGGGCCGAGCAGCGCGAAGATTTCGCCGCGCTGGATGTCGAGGTCCAGACCCTTGAGCGCCTGGAAGCCCGAGGCGTAGGTCTTGGTGAGGTTGCGGACGGAAATGATCGGCGACACGCGGCGATCTCGTGAAAGGACGGCGGCCATTCTAGGCCGGTTCTCGCCTCGACAGAGATCGCTGTCGAGGCATCCCGGCGGACGTCTTGTCCGCTCCGCGCACCATCGCTTCGCGGTGCGGTGATTGCGGGCTCAGCGGCAGTGCACCGGGCGCAGGTTGCGGTCCGATTTCAGCTCGATCAGCCGTTCGCTGATCTGCCCGGCCACCGGCGTAGTCGGGAAGCGCTTGAGGAACCCGCGCAGTTCGCGTTCGACGCTGGCGGCGTCACCGCAGGCGCAAGTGCCGAGCGCCACCGCCTCTTCGAGGTCGGCCAGCGTCTGGCGCACGTGCGCGGAGTAGGCCTGCGGGTGGCGCTGCGAGAACTCACGCCACTGCGTGTACAGCGTCGGCAGCACGTTCTCGTCGAAGCGCACGCACGGCACGC
Organism: Solimonas sp.; assembly: GCA_036405815.1. Classification (GTDB taxonomy): domain Bacteria; phylum Pseudomonadota; class Gammaproteobacteria; order Nevskiales; family Nevskiaceae; genus Solimonas. The sequence continues at coordinate 46,432 of DASWWX010000001.1, read as the reverse complement.
TGCGCGTGCCCAGGCTCAGATAACGCGGCAGGTGTTCGTCGCTCCACAGGTCGGCGTAGAGGGCGAAGAAGGCGCGATCCGCGTCCAGGCCCTTGCGCGTGGCCAGCTCGCGCAGGAAGGCCCCGTCCGGTTGTGCGTAGACGTCATAGCCGCGCGACAGCGACAGGCCGCGCAGTTCGGTGCGCAGTGCCGCATAGGTCTCGTCGTCGACGGTCTCGATCCAGGCACGGTCCTCGTCGACGATCTGCATCAGCGCGTCCTGCGCGACTTCGGCGGCGGTCAGCAGCGGTGCCATCGAGACGGGCTTGGGCGCGCGCTCGACCTGCGCCAGCGCGGCGAGGTAGTTGTCCACGGCTTGCGGACGTGACTGTGGTTGCGCGAGCAGCGCGGTGGCGGCGAACAGCAGCGGCAGGACGAGCAGCGACCGGATCGGGTTCATGGCGGGCGGCAGCGGAGACGGGGCGCGAATGATCGTCAGTGCGCAAGGAACGGCGCAAGTTCCGTCGGCTGCAGCGGTCGCAGGCCCGGCGGCAGACCGTGCGCGTTGAAGCTGTGCCAGTACAGCGCGGTGCCCGGCAGGCCGGCGTCGACGTCCGCATACAGGCCGGCCAGGGCCTTACCGGTATAGGCGCTGTCGCTGCGCGCGCCGCTGGCGGCGATGAAGCGCTGCATCGCGGCCTGCGCCGCCGGTGACGGCACCGCGTAGCGCGGGCCCCGGTGTTCGGTACGGATGTCGACCGGCACCGCGACCGGCGGAATGCCGGGGTCGTAGTGACGCAGCAGACGCTGCGTACGCCCGATCAGCGCGTCGAGCTTGTCGCGGCCGGCGTAGCGCGGGCCGACCACCTGTATCGCCTGGATGCGCGCGCCGAGACCGGCGAGCGCAAGACCGACGGCGAGGCCGGCGACGGTGCCCATGCTGCTGAAGGCGACATAGACCCGCTGCGGCAGCGGACACTCGCCGCGTTCGATCTGCTGGCGCAGCTCCAGCGCGGCGTTGACGTAGCCCAGCGCGCCCAGCGGCGTCGAACCGCCGGGCGGCATCCAGTACGGCCAGCGCGCGTCGCGCAGCAGCCGCGCCAGGCTGCCGCGCACCGCGGCGGCGAGCAGCGCGGGTTCGCTGCTGCGCACGATCAGCTCGGCGCCGGCGGCGCGCGCCATCGCCAGGTTGTCGGCGACGTAAGGTGCGTCCACCTGCGGCAGCAGCAGCCCCAGCGTGCGCAGACCGAGACGGTGCCCGTGCCAGGCGGTGGCGGCGACGAAGTTGGAACCGCTGTAGCCGAAGGCCAGCAGGCTGCGGCGATTGCGCGCCAGCGCGTCGCCGAGCAGCAGGTCGAGCTTGCGGATCTTGTTGCCGCCGAACTCCTCGGTGCTGCGGTCGTCGCGCTTAACCCAGGTATCGCCGGCATCGGGCAGCGCCTGCACCGGTGTCGGCGCGCGCAGCAGGCCGGCACGCGGCAGCGCCGCCAGACGCGGGTAGGCGTCGATCAGCGGATACGCGGGTTCGGCGCTCACGCGGCGATTACCGGGGCGTGCGCATCAGTAGAGGATGCGTTCGGCGGCCGGCGGCGGCGCCCATTGATAGACCCAGGTCTCGGTCAGCGTGTCCTTGCCGCGCTTCAGATACAGGCGCAGGTCGATCGGCTCCAGCGAATCGTCGGGCTTGATGTCGAACAGCGCGCGGTAGCCGCGGATCGGGTCCAGCGGACGCGCCGACGTGATCTCGACGCGGCCGCGCGAAGCGGTGATGACCGGTTCGACCTTGGCATCGGCCGGCAGGCTGGCGAGCGCGCCGCCCGCGAAATCGACGGCGAAGCGCCACGAGAAATATTCCCGCTTCCTGCCGATTACGCCGCCCAGGCCGGTGCGTGTGGCCTGCACGGTCGCCAGCGGCGGTTTGGCCGGCGTGGTCGCGCCCCAGTGCAGGCGGTAGGCGAACAGCCGCTCCTCACCGGGCTGCACCGGCTGTTCCGGGTTCCAGTAGGCGACGATGTTGTCGAAGGTCTCGTCGACGGTCGGAATTTCGACCAGCTGGACGGCGCCCTTGCCCCAGTCGCCCTTGGGTTCGACCCAGAGGCTGGGACGGCGGTCGTACCAGACGCCGTCGTCCTGGTAATTCTCGAAGTTGCGGTCGCGCTGCATCAGGCCGAAGCCGCGCGGGTTGCGATCGAAGAACGAATTGACGCGCACGTCGCGCGGATTGACCAGCGGACGCCAGATCCACTCGCCGCTGCCGGTGTGCAGGGCGAGGCCGTCGGAGTCGTGAATCTCCGGCCTGAAGTCGTAGGCGAAGCGGCGGTCGTTCTCGCCGGTCTGGTACATGCTGGTCAGCGGCGCGATGCCGAGGCGTTCGATTGCCTTGCGCGGATACAGCGCGGCGTCGATTTCCATCACCAGCGTATCGCCGGGGCGCATGCCGAAACGGTAGGCGCCGGCCACGCTCGGCGAATCCAGCAGGGCGTAGATCACCAGCTCGTCCGGATCGGCCTTGGGCCGCTCCAGCCAGAAATCGGTGAAGCGCGGGAATTCCTCGGGGCGCGGCAGACCGGTATCTACCGCCAGACCGCGTGCCGACAAACCGTACTGCTTCTGGCCGCCGACCGCGCGGAAGTACGAGGCGCCGAGGAAGGCGGCGATGTCGCGCTGCCAGTCGTTGTGGTGCTGCACGCGGAAACCGGCGTAGCCGAGATCGTGCGGAATCTTGCCGACCTTGGTGCCCTTGGTATCGAACTGGCTCTGGTCGTACTCGATCGCGCGCGCCATGCCGTCGACGACCTCGTAGATATGCACCGGCTGCTTGAAGAACAGGCCGAGGTGGAACATCTCGATGCGAAACGGCGACTTCTTGTCCTTGACCCATAGCGCCTGGTCGCGCTTGAAGCGCAGCTTCTGGTAGTCGTCCCAGGAAATCTGATCGAGCGTCTTCGGCAGCTTGGGCGGCAGGTCGGCATAGGGCGCCGCCGCCAGCGCGCGCGCCTTGCCCTTGAGCCAGGCGTAATCGAAGGCCTGCGGGGCGGCGGCGGATACGGTGCCGGGACGCAGCAGTGCGGTGGCGGGCAGACCATAGGCCGCCAGCACGGCGCTGGCGCGCAGCAGGTCACGTCGATTCATCGGCATCGGAGCGTTCTCGTCTTGGGGATCGGGCCGGCCCGCTATTGCAAGGCTTGCGGCACGGCGGTGCAAGGGGCGCATTGCAGCCGGCGGCGCCTGAACCGGGCTTGAATCGTCGCCGCGGTGGTCTCGTGCCGTGGATGTGCAGCGAATCGGGCGACCGCAGAAACACGAAGGCCCCGCAGTGCGGGGCCTTCGCTTGCCGAGGATGGCGATTTCAGTGCCTGCGCCAGTTGCGGCGCCGGCGCAGCAGCGCCAGGCCGAGCAGCGGCAGCAGCAGCGCCAGGCCCGTAGCGCCTGTGCCGAAGCGGCCCGCATCCGGACGACCCGGGCGCGGGTTGCCGCCACCGTCGCCGCCGCTCACCTTGCAGGTGAACTCGGTGTAGTCCTCGACGACACCGACGTGGTCGGTGCTGGAACGCGCCGGTGCAACCGCATTGAGCCCCATGCCGCGCTTGGCGAAGCCGGCCGAGCAGCGACGGAAGTCCTCGAAGTCGTTGGCCAGCACCACCGACAGCACGGCGTCGCGCGCTTCGGTGTAGGTCGCGTCCGCCGGCGTCATCTTGAAGCCGCCGATGATGTAGTCGCGCATGCGGCTCTGGGCTTCGACGAACGAGTGGCGCGGGTCGTTGAGCAGGCCGGCATAGCACTCGAACATGGCATTGGCCCAGATCTCGCCGGAGTTGTGCACCGCCGAGTTGGTAGCACCCACGCCGCCGTCCGGCGTCGGTTCGCCATCGGCGATGTGCTTGAACGTGAATGCGTTCTTCGCAAAGTCCGTGCTGTACGGCGCACGACGGATACCGGCGAAGAAGTTGTTCACCGAGTAGCCGGCCATCCCGTAGGCGCCCTGGAACCGCTCGTTGCCGGCGACCTGCGTGTCGTCGGCGCGCACTCCGAGCATGAACCCCTGGATGTCACCCCAGCCTTCGCTCATCGCGCTGGCCTGCTGGTTGCTCGAATCGGTCAGACGGTGGTGCACGTAGTGGAAGTACTCGTGCGCAACGATCTGGTTGTCGAGCGTGGCATCGATGTCGATCGACGGTTCGCGCGACAGTCGCATCGTCACCGTCTGGCCCGCTGCGATCGCGGCCTTGATCGCCTCGCCGTCGGCCTTGCGGATCATCAGCGCCGGGATGCGATACAGCACGTCGGTGGGGCTCACCGGCACCGGCAGGCCGCTGATCGGCAGGTCGCCGTTGCTCATGCCGAACGGCTCGCCGTCGGTGTTGTTCACGACGATCACCGCCGAGGCGCCCGAGAGCACCGCGAACTGCGCCTTGGTGGTGAAGTTGCAGCCGCCGCGATCAACCAGCGCGATCTTGCCGGACAGCGAGGGCTGCGGCGGTGCCGGGATCGAGGGCAGCGCCACCAGCGGCAACGGCAGCGCGGGGAGCGCGACGCCGCAGCCGTCGGTCGGGTTCTCGCCGCCCATTTCGTTGGCGACGGCGACGTCGCCGGTCGTGTCGTACGCGTCCGGGCCGAACTGCGCGCCGGCCCAGCGCAGCGGGCCGCTGTCGCTGGGCGCGGTGACGCGCACTTCGCCGATCGACGGGCCGTCGAACAGGTACTGCTGCATGGTCGGCGAGGAGCCGTCGGACGGCGTGCTCATGTTGGCATTGCCGCGGCCGGAGGCGTCCTGGCCCTGGGCGATCATCGGATCGCCTTCGACGCCACCGCGACCGTAGTTGCTGCTCTGCGCGTTGCCGGAGACTTCGTCGAAGCCGTGGTTGTACCAGATGTCGTGCATCCAGTTGATCGCGTAGAACAGGCTGACCGCCGCAGCTTTCTGTGCGTTGTCGTGCGACGGGTCTTCACCCGGCGCGATCGGGTAGTCGAAGGTGTTCGGTCCGGTCAGCGGCGGCTCGATGTCGCCGAGCAGCGGGTCGCAGGTGTTGAGCGGGTTCGAGATCAGGCCCGAGACCGGCGTGTCGAACAGGTCGATGCAGGCTTCGACGTGGTTGCCCTTGGTCGTCGTCGCGTTGTCCGGCAGCCAGGGGTCACCGGTGACGATGCCGGCGTGTTCCAACGTGACCAGCTTGGTGCCGCCGCCGGTACGGTCGACCGGCGTGTCCGGCGAGGCGAACGGGAACGGCGTCAGGTCGTTGCCGAACGGCGAATCGTCCGGCGTGTACGGGGCCTGGTCGTCCGCGAACGTGCGATAGGTGAACGCCGCCTCCGCCTTCAGGTTCTTGCGGTGCAGGATGCTGCCATCGGCGGCCGAGACCACCAGCGCGTAGGCGGCAAGCTGACGGTTGGCGCGAGCCTTGGCGAACAGCTCGATTTCGTAGGCCGGTTCCAGGCCGTTGGCGCGCGGGAAGTAGACGCGACGCAGACGCGGCGCACGCTCGAACACATGGGAGCCTTCCAGCGCCGGCGTGTTGTACCAGTCCCAGCCGCCGCGCGTGTCGAGGCGCGACAGCAGGTTCGGCAGCAGGCGGCCGCCGAGGTGCGACCACGCGGTCGAGATCGCCGTGGCGCCGCTCAGCGCGAACGCCGGCGTCGTCATCGCGGTCGGCGCGAAATAGCCGGAGACCGCGATCGGGCGATAGCCGCGATCCAGCAGCACGTTCAGCGAGCGGTGATGCACCGGCACGCCGTTCACGACCTGACGGAAGCGGACAACCGCCGGGCCACTGCCGTTGAACTGCGCGTCGAACACTTCGGCCTGCTCGATCGCCGCGGGCGACAGGCCCAGGCGCTTGGCCTCGGTCAGCAGGTGCGCGCGGGCCTGAGCGATCAGCGTCTCACGCATCGTCAGCGGGCCGACCACGGCCGGCTGCGCGTTGCGCTTGGCCCAGAGGAAGGTGGGCAGGCCGAGCGAGCGGTCGAACAGCGACGACTGCAGTCGTCCGCCGAGGTTCTGCGGGAGCGCGCTGTCGCGCTGCATCGTTTCGAGACCGAAGCGGCTGAAATTGGCCAGGCCCGGGAGTTCCTGATCCTTGAGGCCGGTCAACGACGAGACGACCGACGAATGCGCCAGCGCCTTGGTCGGCGCCTCGACACAGCTGGCCGGTTCCAGCGCCGTCAGCGTCAGCTTGCCGCGATAAGGCGTCGGGCCGGTGGACAGGAACGGGCAGGCGATGGCGACATAGGCGCCCGCCGCCGGATTGTTGGTGCCAACGATTTCCTGCGGGCTGCCGCCATCGCTGGTGCCGAGCAGCGCGCTGTCGTGATACACGCTGAGCACGAGGTCGGGATCGGTGGCCAGGCCGCCGGGCACTTCCGAACCCGGTTCCCACTCGATCTGGAAATCGGCGGTGACGTTGACGGCCTCATAGGCGCCTTCGGGCACGGTGAGATTGATGGTGTGACGGTCGTCCGCACTGGCCTGCAGGCAGGGAATCTCGATGCTGGCGCCGACCAGACTGCCGAGGCTGCCCAGGCTGCCGATGCCGCTGACGCCGGGCAGGGCCGTGCCGGTCCATTCGAGGACGACGGTCTGGCCGGGCGTGGTCGGCAGCGTCACATCGTGCGATGCCGGTTCGGAGGCAAGCACGGGGCCGCAGAGCAGGGCGCAGCCGAGGCCAAGCCCGGCGAGCGTCGAGGCGGAATAGCGTTTCATGCAGAAATTTCCTGCTGGAGGGAGGGTGAGGTGCGCGACCGGGGGACTCCCGGTCCCGGCCGCGCCTGCAACGTGGGAATTATCCTACGCCGACCGCACCGGGACCGGGGCTGGGAAAACCACCCAGAAGCGGAAGAAAAATCACCTACAGCGAGGCGGGCGTGGTGGCCTCCAGATGACCGCCGCGCAGCGTGTGCATCGGCGGCGGCAGCAGCTTGTACATCACCGGCGTGACCAGGCGACCGATCAGCGTGGACGTGATCAGGCCGCCGATGATGACCCAGGCCATCGGCGAGTAGAGCGGTGAGTTCTGCACCGCCAGCGGCATCAGGCCGCCGATGGCGGTGACCGAGGTCAGCAGGATCGGCAGGAAGCGGATCTCGCCGGCCTCGGCGATGGCGTCGTCCAGCGGCCGGCCGGCAGCCCGCAGCTGGTTGGTGAAGTCCACCATCAGAATCGAGTTCTTGATCTCGATGCCGACCAGCGCGATGAAGCCGAGCATCGCCGTGAAGCTGAGATTGAAGCCGGCCAGAAACAGCATGACGATGCCGCCCATGATGCCCAGCGGGATCACGGTGGCCACGATCAGCGTCGACTTGAAGCTGCCGAACTCCAGCACCAGCACGGCCATGATGCCGAACAGCGCGACCAGGATGGCGGTGCCGAAGCCGGCGAAGCTGTCCTGACGGCTCTCGACTTCGCCGCCGGCGGAGTAACGGTAGCCGGTCGGCCACTGCATCTGCTCGAGCTGCGACAGGATCATGTTCGTCACCTGCTCGGTGTTGTAGCCGGTGGCGGTGTGCGCGGTGATCGACACGGCGCGCTCGCGGTCGCGGCGGTAGATGCGCGACTGCGATTCCGCCAGTGCCGGGCTCGTGATCTGCGCCAAAGGCACCTGGCCGCCAGCGGCGGTGCCGACGTGCAGGCCTTCCAGCGACGCCAGCGTGGCGTTGCCGGCCAGCGGTGCGCGCAGCACGATCGGATAGCTGTCGCCTGCTGGCGTTCGGAAGTCGCCGGCCGGCAGGCCGGCCACCGCCAGGCGCACGGTCTGGTCCGCCTCCAGCGGTGGCACGCCGAGCAGACCGGCCTTGGTGCGGTCGATGCGCAGGTCGAGGTCGATGCGCGTGCGGCGCTGCGGATTGACGATGTCGCGCGTGCCGGGGGTGGTGCGGATCAGATGCTCGACCTCACCGGACAGGCGGCGCAGTTCCTGCAGGTCCGGCCCGATCACGCGGATCGCGATCGGGGCCTCCATCGGCGGGCCGTTCTCGAACTGCTTGACCAGGATCTCGGCGCCCGGAATTTCGTCGAAGCGCTGACGCAGGCGATCCAGCAGCGCCGGCGTGTGCTTGGGCCGATAGCGATCGAGCTGCACGAACACTTCCGCGTAGTTGGACGCGTACTCGTGCTGGAACACGTTGTAGTAGATGCGCGGGTTGCCGCGGCCGAGGTTGGACATGTAGAGGTGAACCTCCTCGGTGTCCGACAGCACCCCCTCGATTTCCCGCAGCACCGCGTCCGAGCTGGCCATGCTCGCGCCGTCCGGCAGGCGCACCTGGATCAGGAACTGCGGCGTGTCGGCCTTCGGGAACAGACTCATGCCCATGCCCGGCACTAGGCCGAAGGCGGCGACCACGAGGACGGAGGCCAGCGCCAGTGTCGTCTTCGGCCGTGCCAGCGCGCGCCGCAGCAGCGGCGAGTAGACGCGGTGGATCAGGCCCATCAGCCGCTGCAGGATCTTGTTGCCCTCGTGCGATTCATCGCGTGGCAGCACGCGCGAGGCCAGGAACGGAATGATCGTCAGCGACACGAACAGCGACGCGATCACCGTGAACACCACCGCCAGCGGCAGCGAGCGCACGAACTTGCCGGCGTTGCCGGGCAGGGCCAGCAGCGGCAGGAACGCGAACAGCAGCGTCGCCGTGCAGCCGAGCACCGCCAGCGCGATCTGGCGCGTGGCCAGGATCGCCGCATCGTCGGGACTGCGTCCGCCGCGCAGGAAGCGCGAGATGTTCTCGGTGACGACGATCGAATCGTCTACCAGCAGGCCGAGCGCGACAACGAAGCCGGCAATCGACATCTGGTTCAGCGAGAAGCCGGCGAAGTACAGCGCCGCCAGGCCCATCGCCAGCGACAGCGGGATCGACACCATGACGATACCGGCGGCGCGCAGTCCCAGCGGCAGCAGCGTGATCGACACCAGCACGATGGCGATGATGAAGTCCGCGGACAGGCGGTTGAGCCGCTTGGCGACATTGCGCGACTGATCGAAGCCGCGCTCCAGCTTCACGTCGGCCGGCAGTTCCTGCTCGATCTGGTCGAGCACGCCGTACAGCGCGTCACGCGTGACGAAGATGTTCTGGCCGGCCTTCTGGTTGGCGGTGACGAATACGGCGCGCTTGCCGTCGTAGCGGCCGAGGTGGCGCTCCGGACCGGGCGCCCAGCGCACGGTGGCCACATCGCGCACGCGCACGGCGCGGGCGCCGTCGCCGAGGATCACGGTGTCCAGCACCTGCTCCGGCGACTGATAGTTGCCGCTGGTCTTGATGTTGAAGCGGCGGCTGCCGATCTCGATGGCGCCGCCGGGCACGTTGGTGTTGGCGGCGCGCACCGCGGCCAGCACCTGCGTGGCGCGCAGATTCAGTTCGGCTAGACGCTTCAGGTCCAGTTCGACGCTGAGTTCGCGGTCCGGATAGGCCCAGCTTTCGGCCTCGAGCACGCCCGGCAGGCGCTCGAAGCGATCGGTGATCTCTTCGGCCCAGTCTTCCAGCGTCGCCCAGGACGCCGTCTCCGACACCAGCGCCGCCTGCACGATGTAGACCGTACCGGGATTGATCTTCTGCACTTCGAGTTTGGCGACGCCGTCCGGCAGACGGATCGTGTTCAGTTCGCGCGTGACCTCGTCGTACTTCTTCTCGGTATCGACGAAGGCCTCGAACTCGATGCGGACGATGCCGACGCTGTCGTCCGAGGTCGAGATCATCTCCTTGACGTCGTCGAGCTTGTAGATCGCATCCTCGATGGGTTCGACGACCTGGCGTTCGATCTCCAGCGGATCGGCGCCCGGGTAGATCGCGATGATCGAGAACGCCGAGATCGGGAAGTAGGGATCTTCGGTGCGCGGAATGTCGCGCAGCGCCATCAGGCCGATCGCGAGCAGCATCGCGAACACGACCATCATGAACGGCACGTTGCGGACGGAGAACTCGGCGATACGCATGGCGACGCTCCCGGTGGTTCGCGCTTATTCGACGACGCGCGCGCGCGCACCGTCGTCGAGGTAGGGCGCGCCGTCGGTGACGACCTGGCTGCCGGCCGGCAGCGGTTCGCGCAGCGCGGCGCGGTGTTCGGTGACGAACGCCACCGCCACGCGCTGACCCTGCACGGTCTGGGTCTTGGCGTCGTAGAGGAACAGCAACGTGGCGTCGGCATTGCCTTCGACCAGCGCACTCAGCGGGACGTAGTCGAGCTGCGCATCGCCGGCGCCGGTGGCGGCGATCTCGGCACGGCCGATCAGGCCGGAGGCCAATGCGGTATCGCCGGCGTCCACTTCCAGTTCGACCGGAAAGGTGCCGGTGCGCGGGTCGGCGGCTTCGCCGCGTTCGACGACCTGCGCTGCGAACTCGCGTCCGGGGTAGGCGTCGAAGCGCAGGCGCGCGCGATCGCCCAGCCGCACCTGCACGAAGTCGCGATCGGGCAGGCCGAGTTTCATCGTGTAGCCGCCGGCGCCGCGCGAGACCAGCAGCACCGGTTGGCCGGCGGCGATCAGCTCGCGCGGTTCGGCGAGGCGGCGCAGTACGCGGCCGTCGGCCGGCGCGACGATTTCCGAGTAGCGGCGGTTGAACTGCGCGGCGTCGAGCTGGGCCTTGGCGACCGCGGCGGCGGTGCCGAGATCATCGAGCTGTTCCTGCGTCAGCACGTCATCCTTGAACAGCTGGCGGCCGCGTTCGAGATCGCGCTGCGCCTTGTCGGAGGCGGCGCGCGCCTGCGCGACGCCGGCGTCGATCTCGGTCGTCTCGAGCGTTGCCAGTCGCTGGCCCGCCCGTACGGTTTCACCCTGACGTACCGCAATCTCGCGGATCAGGCCGCCGGTCTTGAACGACAGCCGTGCCTCGTCGCGCGCGGCGACGATGCCGATGCCGACGACCGGCGCGAGCGCCGGGCCGCGCTCGACGGTGGCGATGCGCACCGGGCGCGCCGGCGCCTCGGTCTCGGGGGCGCCGTCGTCGGTGCCCGAGCAGGCGCTCAGCAGCAGGGCACTGACCAGCAGCGCAGAGAGGGACAGGTGATGGATCGACATGACGGTTACTCCGCTCGCGAGAGCGCGGGCAAGGGATAGGTGGCGGTCGCCAGCTCCAGCTCGGCGGCACGGTCCAGCGCCGCGCAGCGGGCGATCGCCAGATTCAGGCGCGCTTCGGTCAAGGCGCGTTCGGCGTCGAGGAACTCGATCTGCGACAGGCTTGCGACTTCGCGCTTGCGTTCGGCGATGCGGAAGCCTTCTTCCGACGCCTGCAGGCGTGCCTGCGCGGCATCGATCGCGCGCAGCGACGTGGCCAGATCGTCGGCAGCGCCGCTGCGTGCCAGTTGCAGGCGGCGTTCGAGATCGGTGCGTTCGGCGCGGATCTGTTCCAGCTCGGCGCCGGCCTTGCGGCGTTGCGCACCGCGGCTGCCGAAGTCGAGCAGCGTCCAGCGCAGCACCAGCGACACGGTGCTGAAATCGGATTCGCTATCGAAGTCGTACTCCACGCCCTGTACGCCGTAGTCGCCGACCAGCGCCAGCGTCGGCAGCAACGCGGCGGTGGCAGCCCGACGGCCCGCCTCACGTGCCGTGATCCCGGCATCCATCTGTCGCAGTTCGGGGCGCGTCGAAGCGTTGGCTGCCGCTTTCGGCATCGCCGGGCGCGCCAGCGCGCCGGCGTCGGCCAGCGCCACCGGCGCGACGTCGTCAGCGTCGCGCAGCACATTGAGCAGGCGCTGTGCCTGCGCCGCCTGCGCGCGTGCCGCATCGAGTCGTTGCACCACGGCGAGGCGCTCGGCTTCGGCGCGCAGCACGCGGTCGCGCGTGGCCTTACCGGCGTCCACCAGCGATTGCGAGACGCGCACGTTCTCGGCGAGCAGGCGTTCGCTGGCGGTGAGGATGTCGACGGCGGCCTGCGCCTGCATGGCGCCGTAGTAGGCGCGCTTGACCTCGCGCACCAGCGTGCGCGCATAGGCCTCGCGGCCGGCGACGCTGCCCTGGAACAGCGCGTGTTTGGCGGCGGCATTGGCCCAGACGGCAGGGGCGAACAGCGGCGCCGTCAGGCTCAGCTTGGTTTCCTGCTCCTTCTCGCGCAGCAGCGCGATCGACTGGTTCTCGATGGTCGGGAAGGCCGGCGCCTCACCACGCTCGACCAGGAAGCGGTTGAGTGTGCCGTAGACGCCGTTGAGCAGATCGCCGGCGGGAAAATCGATCGTGCGGCCGCCCTCAGAACGCGTATAGCGGGCGTTGAGCGTCAGTTCCGGCCAGCGCTGCGCGCCGGCTGCCGCGGCGTCGGCGTCGGCGGCCTGTTGCGCGTAATCGCGTGCGCGCAGGCCGGGATTCCCGGTCAGCGCTTCGCGCAGATAGCCGTCGAGCAGGGGATCGCTGCCGTCGGCCAGGACCGGGCCGGCGACGAGCAGGAGGACAGCGAGCAAGCGTTTCATCGGCGGCTCCGGGGCGTGCGGGCGCGGGGCGGTGACGGTGCGCGCACGCGCGCATCGGACGGGGGTTCGGGGACGAGGTCCGTCGGTGGCAGCAGGCCGCGCAGGCCGAAGCGCAGCGCTGCCTGGGTGAAGTCGGCCAGATCGACGCCCACGTCGGCGAACAGGTTCTTCTTGCTGATCGAGAGCTGGATCGCGCCGTGCGAGAACGCCCACAGGCTCAGCGCCAGCATCAGCGGATCGCCGGCGTCCTTGCGGATGCTGCCGTCACGCATGCCCTGTTCGAGCGCGGCGATCGTCACGCCGTGCACGGCCTTGCCGGCGTCCAGCGCCGCGCGCTCGATGCTGTCGGGCGCGACCTCGGTCGGTTTATGCGATTCGAGATGCGTCAGCGCATGGAAGTAACCGGGGCAGTCGCCAGCGAAGCGCACATACGCCCGGCCGATCGCGTGGATCTTCTCGAGTCCGCTGGGCGCGGCGGCGGCCGCGGCCACGAAGCGTTCGCGGATCAGATGCAGCGCGCGTACGCAGATCGCGAAGTACAGCTCTTCCTTGTTACGGAAGTAGAGATAGACCAGCGCACGCGACACGCGGGCTTGCCGCGCCACGTCTTCCATCTTGGCAGTGGCGTAGCCCTGGCGCTGGAATACGATTTCGGCGGCGTCGACGATCTCTTCGCGACGCTGCTCCTTCTCTTCCCGCCGACGGACCTGGCTGCGGTTCGCGGACAAAGCGGATCCCCCTGTACTGCTCGATTGGTGATGGCCGGGTGTCGCCGCGTCGCGGCCGCGGGGTGGCGTGCCCCGTCCGAGTGGCACTCTACTGACGCCGTGTCAGTAATTCAACAAGCGTCCAGAATCGAGTCGGCGGTAGTGAGGGCGCAGGACCGGGTGGCGGAGCCGTCGCTCACACATGGCATGACGCAGGGGGTCACAATGGGCAAGAAAATATCAATCAGAACCATGGTGTTAGAGGAATCCCTGTGACATCCTCCGGGTATCTTCACGGTCAGCGCCCGAAAGAGGGTGCCCGAGTGCCGTCGCGCCGACAGCGGAATCTTCAGACTCGATGTCTCCCAGCTCCGACAGTTCGACAGCGTCGCCGCGAGGCCTGAGTGCGGAGGCGTATCAGCAGGCGCAGCGACGCATGTTCGCGCGGCTGTCCTTCAGCGGGGCGTTGGAGGCCGCCTACCGGCGGCATCTGAATCGTCGCTATCGCTGGTCGCGGGTGATTTTCTTCGGCATCTGCGCCGCGTCGTTTCTCGTCAGCCCCGCGTTCAACCGGATTCTGTTCGAGGTGCCGGATGCGACGCTGCCGCTGACGCTGTGGATCCAGTGGGGCTGGGCGTTGCCGGTGCTGACGCTTGCGGCGGTGGCGCCGCTGTACGTCACCGGCGCCAGGCCCTTGGGCGCGATCAATGTCGCGGGCAATCTCACGCTGTGGGCGGCGGTCCTGTCGATGCACTGGCTGCATCTGATGGGTCAGATCAATTATCCCCTGCACGTGGTCAATTTCGCGGTGATGGCCGTGGCCTTCTTCGGCGGCTTTCGCGTGCGCCTGATCATTCTCGGCGGCTCGCTCACGATCGGCATGTCGTTGCTCGCGGTGCTGATCGGCGTCGATACGCATTACCCGGTCAAGCATTTCGTCTATGAGTCCTTGTACTTCTGGCTGATCGGCATCGGCGGCCTGGTCACCATCGACCTGTTGAACCGCGACTCCTATCTCAATCGCCTGCGCATCCGCACCATCTCGGAGACCGATGCGCTGACCGGGGTCCTGAATCGCGGTGCCTTCGATCTGCTCTATGCGCGCGCCGTGGGGCAGGCGGCTCGCGACCGGCGCTGGATGGCGGTGGCGCTGATCGACCTCGATCATTTCAAGCGGATCAACGACACCTACGGTCACGGTCAGGGCGATGACGTGCTGCGACTGGCCGGTCAGGCGATTCGGGCCTTGCCGCTGGGGCGGCGTCCGCTGGATATCCGTGCCCGTTACGGCGGCGAGGAGTTCGTGCTGGTCTGCTACGACGTGCGACCGGACGAACTGGCGACGCTGGCGCAGACCTTGTTGCGGGGCATCCGCGAGATCGGGGTGGCGGTCGAGGTCGGCAAGCCGCCCTTGCGCTTGAGCACCAGCGTCGGCCTCGTTGCCGCGATCCCCGGCGCCGCGGCCGACGGTCCGCGATTGATCCAGGCCGCCGATCGTCTGCTGTATCGCGCCAAGGGCGCCGGTCGTGATCGTGCCTGTATCGCCACGGGCGTGGACGCCGATGGCGAGATCATAGGGACGACCTGATCGTTGACGCTGCGCGGCCTTGCCGCTCAGGCCGACGGCAGCGGCAGGCGCGTGGTGTTGATGGCTTGGCGGATCGAGATCGAGGAATTGATCCCCTGCACGCCGTCGAGCTGCGACAGCTTCTGCCAGACGAAGTGCTCGTAATCCTCGACGCTGGGCACCACGATCTTGAGCAGGAAGTCGACGTCGCCCATCAGCGTGTGGCACTCGATGATCTGCGGGAAGCGCTTGATCGCCTCCAGAAACTTGGGCAGCACGTCGCGGCCGTGATGCGACATCTTCACGTGCGCGAACACCATCACGCCGAGTCCGATCCTGCGGTGATCCAGCAGCGCCACGCGCGCACGCACAACCCCACTGTCGACCAGCTTCTGGATGCGGCGCCAGACCACCGTTTTCGACGAGGCGACGCGTTCGGCGATGTCCGCCGCCGCCAGCGTGGCATCGCGCTGCAGCAGGTCGAGAATGCGCAGGTCGAGGGTGTCGAGGGATTCCTGTTCGTCGCTCATGCGTTCCTTGAATGGGGAGTTATCTGGAACATTGTTCCACAAACGGTCGGAAAGTCGAGAAAATGGGAACGAAAGCGCGGGTTTGCCCGTCTAGACTGTTCCTGGTGTGCGCGGCAGCCTTGGTGGCGAATCCGTGCGTCGTCGAGGAGACCTAGATGCGCGATGAGCACTCGCAGGCGCCGTCATCGGCGGGCCTGCAACTGTATGTACCGGAGCCCAAGGCTCGGCCGGGTGAGGCGCCCGATTTCAGCGGCTTGTGCATTCCGCCGGCCGGCCAGCTGCCGCGGCCCGCAGTGGATGCGCCCGAAACGGCGCTGCGCGCTTATCCCTATGACCTGATCCGCGTGCTCGACGACGGACATCGGGCGGTGGGTGAGTGGGACCCGCAGTTGCCGGCCGACCGTTTGCGCGCCGGACTCCGTCACATGCTGCTGACGCGCACCTTCGACGACCGCATGCTGCGCGTGCAGCGACAGGGCAAAACCAGCTTCTACATCAAGTCCACGGGCGAGGAAGCGGTGGCGGTTGCGCAGGCCTACGCGCTGGACCCGCAGGACATGCTGTTCCCGAGCTACCGGCAGCAGGGTCTGCTGATCGCGCGCGAGTGGCCGATCCTCGACATGATGTGCCAGATCTTCAACAACAGCCGCGATCGCCTGAAAGGCCGGCAGTTGCCGATCATGTACTCGTCCAAGGCGGCCGGTTTCTTCTCGATCTCCGGCAATCTGGGCACGCAGCTGCCGCAGGCGGTGGGCTGGGCGATGGCCTCGGCGATCAAGAACGATACCCGCATCGCCGCCGGCTGGATCGGCGACGGCACGACCGCGGAAGCCGACTTCCATTACGCGATGACCTTCGGCGCCGTGTATCAGGCGCCGGTCATCCTCAACGTCGTCAACAACCAGTGGGCGATCTCCTCGTTCCAGGGTTTCGCTGGCGGCGAGCGCGCGACCTTCGCCGCGCGTGCGCTGGGCTACGGGATTCCCGGCCTGCGCGTCGACGGCAACGACTTTCTCGCGGTGTATGCGGTGACGCGCTGGGCCGCGGAGCGCGCGCGCCGCAATCTCGGCCCGACGATGATCGAGCTGTTCACCTACCGCGCCGCTGCGCATTCCACCAGCGACGATCCGTCCGCCTACCGCCCGCAGGACGAGGCCGTGAACTGGCCGCTCGGCGATCCGATCGAGCGCCTGAAGCAGCACCTGATCGCGCTGGGCGAATGGTCCGAGGCGCAGCATGCGGAGCTGACGCAGCAACTCGATGCCGAAGTGAAGGCGACGCTGAAGGAAGCGGAGCGCTACGGCACGCTGGGCAGCACGCCGATCGCGCCGGACAGCATGTTCGAGGACGTTTTCAAGGACATGCCGGCGCACCTGCAGCGCCAGCGCGACGAACTGCTGGGAGGACACTGAGTCATGGCCGCGCCTCAGCAAGCATCCCTCCGATCCCAGCCTCGTCGCCAGTCGGTGCGCGTTGCTCATTCCCCGCTAACGCGCCGGCCCGCCCAAGTCTGGGCGGGCGTTCGCCTCGCGCAGAGCAGTGCTCTGCGCAAAACGCTCGGCTCACCCCACTTTCGCGGCTGCGCCGCTCAAGGCACCGTGTCATGAGCACCATGAACATGATTCAGGCCATTAATTCGGCGATGGACGTGATGATGGCGCGCGATCCGAACGTGGTCGTGTTCGGCGAGGACGTCGGTTACTTCGGCGGTGTGTTCCGCTGCACCGCCGGCCTGCAGAAGAAGTACGGCAAGACGCGCGTGTTCGATACGCCGATCGCCGAGGGCGGCATCATTGGCACTGCGGTCGGCATGGGCGTGTACGGCCTGCGTCCGGTCGCGGAGATCCAGTTCGCCGACTACATCTATCCGGCGTTCGACCAGCTGGTGTCGGAGGCGGCGCGCCTGCGTTACCGCTCGGCCGGCGAGTTCTCCGCGCCGATCACGGTGCGCGCGCCCTGCGGGGGCGGCATCTTCGGCGGACAGACACACAGCCAGAGCCCGGAAGGCATCTTCACGCACGTCAGCGGCCTGAAGACGGTGATGCCGTCGTCGCCGTACGACGCCAAGGGGCTGCTGATCGCAGCGATCGAGGACGACGATCCGGTGATCTTCTTCGAGCCCAAGCGCATCTACAACGGACCGTTCGACGGCCATCACGATCGTCCGCTGATTCCGTGGTCCAAGCATCCGGCGGGTGAGGTGCCGGAGGGCTACTACCGCATCGAACTGGGCAAGGCCGCGGTCGCGCGGCCCGGCACGCAGGTGACCGTCGTCACCTACGGGACGATGGTGCACGTCTGTCTGAAGGCCGCGGAAGAAGCCGGCGTGGACGCCGAGGTCATCGACCTGCGGACCCTGTTCCCGCTCGACGCCGACACGATCGCGACTTCGGTGGAGAAGACCGGCCGTTGCGTGATCGTGCATGAGGCGACGCGCACCGGCGGCTTCGGCGCCGAGCTGCTGTCGCAGGTGCAGGAGCGCTGCTTCTGGAGCCTGGAGGCGCCGATCGAGCGTGTCACCGGCTGGGACACCCCGTACCCGCATGCGCTGGAGTGGGCGTACTTCCCGGGGCCGGACCGCGTGGGCCGGGCCTTGAAGCGCGTGATGGAGAGCTGACATGGCGCGCTACGTCTTCAAGCTGCCCGACGTCGGCGAAGGGATCGCCGAATCCGAAATCGCGACCTGGCGTGTCGAACTCGGCGACGTCGTCGTCGAGGATCAGCCGCTGGTTGATATGCTGACCGACAAGGCCGCGGTGGAAATCCCGTCGCCGGTTGCGGGTCGCGTCGTCGAGCGCCTGGGCGAGGCCGGCGACAAGATCGCCGTCGGTGCGGCGCTGGTGGTGATCGAGACCGATGCGGCGGCAGCGACGGAAGCCAGCGCGCCGCCGGCGGCTGTGCCGGCTGCGTCCTCCACCATGCCGTCCACGCCGCCATCGACCGCCGGCGCGACCAGCACCGCCATCCCATCGACGTTGCCGTCGGCCATGCCGGTGCGGCCGGCGGGCGAGAAACCGCAGACCTCGCCCGCGGTGCGCAAGCGCGCCCGCGAGCTGGACGTCGATCTCGATCAGGTGCCGGGCAGTGGCCCGCGCGGGCGCATCACCCGCGAAGATCTGGAGCAGTACTGCGCGGCCGCTCCATCGCCGGCCGCGCGTGCGCCGGCGGCGAGTGCGGCGGCGGTCGCCAGCGACGCGGTGGAGATGATCAAGGTCATCGGCCTGCGCCGCAAGATCGCCGAGGCGATGCAGCGCGCCAAGCAGCGCATCCCGCACTTCGCCTACGTCGAGGAAGTGGATGTCACCGAACTGGAGGCGCTGCGCCAGCATCTCAACGCGCAACACGGCAAGGATCGCGGCAAGCTGACGGTGCTGCCGTTCCTGATGCGGGCGCTGGTCAAGGTGCGTCCGCGCTTTCCGCAGATCAACGCGACCTACGACGACGAGGCCGGCCTCGTGCATCGCCCGGCGGCTTCGCACGTCGGCATCGCCACGCAGACGCCGCAGGGTCTGGTCGTGCCGGTGGTGCGCCATGCCGAGATGCTGGATCTGTGGCAGTCGGCCACCGAGATTCGGCGCCTCGCCGAGGCGGCGCGCACCGGCAAGGCCAAGCGCGAGGAACTGGGTGGCTCCAGCATCACGATCAGCAGCCTCGGCCCGATGGGCGGCATCGTCTCGACGCCGATCATCAATGCGCCGGAAGTCGCGATCGTCGGCGTCAACAAGATCGTCGAGCGCCCGGCGTTCAGGAATGGCGGGGTCGTGCCGCGATTGACGATGAACCTGTCGTCGTCATTCGATCACCGTGTCGTCGATGGTTGGGACGCCGCCGAGTTCATCCAGGCGATCAAGACGCTGCTCGAACATCCGGCGACGTTGTTCATCGACTGAGCGGCGCGACGCGTTGGCGACGTGTTGTCGCGGCGGCAGGCGAGACCCGGTTGCATCGGGTGCCGCGGCGCGGCACTGTCGCCGGCATGAACGTTGCGCCTCGCTTCGACCTGCCCGCCGATCCCGCGGCCCTTCGTGAGCGTATCGACATCGTGACCGAGGTGGCGCGCGCCTCGGGCGCGCTGCAGCCGATCGCCACCGCGGTGGAAACGGTGGAAGACGAGGCTGTGCCCTATGCACTGCGCATCGTCGACAGCCTGCGACGCAAGCCGCCGGCCGGGAGCGCAAGCGCTGCCACGTCTTCGTCGCGCGCCAATCCGTTCCTGCCTTACGACCCGACGCTGTACGTCGCCCATTTACCGCAGCGGCACGTACTGTTGCTCAACAAGTTTCCGGTCATCGAGCCGCATGCGTTGATCGTGACCGAGGCGTTCGAAGCGCAGTCGGCACCCCTGAGTCCGGCCAACTGCGCGGCGACGGCGGTAGTGCTGGGATTGTTGGGAGGACTGGTGTTCTACAACGCCGGCGCGATCGCCGGCGGCAGTCAGCCGCATCGGCACCTGCAATGGGTGCCGGCGACGCTGGATGCAGAGCGCCGCGGGTTGCCAGTGTCGGCCGCGGTGTTGGCGGCGCTGACGGAGGCGGCAGTCGGCGATGTGTGCGTGGCGCGTTTGCCGTTCCGGCATGCGCTGACCGCGGTGCCCGTGCTCGATGCCGAATCGCTGCACGCGGCGTACCGGCGTCTGCTGTCGGCGATCGGACGCGATCCCGATGCCGGGCGCTGCGAGGACTACAACGGCCTGATCGCGCCCGGCTGGATGATGCTGGTGCCGCGTACGCAGGCCGCGCTCGACGGCATCAGCATCAATGCGCTGGGCTTTGCCGGCACGCTGCTGTTGCGTGACGCCGCGCAGCGCGAGCGGGCGCGCCGGATCGGCGTCGCGGCCCTGCTGCGTGCGGTGACGGCCTGAGCCGACGCCGGGCGCTGACCGGGTGTCAGGTCGTGCTCACCGGTGGCGTGGGGGGCGCCGTCTGCACGCGGTTACGGCCGCCGCGCTTGGCTTCGTACAGCGCGCGGTCGGCGCGGGCAATGGCATCGTCCAGCGACTCGTCCGGGTGATGCACCTGTGCGACGCCGATACTGACGGTCGTCGCGATCTCCTGTCCCTCGTAGAAGAGCTTCTGCCGTTCGAAGCTTTCACGAATTCGTTCGGCGACGTGCGCGGCATCGTCGAGGGTGGTGTCGGGCAGTACCGTGCAGAACTCGTCGCCGCCGTAGCGGGCCAGCAGGTCGCCGGCGCGGATCGCGGGCTGCGTGGCCTCGGCGAAAGCGCGCAGTCGCCGGTCGCCGGCTTCATGGCCGTAGCGGTCGTTGACGCTCTTGAAGTGGTCGAGGTCCATCAACAGTACGGCGACGGCGCGTCGGTCTCGTCGGCAGCGTTCCACCAGTCGCGGTGCCAGCGAGCGAAAGCCGGCGCGGTTGAGGATCGCGGTCAGCGAATCCTGATAGGCGGTTTCGCGCAGGCGGTTTTCCAGACGTTCGCTGGTCATCAGCATGATCGTCAGGTTCCACACCAGGATCAGCGATAGCAGCAGGAGCGCGGTGGTCGACAGCAATGCGCTGGGCGCGAAATGGGAACCTTCGCTGAGCGGGAAGAACGCCAGCAGCACCGCGCGCGCCATCATGACCAGCGCGGAGGCGAGGAACGCCATCATGGCGATGCGGCGCATCAGCAGCACTTCGCGGCGTTGCGCAACGAGCGCGTCGCGGTAGCACGCAAGGCAGAACAGCAGGAACAGCAGGATGAACACGCCCATGCGCGCGGCGATGTTGTCGCGCAGCGCCGCGGAGCCGGTGTACAGCGCGAAGACCGCCAGCGGGATCAGCCACACCGGCAGCCAGGGCACCGGTTGACCGGCGAAGCGCCTGAGGCCCGCCCACATCAGGCCGTAGCCGACCAGCGTGATGGCGTTGGAAAAAGACACCGCGATCACGTCCGGTACGAAGTCGCGCAGGCTCTGCAGGTAAGCGCCGGCCGCGCAGCAGAGATTGGACAGGCCCCAGAACAGCATGGCCCGTTCTGAGCCGCGCAGGCGCCACATGGCCAATTGCAGCAGGCCGAAGATGCCGTAGGCCAGCACGACGGTCGCATACAGCGTGCGCGTGTCGAGGGTCATGGCGCGTCTCGCGTCGGGGCTGACGGGGCCGGGGGGATCAGACGGGTCGCGCCAGGCGTTCAGCGATCGCGCGGATCGCCTGCGCGTTGTAGACCAGGCCCATGTGGCTGCCCCGAACCTCGACGTTCTCGGTATTCGGCGCCTCCGGCTCCCGGCAGCAGCGCCAGGCGACGATGCCGTCGCTGCGGGTGTAGATCGCGGTGCACGGGACGGGCGGCGGTGCGATGCGTTTGCGGAAACCCTCGAGGTCGGTCTTGATCGGCCGTCCGCGGTTGATGAGCTGGAACAGCGGCATCAGGTTGTTGGCGTCCGGGCGCTCGTTGATCGGGCTGCCGAGGGTGATGACGCGGCGCACCTGTTCGGGCGCATGCCGCGCCATTTCTCGAACATAGACGCCGCCCAGGCTCCAGCCGATGAGGCTGACCGGGCCATGGCGATCGGCGAGCTTGTGCAGGCGCAGGCCCAGGGCCTGCTTCAGTGCCGGGCGCATACCCAGATTGCGACCCTGATCCCACCCATAGGCGGCGTAGCCGATGCGTGTCAGTACGCGCCGCAGCGGCGCGGTGGCCAGATCGCCAGCGCCGAAGCCCGGTACGACCAGAACGGCATGGCCGTCGCCGCGCGGCAGCCCGGCGGCGAGTCGGCGTGCGCTCAGTGCATGCAGCGCCAGTTCGGGCCACAGGCGAGTCTCCGCCAGCAGCAGATGAGGCGCAGGACGGGCGACGGGATCGGCGGTGTCGGCGGACATGGCGGACTCGTAGGCAATGCACCGCATTATGGCGGCTTGCGCGGGCTTGGTGCCGCGCGTAGCGTGCGGCACCACAATTTTTCTGGGGAAGTCGCTGTGCCACAACTGATTAGCCGTCGCGATCTGGATTTTTTGTTGCATGAATGGCTGGACGTCAGCCGTCTTACGCAGGCCGCGCGATTCTCGATGCACGACCGCGCCACGTTCGACGAAGTGATCGGCGCCGCAACGCGGCTGGCCGAGGACAAGTTCCTGCCGCATGCCGCGGCGCTGGATGCGCAGGAGCCGACTTTCGATGGCGAGCGCGTGCATTTGTTGCCCGAGGTCAAGCAGGCGCTGGACGCCTACATCGAGGGCGGCTTTCTGTCGGCAGCCTTCGACGCGGAGCATGGCGGGCTGCAGCTGCCGTACACGATCGCGCAGGCCTGCGCGGCGCTGTTCCTGGCGGCCAATCCGGGCACGTCGGGTTACCCGTTCCTGACCGCCGCTGCGGCCAATCTGCTGCGCGTGCATGGCACGCCTGAGCAACGGGCGCGTTACATGCAGCCGATGCTGGCCGGCCGCTTCTTCGGCACGATGTGCCTGTCGGAGCCGCAGGCGGGGTCCTCGCTGGGCGACATCAAGACCAAGGCCGTCGCGCAGGCCGATGGCACGTATCGCATCGTCGGCAACAAGATGTGGATCTCTGGCGGCGAGCACGAACTGTCGGAAAACATCGTGCATCTGGTGCTGGCACGCATCGAAGGTGCGCCGGCGGGCGTGAAGGGCATTTCGCTGTTCATCGTGCCCAAGTTCCATGTCAACGACGACGGCAGCCTCGGTGCACGCAACGGCGTGCGATTGGCGGGGCTCAATCACAAAATGGGTTATCGCGGTACCACCAACACGGTGCTGAACTTCGGTGAGCAGGAGGCTTGTGTCGGCGAACTGGTCGGCCAGCCGAACCAGGGCCTGGCCTGCATGTTCCACATGATGAACGAGGCCCGCATCGGCGTCGGCATGGGGGCATCTGCGATCGGTTACGCCGGCTACCAGTTCTCGCTCGATTACGCGCGCAACCGCCCGCAGGGCCGCCCCGCCAGCAACAAGGATCCGAACAGCAAGCCAGTGCCGATCATCGAGCACACCGATGTGCGGCGCATGCTGTTGCAGCAGAAAGCCTACGTGGAGGGCGGTCTGGCGCTGTGCCTGTACTGCGCCAAGCTGGTCGATGAGGCAACGGTCGCCGAGGACGCGAAGGTCAAGGAGGGCCTGCATCTATTGCTGGAAATCCTGACCCCGATGGCCAAGGCCTGGCCCAGCGAATTCTGTCTGGAGGCGAACAAGCTCGCGATCCAGATCCTCGGGGGCTACGGCTATACGCGCGACTATCCGGTCGAGCGCTACTACCGCGACAACCGCCTCAATCCGATTCACGAAGGCACCAACGGCATCCAGGGTCTGGACCTGCTGGGCCGCAAGGTGACGATGCACAGCGGCGCCGCCCTGCGCGCGCTGCTCGGTCGCTTCGGCGAAACAGTGGCGGCGGCGCAGGCGGTGCCGGAGTTGGCCGAGTACGCCGAGGCACTGAAGCGTGCGGGCGATACCGCGGCGCAGGTGACGATGACGCTGGGCCAGACAGCGATGCAGGGCAAGGTCGACCTGTTCCTGGCCAACGCCCATCTGTATCTGGAGATGCTCGGCCACACGACGATGGCCTGGGTCTGGTTGCAGCAGGCGCTGGTGGCGCAGCGCGCGCTGCCCGCCGCGGGCAGCGATAGTGCGTTCTACGAAGGCAAGCTGCGGGCCTGCCGCTACTTCTTCCGTTATGAATTGCCGAAGGCGGCAACACAGGCGCAGCAGTTGATGACGCTGGACGACACCTGCCTGACGATGCCGCTGGAGGCCTTCTGAGGATGCGGATCGGGTTCGCGCTGCTGCTCGCGGCGGCGGCGGCGATCGGCGCGCTGGCCTGGAGTTTCCAGCCGCGCCCGATCGTCGTCACCACGACGGCCGCCGAACTGCGGCTGGTGACACCGAATCCGCCGGCCGACATGCGCTTGGGGGTGATCCATACCGGGTCGGTCAGGGCGCGCGCCCTGTTTGCCTGGCGAGGCGGCGGTTGGGAGCGTCGCGAGTTCGGCATGGACGTGGTCATCGTCGAGCATCCGCAGGGCGTGCTGCTGTTTGACGCCGGATTCGGCCGCGAGGCCCGCCAGCATGTCGAGCGACGACCGGCGCTGCTGCGTGTCCTGTCGGACTTCCGGGTCGATCCGGCGGGCGCGGTGGCGGACCAGCTGGCCGGCGCCAGTCTGCCGTTAACCAAGCTCGCCGGCGTCGTGCTGACCCATGCGCACGCGGACCATGTCTCCGGTCTCGCCGATCTGCCGGGCGTGCCGGTATGGCTCAGCGAGGAGGAGCGTGCCTTCATCGATCACGGTGGTAGCGCGACACGGGTGGCGCGCGAACTGGGCGCGCTCAATTACCGCACATTCCGTTATGACAGCGGTCCGTACTGGGGCTTTGCGCGCAGCCATGACGTGTTTGGCGACGGCACTGTCGTGCTGGTTCCGGCGGGTGGCCATACGCCCGGTTCGACGATCGCCTTCATCCACACCCCCGACGGCAAGAGTCACGCGCTGATCGGCGACCTCGCTTGGCAGCGCGAAGGCGTGGAGCTGCCGGCGGAGCGCCCGTGGCTGTCACGCTGGTGGGCCGACGAGGATGCCGCTGGCGTGCGCGCCGCGCTGTCGCACTTGCACCTGCTGCACAAGGCGGCGCCGGAACTGATCATCGTGCCGGCGCACGACCGCCGTGTCATGGCGACGCTGCCGCCGGCGACCCGTACGCACGCCCTGGGCATCCTGGCGCCCTGACGGGCGGCGCGACGCCGGACCTCGGGGGTCGGCGACAATACGCCCCATGCAGATCGGTCCCTACCGCTTCGACCCGCCGCTGGTGCTCGCCCCGATGGCGGGCGTCACCGACCGCCCGTTCCGGCAGCTCTGCCGGCGCCTCGGCGCAGGGCTGGCCGTGTCCGAGATGACGACGTCGGATGCCTCGCTCTGGGACACCGAGAAATCGCGGCTGCGTCGCGATCATGCCGGCGAGCCCGGCCCGATCTCGGTACAGATCGCCGGCTACGATCCGGCGCAGATGGCCGCCGCCGCGCGCTTCAACGTCGAGCAGGGTGCGCAGATCATCGACATCAACATGGGGTGTCCGGCCAAGAAGGTGTGCCGTGTCGATGCCGGCAGTGCACTGCTGCGCGACGAGCCGCTGGTCGCGCGTATCCTCGATGCGGTCGTGCGCGCGGTGGACGTGCCGGTAACGCTGAAGATCCGCACCGGCTACACCCGTGCGACGCGCAACGGTACCGTCATTGCCCGCCTGGCCGAGGACTGCGGCATCCAGGCGCTCGCGGTGCACGGCCGCACGCGTGAAGAACATTACGAAGGCGCGGCCGAATACGAGACCATTGCCGCGATCAAGCAGGCCGTGCGCATCCCGGTGATCGCCAATGGCGACGTCGATTCGCCGCAGAAGGCGCGGGCCGTGCTGCAGGCCACCGGCGCCGACGCGGTGATGGTCGGCCGCGCTGCGCAGGGTCGGCCGTGGGTGTTCCGCGAGATCGCGCACTTCCTGGCCACCGGCGAGACGCTGGCCGCGCCGACTCGTTTCGAGATCCGTCACTGGCTGCTGGAGCACCTCGACGCGCTGTATGCGTTCTATGGCGAGGGCAAGGGCTTGCGCGTCGCGCGCAAGCACATCCAGTGGTACTGCCAGGATCATGCGGGCAGCGAGGCGTTCTGGGCCTCCGTTAACCGCGTCACCGACGCCGCGCAGCAGCGTGCAGCGGTCGAAGCGTTCTTCGCCGGCGACGCAGCTGACCAAGCAGCCGACGCCGCACTCGCTGCCTGAATCCTCAGCCGGCCTGCAGCCGGTTTTCGATCCAGTCCCACACCTGCGGGTGATTGACCAGCCGCACATGATGCAGGCGCGTCAGCGTCGCACTGTCGGCGTCGGCGAGTTCATGTGCGACCGAACTGGGGAAGTTCACCAGGCCGTCGCCGATCGTGCGGCTGAGGCGGTCGTCGAGCGCGCTGCCCAGCGTGCTGCCGATGAAATGATAGCGCGCGCCTTTGATGCGGCCGATCTGTTCGCGTGTGGCGTCGCCGAGCGCATGCAGGTCGCGGCCGCGCCAGTCGCGATCGTGCGTCGCGCCGTGGCGCAGGTCCTTGATGCCGGCGGAGCGCAGCTTGAGGATGCGTGCGAGCGGACGCGTCAGCGCGTAGCGTTCCATCCTCTCGACACCGATGTGGACGACCTGCTCCAGCGGCGCGCCCAGGTGCGGCGTGCCGATGCAGAACACGCGCGAGACGTGGCGCACCCACCGTGCGTCATGCAAGGCGCCGCTGTGCGCGGCGGCGCGGGCGACGAGGCCGCCCATGCTGTGGCCGACCAGCACGATCTCGGTGACCGGCACCGGCCAGGCGGCGACGAGCCGTTCCAGCGCGCGCGAGAAACCGCGGCCGTTCTGCGAGATGTGCAGGCCGCTGTTGTAGCGCAGGAACAAGGGCGTATAGCCGCGCGCGGAAAAATTGGTGGCGTAATCCGGTGCGTCCGCCGGCGCCTGGTCGCGGTACATCGACCAGACGTGCTCGTCGCAGCACAGGCCGTGCGCGAACACGACGAGTCTTGAACTCGCCCGCGGGAATGCGCTGGCCAGCGCATCCTGCGTCAGCGACAGGCGCGCGTTGTCGCGGTAGAAGCCCAGGCGTGGTGTCAGCGGGTTGCGGCGCGTGGCCATGTCGTCGCCGACCAGACCGCTGATCGCGGACACCAGGCGCGTGCCGTTGACGCTGCGCGTCGCCAGCGTCTGCGGCGCCAGCGCGCTGCGCTCCACCGCTTTCATCACCTGCACGATGCCGCCGAACAGTGCCGCGCCGCTGAGACGCACGGCGGTGTAGACGCCGTCGGTGATGCCGTCGTGGACCAGCCGCGTCGGCGCCGCGCCTTCGCGCAGGCCGGGGACGCGCTGCAGGCCGGAAAAGGGGACATCGGAAATCGCGCGGTGCCACTCGTGGGCACGCGTCGTCAACTGGTCGAAGGCGCGGCCGGAAAGATCCAGCGCGCCGCGCCAGCGGCGCCATTCGGTGTCATGGACCCGGGCCGGCCGTACCGCCACCGCTGTCGTCGTCGTCATTTGCCGTACACCCCCAGGCTTCAGGATGCGGAAAGTGTACGACTGTTCACTGAAATGCGCCATCGCCCGGCCGCCAGGGCC
This sequence comes from Solimonas sp., assembly GCA_036405815.1. Taxonomy (GTDB): domain Bacteria; phylum Pseudomonadota; class Gammaproteobacteria; order Nevskiales; family Nevskiaceae; genus Solimonas. Next base: position 19,188 of record DASWWX010000001.1, on the reverse strand, counting down.
GGGCGGGCGTTGCGGCAAAGGTCTTTAGCCGGCGACAGGCACGCCCTGCGCGGCGTCGCCAGGCTTCAGCGTCCAGCGGTTGGAGCGCGTGAACGAGCCGACGTCGTTGAAGCGCACGCCCATCTCGCGCATCACGGCGTGCGCTTCCTTCGCAGTCCACTGGCGCACGTAGAACGGCTCCTTCACGACGAAGTGATGGATCGCGTGCGTGGAGCCGAAGTTGAAGCAGAACAGGTGGAACGGCGTCATCCACCACGGGTTCAGCACCTGCGTCTGCTGGATGACGTTGTCGTCCTCGACGTCGCCGTAGTAGTGCATGTTGCTGCTGACGAAGTGCAGGCAGAAGCTGCGCAGCACGTTGGGGCCGATCCAGACGACGATCAGCGGATTGATCCATTCCATGCGCGCCAGCGTCGCGGCCGACCAGGCGATCTCGCTGCCGCTCAGCGCCGCGAACGCATTGGCGCCGTGGTAGCCGAGGAACACGTACCACAGGCCCCAGCAGATCCAGCCCAGCGGGAAGTAGGCGATCGGTCCGCCGATCAGCAGCAGCAGGCGGTGCTTGCGGTCCTTGGCCTGCGGCACGCGCAGCAGCAGCGCCAGCGTCGCGTCGCCCAGCATCAGCAGGCGCGACAGGCCCCAGGTACGGCCATTGGTGATGCCGCGCTCCTCGGCGTCCTTCTCGGTGCCCGAGTACTTGTGATGGCGGAAGTGCAGGATGCGGCGGATCCACGGGTTGATCGTGCTCGGCCGTGCGAGCCAGACCAGTGCCATCATCAGGTGATGCAGCACCGGCTGCTTGCGGAAGTACATCCAGTGGATCAGGTCGTGCTCCAGCTCGTGCGTGAACGAGGCGAAGATCGCAACGACCGGCAGGCAGACCCACCACGCGATGTGGCCGGCCAGGTACAGCCAGGCGGTGCCGGCCATGCCGGCGAGCGAAAACAGCAGGATCGCCATGCCGATCGCGTTCTGGTGCAGCAGCCAAGGATGACGCTGCCGCAGGTCGGCGCCGGCTTTCAGCACGACGGCCTTGATACGTTCGGTTTTCTGCGCGTCGGTCATCGTCGCGCTTGCCACGGGGGTTGGGCTCACCGCATGCTCCTGCCATTCCAATGATGATGCGCCGCACTGTAGACGCGCAGCCCGTCCGGCACCCGACCGATCCCGCCAAGCGTTTGACCGATGCCGCCAACTCCGACGACCGCGACCGCGCTGACCAGCTGGGCCAAGGCCATCCGCAAGGCGCTGGATGCCGCCGAGGTCGATAGCGCACGTCTGTTCGCCGAAGCCGGGCTCGATCCGGTCGGCCTGGACGATCCCAATGCACGCTACCCGGTGGCCGCGACGACGCGGCTGTGGGAACTGGCGGTGCGCGCGACCGGCGACGACGCCTTCGGCCTGACCGTGGCGCGTCACGTCAGTCAGACCACGTTTCACGCGCTGGGCTATTCGCTGGCGGCGAGCAGCACGCTGAAAGAGGCGTTCGAGCGCCTGCTGCGCTATTTCCGCATCGTCACCGATGCTGCCGATTTGCAGCTTGACGAAGACACGGCGCATCTCACGCTGATCCTGCACGTCGATCCGGCGCGGGCCGTGATCGCACCGCAGGCACTGGACGCGTTCGCGTACCTGCTACTGCGACTGTGTCGCGGTCTTTATCGGCGCGACGCGGCGCCGGTGTCCGTCACCCTGTGTCGTCCGCCGCCTCGCAATCGCGCCGCCTTCGAGCGCGCGTTTCGCGCACCGCTGTGCTTCGGCGCCGACGAGAATCGGCTGGTGTTCGAGCGCGCGCTGTTCGAACAGCGCCTGGAAGGCGCCAACCCGGAGCTGGCGCGACACAACGACGAGATCGTGCTGCGCTATCTCGCACGCCACGACCGCGACAATCTGGTCGCGCGCGTGCGGGCGGTGCTGACCGAGCAACTGCCGTCCGGCGAGCCCAGCGAGGCGGCCGTCGCCGTGGCGCTGCACCTGTCCTCGCGCAGCCTGCAGCGCAAGCTCGCGGAGGAGGGCAGCAGCTACACGGCGCTGCTGACGCAGACCCGCCGGGACCTCGCGCACTCGTATCTGCGCGGCGGCCGGCACAGCGTCGGCGAGATCGCCTACTTGCTTGGTTTCGCCGACACGTCCAGCTTCACGCGCGCGTTCCGCCGCTGGGAGGGCTGTGCGCCGAGCGCGTTCCGCGAGCGAGAAGCCGCGGCGCGATAACAGGCGCCTAGTTCGCCGCGTCGCGGCGGTACTGTGCGGGCGTGACCCCGGTCCAGCGCTTGAATGCGCGCTGGAATGCCGACTGCTCGGAATAGCCCAGCAGGAAGGCGATGTCGGTGAGGTCCATCGTCGCGTCGCGCAGGTAGCGTTCGGCGAGTTCACGCCGCACCTGTTCGATCAACTGGCTGAAACTCAGGCCCGCTTCGGCGAGGCGCCGCTGCAGGCTGCGCGGGCTGGTCGCGAGCTGTGTGGCGATGCCGTCGAGTTCCACCGGCGGCTGCTTCAATTGGCGCGCGATCAGGCCACGTGCCTTCGCGAGCAGGTCCTCGCCTTCGCGCGGCAGCGCGCGCAGTTGCTGATCGGCGAGCCGCTGCATCAGTTCGCGCATCGCCGGATCGGGCTGGATCAGCGGCGCGCGCAGCCAGGCCTGGGGCAGGGCGAGCCGGTAGTGCGGCCGGTCGAAGCGCAGTTCGCAGCCGAACACGCGCGCGTGTTCGCGCAGGTCGGGCGGCGCCGGGTAGGCGAGTTCGATCCAGCGCGGTTGCGCGTCGCGGCCGGCCATCCAGCGCGTGAAGGTCAGCAGGCCGGCGAGGTTGAATTCCGCGAGCTGGCGATAGGGCCGCTCGGTGTCCGGCTGCCAGCTCAGCACGGCCGTGTCCGCTTCCATCGTCATGCCGACCTCGCCGAGGTCGATCACCAGCGATTGGTAGCGGCGCAGGCTGTCCAGCGCCTCGGCCAGCGTCGTGCAGTTCATCGCGACGTAGCCCAGTGCGCCGTAATGGCCGGGGCGGATGCCCTCGCCGGCGTGCAGGCCCAGCGCGGGATCGTCCAGCAGCGCGGCGGCGCGGTCGAACAGGTCCGCGGCCTGGCCTTCCGTGACGCGGCCGTCGCGGTCGTCCAGCGAGAGGCCGGTGCCGGCCAGCAGCCGCGCCGGTTCCAGCCCGCGCGCCTGCACGTGGTCCAGCAGACCCCGCAGGTAGGCGTTGGATACGGTGTTGACCCTGGCGCGACCGGTCATCGAATCTGGCGTGTGCCGTCAAGAAGCCCGGGCGCAGTGTGCCCAAGATGCGCACCATAAGAAATCCGCGGAGGAGTCCGATGGTCGATCAGTTCGCCGAAACCGTGCGCACCTTGCTGGGCGGGCCGCACGTGGACTGGAAGCAGGTGCTGCTGACCGGCATGGCGCCGATCTTCCTGCTGGCGTTCGCGATCGAGTACCGCTACCTCAAGGGCAACGGCCGCCTGCGCGCGTTCCGCTGGGTGGACGTGCGTTCCAACATCGGCCTGGCCGCGGTGTACCAGGTCGCCGAGGGCGTCGTGCACTTCCTGGTCAGCGCCGCGATCATCGCGTGGATCTACGAGCACCGGCTGTTCGACATCCCGGTCAATGCCTGGACCATCCTGCCGATCTTCGTCGGCGTCGAGTTCTGCTACTACTGGTTCCACCGCGGCAGTCACCGCATCCGCTGGTTCTGGAGCGCGCACGTCGTGCACCACTCCGGCGAGCACATGAACTTCACCACGGCGCTGCGCCAGAGCGCGCTGTACGCGATCACCGGCTGGTGGCTGTTCTTCATGCCGCTGGTGTTCCTCGGCGTGCCGCCGGGCGTGGTGTTCTTCCTCTATGCCTGCGACCTGGCCTATCAGTACTTCGTGCACACCGAGGCGGTGGGCCGGCTGCCGCGCTGGTACGAGTACGTGTTCGACACGCCGAGCAACCACCGCGTGCACCATGGCCGCAATCCGCAGTACATCGACAAGAACTACGGCGGCGTGCTGATCATCTTCGACCGCTGGTTCGGCACCTATGTCGAGGAGGACGAGTGTGTCGACTACGGCATCCCGAAGCAGGTGAAGTCCAACAACCTGTGGACCTTGAACATGCACGAGTTCCTCGACATGTGGCGCGACGTGATGCGTCCCGGCCCGCTGTGGCAGCGCGTGAAGCATCTGTGGGCGCCGCCGGACTGGGAACGGCCGGCAGCCGATGCGCCGGCCGCCAAGACGGTGCAGGCCGCCTGATCAGGCAGCGCTGGCCTGCAGCGTTTCGAGCTGCTCGGCCGCGGCCATCCACTCCTCCTCGACGCCGGCGAGTTCCTTGCGCAGCTCGGCCTGCTCCTGCAGCTTTCGCGTGAGTTCGGCCTGGCGGTTGCCGGCGTAGAGCGTCTCGTCGGCCAGCGCGGCCTCCAGCGCCACGAGCTGGTTCTGCAGCTTGCCCATGCGCGTGTCGAGCTTCTTCATCTGATCGCGCAGCGGCTTCTCCAGCGCGCGCTGGTCGGCGGCGCTGCGGCGCTGGTCCTTCGATGACGGTGACGCGGAAGACTTCGACGGCGCGGGGCTGTCGCCGTCGCGGCGGATCAGCCAGCGCGCGTAGTCGTCGAGGTCGCCGTCGAAGGGTTCGCAGCGGCCGTCGGACACGCGCCAGAGTCCGTCGCAGCACGAGTCCACCAGATGGCGGTCGTGCGAGACCAGCACCACGGCGCCGTCGAACAGCTGCAGCGCCGTTTCCAGCGCGTGGCGCATGTCGAGGTCGAGGTGGTTGGTCGGCTCGTCGAGCAGCAGCAGGCTCGGGCGTTGATAGACCACGATGGCTAGCGCGAGCCGCGCCTTCTCGCCACCCGAGAACGGGCCCACGGCTTCGTAGGCGCGGTCGCCGCGGAAGTTGAAGCCGCCGAGGAAGTCACGCAGCGACTGTTCCGTGGCCGGCGGATCGAGGCGCTTCAGGTGCAGGATCGGCGACGCATGGAGATCGAGCTGGTCGACCTGATGTTGCGCAAAGTAGCCGACCTTCAGATACGGGTCGCGCATCTCGCGGCCGCCGAGTGCCGGCAGTTCGCCGGCCAGCGTGCGCACCAGCGTGGACTTGCCGGCGCCGTTGGGGCCGAGCAGGCCGATGCGGTCGCCCGGCTCCAGCGAGAAGTTGATGCCGGACAGCACGGTGCGGTCCGGGTAGCCGGCGCGCAGGTTGTCGAAGCGCAGCAGCGGCGTGCCGAGCCGTTCCGGCTCGCGGAACTCGAAGCTGAACTCCGAATCCAGGTGCGCCGGTGCGATCAGCTCCATGCGCTCCAGCTGCTTGACGCGCGACTGCGCCTGTCTTGCCTTGGTGGCCTTGGCCTTGAAGCGCGTGATGAACGATTGCAGGTGCGCGATCTGGCGCTGCTGCTGTGCGTAGTTCGCCGCTTGCAGGGCCAGTCGTTCGGCACGCGTGCGCTCGAAGGTCGAGTAGTTGCCGCCGTACAGCGTCGCCTTCTGCTGTTCCAGGTGCAGCGTGTGCGCGGTGACCGCGTCGAGGAACTCGCGGTCGTGCGAGATCAGCAGCAGCGTGCCGGCATAGGTCTGCAGGTAGTCCTGCAGCCAGATCACCGCGTCCAGGTCGAGGTGGTTGGTCGGTTCGTCGAGCAGCAGCAGATCGGAGCGGCACATCAGCGCGCGCGCCAGGTTCAGGCGCATGCGCCAGCCGCCGGAGAAGTCGGCGACTGCCTTGATCTGCTCTTCCGCCGAAAAGCCGAGACCGTGCAGTAGTCGTCCGGCGCGCGCCCGCGCGGCGTAGCCGCCGATCGCGGCCAGACGGTCGTGGAGGCGCGCGATGCGTGCGACGTCGTGCGCGGCTTCGGCCTTTTCCAGCTGGGCTTCGAGCGCGCGCAGTTCCTCGTCGCCGTCGAGCACGAACTCGATCGCGGCGGTGGTCAGCGCCGGTGTTTCCTGCGCGACGGTGGCGATCGCGAGGTTCTTCGTGACCTGCATCTCGCCGCTGTCAGCGGTCAGCTCGCCGACGATCAGCGCGAACAGCGTCGACTTGCCGGTGCCGTTGCGGCCAACGACGCCGACGCGCCAGCCCGGGTGGATCGTGAACGATACGCCCTCCAGCAGCGTACGGGCGCCGCGTCGGAGCGTCAGGTTGGCGGCGGAAATCATTGCGTCGGAGCCGCGGCGCCCGCAGGGGCGCGCGGTGTTACGGGTTGGCTGAGGCGAGCTTCTCGCGGAACGCGCGGTAGTCCTTGGCCGTGCGGAACGGATTTTCCAGCATCGGCAGGTGGCCCATGCCCGGCATCACGATCAGTTCGGCATTCGGCATCAGATTCTTCAGGATCGTGCCTCCGCCCACGTCGAGCGCGAGGTCCTGATCGCCCCAGACGATCAGTGCCGGCGTCTGCAGGCCCTTGACCTGCGGCTCCAGCGCCCAGGCTTCGTAGTTGTCGGTGATCTGCTCGAAGATCTTCTTGTGCAGCGGATAGTTTTCCGCCGCGCGCATCGCGAGCTTGTGACGCACGCTCCACGGCAGGGGTGGGCGCTCGACGAAGACCGTGGCCAGGATACGGTCGAAATCCTCCGGCTTCTCCGCGAACAGCAGCAGTTCGCCGTTTTCCTTGAAGGCCGTGCGAACCTTGGCTTCCGGCGCGGTGGCGACGCCGGCCGGCGCCAGCAGCCACAGGCTCTTCACGCGTTGCGGGTATTTGGCGGCGAAGCTCGCGACGATCATGCCGCCCATCGAACTGCCGCCCAGGTGCGCCGACTCGATGCCCAGCTCGTCGAGGAAGGCACGCAGATGTTCGACCTGCGCCGGAATGCTGTAGTCGCCGTCGGCCGGCTTGCTGCTCTCGCCGAAGCCGGGCAGATCCAGCGCAATCGTATGACCCAGGCCCTTGATCAGGCCGGCCACCGGCGTGAAGTTGTCCTTGTCGGCGCCGATACCGTGCACCAGGACCAGCGGCTCGCCGGTCTCGCCGGTCTCGATATAGGCGATATCGAATCCGGGGATCGAGACCGCCTTCTGCTCCATGCCTGCGAGGCCGCGCTGCAGTTTGAGGACGCCGGCCGCCATCGGCTCGGGGACGAGGCGATCAAGCGCCAGATAGGCACCGGCCAGCAAGGCGAGGACGACGAACAGTTGGAGCAGGCGTTTCATGATCGGACGGTCGTGGACAAGTGGGGCTCAGTTCCTGGGGGCTTCGAACTCGCGCATCAGGTTCTCCTGCGCGACGCTGGCGACGAGACGGCCCTTGCGGTCGAAAATCTGGCCGCGTGAGAAGCCGCGCGCGCCCTGCGCGGTCGGTGAGTCCATGCTGTACAGCAGCCAGTCGTCGATGCGCAGATCGCGATGGAACCACAGCGCATGATCGATGCTGGCAACTGCCATGTTGTCGGCGAACCAGGACTTGCCGTGCGGCCGCATCGCAGTGGAGAGCAGATTGAAGTCCGAGGCGTAGGCGAGTACGCAGCGATGCAGCATGGGATCGTCGCTCGGCAGCTTGCCGGCGGCGCGGAACCACAGCGCCTGACGCGGTGGCTGGATCTCCGGCTTGAGCGGATTCCAGGGATCGACCGGCTTGAACTCGATCGCCAGCTCGCGCATCAGCGAGTGGTAGATGCGCTCCGGCAGATCGGGAATCGCGTCGGTCCAGCGATCGTGCAGGTCGCGCGAATTCTCCAGCTTCTCCGGCGGCGGTACGTCCGGCATCGTGCTTTGATGATCCAGGCCGGCCTCGGGTTTCTGGAAGCTGGCAATCATCGCCAGGATCGGCTTGCCGTGCTGAATCGCCTGCACGCGGCGTGCGGAGAAGCTGTTGCCGTCGCGCAGTTGCTCCACCTCGTAGACGATGGGCAGCGACATATCGCCCGGTCTCAAGAAGTAGGCATGCAGGGAGTGTGCGATCAGGCCATCCACGGTTCGGCTGGCGGCAACCAGAGCCTGGCCGATGACCTGCCCACCGAAGACGCTTTTGCCGCCGAGATCGCGTGATTGCCCGCGGAACAGATTCACCTCGAGCGCTTCGAGGTCGAGCAGGCTGACCAGATCTTGCAGAATGCGGTTCATGACATCGGGACTATCGGGGGCGGCGCCATGCTAAAGCATCTGTTCGCCGGTCTGGATGGCCGCAGGGACAAAGGCCCGGGTATGGGTGCGGAGCGCCCGGCATGAGTCTTCCTTGTCGCGCCGGATGCGGTGCCTGCTGCATCGCGCCGTCAATTTCCTCGCCGCTGCCGCGGATGCCGCAGGGCAAGCCCGCCGGTGTGCGCTGCCTGCACCTGACCGATGATCAGCGTTGTGACTTGTTCGGCGATCCGCGTCGGCCGGTGGTGTGTGGCACGCTGCAGCCGCGCATCGAGATGTGCGGCGACAACCGCGAGCAGGCGTTGATCTATCTCACGCGCCTGGAGCGCATGACGCAGCCAGACGTCGTCAGCACGTCCTGACTTTTCTACAGGCGACCGCGCAGGCTGTCCTGCGATTGTTCTTGATGGGGCTTGCCGCCACGGAGCAGCCGCGTGCGCCATTGCAGCCGCACCCCGACCTCCGGGCGCGTGTCGCAGGTGACGGTCAGCTCCAGCGTATCGTCGGCCTGGAGCGCTATCGGCTGCAGCAGCGGCAGATAGATCTGCTCCCAGTGCGTGGGCGGCGCGAACGGCGAGGTGGTGATGGTGATGCCGTCCAGCAGTTCCGCATCCCACCACAACGCAAAGCCGTGCACGCTCGGGCCCAGCGATCGCGCCGGCCAGTGCAGCGTCTTGCTGCGCCGGCTCGCTGGCGCCTTCGCGCTGGGGCGTAGATCAAGATCGTCCCAGCACTGTGCTCGCGAGGCGTCGCCCCCCAGGTCCGCCGCATGAACGGTGCGCACGTACATGTTGTTGAGCGAGATCGTGCGTGCCGGCGTCAGGTCCAGATCGAAGCCGACGCCGGGCCAGACGTCGATTTCGCGCTGCAGGCGTGCGTCGAGCACGGGTGCAACGTGCTGTCTCAGCTGACCGGGGATCAGCACGCTGTCCGGCTTGAGGAAACGGCGTGCGTCGATCGCGGTTTCCAGAAAGCCTTCCTCGAGCGCGAAATTGCCCAGCGTTTCGGTGACGACCACATCCACCTTCAGCACGCGCCGGAATTCGCTGGAGTGCGCGCGCACGAAGCTCAGGCCGTCGATGCGGTTGCGCCGCGCGAGCTGCTCGGCCAGGTCGAGCGCGTCGCTGTATTCGATCAAGGTGCAATGGGCGGCGCCGAGTTGTCGAGCGAGAAAACTCAGGAAGCCGGTGCCCGCGCCGATGTCGAGCACGCTGCTGCGGCCCGGCACGATCGCGCGCTGCAACGCCGTGCGGAACGCGGCGTTGCGTGGGTGATCGCCAAGAAGTTTGCGGTGAAGCTCGATCTCACTCATGACTTGCGACGGATAACGGGCGCGTAGTGTGCCAGTGCGCTGGGCTACAATCGCGCCCGCGCCGGCTTAGCTCAGTTGGTAGAGCACCTGATTTGTAATCAGGGGGTCGCGGGTTCGATCCCTGCAGCCGGCACCACCGCTTCAAACGCGCGTGGACTGCGCCCCGCCGTTTCACGTCATCTGCGCCACTCAGCGGGTCATCGAACCCAGAAAATTGTGCACTTGCACAATTAGCGCGCCGCAAAGCTGAGAACGCCTCGCGTTTACGCTTTGTCAGTCGATTTCCTACGAATTCCCCAGTGAAACCGCCAGAATTTCTGACGCACTGCACAAAAAAGTTGGGGAGTTTCACCCAGTTCGATTGCATTTTCTTGACGCTGTTCTCAGTCGGCGCATAGGCTCGGGTCGGTTGTTCATACGCTATTCATCCGAGGGACAACGCCGCTCGCGGTGTGTCGGATGGTCCGACTTCTTCAAGGGAGTGAAATGATGAGAACCCAATCAAAGCGCAAGGGTCATAACAGCGCTTTCCGTCGCACTGCAATTGTCGCTGCAGCCGCCAGCATCTTCGCTAGCGGTGCTGTCTGGGCGCAGGAAGAGGCGCCTGCCGCCGCCGGCAACGAACCCGCCAAGCTCGACACGATCGAGGTCACGGGCTCACGTCTGAAGCGTGCTCAGGTCGAAGGCGCGCTGCCTGTTGCAACGATCACCCGCACGCAGATCGAGGCCTCGGGCCTGACGTCTGCGGCCGAGGTCATCCGTGCCACGACGTTCAACTCGTTCGGTTCTTACCAGAGCCAATCCGGCGACAGCTTCTCCAGCCAGGCGCAGGTCAGCCTTCGCGGCCTGGGTTCCGAGCGCACGCTGGTGCTGATCGACGGTCGTCGCGTGCCGCCCTCGCCGGTGTCCGGCGCTGCGGGCGTTGACTTGAACACGATCCCGCTGGCGGCGGTCGAGCGTATTGAAATTCTGCAGGACGGCGCGTCCGCCGTGTACGGTTCCGATGCCATTGGCGGTGTCGTCAACATCATCCTGCGCAAGGACCTGTCCGACACGATCCTCTCGGCGTCGATCGGCCGTCCCACCCGTGAGGGCGGTGATGAAGCCAGCGCCAGCCTGGTCGGCGGCAAGTCCACCGACAAGGGCCGCATCCTGTTCGGCCTCTCCTGGTCGGATCGCAAGCACATCGCGCTGGCCGATCGCGAGTACTCGAGCTTCTTCCCCGGCGACGGCGTGAACTTCTCGACGATTCGTGGTGCCAACGAGGTCGGCAACACGCTGTACGGTTATTCGACCTACACCTACTACGCCGCGCCGAGCTGCGCGCCGGATCGCGTTTACAACTTCGATATTGCGGGCGGTACGGCCTGTATCTTCCCGTTCGCCGACGTGGCTTGGGATCTGACGGATCTCCGCAACACGTCGCTGTTCGTGAACGGCGATCAAGAGGTGGTGGACGGCGTGTCGGTGTTCTATCAGGCAAGCTACTCGCGAGTGGAGACGGCCGGTCGTTTCGCTCCGGTTGCGGATGCTGTCGGACTCGCGCAGGGCGCGGCCGCCAACCCGCTGGCTGAAGACGCCATCCTGCTGCATCGCTTCGAGCAGCTGGGTCCGCGAAATAACTTCAATACGAACAATGTTTTCAGCGTGCTGTTCGGCGCGAATATTGACGTGATGGGTGTGCCGGTCGAAGTCGGCGTGCGTCAGAGCCGCTACGATGCTTCCGAGATCGGCCGCAACTACACCAACCGCAGCACCGCCCGTCAGTTCCTGTCCGACGGCACGTACAACCCGTACGATCTGACGCAGAACAGTCAGGCGACCCTGGATCGCATGAAGCTGACGATCGGTCGCGAAGGTACCTACAAGTATCAGGAAGCCTACGCGAACGCTCAGTTCCAGCCGTTGGTGCTGCCGGCCGGTGCGGTGCAAGTCGTGGTCGGCCTCGAAAGCCGCCGCGACAAGTTCGCCGACATCTATGACGCGGCGTCGGTGGCCGGCATCGTCGGCGGCAGCGCCGGCAGCTCGGCGCAGGGCGCTCGCTCGGCCAACGCGGCTTACATCGAAGGTTTGGTGCCGGTGCTGGACAACCTCGAACTGACGGTTGCGGCTCGCTACGACGATTACTCGGACTTCGGCAGCGCCGAGACCGGCAAGGTGTCGCTGCGCTATCAGCCGACCGATACGGTGACGGCACGTGCCTCCTACGGCACGGGCTTCCGCGCGCCGACGCTGAGCGATCTGTACGGCGTACTGGCCAACTCTGCCCCGCGCATTCGTGACTTCACGCAGTGCCGCGCGCAGACGCCGCCGATCGCCGATGCGGATTGCGTGCAGACGCAGGTCAACACCGGCGTCGACGCCAACGGCGATCTGTTGGGTGGTTTCCAGGGTTCGAATCCGGACCTTGAGGCGGAGGAGTCCGATCAGTACAGCCTGGGCGTGGTCTGGGCGCCGAACTCGCAGTTCGACATCTCCCTCGACTACTACAACATCCAGCTCGACAACGCGGTCCAGTTCGTGACGTTCCAGGAGCTGATCCGCCGCGAGGCCGATGGTGAGTCGCTGCCGCCGGGAACCTCGGTCGAACGCGTGCCGGCGCAAAACGGCGTGCCGGGTCGCATCCTGCGCATCACCACGGGTCCGGCCAACGTTGCGACGATCGAGACCAGCGGCTTGGATCTCAACATCAACACCAACTTCAACCTGGGCTTCGGCCAGCTGCGGTCGCAGTTGCAGGTGGGTTACGTGCTCGAGTACGTCGATAGCGAGAACAAGCCGGGTCAGGATCAGGTCAACGATCCGGGTGTCCCCGAGTACCGCGCAACGCTGATCAACACGCTGCGTATGGGTCAGTTCGCGGTGAACTACAACATCAACCACATTGCCAGCACGTCGGCGTTGACGCAGCCGGACGGCACGGGCAAGGAAGAGCAGGTTGGTCACGTGGCTTCCTTCACCACGCACGACATCCAGGCTGTCTGGTACACGCCGTTCAAGTCGGAGCTGTCGTTCGGTGTTCGCAATCTGTTCGATCGCGGCCCGTCGACCAACTTCGCCGGCCTCGACAATCCGTACTACGACAACACGCTGTACGATCCGTTTGGTCGCGTGCCGTACCTGTCGATCAAGCAGACGTTCTGAAGTTCAACGCTGCAGTGGTCACGAGAAAGGGGGCGAAAGCCCCCTTTTTCATTGGGCCTCGTGCACTTATCGTGTCGTTGAGCAAGTGATTGATGGCAAGCCGTCCATGGGCAATATCGAATCCGCGATCGAGTTGGCAGTGCAACACTTGCGATCCTCTCGCCTCTCGGAGGCCGAGACGCTGTTCGGCCAGGTTCTGGCGGTCAGGCCCGCGCAGCCGGATGCCCTGCATGGCTTGTCCGTCATCGCGTTCCAGCGAGGGGAGAAGGCGCAAGCCGCGCAGTTGCTCAGGCGGTTGATTGAGGCCCATCCCGCGCGCGTCAGTGCGCGTTACGACCTCGCCTGTATGCTGATCGAGCAGGGTCAGGATGACGAGGCGCTGTTGGCGCTGGAGGAGGTCCTCGCTGTCGCCCCCCAGCATGCGCACGCCTGGTATCAGCGTGGCTTTCTGATGAAGCTGCGCGGCGATCTCGACAAAGCCCAAGAGGCGCTCGATCGGTGTCTGCAGCTGATGCCCGGCCACCCCTCGGCGACCAATGAAATGGCCCGTCTTTATCGGGATCGTGGCGACTACCCTGCAGCGTTGGCCGCTTTCGAGCGCGCTGAAGGTGCTGGCGAGCGTTCAAGTCCGGCCCTCTATCAGGCGTGGTGGCAGTTCCTGTCGATTTCGGCGTTGCCGTCCTACGGTCTGCCGATGTTGCGTAGGGGGCTGCGTCAGTCGCCCCAGGACGCTGAATTGCATATTGGATTGGCCCAGGCGCTGGAGAACGATGGGGATCGCGCGGGGGCGTTGGCTGCTTATCGCCATGCGCTGACTTTGGATCGGAATCGCGGCGCCGCGATCGGCAGTTTGCTGGAATTGCTGGCGGGCGAAGCGGAGCCGTCGCTGCTAGCGGCGGCCGAGGCGATGTTGTCCGATACCGCCGCGCGTGCGCCGGCGAAGGCGCTGATCGGTTACGGGCTTGGGAAGGTGTATCAGGCCAAGCAGCAGTACGACGCAGCATTTCGCGCATGGCGGACTGCGAATGAAGCGCGACGCGAGGAGGCGGGGCGTCTGGATCCGACGCTGCTTCTGCGTCAAGTCGAGGATACGCTTGCCGCATTTCCCGCCGTGGAGATGCGGCGGCTGGCCGAGTACGGATCGCCCGATGCGCGCCCGGTTTTTGTGGTGGGTATGCCCCGCAGCGGTACCACGCTGGTCGAACAGATTATCTCGGCGCACCCCGACGCCGAGGGCTTGGGAGAGCTTCCGGATCTGCCGATCGTCAGCGAGGCTTTCTGCAGAAAGCACGGCAACGCCAGCGCTTGGCCGCGATGCGCGGACATTCAAGGTGGCGAGATGCTGCGGGACGCCGCGGCACAGTACTTACGAGCACTGGCGTTTCGCTCGCGCCGACCGGCTTTGCGCCTGATCGACAAGGCGCCTTTGAACTTTTTCAACGTCGGGTTGGCGGCAATCCTCTTCCCGCAGGCGCGCTTCGTTTGGTGCCGGCGCGACCCGAGGGATGTTTGCACGTCGATCTACTCCGAAAACTTTGCGCCAAGCCAGAAATACGCGACCGATCTGGGACACCTTGCGCTTTACCATCGTCAGCAGGATCGTCTGATGAGTGCCTGGATCGACCGCTTGCCGGGTCGCATCCACACCGTCGCCTATGAGGCCATGGTTGGTGAGCAGGAGTCGCAAACGCGCGCCCTGATCGAATTCATGGGGCTTGAGTGGGACGAGCGTTGCCTGCATTTTCACAAGAGTGAGCGCTCTGTTCAGACGCCCAGCCGCTGGCAGGTGCGTCAGCCGATGTATCGCAGCTCCCTCGCTCGGTGGCGACGCTACGAGCCGTGGCTTGGCCCCTTGCTGGATGAATTCGGCACCGACGCCGCGCCGCGTTGATCGTGCCGACCCTGTCCGAACGGACAGTTATGCGAAGCGGTGGATCTGACTAACCTCACTCAGGCCGCCGCGTGGCGGCCTGAAGCGAGGAGAGTGATCATGAAGGCGATCATGCTGAGCATCATGGCGATGCTGTTCTCGGCCGCCGTATGGGCTGCGGGTATCAACATCAATACGGCTGACAAGAAAACGCTCGACAAGCTCGAAGGCGTAGGGCCGGCAAAAGCGGAAGCCATCATCAAGTACAGAACGGAGAATGGTGGCTTCAAATCTCCGGAGGACCTGAGAAAGGTGCCGGGTATCGGCGACTCCATCTACGAAGCCAACAAGGCCCTCATCAAGGTCAAGGACTAACGGCAAGAACAACATGAGGTTGCGCTTGAGGCGGGCTGGCCCCGCCTTTTTCTTGCCCGCAGTAAACGCGGCACACAGTCGGGGCGGCTTTGGCATGATGGCGATCCGCTTTCGCGTCGTTGGTGGTGCTGCGCGAAATCGTCCGTCCGTTTAGGAGCATGCCGATGTTCGGTTCCAGTCTGAAGATCAGTCCGCGAGATTTCCCGCTGCCTCGGCGTGACGCCGCTCGTGCGTCGTCGCCGCAACCAGCGCTGGCCGTACTGGCTGGCGGATGTTTCTGGTGCGTCGAGGCGGTGTACCGGGAACTGGACGGCGTGCTTGCGGTGGTGAGCGGCTATTCGGGCGGGACCCGGGAAACGGCCGATTACAAGACAGTCTGCACCGGCCGCACGGAACACGCCGAGGTGATCCAGATCACCTACGATGCCTCGCGCCTCACGTTCGGGGGGCTGCTGCGTATTTTCTTCTCGGTGGCCCACGATCCCACGCATGTGAATCGGCAGGGCAACGATATCGGTACGCAGTACCGCTCCGCGATTTTCTACGCGAACGACGAACAGAGGCAGATCGCCGAGGATTACATCCGGCAGATCGACGAGGCAGAGGTATACCCTCAGCCGCTGGCCACGCGCCTGGAACCGCTGGCGGCCTTCTTCGAGGCCGAGGCTTACCACCAGAATTACGCGGCGCTGCACCCGGATCAGCCGTACATCGCGTCCGTGGCGCTGCCCAAGGTCGAAAAGTTGCGCGCCTACTTCGGCGACCAGCTCAAAGGGTGAGATGAATCGGCGCCCCGCAGGTTGCCGGGACTGGCCGTTGCTTAGATGCGGGGCTTAGGTGCGCGCGCAAGGCGTCGTTGCAACTGCGGCCAGATTTGACGGGCTTTGACTTCAAGGCGATCCAGGGCACGAGCGACGGTCGCCGACTCGCGGGCCAGAATGCAGGCGCCGGCCAGCACCACCAGCGTTCCGGGGCCGGGGGCGGGCAGCAGCACAATGCCGATCAGCACGATGAGGGCACCCAGGGTGAGCTGCGCGATGCGTGCGGCCGCGTGCAGTCGGCGGCCCTGCCGCTGGGCGTGGTAGCGCTGAAAGCGCTCGCCGGGCGTGGAGCCGCGCAGTGCCTGCCAGCTGTCCTTAAGGTGGTCGAACATGGGTGTGGCGGAAGGAGGAGGAAGCATCCTGACCGCCGGCATCAGAACCGCGACTGAACTGACAGTTCGTGGTGACGGGGCTACAGCACTTCCCAGAGCACCGGTTTGTCCCTCGCGGCGGCCCGTTCCAGCATTGTGATCAGTGGGAACGCCCGTTGTCGCAGGCCGACCGGGATCTCGCCGGTTTCGCGCTCGCGCTCTTCATCGACCGGCGGGACCGGGGCTGCCGCCACGGCGGTGCGCAGCGTCGTTAGGGCAGCTGCAATCTCGTCGGGCGCGATCGCGCCGCGGGGCCCGTCGGGCAGGCGGCCGGCGAGTTGCAGCAGTTCGCGGGCGTGGTCGTCGAGCATGGGAATGTCGGCAGCGGCACTGGAATAGAAGCGGATCACGGGAGGCTCCTGGCGTGGGTATCCGGTCGGGCGCTGTAGTGGCGCGCTGATCGGAGGATAGTCGACAAACCTGAATGAAAGCGGTAGTGTGTTATCCGCAGTCGTTTCAAGAAGTAGTCAGCATGGCAGTTCAGTCGTCGTGATCCGACGCAAGAATCCCAGGTTCCCTTCCTTGATCGCTTGCAACCTGCGGGCTTTCAGTGCCCGTTTTCACTGTTAATTTTCAAGGAATGTATCCATGAGCAACGCTTCGATCGGCACCGTTAAGTGGTTCAACGACGCCAAGGGTTTCGGCTTCATCACCCCGTCGGAAGGTGGCGAAGACCTCTTCGCGCACTTCAAGGAAATCCAGGGCTCGGGTTTCAAGACCCTCGCCGAAGGTCAGAAGGTCGAGTACAAGGCCGTCCGCGGCCCGAAGGGCATGCAGGCGACGCAGATTCGCCCGCTCTAAGCCTGACCGGCAGTCAAAAAACCGCGGCTCTGCCGCGGTTTTTTTATGCCCGCGCGTTTGGTTCTGTACCCATGTCCGTTGGCGGCGTTGTCAGCGTGACTCGCCGTGAAGAAGCCCTCGATGGGTGGTGCGCCGGCGGTTGGCGCCCCATGACGCCTTGCGGCGCCTACAGCCGCTCGTCGCGGTGGCCGCCTTGCTCGGCCATGGTCTGGGTGCCAACGATGATCATGCGCAGCATCACGATCATCTGCTCGGCGATGTCGCTGTGGCGTTCGGGCGGCATATCCATTGCGGTGGCCCCCATTGCGAAGATCAGGCGCGTGATGGCCTTGGAGACCAGCGCGGCTTCGTAGATGCCGGTGCCGTGCGCTTCGGCCAGGCGAACCAGGTCCTCGCGCAGTTCGTCCTCGAAGAACTGCAGCTCGCGTTCGACCGCCCGCTTGAATGCATCCGATCCGACGCTGCCCTCTCGCAGCAGGATGTGCAGCAGTTTTTCGTCCGCCGACAGCTGCTCCATGAAGGTTTCCACCGAGCTGCGCACGACGCTGCGCTCGGTGGTGGCGCGATGACGGGCTTCGCCGATGATCTTACGCAGCGAGCGTCCGGCCTGGTCGATCAGAGCGACCGCCAGCTCATCCATATCGCGAAAATGCCGATAGAAGCTGTTGGGGGCGATGCCGGCTTCCCGAGCGACCTCGCGCAGGCTCAACGTGGAGACGCTGCGATGCGGGCCCAGCAACTTCAACGCGGCGGCGATCAGGTCTTCGCGAGAGATCACCGCCTTGCGGCCCGGGACGGCGGCGGGCGCGGTACGGCGGGCGGCGGCAGGGGCGGTCACGAGCATGGAAGCCGGGTTTCTGTCATAGCCGTGCAACCGGCCTGTCGTATTAATATACAGGTGTATAGACATTTGTGCAGCGCCCCGCAATAATCCGGTCCGTGTCGAACTCCAGACCCTCACTTTCCTCCGTGGCCTTGGCCGGGGCGACCGCTGCGCCAGCTTCACGCCTGCGCAGCTGGCGCCGCTGGATCGCGCCCTTGGTCTCGCCACCGACCTTCGACTTCTGGGCCCAGCGTTTGAATCGCACGCTGAGCTGGTCGCGCACGCTGGCGCGTATCGTCGAGATTCGCGCCGAGTCGCGCGATGCGGTAACGCTGGTGCTGAAGCCCAACGGCAACTTCCGCGGTCTGCAGCCGGGGCAGCATCTCGACGTCAGCGCCGAGATCGACGGCATGCGCGTGACCCGCAGTTACAGTCCGACCGCGATCGCGCGCCATGGGCGTTTGCTGAGCCTGACCGTGAAGCATATTCCCGGCGGCCGCATGAGCAGCTTGCTGTGTCAGCGTGCGCGCGTCGGCGACGTTCTGGAGCTGGGCGCGGCCTACGGCGACTTCTGCCTGCCGGATCTGGTGCCGGAGAAGCTGCTGCTGCTGGCCGCGGGCAGCGGCATCACGCCGTTGATGAGTCAGCTGCGCGATCTGATGGCGCGGGGCATGCCCAGCGACGTCGTGCTGCTGTACTGGGCGCGGCAGCAGGACGAGCTTTGCTTTGTTCGCGAGCTGCGCACGCTGGCGGCCCGCGAGCCGCGTCTGCGCGTGCGGTTCCTGCTGACGCGCGAGGCGCCGCAGAAGCCGGATGAAGCGGCCGGCCGCATCGACCGGGCTTTGCTCGCACGCAAGGTGCCGGACCTGGCGCAGCGCACGGTTTACGCCTGCGGGCCGGGCGGATTCGTCGCCCGTGCTCGTGAGTTGATTGCGCTACAGGCGCGGCACTTCCACGCCGAGGCGTTCACGCCGCCGGCGCTTCAGGCCGATGCCTCGGCGGCACCGATCCAGGTGGAACTGCGTCGCAGTGGTCGTCGTCTGGAAGTGCCGGCGGGGGTGCCGCTGCTCGGCGCGTTGGAGGCGCAGGGCCTGCGTCCGGCGTACGGCTGTCGTATCGGCATCTGCAAGACCTGCGTCTGCGAGAAGCGTGCCGGCATTTCGCAGCATCTCGACAGTGGCCATCTGCATGCAGAGCCTGAGCAGGCGCTGCGTCTCTGTGTCAGCGTGGCGCGCAGCGATCTGGTGCTGGAGCTGTGACTTTTCTTTTCGATACTTTGACGCTCGATCTTTCATGAATCCTGCCACTCGCAGCCGTCCCCTGAACCCTGAAGAACTGGATCGTTTCGGCGCGGAGCTGGATGCCTTGCGCACGCGTGTCGTCGCGGATCTGGGTGCGGCCGATGCGCGCTACGTGCGCAATGTGGTCAAGGCAGTCCGATGGAGTGCGCTATCGGGCCGTGTGCTGCTGGCGGCCGGCGCGATCGGCCTGTTGTTCACGCCCTGGGGCTGGCTGGGCCTGGTCAGCGGCACGATGGCGCTGACGCTGGCCAAGATTCTGGAGAACATGGAACTCGGCCATAACGTGATGCCCGGCCAGTACGACTGGATGCGCGATCCGCATCTGC